>CAYMIH010000042.1:0-18910 GCA_964390585.1 uncultured Alistipes sp.
CCGCGAGCATGGCGGCGATAAGTGATATTTTTTTCATTGCGAGGTTTGGTTATTCGTTAGCGTATTACGTTGCGAAAATAGGAAAAATAGCGGAAAAATGCAATCGGATCGTTTTCGGGCGGCAGGCTGCTGTTCGCCGACGGCGGCAGGAGTGCACGAGCTTCGGCGAGTTGCAGTCCGCCGCGTGGGGGCGGCGGCGAACTGCGCGACTCAGAGAGTCGCATGTTTTATGACGTGAAATAATATTGCAGTTCGTCAAGAACTGCGCGGGCCGCAGCCTCGGCGCGCGGAGGCCCGCAACTCACTTTACGTTCGCATGCGGCCACCGCAGGCCGCGTCCCGAAAACAAAACCCGTTATGCCGCCGAGCGAGGATCGGCATCGCAAGCGGATGATTCTATGTAGAGATTCTAATATCTTTGGGCTTGTAATGGCGAGTCGTAGCCTGCGGCGCGCGGAGGCTCTAAAGAGCCGCAGGCGTCATGATAGGATAGCACTCGGCGAACAGCTCTCCGCAGTCGGCGCCCCGAGTTGATCACTTCTCCGCCAGCCCCGCCGCGACTATGGCTTCGGCCAGCGTGAAGTCGTCGGGATAGTCTATGTCCATGCTCTCGATGCGGTCGGTGACGGCCATGTAGGGACGGAGGCCTATGCGGCGGTGCATGTGGCGCCACACCTCGCGGCGGAAGACGAAAAACGCCGACGTCTCCACGAAGACGGGCTCCAGATCCTGCGTGCGGGGCACGCGTTCGGGCGAGTAGTTGAGCGTGCGTCCCTCGTACCATGCGAACGTCTGTATGCGTTCGGCGCTGAAAGCCGAATCGTATTCGCCGCTCTCGACGCGGGCCACGGCGTCGTCGATGGTGGCGCTGCGTATGAACGGCGATGTGGCGTGGGCCAAGACGTAGATGTCGGCCTCCACTTCGTGCGTGAAAGCGTCGTATATCTCCTTGCCGAGCGTCGAATCGGAGTCGAGCGCGGGATCGCGGCGCAGGAAACGCACTCCGTCGGGCAGGAGGCCCGCGATGTCGGGGTCGCTGCAATATACATACACCTCGTCGATGCGCTCGCAGCGGCGCAGCGTGTCGAGAATGTAGGTCATGAGCGGCCGTCCGCCGAGCAGGCGCAGGTTTTTGCCCTCGACGCGGCGGCTGTTGAGCCTTATGGGTACGAATGCTATTGTCTTCATGTTCTGTACCGTTAATGTACGAATTAGTATTGTCCTGAAGTCGGAGTCGTACGATATCGCCGTGCGATATCGGCAGTTCGCCGCCGCCCCACGCGGCGGACTGCTGAAGCATTCCTGCCGCCGTCGGCGAACCGATAGGAGCGCGACCCTATTGCACTAACAGATTGCAGCCTCGGATGTCGGCGCCCGACAAGCGGCCCTCCACGGTGAACGATCCGTCGGCGAAGAGGCGGCCCACGTCCTGCGTGGCGATGAAGGCGCACGAGCCTATGTTGGCCAGATCGATTATGTCGATGGCGCCGCGCGAGCCCGCGGGCAGTATGCGCAGCGGATTGTTGACGTCGCGGACCATGACCTTCATCCACGCGGGCGTGCGGAAGACTCCCCCGCCCGAAGAGTATGCCTGCGAGGTGAGTTCGGCCATGCCGTACTCCGAGTGTATGCGCTCCACGCCGAACGCCTCGGTGAGGATGGCGTGGAACTCGGCCTTGTCGAGCTCCTTGCGGCGCCCCTTCATGCCTCCCGTCTCCATCACCACCGTGTCGCGCAGCTTCGGGGCGTGGCGCTCGGCCAGATCCCACAGCGCGTAGCTCACTCCCAACAGAATCTTCGGTTTCGGGTCGCGCGCCATGTCGTCGAGCAGTTTCCCGTACTCGTCGAGATGGAATCCTCCCGAGCCGCAGCGGCTGATCAGACGGTCGACCATGTAGACTAACGACGACCCCTCGCGTTGCAGGTAGTTGGGCAGGAGTCCGTAGATGCTCCACCCGTCGGCAGGACCGTAGAAGTGTTCGAACGCCTCGGTGAAAGCACGTTCGTAGAGCGCGAGATCGGCCATCATGTGGCGCGACGGTTCGGTGCCGCCCGTGTTGCTCGACGTGAATATCTTTTCGGGCGCGTGTCCGCCGCAGTAGATATCATGCGTCTTGAAAAACTCTATCGGCAGGAAAGGTATCTCCTCCGTCCGCGTCACCGATGATGGATTGATGCCCAGCAGCGATATGTAGCGCGCATAGGGTTCGCACCGCTCGGCCTGAAAGCGGAACAGTTCGAGCGCGATGCGGCGGAAATCGTCGTCTGCGGAGATGTTGAATATGTTGTCGGGGCCGATCATGGCATTTGTCATATTAAACACGCTCCGAAACCGAAGGCCGACCGATGCCGGCCTCCGATTCCGGAGACGCTTGTGGTAATATTACTGTTTCTTGGGCTTGGGCGCGAGGATCATGTTCATCTTCTTGCCGTCGAGCTTGGGCATGAGCTCCACCTTGGCTATCTCCTCCAGATCGGTGGCGAAGCGCAGCAGCAGAATTTCGCCCTGCTCCTTGAAGACGATCGAACGACCTCGGAACACCACGTAAGCCTTCACCTTGGCTCCCTCCTTCAGGAAGTTCTCGGCATGCTTGAGCTTGAAGTTGTAGTCGTGGTCGTCGGTCTGGGGTCCGAAACGGATCTCCTTCACCACCACCTTCACCTGCTTGGCCTTGATCTCCTTGGCCTTGCGCTTCTGCTGGTAGAGGAACTTCTGGTAGTCGGCAATGCGGCATACGGGAGGCTCGGCTTTGGGGGAGATCTCGATCAGATCCATCTCCATCTCTTCGGCCATTGCGAGAGCCTGCCTGATGGGCACCACGAGATTGGGTTCCACGTTGTCGCCTACGAGGCGCACCGTGGGAGCCGTGATTTCGTTGTTGGTGCGGTGGGGATTCTCCTTTTCGGGACGTCGGCCCCGTATCCCCTGTTGAGTTTTGATTCCGCCGCCCGTATTGGGACGGGGCGAAAACGGTCTTTTCGTGATTGCCAAATTAGTAATCGTTTGATTTGTTCTACTGTTTGTTTATATGGTGCGGGCAGGCTACGCCTGCTCCGCCTTGTCGGCTTCGGTCTCGGCCTTAACCAGCGAGGTGAGGTAGTCGGCGAACTCGGCGATTCCCATCGAACCCTTGTCGCCCTCGCCCTGCACGCGTACCGACACCTTGCGCTCGGCCTCCTCCTTTTCGCCCACGATGAGCAGGAAAGGGATGCGTTTCAGCTCGTTGTCGCGTATCTTGCGGCCTATCTTCTCGTTGCGCTCGTCGATCTGCACGCGCACGTCGCGGCGCTCCAGCTCGCGGGCCACCTCGGCGGCGTAGTCGTTGAACTTCTCCGATATGGGCAGGATCACGGCCTGATCGGGCGTCAGCCACAACGGGAACTTGCCCGCCGTATGCTCCAACAATACTGCCACGAAACGCTCCATCGAACCGAACGGCGCGCGGTGGATCATGATGGGGCGGTGCAGCTTGTCGTCGGCACCCTTATATGTGAGGTCGAAACGCTCGGGCAGGTTGTAGTCCACCTGAATGGTGCCCAACTGCCAGCTTCGGCCCAGCGCGTCCTTGACCATGAAGTCGAGTTTGGGACCGTAGAATGCCGCTTCGCCCGTCTCCACCACGGTGTTCAGACCCTTGTCGGCCGCGGCCTTGATGATGGCCGCCTCGGCCTTCTCCCAATTCTCGTCCGAACCGATGTACTTCTCCTTGTTATTGGGGTCGCGCAGCGATATCTGGGCGGTGTAGTTGTCGAACTTCAGCGTGCGGAATATGTAGAGCACGATGTCGATCACTTTCTCGAACTCCTCCAGCAGCTGGTCGGGACGCACGAACATGTGGGCGTCGTCCTGCGTGAAGCTGCGCACGCGGGTGAGTCCGTGCAGCTCGCCCGACTGCTCGTAGCGATATACCGTGCCGAACTCGGCCAGACGCACGGGCAGATCCTTGTACGAACGCGGCTTGCTGCGGTAGATCTCGCAGTGGTGGGGGCAGTTCATGGGTTTGAGCAGATACTCCTCGCCCTCGAACGGCGTGTGTATGGGCTGGAACGAGTCCTTGCCGTACTTGGCGTAGTGGCCCGAGGTGACGTAGAGGTCCTTGTTGCCGATGTGGGGCGTGATTACCTGCTGGTAGCCGTATTCTTTCTGTATCTTGCGCAGGAAACGTTCCAGACGGTCGCGCAGCTCGGCGCCCTTGGGCAGCCACATGGGCAGACCCTGACCTACGCGCTGCGAGAACATGAACAGCTCCAGATCCTTGCCCAGTTTGCGGTGGTCGCGCTTCTTGGCCTCCTCGATCATGGCCAGATACTCGTCGAGCATCGACTTCTTGGGGAACGAGATGCCGTAGATGCGGGTGAGCATCTTGTTCTTCTCGTTGCCGCGCCAGTAGGCTCCCGCCACCGAGGTGAGCTTCAGGGCCTTGATGAATCCCGTGTCGGGGATGTGCGGGCCGCGGCACAGGTCGGTGAACGAGCCGTTGGTATAGAATGATATGGTGCCGTCCTCCAGATCGCGGATCAGCTCCACCTTGTATTGATCGTCCTTTTCGGTGAATGTCTTGAGCGCTTCCTCTTTCGAGACCTCGGTGCGTACCAGACGCTCCTTGCTGCGGGCCAGCTCCTGCATCTTCTTCTCGATGGCGGGCAGGTCGGCCTCGGTGATGGGCACGGGCGAGTCCACGTCGTAGTAGAATCCGTTTTCGATGGCGGGGCCTATGCCGAACTTGATGCCCGGGTAGAGGCTCTCCAGCGCCTCGGCCAGCAGGTGCGACGAGGTGTGCCAGAAAGCGTGCTTGCCCTCGGCGTCGTCCCACTTGAAGAATTTGATCTCGGCGTCTTCGTCGATGGCGCGCGACATGTCGACCGTCGCGCCGTTTACCGAAGCGGCCAGAGAGTCGGCAGCTAAACGAGGACTGATGCTCTCCGCTACTTGGTAAGCCGTGGTTCCTTCAGCGTATTCGCGCTGCGAACCGTCGGGGAATGTGATTTTAATCATCGTGTTTTATTTTAAGTTTTGCCGCTGCCGACGCTTCCACAATTACGAGACGGAATACATCGGTCCGACGGCGGTATTTTTACATCTCTACTCTTCGGTCTCGGGCAGTTTCAGATCCTTCACTGACACGTCGCGCCCCTTGTCGCGCTCGAAGCGTTGCAGCGGGTTGCGGTTCCACTCCTGCCAACGGAGGCGGTTGCGTACTATGTCGGTGGCCATGTATATGGCGTTGCGCATCGACTGCGCGTCGGCCTCGGCCTTGCCCGCTATGTCGTAGGCGGTGCCGTGGTCGGGCGAGGTGCGCACCACGGGCAGCCCCGCGGTGAAGTTCACCCCGTCGGGCGATATGGTCTTGAACGGCGTGAGGCCCTGATCGTGGTACATGGCCAGCACCGCGTCGTACTTGGCGTAGCCTCCGCCGCCGAAGAGCCCGTCGGCGGGGAACGGTCCGAATGCCAGTATGCCGTCGCCGAAAGCCTGCTCGATGGCGGGCTTTATGATGTTCTGCTCCTCGTGGCCCAGCATTCCGCCCTCGCCCGCATGGGGGTTGAGCGCCAGCACGGCTATGCGCGGCTCGACGATGCCGAAGTCCTTTATGAGCGATTCGCGCAGCGTGACGAGCGACCGCACGATCTTTTCCTGCGTGATGCTCGCGCTCACCTCGGCCATGGGGATGTGGATGGTCACCAGACCCACCCTGAGGCGTTCGCTGCACATTATCATCATCGGCTCGCCGCCGAAGCGGTCGGCGAAGTATTCGGTGTGGCCCGTGAAGCGGAAATCGTCGCTTTGGGCCGTCTCCTTGTTGATCGGGGCGGTCACCACGGCGTCGAGCGCGCCCGCCTTCAGGTCGCGCGCGGCGGCCTCCAGAGCCTCCACCGCGGCCCTGCCCGCTTCGGGCGAGGGGGTGCCGAGGACGGGTTCCGTTTCGCCGCACTTCACCAGATTGATCTTTCCGCGGCGCGCCTCGTCGGCCGAGGCCACGACGTTGAACTGCACCTTCTGCTCGTCGTCGAGCGTGGCGGCATGGGCCGCGGCGGCCTGCTGCGACCCGTAGATCACGGGTGTGAAGAGTTCGGCGATGCGCGGATCGGCGAAAGTGCGGAGTATTACCTCCCAGCCTATGCCGTTGGTGTCGCCTTGGGTGATTCCTATTTTGAGTCTTTGATCCGACATTTCGTTATGCTTGTTTTCAACTTGCAAATATACGAATTTATTTCCAATTATCAGCCGATTAAGCCGTCTAATGACTGTCGGCGCATCGTGCGTCGGCGAAATTCCGAACACACTATGCCCGCGGCCATCGCCACGTTGAGCGATTCGGAGCCGCGGCGGTCGGCGGGGTAGGAGGGTATGAGCAGCCGCCGCGTGAGCGAGGCGGCGCACTCGGCCGATATTCCGCGGCCCTCGTTGCCCATCACTATGACCCCCGCGGGGTCGAGCTGCGCGCCGTAGATGTCGTCGCCGTCGAGCGTCGTGCCGCAGACGGCCGTGCCCCGCGCCGCGGTGCGGGCGAGGAAGTCGGCGAGCGGCAGATAGTGCACCCTAACGCGCAGTATGGCGCCCATGGTGGCCTGCACCACCTTGGGGTTGTAGAGGTCGGCCGAATCCTCCGAGCAGAATATGTCGTCGATGCCGAACCAGTCGGCCAGACGGACTATGGTGCCCATGTTGCCCGGGTTCTGCACCCCGTCAAGCGCGAGCGTGAGGCGGTCGGCGGGGGCCGTGTCGGGCGTGCGGTAGCGCGGCTGCTCGACCACGGCGAGGGAGTCCGTCGCCGTCTTGAGCGACGATATGCGCTCCATCTCGTGCGGGGCGATCCTCTCGGCGCGGCCGTCGAACACGCCGTCGAGGGCGTAGAGCCTCCTCACTTTCAGTGGCGAGGCGAGGATCTCGCCGACGAGTTTCGCCCCCTCGGCCGTGAAGAGTCCCGTTTCGTTGCGGGTGCGTTTGTCGGCCAGCGAGCGGACGAATTGTATCTCAGCCTTTGTCATTGCGTCGGGGTTCTATGGTGAATGTCTCGCCCTCGCGGGCTATGTCGGTGGCGGGGAATACGGCCCGCGCCTCCTCCACGAGGGGTTGCAGGTCCTTGTAACGAGAGGAGAAGTGGCCTATTATCAATCTTTTCGCCGCGGCTTTCAGGGCCACCGTCGCGGCTTCGGCCGTGGTGGCGTGGCCGCGCTCCTTGGCGATGCGTTTCTCCGCGGCGGCGTATGTGGCTTCGTGGTAGAGCAGATCGACCCCCTCGACCATGCGTGCCAGCCGAGCCGAATAGTTGGTGTCGGAACAGTAGGCGTAGGCGGCGGGTTCGTAGGGGCGGTAGGTGATGTCGGCGTTGCGCAGCGTCTCTCCCGAGTCGAGCGCGATATCCTCGCCGCGCTTGGCGGCGGCTATCTGCGCTATGGAGAGCCCGTAGCGTTCGATGCAGGCCTTGCGGATGTTGAGCGGCGGTTGTTTCTGGCGGAACAGGTATCCCGCCGTCGGCACGCGGTGGCGCAACGGCAGCGACCATACCTCGATCGTGTCGTTCTCGAATACGATGCGGTTGGCGGTGGTGTCCACCTCCACCCATTCGGGAGTGTAGGGCAGGTCGCGGTCGAAGAAGCGCAGATGCGCCTCCAGCATGTCGCCGAAAGGTCGCGGCGCATATATCCGCAGCGGCGTTCGGCGGCCGTAGAGCCCCATCGTCGAGAGCAGCGGAAAGAGTCCGAAGAGGTGGTCGCCGTGCAGGTGCGAGATGAATACGGCCCGCAGCCTGAGCGGCGATATGCCGTAGCGGAACATCTGACGCTGCACGCCCTCGCCCGCATCGACGAGGAACAGTTGTTCGTTGATGTTCACCGCCTGCGCCGAGGGGTGTGCGGCGGCCGTCGGTTTGGCCGAGGCGTTGCCGAGTATGGTGACCGCGATCGACATTTAGCGGCTTCGCAGGAAACGTTCGCAGTCGAGTGCGGCCACGCAGCCCGATCCCGCGGCCGTGATGGCCTGACGGTAGTGGGGATCCTTCACGTCGCCCGCGGCGAAGACACCCTCGATGTTGGTCTTCGAGGAGCCCGCCTCGGTCACGATGTAACCCTCGGCGTCGAGCACCAGCTTGCCCCGGAACAGATCGGTGTTGGGGTGGTGGCCTATGGCGAGGAAGAATCCGCTGATGTCGATCTTGAGCTCCTTGCCCGACGAGTGTCGCAGGCGTGCGCCCGTGACGCCGTCGTCGTCGCCTAACACCTCGACGGTGTTGTATTCGAACAGCACTTCGATGTTGGAGGTGTTCATCACTCTCTCCTGCATGGCTTTGGATGCACGCATGTAGGGTTTGCGCACGATCATGTATACCTTGCGGCAGATCGATGCCAGATAGGTGGCCTCCTCGCATGCCGTGTCGCCGCCGCCCACCACGGCCACGTCCTGCTTGCGGTAGAAGAAGCCGTCGCACGTGGCGCAGGCGCTCACGCCCATGCCGCGCAGACGCGCCTCCGACTCCAGCCCCAGATATTTGGCCGAGGCTCCCGTGGCTATTATTATGCTCTCGGCCTCGATGCGGTGCTCGCCGTCCACCGTGACGCGGAACGGGCGGTCGGTGAAGTCGACGTCGGTCACCGTGCCGAAGCGCACCTCGGCTCCGAAGCGCTGCGCCTGACGTTTCAGGTCGGCCATCATCTCCGTGCCGCCTATGCCCTCGGGGTAGCCCGGGAAGTTCTCTATCTCGGTGGTGGTCGTGAGTTGTCCCCCGGGTTCGGTACCTTCGTAGACGATGGGGTTGAGGTCGGCGCGCGAAGCGTATATGGCCGCGGTGTAGCCTGCGGGGCCGCTTCCTATGATGAGGCATTTGGTCTGCTCCATGAATTTTATGTTTTTCTGTTCGTTTGCGAAATTAAACCGCAAGGTACGGACTTTCCGCTAAAAACGCAAATTATTTGCCGAAAGCATCCTGACGCCCTATATCTTCGGCGCGGCGGTCGAGAACTCCTTTATCTGCTGTCCCGTGTAGTCGAACACACCCCATTGGCGTCCTCTGCGCACCTGCGAGTTGCCGCTCACGGGGTCGTATTCCACTATCTTGTAATAGGGTTTTATGACATAGTTGCCCTGTTTGTCGATCAGTCCCATTCGGCCGCGTTTGGTCTTTACCTCGGCGCGGCCCTCGCGGAAGTCGTTCACCCAAGCGAAACGCGGTTTTATCACGATGCGGTTCCGTTTGTCGACGAAGCCCCAGCCTTCGGGGTCGTACACCGCCGCCAGCCCCTCGAACAGCGAATGTGCCTCGAAATGTCCGTCGAGCCGACGGATTGCCGGCACCGCTCTGTCCGATGCGGTTTGCGGGAACAGTTCGGTTATTCGGGCTCGGATGTCGTCGAACGCCTTGTCGTCGCGGCCCGCACCCTCTGCGGCGTAGTACCATCTCACGGGATGCAGCACGCCCGAAGCGTCGACGACGATATTCTCGGGCCGCAGGTTGAACAGCGACACATCGGCTGCGGCGAGTGTTTTTTGCAGCGTGTCGAGCGCCCCGAGCAGTTCGGCCGCCTCGGCGGCATCGACCGTCTCGCGTATCGCCTCGTCGAGGGGCCTGCCCTCGGGCAGCGGCTCCAGCAGAATGTCGCAGTAGTACGGCGTCGGCGAGGCGTTGCCGCAGCGCATCTCGTCGCGCAGGATCGCTATTTCGGGTACTATCGGGAAGTTGAAATACCTCTTCTTCACGATGAACCGCTCCGCGCGCCGCAGCGCGTCGGGGTGCAGCGGCATGCAGAGCAGATAACGGGCGTTGCGGCATTCGACGGTCGTTTCGGCGAAATAGGTCGAGCGCGATATCTTGTTTTCCCGCCACGCGAGATTCGCCGTATGCGTGAAGCAGGCCGCAGGCGACATGAGTGCCGTGCGAAGATCGAAAATCGTAGTCATCACTCCATGTTGGTTACGCTCCGCGATCCGATGTTCAGGATCGAGAACAGTTCGACGATATTCGCATTGTATGCCATGCCGCGGAACGGCGGCTCGGCGCCCGCACCCTTCTTGCGGCGCACGGCGTCGTTGAACACCTCGGGCATTTCGCTCGAACAGGCGGCCAGCATGCGGGCATATTGTCCCGCGCGTGACAACTCGTGTTCGGCGGGGAATACGATGGGCGACGTTTGGGGGTCGGTGGTGAGGTGGATGTTGAACAGCAGGGTGGAGCCGTCGTCGGTGGATATGCGGCGTATCTGCGAGCAGATGTCGATGAGTTCGTCGTCGTCGCAGTCCGAGACCTCGCCGTCGGTGATGTTTATCACCACGGGCGGGAAACTCTCGCGGTTCTGAGGGACTGAACACCATGCGTCTACCATGTCGCGTATGTGCAGCATGGCCTCGTACATGGGTGTGTTGCCCTCGTTTTTCGCTTCGATCCAATGTTTTACGGTGTGCGCCACGATTATCTCGCCGCCGTCGGCGGATTCGTGCTCCGTGCTGATGAACGATGTTTCGGGCGTGCGTGCGGCGAGTCGGTCGATCGGGATGAATCCCGCGGGATCGAGCAGCATCTCCACCGTGTCGTTGCAGTAGCCTACCACGGCTATGTCGTAATAGTTGCGCAGGCCGTCGGTGCGTCGGCAGCGGTCGATGAGCTCCGAGATGAGCGTGTTGGCCGTATATGCCACGGCTTCGGCTTTCTTGATGACTTTTTTGCCGAAAACGATCTTTTCCTGCATGGAGCACGAACGATCGATGGCAATTATGAATGCGGCGCGATGGCGTCGCGTTATTTCCTGAGTGTACATCGGTTAGTAGTTATTCATAATTATTGACAAAAATACAAATAAAAAATGATATATGTATGGTTGCGCCAATATTTCTGTCTCATTTAATCGTATTTATTGAGTATATTTTATTGTATGCGCGATCCGCATGCGTTATTATGGTGTCCGTATGTGCCGTTTCGGCGGTATTTCGGGTGGTCGGAGGTATTTTCGCGAAGCGGTGCGGTCAATTTCCGAGATCGTCGACCGTTACGGTGAAGCGTGTGCTGTCGGGGCGGCGGACCGCGGCGCGTCCGTTGCGGAACGGCTTTACGATGTCGCCTCGGCCGAATTTCCGCAGGATGCGGCCGTCGATCGACAGGAAATGGTTGTAGCCGCCGAGGGAGGCGAGCACCACGCCGTCCGAGGGTTCGAACGTCATGTCGTACAGAGGCGGAACGGTCCATGTTTCGCCGGCTCGGCAGCCCCACAATCCGTTTCGTTCGTCGGATATGGCTGCGTCGGGAGCGGTTGCGGAGTTGCCGCGGCCGACGGCGAAATCCATTACGTATTTCAGATCGAAGAGTTGCGGGATGGGCGATCGGAGCATGCGCGCCAGCCTGTATTGCACGGCCATGCCGAGCGACGCGAAGAGGTCGGTCAAACGGCTCCATTCGTTGAGCTCGCCGCGGGCGATGCCGCGCGGAGTTATCGCAAATTCGCGGTGGACGCGGAAATGTTCGGCCGTGGTGCGATCGATGGCAGCGGCATGGAGCATTACCGAGATCATGGCTATCGAGTAATCGTCGATGTGTTTGTCGTACAATGCGTTCGTGCGCGCGGGGTGTTGATATGCCGCGGTGCCCGTTTCGGGTGCGGCATTGCCCGCGAGTTCGGGAATGAAGGCCGCATCCCAGTCGATGGCGCGCATGCCGCCTTCGGGTGTGACGATTATGTTTTCGGGTTTCAGATCGCCGTGAGCATACTCCTTGCCGAGCAGCTCGGCGGCCATGCGGTCGAAAGCGTCGGCCAACGCGGCGAGTTCGTCGGATGCCGCCTCGCGCAGTGCCGTGTCGAGCGTCACGCCCTCGATGCGGTCGGTGAGCAGGCAATCGGCGGATTGCGATTGGCCGATCATGTCGAATACCGTAAGTTCGCGCGGCAGGAACGAGTCGCCGTATATGGCTGCGAGGTGCGGATTGTTGCGCGTGTAGCACTTGAGAATCTTCTCGCGACCCTCGTGCGTGACGAAGAAGGTCACGGCGGCGTTGCCCGTAACGAACGTCGGCATGCCGTCGACGATGTGCGGCCGCACGTCGCGCAGCGTGCGCCATAGAGGTTGTTCGTTCGATAGGGCATCCACTATGTCGACGGTGGAGATCATGGGTTTCTATATATTTAAGGTATGGTATTCAAAGGAACGGAGCGCCGCTCGTGCGACGCTCCGTCAGTTGTAGGGCGCAGATTGCCCTGCTGCCGATCGACGGTCGACGCCGTTAGTGGCAGCCGCAGTCGTGGTGGTCGTCGCAGCCGCAACCCTCGTCGCATCCTCCGTCGCAGTCGTGGCAGTGGCATCCGCCGTGCGATGCCAGATCCTCGGGCGTGACGTCGCGGACCTCCACCACCTCCACGTCGAAATGGAGGGTCTTGCCCGCCATCGGGTGGTTGAAGTCCATCTTCACCGTGTCGGCGCCGACCTCTTTCACTGTGCCCATCATGCGGTTGCCCTGCGCGTCGCTCATGGGGATCTGGTTGCCCACGGTGAGCATGTCGTCGGCGGGTTTGCCGTCTATCACGAATATGGTCTTGGGCAGATCCACCACGGCCTCGGCGATGATCTCGCCGTAACCGTCCTTGGGCTCAAGGGTGAACGACACCTTGTCGCCCGGCTCCTTGCCCATGATGGCGCCCTCGAATTTGGGCAGCAGCATGCCCGTTCCGCATACGAATTGCAGGGGGCTGCCCTCGCGCGACTGATCGGCTATCTTGCCATCCACGGTGAGAGTGTAGTTCACCGATACCATTTTGCTGTTTTCTACTTTCATAAAATAAAATAATCGTTGAATGTGTGTTATCGTTCTCAGTGTTTCGACATGGCTGTGCCATGCCTGCCGTTCGTCGCCGGCGACGGAATGTACGAGCCCTCGGCGAGTAGCAGTCCGCCGCATGGGGCGGCGGCGAACTGCCGACATTGCTTTGCGATGTCGATATGCCGATGCGAACGGCCCGTTACTCGACGTTGCAGCAGACCAGATTGCGGTCGCCGTAGCCGTTGTCGATCTTGGTCACGTAGGGGAAGAACTTCGCCTCGCGCACCCAGTCGAGCGGGAACGCCGCCTCGGCGCGGGTGTAGGGGTGCGACCACTCGCCCGCGATCTCCGCGGCCGTGTGGGGCGCGTTCGCCACCACGTTGTCCTTCTCGCCCGCCGCGGCCTCGCACTCGCGTTTGATGCGTACCAGCGCCTCGATGAAGCGGTCCATCTCGGCCTTGGGTTCCGACTCGGTGGGCTCCACCATCAGCGTCTCGTGCACGGGGAACGAGAGGGTGGGGGCGTGGAATCCGTAGTCCATCAGTCGGTGGGCTATGTCGCCGCAGTCGATGTTGTAGTCGTGCTTGAAATTCGTCAGGTCGAGTATCATCTCGTGACCCACGCGGCCCGTCTCGCCCGAGTAGTAGGTGCGGAACTCCTCCTTGAGCGCCGACGACATGTAGTTGGCGTTGACGATGGCCATCTCCGTCGCGCGGCGCAGGCCCTCTTCGCCCAGCATCTTTATGTAGCCGTAGGTGATGGGCAGCAGCATGGCCGAACCCCACGGTGCGGCCGCCACGGCCGTGATGCCGTCCTCGCCTCCCGTGGCGACCACCGAGTGGGTGGGCAGGAACGGCACGAGGTGCTCGGCGGCGCAGATGGGGCCTACGCCCGGGCCGCCGCCGCCGTGAGGCATGGCGAATGTCTTGTGCAGATTGAGGTGGCAGATGTCGGCCCCGATATATCCCGGGTTGGTCAGTCCCACCTGCGCGTTCATGTTGGCGCCGTCCATGTAGACCTGACCGCCCGCGTCGTGTACGGCGTCGACGATCTCGCGGATGCGGCTCTCGAACACGCCGTGCGTCGAGGGGTAGGTGACCATCAGGCCGCACAGCTCGCTGCCGTGCTCCTCGGCCTTCTTCTTCAGATCCTCCACGTCGATGTTGCCGTTGGCGTCGCACGCCACGGTCACTATCTTCATGCCCGCCATGGCGGCCGACGCGGGATTGGTGCCGTGCGCCGACGCGGGGATGAGTATCACGTTGCGGTAGCCCTGCCCGCGGCTCTGGTGGTAGGCGCGGATCACCATAAGGCCCGAGTACTCGCCCGCCGCGCCCGAATTGGGTTGCAGCGAGCATCCCGCGAAGCCCGTGATGACGGCCAGATCGTGCTCCAGCTCGGCTATGAGTTCGGCGTAGCCCTCGGTCTGGTCGGCGGGGGCGAAGGGGTGCATGTTCTGGAATCCCGCCAGCGACAGCGGCTGCATCAGGGCCGCGGCGTTGAGCTTCATGGTGCACGAACCCAGAGATATCATCGAGTTGGCGAGCGATATGTCGCGCAGCTCCAACCGCTTGATGTAGCGCATCATGTCGGTCTCCGAGTGGTATTTGTTGAATATCGCCTCGGCGAGTATGGGCGAGCGGCGCGCCATGGCGGGTGCGAACGACGCCTCGGCCGCTATCTTCACCGCCTTCGCCTTGCGGCCCTTGGCCTCGGCGAATATGCCGACCACCTCGGCTACCTCCTCGGGCGTGGTCACCTCGTCGAACGAGAGGCGCACCTTGCCCTCCGAGGGGTAGAAGAAGTTGATGCCACGGGCCAGCGCTATGTCCTGTATCACGGCGGCCTCGGCCTCCACCTCTATGGTGTCGAATATGTTGCGCGAGGCTATCTTGTATCCCATCGCCTCTAACGCGTCGGCAGTGGCTGCGGCCGAGGTGTGGGCCGTCATCGCGGCGCGTCGCAGACCCTCGGGACCGTTGTAGACGCAGTAGAATCCCGCCATCGAGGCCATCAGAGCCGAGGCGGTGCAGATGTTCGAGGTGGCGCGCTCGCGCTTGATGTGCTGCTCGCGCATCTGGAGCGCCATGCGCAGCGCGCGGTTGCCCATGCGGTCGACCGAGACGCCTATGATTCGTCCCGGCATGTTGCGCTTGAACGCCTCGCGGGTGGCCATGTAACCTGCCGAGGGGCCTCCGAAGCCCATCGGGCAGCCCAGACGCTGGGTCGAGCCCACGGCTATGTCGGCATCCCACTCCGCGGGCGGCGTGAGCAGCGCGAGCGAGAGGATGTCGGCCACGGCCGTGAGCAGCGCTCCCGCCTCGTGCGCGCGGACCGCGAAGGCGGCGTAGTCGCGTATCTCGCCGTTCGAGGCGGGATACTGCACCATGGCGCCGAACTCGTTGCCCGAGAACTCGTAGGTGTCGTAGTCGTCGATGATGAGCTCGATGCCGAACGGCTCGCTGCGCGTCAGGAGCACGTCGAGCGTCTGCGGGAATATCTGTTTGTCGACGAAGAGTCGGTTGCGGCCCTGCTTCACCGCCTCGCGCGAGCGCAGGGCGAACATCATGAGCATGGCCTCGGCCGCGGCGGTAGCCTCGTCCAAGAGCGAGCAGTTGGCTATCTGCATGCCCGTCAGAGAGATTATGGCGGTCTGGAAATTGAGCAGCGCCTCCAGTCGGCCTTGCGAGATCTCGGCCTGATAGGGGGTGTAGGAGGTGTACCACGCGGGGTTCTCGAACACGTTGCGGCTCACCACGGCGGGCACGGCCGTCGGGTAGTAGCCCATGCCGATGAATGAACGCACGATGCGGTTCTTGGCGGCCAGCGCGGCTATGTGCTCGGCGAAGCCGTATTCGCTCATGCCCTCGGCGGGGAGCGCGAGCGGTTTTTTCAGTCGTATGGAATCGGGGATTACCTGCGAGATCAACTCGTCCGTCGATTTTACGCCTATGACTTTCAGCATCTCGGCGAGGTCGGCGGGATTCGTGACGCCTATGTGGCGGTCCGTGAATTTATCGAACATGGTTTCTTGTTGCTTTAATATTTTGGTTTTCGTTGATGTTTCGGGTCAGTATTTGAAGCTGCTGCCGCCTATGAACTCGCGCAGTATCGACGTGGGCGGTATCTCGTCGGGCGCTATGGGTATGAAGTTGTCGAGGAACTTGAGCAGACGCTTCGCCTCGCCGTACTCGGGTATGGTGTCGGGCACTTCGCGCAGTATGGGCTCCACCTTCGTGCGCAGCACCGATATCTCGTAGAAGAGCGACGAGTTGAACATCACGTCGGCATTCTCCTGATAGGGGAATATGTGCCGCTCCTCGCCCCTGCGCACGCTGGGCCAGCGTTGCAGCGTGGCTGCGGCATTGTGGCCGCGGGTGTAGTAGTCGCGCGTGAGGCGGCGCAGCAGACGGTTGTCGGTGGTGGCTATGCGGTTCATGTTGTCCATCGCCACAGAGGTGAGGCACGAGACGTAGATGCAGAACTTCTGTTCGCGCGGGATGCCGGGCGTCAGGGCGGGGTTGAGTCCGTGGATGCCCTCCATGATGAGGATCGACCGCTCGTCGAGCTTCAGCGGCGCGTCGTGCCATTTGCGGGTGCCCGTTATGAAGTCGTAGCGCGGCACGTCGACGCTCTCGCCCGCGAACAGACGTTTCAGATCGCTCGCCAGCAGTTCGAGATCGATGGCCTCCAACGCCTCGAAATCGTATTCGCCGTTCTCGTCGCGCGGCGTCTTGTCGCGGTCGACGAAGTAGTCGTCGAGCGATATGAGCACGGGATCGAGCCCCAGAATGCGGAGCTGTATGCCCAGACGTTTGGCCGTGGTGGTCTTGCCGCTCGACGAGGGGCCCGAGATGAGCACCATGCGCGTGCCGCGCGAGATGTTGGCTTCGTCGATGCGGTCGGCTATGTCGGCTATCTTCTTCTCGTGGAAAGCCTCGGCCACCTTGATAAGCTCGCCGCCGTCGCCCGCCAGCACCTTCGAATTGAGGCGTCCGACGGTGGGCACTCCCATGATGTCGACCCACATGTGGTATTCGTGGAATATGTCGAACATCTTGTCGAACTGCACGTTCGGATCGAGGTGCATCGGGTCGCGGCGCGTGGGCAACGCGATGTAGAACCCGTTGTAGTAACGGCGTATGTCGAACAGGTGGATGTAGCTCGTGTCGGGCGCGAGGGCTCCGTAGAAAAACCCCACGATGTCGTCCAGTATGTAGAGGTCGCTGTAAAGCCGCGGGCGCGAGTTGAGAAGCGCGATCTTGTCGTCGAACCCGAAACGCTCGTACACGGCGTTGATCTCCGAGGTGAGCATCTTGCGGCGCAGGATGGGGTGACGGTCGTCGATTATCCGCTGCATGCGTGTGCGCAGATCGTCGATCTCGCGCTGCGAGAGCTCCTCGCCGTCGGTAAATTCGCAGTAGAAACCGCTGCCGAGCGAGTTGCGGATGTAGAATTTGCGCGCGGGGTCGATGTCGTATGCGGCCTTTTGCAGAATGAACGATATGGTACGCTGGTATACGCGGTAACCCTCGAAATGGGTGATGTCGATGAATCGTACCGTTACGGGCTTCAGAATCCTGTAATTAAGCTCCTTGATGCGGTTGTTGACGTAGGCCGCCAGCATGGGGTAGAGGCTCTCCACACCCAGAATTCGTTGCAGTTCGAGCAGCGACGTGCCCGTCTCGACTTCGGTTTCCGAAGCGTTGTTGAAACATATTACTTTGACTTTGTCCGGCATAAATGTCGATTTGAGGTGTGTAAAGGTACGCATTTTATTCTTAACTTTGGCGGCCGGAAAAAATTAAATCATGAAAAAATCGGTCCTTTATACGCTTTTGTTCGCCGTTGCGGTAACGGCGGGTTACACGGTGTGGTCGCGGTGCTTCGCCCGCCGCTCGCTGGTGATTCTGTCCACCACCGACGTGCATGCCAAAATCGACAATCTGCCCCGTCTGGCCACGGCCGTGGCCATGTGCCGCGATACGGTGCCCACGCTGCTGGCCGACGCGGGCGACCGATGGACGGGCAACGCCTTCGTCGACATGGCCGAGGAGCCCTGCCGCCCCGTGATCGACTTGATGAACGATCTGGGTTACGATATAGCCACGCTGGGCAACCACGAGTTCGACCGCGGGCAGGCTTTTCTGGGCCGCATGAACTCGGAGGTGTGCCGCTTCGACATAGTGTGCGCCAACTGCCTGAGCGACACGGTGACCTTCCCGCAGCCCGAGCCTTACCGAATCATCCGTCGCGGCGGCGCGCGTATCGGCGTGGTGGGCGTGGTGACCAACTACGACCACAACGACCATCCCGCGGGCAACGACGCCAATTTCGTCGGTCTGACCTTCCCCGATCCGCAGGCCGCGGCCGCGAAGTACGCCGCCGAGTTGAAGGGGCGTTGCGACGTGCTGGTGCTGCTGTCGCATATGGGCGACGATATGGATGCCGAGCTGGCGCGCAAGTGCGACGACTACGATCTGATATTGTGCGGGCACACCCACAATTTGGTGGATACGTTGATAAACGGCACCCTGCTCGGGCAGTCGGGCTACGGGGCCAAGCACGTGGGCGTGACGCGCATAGAGATGCGCGGCCGCCGAATCGTGGGGCTGGAGTACGACGCCGTGCCGCTGGCCGATTACGAGCCAGACCCCGATTTCGCGCGGCGCGTGGCTGCCGTTTACGACAACGAGGCGCTCAACCGTCCGTTGGGCGAGTCGAAACGCATCCTGACCCGTGTGGGGCTCGCGGCGTGGGAGACCGACGCCATGCGTCGGCGCACGGATGCCGACGTGGCGTTCTACCACTACGGAGGCATACGCTTCGATTCGCTGCCCGACCGCGCCATAAGCACGGGGATGATATTCAGTCTGGAGCCCTTCTCGTCGAAACTCTGCACCATGGACATGACGCCCGAACGGATGCGCCGCATGATAATCGCCAAGTACAACGACACCGATAACCCCAAGGAGTCGCACCGCGTCGATCTCTTCTCCAACGTGCCTTACAGCATCGTGACGGGCGACGACGGCGAGGCCCGCGACGTGGTTTTCGTGGGGTTAGTCGAGGGGCGGACCTATCGCGTGGTGATGGGCGACTACATGTACAATAATTATAAGGCCGTCGAGGCCGAGAATGCCGTGTGCGAGGATATCCTGCTCACCGAGGTG
>CAYMIH010000043.1:0-18566 GCA_964390585.1 uncultured Alistipes sp.
ATCTCCTTCACTTCGCCTATGATCTTCTTCGCCAGCGCGTCGGCCTCTTCGGGCGACTTAGCCTCGGTGTAGATGCGGATTATAGGCTCGGTATTCGACTTGCGCAGATGCACCCAGTTCTCGGGAAAATCGATCTTCACACCGTCGATATCGTTCACTTTTTCACCTGAATAACGATTCTTCATCTCAAGCAGGACTTTATCCACGTCGATGGCGGGCGTAAGCTCTATCTTGTTCTTCGAGGCGAAGTATGCGGGATAGGTGCGGCGCAACTCGGTCATGGTCATTCCCTTCTTCACGAGGAAGCTCAGGAAGAGCGCTACGCCCACCAAAGCGTCGCGGCCGTAATGCAGGGCAGGGTAGATGACTCCGCCGTTTCCTTCGCCGCCTATGACGGCGCCCGTCTCCTTCATCTTGGCCACCACGTTCACCTCGCCGACGGCCGACGCCTCGTATTTTCCGCCGTGCGCCTCCGTCACGTCGCGCAGCGCTCGCGACGAACTGAGGTTCGATACCGTATTGCCAGCCGTGTGCGACAGCACGTAATCGGCCACGGCCACCAGCGTATATTCCTCGCCGAACATGTCGCCGTTTTCGCACACCAGCGCCAGACGGTCGACATCGGGATCGACCACGACGCCCAGATCGGCCTTCTCGCGCACGATAACCTCCGATATCTCGGTCAGATTCTCGGGCAGCGGCTCGGGATTATGGGCGAAATGTCCGTTCGGCTCGCAGTTCAGCTCCACCACCTCGCAGCCCAACTCGCGCAGCAGCTGCGGGATGACCACTCCGCCGACCGAGTTTACGGCGTCCACCACGACCTTGAATTTGCGGCCGCGCACCGCCTCGCGATCCACGAGCGGCATGGCCAGCACCTGCTCGATATGGCGCGCGTTGAAATCCTCGCGCGACACCACGCGGCCTATCGCATCCACCTCGGGGAATATGAAATCGTCGTCCTCGGCCAGCGCGAGTACCCGTTTGCCCTCCGCGTCGTTCAGGAATTCGCCCCGTTCGTTGAGCAGCTTGAGTGCGTTCCACTGCTTGGGGTTGTGCGACGCGGTGATGATTATTCCGCCGTCGGCCTTGTGCGTTATGACGGCCATTTCCGTACCCGGGGTGGTGCACAGCCCGACGTTTATCACGTCGGCGCCGCATCCCGTAAGAGTGCCTTCGATTATGTCGTTCACCATCGGGCCCGAAATACGTGCGTCGCGACCGACGACTATGGTAAGCCTTTTGCCGTTATGTTTTTCGCTCATGAAGCGCACGTAGGCCGTCGTGAACTTCACGATGTCGATGGGCGTAAGGTTGTCGCCCTGCGCACCGCCTATGGTACCGCGAATGCCGGAAATCGATTTAATCAGTGTCATTTATTACGGTTTTATGCAGTTGTACTTAAAATAAAAAAGGTTGATTTATTTTTGTAATTCGAGGTAAATATATTACTTTTATGCCATATAAAAAAGATAAACCGAGAAAATTTATCGTATGCAGACCAGAATAATACCCTCTTCGGAATTGATAATCAACGACGACGGTTCGGTATTCCACCTGCACCTGCGTCCCGAGCAGCTCGCCGACACAGTAATTCTGGTGGGCGATCCCGCCCGTGTGGCCACGGTATCGGCACGGTTCGACAGCGTGGAGTGCCGTGTGTCGAATCGCGAATTCAACACCGTGACAGGCCTCTATCGCGGCAAGCGGATGAGCGTATTGTCGACGGGAATCGGCATAGGAAATATCGACATATCCGTAACGGAGTTGGACGCGCTGGCCAACATCGATTTAGCCACCCGCACCGTCAGGGAGCGCAAACGCCGCCTGACGCTCGTGCGGCTCGGCACCACGGGCGCGTTGCAACCCGACATAGAGGTGGGCGAGGTGGTGCACTCCGTCACGTCGGTCGGATTCGACGGCCTTCTGAACTTCTACGAGGGACGCAACGAGGTGTGCGATCCGGAGATCGAACGCGCGTTCATGAGGCACACGGGGTGGAGTGAACTGCTGCCCAAGCCCTATTTCGTCGACTGCGATCCCGAGTTGCGCGAACTGTTCAAGGACTCGGTAACGGAGGGCATAACCATAGCGGCTCCCGGGTTCTACGCCCCGCAGGGCCGTTGGGTGCGTCTGCGTCCCGCCGATCCCGATCTCAACGCCAAAATCGAGTCGTTCCGCTACGGCGAGCGCCGCATAACCAACTTCGAGATGGAGGGTTCGGCACTCGCGGGTCTGGCCGCACTTATGGGTCACCGCGCCACGACGATGTGTACCGTCATAGCGCAGCGCATCGCCCGCGACGCCTGCACCGACTACAAGCCTTTCGTGGAGCGCATGATAGATATGGCGCTCGACAAACTCGCTTCGGCACAATGATTTAACAACGATTATTTCGACAACAATTCGACATCAATATGAAATTTACAGTATCAAGTTCTGCGCTGTTGTCGCTGTTGGCGACCACGGGCAAGGTAATCAGCAACAAAAGTTCGCTTCCCATTCTGGAGTATTTCCTCATGGAGCTCAAAGAGGGCAGGTTGACCGTCACCACATCCGATTTGGAGACCACCCTCATAGGATCCATCGCGGTGGAGAACATCGAACGCGAAGGCGTGATAGCCGCACCCGCCAAACTGATGCTCGACTCGCTCAAGGAGTTCCCCGAAATGCCGCTGGAGATCGATGTGAACGACACCACATGGGAGATCGCGATCACGTGGGCGAGCGGCCGCCTCTCGATCCCGGGAGCCAACGCCGTAAGCTATCCCGCCGTGCAGAGCCTCGGCAACGAACGCAAGAGCCTCACGCTCGACGTCGACATGCTGGTCAACGGCATCAACAAGACCATATTCGCCACGGCCGACGACGAGTTGCGTCCCGTGATGAACGGCGTCTACTTCGATTTCAGCCCCGAATCGCTCACGTTCGTGGCTACCGACGCGCATAAACTCGTGAAATATACGGCCGAGAACGCAGGCGATTTCTCGTCGTCGTTCATCCTGCCCAAGAAACCTGCCAACCTTCTCAAGACCTTGCTTTTGAAGGAGGAGGATGCCGTGGCTGTGACATTCGACGCCAAGAACGTGACGTTCGACTTGAAGAATTTCAAGTTAGTGTGCCGTCTGATCGAGGGCAACTATCCCAACTACAACGCCGTGATTCCCGCTGCCAATCCCAACAAGGTCCTCATCGACCGCGTGGAGTTCGTCAACGGAATCAAGCGCGTGGCCGTATGTTCGAATCCCACCACGAACCTCATACGTATGGACATTGCCGACAATCGCGTGAACCTCACGGCTCAGGATATCGACTTCTCGGTGTCGGCCAACGAGACCATTTCGTGCAGCTACGACGGCAATCCCGTAACCATCGGCTTCAAATCGACGTTCCTCGTCGAGATACTGTCGAATATCGACACCCCCACGGTGGTGGTGGAGCTGGCCGACTCGACCCGTGCGGGAGTATTCAAGCCCGTATACGACGACAAGCAGAGCAGCGAGACGCTTATGTTGCTCATGCCCATGATGATAAACGCATAAACCTCAAGCGATGGATCTGAATCTGAAACGCCCGATTGTCTTCTTCGATCTGGAGACAACGGGCGTTGACACGGCCAAGGACCGCATAGTCGAGATATCGATGGTGAAGGTCATGCCCGACGGCAGCGAAGAGGTCCGCACGCGGTTGATAAACCCGCAGATGCACATCCCCGAGACCTCGACGGCCATCCACGGCATCACCGACGACGACGTGAAGAATGCACCCACGTTCGCGCAGATCGCCAAATCGCTTTGCCAATTCATCGAAGGCTGCGATTTCGGCGGATTCAATTCCAACCGCTTCGATCTTCCGATGCTGGTCGAGGAGTTTCTGCGCGCAGGTGTGGACATCGATTTCAAGAAACGCAAGTTCATCGACGTGCAGAACATCTTCCACAAGATGGAGCAGCGCACGCTCATCGCCGCCTACAAGTTCTACTGCGACAAGGATCTGACCGACGCGCACTCGGCCGAAGCCGACACCAAAGCCACATACGAGGTTCTTAAGGCGCAGCTGGACCGCTATCCCGACTTGCCCAACGACATAGCGGCTCTGGCCGAATTCTCGGCGCGCTGCGAGACGGCGGACTATGCGGGACGCATCGTATACGACGACAAGGGGCAGGAGATATTCAGCTTCGGCAAGCACAAGGGCCGAGTGGTAAGCGAAGTGTTTCGCGAGGAGCCGAGCTACTATTCGTGGATGATGAACGGCGATTTCCCGCTCTACACCAAGAAAGTCATTACCGAGATACGATTCCGCGATCGGAAATGCTGACGGTGTTTCCCGCACGGCGGATACAATAACCCCAAACCGAGGTTCGGCTATCGCGATAGCCGACTCCATGTTAATTTTATGAGACTATTACAGCGAATCATTGCGGCAGGAGCCATATTTACGATGCTGTTCGGCGTCGCGGCCGAGCATGCGCCCGCGATAGAGAAGAGTGCCGTAATCGTGTTCATCAACGGCAAAAAATATTACGTCCACACAGTCAAATCGGGCGATACGCTCTATTCGATAGCGAAAGCCTACGGAGTGACGGAGAACGAGATCAAGGAGTGCAATCCCAACGTCGCCGACGGCTTGCGGATCGACCAGACGGTGAAGATTCCCGTGCCCGAGAGGACGAAAGCCGAGGCGCGCGCCGAGCGCAAGCGCAAAAAGGAGTTCCTTTCGCACAAAATCAAGGCGGGCGAGACTCTCTACGCCATCGCGCGCGACTACAACATCTCGGTGGCGACACTGCGCGAGGATAACCCCTCGGTCGATCCCCACAGTCTCACGATCGGCGATGTGCTGTCGATCCGCAAGGCCGAGATAGGCTCGTCGTCGGAAGAGGAGGCGCAAAGCGAAATGGCCGAATATGCCGACAATCTCAGCAAGGCCGCCGACAACGGCTACAAATATCATGTGGTGCAGCCCGGGGAGACCGTCTATTCGCTCTCGCGCCGATACGGCATTACCGAAGCCCGCTTCGCCGAGCTTAACGACGTGTCCGAAGGTCTCAAGGCGGGTGCCATGGTGCGTATTCCCGATTCCGAAGAGACCGACGAGCCGCAACATGACATCGTAGAGCAGAACTTCGCTGCCGACGAGTCCCCGAGCGACGAAAATGTCTTATTCCGAGCCGTTCCCGCAGGTCAAACGCTCGATGTGGCCCTTATGCTGCCCCTGAGCGTCGATTCGAAGCCGAACGCCAGCTACGTGGAGTTCTACCAAGGATTCCTGCTGGGGCTGGAGGATCTTAAAGCCAAGGGAAAGGGCGATATAGCCCTCACGCTCTACAATACGGAGCACAACCGACTCAAGGTGGAACAGATCGTATCCGACCGCTCGTTCGAGGGCACCGACCTGATCGTAGGTCCTGTTTACGAAGATGAACTGAGTCCCGTAATGCAGTACGCCCGAACCAATTCGGTACCCGTTGTCTCGCCGCTGGCCACCGTTTCGGCCGTAGACGGTTCGGTGCTGTACCAGCTTTCGCCCGACCCCGAGAAGAAATACGACAAGATAGCCGACCTCGTCGACGGCGGCCGCGACATATATCTGATATATGCCTCGTCCTACGACAAGGAGTTCGAGCAGGAGGTGCTGACGCTGTTGCAGGGACGCAAATACGCGAGCTACACCTATTCGTTCGACCAGCGTTCGATACTCACGCCGCGCAACTCGGCCGCTTCGGCCGTCGGTGACATGACCGACATACTGAAAAACGAGACGCCGTGCCTCTTCATCGTTCTGGCCGACTCGGAGATCGACGTCGACCGCATCCTCGGCACGCTCGCCTCGGCCAACACGGCCATCACCGAGCGCAGCGAGAAGAGTGCGCCGTATGCCGTGCTCGGCACCTCGCGCTGGGGCCGTTTCAACAACATCGACCACACGTCGTTCTTCAACAACAACGTGGTGATGATATCCACCTACCACGCCAAGCGCGACTCGCAGACCGTGCGCGATTTCGACAGCCGCTATATCGAAGCGTACCACATGCTGCCGTCGCTCTACGCCTACCGCGGCTACGACACGGCCGTCATCTTCTGCGAGGGGATGCGTGCCGGCATTGAATACAACCTGCTCGACATGCGCTTCAGGCCGTTGCAGACCGACTACAAGTTCGTGCAGAAACAGCGGGGCGGCAAATACGTCAACCAAGAGTGGGTGCGCGTGAACTACAACCGCAACTACACCATAACGCTCGAATAACATGTCGTCGGTGAACAGCATACCCGAAAAGACCGTCGAGCGTCTGAGCGAATACCGCCGCACGCTGCTGGCATGCCACAAGCAGGGAATCACGCACATATTCTCGCACGTGCTGGCGGGCATGCACGGCATAACGGCCGTGCAGGTGCGCCGCGACTTGATGTTGATAGGTTTTTCGAGCGACACGAAAAAGGGGTACGACGTCAAAGTGCTCATCGAGTTCATAAACGGCATCCTCGACAGCGACAACGTGATGAACGTCGCCGTCATAGGCATGGGCAACCTCGGTCAGGCCATAACCAAATATTTCAACGGCAAGGGGCTCAAACTGCGGATCGTGACGGCATTCGACGTCGACCCGCAGAAGGTCGGCTCGGTGATCGACGACATACCGTGCTACCACATGGATCGGTTCGAGGAGGTCGTGTCGTCGATGGACATAAGCATAGTGGTCATCTCGTCGCCCACGCGCATAGCGCCGTCGCTGGTGGTGCCGATCATAAATGCGGGAATCAAGGGGGTGCTCAATTTCACTTCGGCGCCGCTCAACTTTCCGCAGGGCATCGTGGCCGAGAACTACGACATAACCACCATTCTGGAGAAGGTCGCCTATTTCGTCAAGGAGTCCGACGAGAGCAACGACAAGAATTAGACGACAGTCTGCCGCAACGTTTGCAAATGAAAGTATTCAAAGGACTAAATAATCTTCCGCCTTTCCGTAACGCCGTGGCGACCATGGGGTCGTTCGACGGTGTGCACGGCGGCCACGGCGAACTGCTGCATCGGGTCGTGTCGGCGGCCGCGGCGTCCGACGGCGAGAGCATGGTGCTCACTTTCGAGCCGCATCCGCGCTACGTGCTCGGCTCGGGCTACGGGCTGCGTCTGCTCAGTACGCTCGACGAGAAGCTGTGGTTGCTCGAACGCGCGAGTATCGACAACGTCGTAGTGGTGCCGTTCACCGAGGAGTTCAGTCGCACGTCGCCGCGGGATTTCATCGAAAACGACATCGCGAGAATAGGCATACGTCGTTTGGTGGTGGGCTACAATCACCGTTTCGGCCACAACAAGGAGGGCGACTTCAATTTTCTGGAATCGCGCAACGCGGGGATCGAGATCGAGATGGTCGAGCAGCAGCAGGTGGCCGAAAGCAAGGTCAGTTCCACCATAATACGCCGCATAGTCGCATGCGGCATGATGGAGAAGGCCCGCATGCTTCTGGGCCATCCTTATATAATAATGTGCGAGGCCGCGGCCGACGGCACTCTGTCGGGTATCGACCCGCACAAACAGCTGCCCGCCGCAGGCATTTACGAAGCTGCGGTCGACGGCCACGCCACGACGCTCACCGTCGCCGACGACGGGCTGCGTATCGGATCCGAAACACCGAAAGGCAAAATCATAATCGAACTGTGACATGGCTATAATAACATTCGACCACAAGATACGCGTGCGGTACAAGGATACCGACCAGATGGGCATAATGCACCATTCCAACTACATCGTCATGTACGAGATGGCCCGCACCGAGTGGCTGCGCGACATGGGACTGACATACGCCGAGATAGAGCGGCGGGGCATCATGTCGCCCATAATCGAGGTGTCGTCGCGCTACCTCGCACCCGCATTCTACGATGACGTGCTGACCGTCAGTGTGTTCCTCGACGAGATGCCGACGGCACGTCTGGTCATCCGCAGCGAAGTGCGCAACGGCGAGGGCCGACTGATAAACACGGGCAGCGTCACCCTCGGGTTCATGCACAAGGATACCCGCCGTCCGTGCCGTGCTCCCGAATGGTTCATGGAGGCTTTGGAAAAATACATCGTCGAAAAAAATGCGCAATAATCCCCAGACTCGGCAACGGATCCGCACGGCAGCGGTCATGGCTGTCTACATGGCGCTCTGCGCGCTCTTTTTCGCTGTCCGCTACTCCGAATCGTATGCCTCCAACCGCTTCGTCGTCGCTCTGCCCACGGCCTTTATCGCTTTTGCGACCATGACGGCCGTCCGCCGCGGCGGGATCGCTATACCTGCGGCGCTGGCCGTATCTGCCGTCGGCGACCTTATGGGCGCCATGGATCTCTTTTTCGGTCAGGTAGGTTTCTTCGCCGTCGCCCACATCTTTTTCGCATACGATTTCAGCCGACGCATACGATTCTCGTTCGGCCGCGTGGCTGTCGCTGCCATATCGGCCCTCGCGGTGGCGGCATACATCGTCTTCATTCTGCGGGGCATCGACCGACTCGCTGTAAGCATCGCGGTGGCGTCATATGCCTTTATAATATACTGCATGCTTCTCTCGGCAGTGATGCAGTCGCGTAGCCGCGGAGTGTGGTATACGGTCGCCGCCGTATTGTTCGTCATCTCCGACGGCATGATAGCATACGGCATCGGCGGCGGGCGACTGCCTTACGCCACGGTGTGGATCATGACCACCTACTATGCCGCGCAGGGCATTTTTGCTCGGTTGTTCCTGTTGCGCGGCACGCCCGAAGACTGACATCATCCGCAAATTTCTGCCAAATCAACCGCTACGCATGACATTATGTCATGCGTGGGCCACTGGCACACAGTTTGAGTATCCGTTATTTCAGGAAATAAATACAAAAAATATATGGTTATGAAAAACGGAAAAATAGGTGTGACGACGGAGAACATCTTCCCCGTCATCAAGAAGTTTTTGTATTCGGATCACGAAATATTCCTTCGCGAGCTGGTATCCAACGCCGTAGATGCCACTCAGAAACTGAAGACCCTCGCGGCCAAAAACGAGTTCAAGGGCGAAACGGGCGACCTGACCATACACGTAAGCGTCGATGCCGACAAAAAGACCCTCACCGTTACCGACCGAGGCATAGGAATGGATGCCGAGGAGATCGACCGTTACATAAACCAAATCGCATTCTCGGGCGCCGAGGAGTTCTTGGCCAAATATAAAGACCAAGCCATTATCGGTCATTTCGGACTCGGTTTCTACTCGTCGTTCATGGTGGCCGACAAGGTGGAGATCTTCACCCGCTCTTACCGCGACGGCAGCAAGTGCGTGCATTGGAGCTGCGACGGATCGCCCGAATACACGATGGAGGAGACCGACGGCGAGTGTGACCGCGGCACCTCGATAGTGCTGCATCTGTCGGACGACTGCAAGGAGTATTGCGAGGAGTCGAAAGTGGACGAGCTTCTCAAGAAGTACTGCCGTTTCCTGCCGGTTCCCATCGCATTCGGCAAGGTGAAGGAGTGGAAAGAGGGTAAATACGTCGACACCGACAAGGACAACATCGTCAACGACACCCAGCCTCTGTGGACCCGCAAGCCGACGGAGATCACCGAGGAGCAGTACAAGGAGTTTTATCACGAACTCTACCCGCTGGGCGACGATCCTCTGTTCTACATCCACATGAACATCGACTATCCGTTCAACCTGACGGGAATACTCTATTTCCCCAAGATACACAACAATTTCGAGATCCAGAAGAACAAGATACAGCTTTACAGCAATCAAGTCTTCGTCACCGATCAAGTCGACGGCATCGTGCCCGAATACCTGACGCTGCTGCACGGCGTGATCGATTCGCCCGACATTCCGCTGAACGTATCGCGCAGCTATCTGCAAAGCGACTCCAACGTGAATAAGATCTCGGGATACATAACCCGCAAGGTGGCCGACCGTCTGAAGGAGCTCTTCACCACCATGCGTTCCGACTACGAGAAGAAGTGGGACGATCTGAAGGTATTCATTCAGTACGGCATCCTAACCGACGATAAATTCGCCGAGAAAGCGCAGGATTTCATGCTGTTGAAGTCTACCGACAACAAGTACTTCACCGCCAAAGAGTATGTCGACTTGGTAAAGGAGAACCAGACCGACAAGAACGGCAACGTCATACTGCTCTATGTGGACGATCCCGTCGAGAAGCATCCGTTCCTCGAAGCGGCCAAGGCCAAAGGTTACGACGTTCTGGAGATGAACGGCCCGCTCGACAACCACTACATCAACTGGTACGAGTCGAAGAATCAGAACGTACGTTTCGTGCGTGTCGACAGCGACGTGATCGAGAAACTTATCCAGAAAGAGGACCACATAGCCATGTCGCTCACCGACGCGCAGCAGGAGATCATGCGTCCCGTGTTCGAGAGCCAGTTGCCCAAAGACGAGAAGATCACCTACAACATCTCGTTCGAGCCCATGTCGGCCGACGAGGCGCCCGTGGTCATCACGCAGAACGAGTTCATGCGACGCATGAAAGAGATGGCCAAGGTGAGCGGAGGCGGCATGAGCCAGTTCTACGGCCAGATGCCCGACAACTTCACCATAGCGGTGAACGGCAACCATCCCATCGTGATCGACATTCTGGGCAACGTCGAGAAGGAGTACGGCGACAAGCTCAAGAGCATAACCAAGAAGATCGATGCCGCCGTGGCCGAGGAGAAGCGTTTCGAGGAGACGGTGAAAGACAAGAAAGAGGAGGACTTCACCCCCGAGGAGAAGCAGATGCGCGAGGAGCTTTCGAAGAAGGTCGTAACGCTCCGCGACGAGCGCAACGAGCGTCTGCGCGAGATCGGCGGCGGCAACAAGCTGGTACGCCAGATAATCGACCTCGCGCTGCTTTCGAACGGCATGCTCAAGGGCAAGAATCTGTCGGACTTCATACAGCGAAGCATCTCGCTTATCGAGAAATAGGGTAGTGCCCTACACGAACCGAGGCTGTCATTTCGAAATGACAGCCTCGGTCTTTTTCAGTATATTCGACATTGCTATGCAATGTCGACAGTTTGCCGACACCCCGCGCGGCGGACTACAACTCGCCCGAAGCTCGCTTGCGTCCTCCGCTGTCGGCGAACAGCATCCGTCAGACTACAACAGTGCGTCCACCTTGGCTTTCAAAGCATCCTTGCTCGCGGCACCCACGATCTTGTCGACCACAGCGCCGCCCTTGATGAACACCACGGTGGGGATGTTGCGCACGCGATACTGCGCCACTATGTCGTCGTTCGAATCGACGTCGCATTTACCGATTACGACCTTATCTTTGTACTCCTCCGCGAGCTCCTCGATGATGGGACCTATCATGCGGCAGGGACCGCACCACTCGGCCCAGAAATCTATTACTACGGGTTTGTCCGAAGCCATGAGGGCTTCATAATTCTCATTCGTTACTGCTAATGCCATAATTAAAAATGTTTTACGTGTTTATGATAATGTGTATTTCAGTTCGCTGCCATCCAGATATTCGATAAATTGCGGCGTAAGGGCCACCTTATAGCGCTTCGAATACATGTTCAGATTCACTCCGTATTCCCTGTCGCACACCGTCGTGCGCAGGATCGTGTTGCCTTTGTTGCGTCGTATGTTATCGGCGAAATCCGCGACGAACGTTTCGGTCAGCTCTTCGACGGGGATGTTGACGTGTATCTCCTTTATCATCGAGTCGCGCATCTCGGCAAGCTGCATCATCGACAACACCTTGAATTCGAGCTCGGGATTGTCGCCGTAGGGACGCGGCTGCACCTTGCCCTTCACGAACAGGAAATAGTTGGGATACATGAACGGACGGAAATTCTCGTAATCCTTGCCGAACAGTACGAATTCATGGGTTCCGTTGTAATCCTCCATGGTGAACTTGCCCCAATGACGCCCCGTTTTCGTCGTCATCTCCTGCACGCTCGTGACCACTCCCGCCACGCCGATCTCCTGACCGTTGAACTGCTCCAGATCCGACAGATCGGACATGTGAGCCTTGCACATATGATTGATTATCACCGAATAGTCGTCCAGCGGATGGGCCGAGAGGTAGAGTCCGATCATCTCGCGCTCCTTGTTGAGCACCTGCAACTGGTTCCAGTCCTCGGCCGCGGGAGTGGTCGGGGGCTGGATATCGATCACCGATCCGCCGCCGAAAAGGCTCTGCTGCGAATTGAGCCGCTCGGCCTGCACGCGCTGGCCGTAACGCATCAACTGCTCGATGAATGTGAGCGGGCTGCTGCCGCGGGCGTCGACCGCGAAAAACTTGCTGCGGTGGAAATCGATTATCGAGTCGAACCCGCCCGAGTAGGCTATGTTCTCCATGCACTTGCGGTTCACCACGTTGAAATTGATGCGCTCCACGAAATCGTATATGTTCCTGAACGGCCCGTTGGCCTCGCGCTCATCGATGATAGACTTCACGGCCGCTTCGCCGACGCCCTTTATGGCCGCCATACCGAAGCGTATGTCTCCCGCCTTGTTCGACGAGAAGTTCTGCTCCGACTCGTTTACATCGGGTCCCAACACATTTATGTTCATGTGTTTGCACTCGTTCATGTAGGCCGTTATGTTCTTTATGTCGGTGAGGTTTCGGCTCAGCACCGCCGCCATGTACTCCGACGGGTAGTTGGCTTTCAGATACGCCGTCTGGTAAGCCACCCACGAGTAGCACGTGGCGTGCGACTTGTTGAAGGCATACGAAGCGAACTTCTCCCAGTCGGCCCATATCTTCTCCAGCACCTGCGGGTCGTGACCGTTCTTGCCGCCGCCCTCGATGAACTTGGGCTTCAGATGATCCAACTTGTCCTTGAGCTTCTTACCCATCGCCTTGCGCAGCGTGTCCGACTCGCCTCGGGTGAATCCCGCCAGCAGGCGCGAGAGGAGCATGACCTGCTCCTGATAGACCGTAATGCCGTAAGTATCTTTCAGATACTTCTCCATCAGGTCTATGTCGTACACTATGGGCTTGCGGCCGTGCTTGCGGTCGATGAAATCGGGGATGTAATCCATCGGGCCCGGGCGATAGAGGGCGTTCATGGCTATCAAGTCCTCGAACGTGGAGGGTTTCAGCTCGCGCAGATACTTCTGCATGCCCGGCGACTCGAACTGGAACGTTCCGATGGTCCGTCCCTCGCTGTAAAGTTTGTATGTCGCGGGATCGTTTATATCTATCGAATCTATATCCACCGTCTCGCCTTTGGTGTGCTTCACGTTGGCCACGGCATCCTTTATGATCGACAAGGTTTTCAGACCGAGGAAGTCCATCTTGATGAGTCCCGTATCCTCGATCACCGAACCCTCGTACTGCGTCACGAGCATCTTTTCGCCCGTCTCCTTGTCGTCGGCCGTGCTCACGGGCACCCAGTCGGTTATATCGTCGCGGCAGATGATGGTTCCGCAGGCATGCACGCCCGTGTTGCGCACGTTGCCCTCCAGCATGCGGGCATACTTTATGGTGTCGCTCAATACGGGATCCTCCGAATCCTCGGCGGCTTTCAGCTCGGGCACGTAATCTATGGCGTTGGCCAGATTTATCTTCTTGTCGGGGATGCGGTCGGGCACCAGCTTGCACAGACGGTCCGACTCCTTGAGCGGCAGCTTCTGCACTCGGGCCACATCTTTCAACGCCATCTTGGTGGCCATGGTGCCGTAGGTGATGATGTGCGCCACCTTCTCCTTGCCGTACTTCTGCGTCACCCAGTTGAGCACGCGGCCGCGGCCGTCGTCATCGAAGTCGATATCGATATCGGGCAGCGATATACGGTCGGGATTGAGGAAACGTTCGAACAGAAGATCGTATTTTATGGGGTCGATCTGCGTGATTCCCAGACAGTATGCCACGGCCGAGCCCGCCGCCGACCCACGGCCCGGGCCCACCGACACGTCCAGCTGCTCGCGCGCCGCGCAGATGAAGTCCTGCACGATAAGGAAGTACCCGGGGAAACCCATCGTCTTCATTATGTGCAACTCGAACTTCAGACGCTCGGCCACCTCGTGCGACAACGGATCGCCGTAACGCACCTTGGCGCGGTCCATCGTCAGCTTGGCCAGATAGTCGGCCTCCAACTTTATACGGTACAGTTTGTCGTAGCCGCCCAGCTTGTCGATCTTCTTGGCGGCTTCGTCGTCGCTCATGGTCACGTTGCCGTTCTCGTCGCGCGTAAACTCGTTGAACAGATCCTGTTCGGTATAACGCTCACGATACTCGGCCTCGGTACCGAACTCTTCGGGTATGGCGAACGTGGGCATGATGGGGGCGTGGTCGATGGAGTACGACTCCACGCGGTCGCATATCTCCACCGTATTGGCCAGCGCCTCGGGCACGTCGCCGAACAGGGCGTTCATCTCGGCCCGCGTCTTCATCCACTCCTGCTTCGAGTAGAGCATGCGCTTGGGATCGTCCAGATCCTTGCCCGTGCTGAGGCATATCAATCGGTCGTGCGCCTCGGCATTGTCCTCGTCCACGAAATGCACGTCGTTGGTACACACCAACTTCACGCCGAATTTCTTCGACATCTCCTTCAGGTGCTTGTTCACCTCCAGCTGCAACGGGTAAGCCTCGTGGTTGGCCCGCTCGACGGTAGCCTTGTGCAACTGGAGTTCGAGAAAATAATCCTCGCCGAACACGCGCTTGTGCCACTCCACGGCCTCCTCCGCAGCCGCCAGATCGCCTTCGGTGATCTTCTTCGGGATCTCGCCGCCCAAACATGCCGAGCAGCATATTATGCCCTCGTGGTACTTCTCCAGCTCGTAGTGGTCGGTACGCGGACGCATGTAGAAACCCTCGGTCCACGCTTTCGACACTATCTTTATAAGGTTGTGGTAACCCTTCGCGTTCTTCGCCAACAGAATCAGGTGATAACCGCTCTGATCCTGCTTGCCCTCTTTCAGTGCCAGCCCGCGGCGGGCGACATACACCTCGCAGCCGATTATGGCCTTGAAATCCTCTTTCGGCAGAGCGTCGTACTCGGCCCTGAGCTTGGCCATTTCGGCCGTCTGCTCGTCGGTCGGCGCTCCTGCGGCATCCATCTCGGCCCGCAAGGCCGCCATCTTGGCTTCGGCGGCCTTCACCTTGTCGCGTCGGGCGCCGTTTTTCTTCTTGACGTAATTCCAGAACTCCTTTATACCGAACATATTGCCGTGGTCGGTAATGGCAATGCCCTTCATTCCGTCGGCGATGGCCTTGTCGACGAGCTTCTGAATGCTTGCCTGACCGTCCAGAATGGAGTACTGCGAATGGACGTGAAGATGAACGAAATCCTGCATATATCAAATAATTATCCGTTATCGATCCAAAGCCGACGCCACTATGTTGGCTATCACGGCTCTCGTGCGCGCGACGTTCCCCTCGTCGAACGGATGCACGCGGTTGGTAAGCAAAATCACGGCCACGCCTTCGTCGAGATCCATCATCATCGACGTGCCCGTATATCCCGTATGATTCACGGTACGGCCCTCGGTAAAGAGATCGCCCTCCGTCGAGGAGCCCGTATCCCATCCCAATGCGCGGCCGAACCGCTCGAATCCCGACGGGATGCGGAAAAAGGTATCCACGGCCCGCCGCGACAGCACTCGCACGTGCCGTCCCGTCTCGGGAAAGTCTATCGCCCCGCCGTTCATGAGCATCGACGCCACGACGGCCAGATCCTCGGCGGTGGAGAAGAGCCCCGCATTTCCCGACACGCCTCGGTTCACTATGCGGGCGGTGGGGTCATGTACCTCGCCGCACAGCACTTTGCCGTCCGTGAGCGTGGTCGGAACGACGGGTGTGTCGGCCGTGAAAGGCCGCTCGGTATCGTCCAAGGCGTTGTACCACGTATTTCCGAGCCCCAGCGGGCGGAATATCTCGCGGTCGGCATAACGGTCCATGCGCTCGCCCGTGACGCGTTCGATTATGGCCTGCAACGCTATGAAGTTAAGGCAGCTGTAACGCAACTCGTCGCCCGGGCACGACAATCGCGCGACGTCGCGGGCGATGTACCCCACGAGCGAATCGCGCAAATTCATCTTCGCAATGTCGCCGCGCTTCTCGTATCGCGACACGAAAGTCGGCACATGTATTCCCGCGGGCAGCCCCGAAGTATGGGTCAGCAGATGTTTCACCGTGATGGCCTTCTTCGCACCCGCCTTGTCGCTCCACGGCTTGAAATCGGGAATATAGAGCGCCGCATCGTCCGTAAGTCTCACCTTACCGTCCTCCACCAGACGCATGAACGCGAGGGTAGTGCCCACGCACTTGCTCAGCGACGCGAGGTCGAACACGGCGTCGGTCGTCATGGGAATCGTATCGCCCTGCGGCTCGCCGCTCACGGGATCCGCCGCCGAGCACACCTGCCTGTTGCCGTATGCTTTCAGATAGAGTATGTCGCCCGCCGACCTGCCGTCCGCGGCGCGGCGCACCACGCACAGCACGGCCCCGGGAAACTCCCCGTCCGAGATGGCATGCCCGATAACGCTGTCGGCCAGAACCATTCTCCCGACATCGAATCCCGCAGCCGACGTGCCGCCCGCGCGGAATGCGAGGACGCCGCCCGCAGCCACCGCGGCGACGATAATCGATGCGATTATTTTGATAAAACCCTTCATATTGATACTGCGCAAGTTAATCGACGCGACAGTATGGCCGCGCCGCTTTTACAAATATATGGATAAAATATCGAATATTTTGGTTTGCTCATTGCAAGTTATCAACAAAAAACGCTTAACTTTATGATGCGGATCGTCCGATACATTTTTCGGGCGCCCGACATAAAACCGACAAGACTATGGAAGAGGAGAATTTGATCGTCATCCGCGAATACGATTCGGTCAACGAGGCCGAATGGGACAAATCGCTGCTCGAAGGGGCGGGCATCTACGCCATGATACGCAACGAGATCATGGCCGCCGTCTATCCCATCGGGTTCGCGCCCGCACAACTGGTCATCCGCAATGAGGATCGCGCCAAAGCCGAGGAGGTTCTCGACGCCTACACCAACGAATAGCTATTCGTTCCACACGGCCCATGCCGCTTCGGCTTGGGCGTAGAGCATATCCAGCCCCGAAATGGTATGCGCACCGTGTTGCGCGCCCGATTCGAGAAAACGCGTGAGGGGCGGGTTGTACACCAGATCGAACATGTAGTGACGGTCGGTCAGGCCGTCATAGGGGATATTCGGCGCCTCCCCGACATGCGGGTACATACCTACGGGCGAGGCGTTTATTATCAGATGGTGGTCCGCCACCGTCTCCTGTGACAGATCGTCGTACGACATGTTGCCTTTCGCCCTGTCGCGCGACACGATGGTGAACGGTATGTCGCGCTCCGCGAGCACATATTGCACCGCCTGCGCCGCACCGCCTGTGCCGAGCAACAGAGCCGCGTCGACCTCCGCGCCGCCTAACAGCTTGTCGAGCGACAGTCGTATGCCGTCCACATCAGTGTTGTAGCCCATGCGTTTCCCGTCGGGCATGATCTTCACGCAGTTCACAGCCCCGATATTCCGCGCCTCGTCGCTAAGCGAATCCAGATAGGGTATGATTTCGCGTTTGTAGGGTATGGTTACGTTGAACCCTGCCAAATCGGGAGTCGAAGCTATAAACTCCTCGACGCATGCTATGTCGGGCAGTTCGAAAAGGCGGTACGAACACTCCGCGCTTAATCCCTCGCGTTCGAATTTCTCGGTGAAATACTTCGCCGAAAACGAATGGCCAAGCGTGCGGCCTATGAGTCCGAATTGTCGCATGGCTACAACAGTTTGGCTACCAGAACGAACGACCCGATGAGCAACACCGTGAACGTTATGGCCAGCAAATTGAAATACTTGTCGATGAACCGTTTGATCGGGGCTCCGAACCGCCATATCAACCATGCTATGACGAAGAAACGCATTCCGCGCGATACCACCGACGCCAGCAGGAACATCGCGAAATTGATGTGGAACAGGCCACCCGTTATGGTGAACAACTTATAGGGCAGGGGAGTGAATCCCGCCGTGAACACTATCCAGAAGTTGTATTGGTCATATAAAGCTCCCACTTTCAGGAAGCTCTCCATCGAGAACACGTGATTGAAGAAGAACTGAGCGAGCGCGGTATACTCGCCCGCGGTGTTCTGCCACAGGAAGAACCCGAGCGCATATCCCGCCATTGCACCTACGATGGAACCCGCAAGGCATATCGCCGCATAACGGAACGAGCGCGACGTGGCACCCAGACACAACGCAATAAGAAGGACATCGGGCGGTATGGGAAAGAAACTCGACTCCGCAAACGCGAAACAAAACAGCGCCAATGCGCCCCAACGCGAATTGCCCCACGAGAGCATCCAATCATACAAACGTTTTACCCAATTCATTTTTCGATTACGTTTTATTATTGCTGTGCAAATATAAATAAACTCGCTCACATACGGATGGATTTCGGAGGAATAATGCAAAGTGTTTGAAATCGAATGGGAAACGTTGTTCGCAGCTGCGCATACAGTATACTTTCGGAGTGTCGTTTCAATAAAAATACAATTAAGAAGAAATAAAGACTGAAATATTTTGGAGATAAATAATAAATCCTCTAAATTTGTTGGAAGAAATACATAAG
>CAYMIH010000044.1:0-17748 GCA_964390585.1 uncultured Alistipes sp.
TTGCGGCTCCTCGGAGCCGCGCGAGCCGTAGCCTCGCCCCGCGGAGGCTCGCTGTTCGCTCACTCCGCAGGCTACGACTCGCCGCCAAAGATAAAAGCAATCCCGCCATTCGGCCGAACCGAATGACGGGATAATACATTTTATACATCACCACCCTACTGCTTACGCTTGCGCGAGGTCTTGTCGTCTATCGAATTGCCCTGAATGGTTATGAGGCGCACATCGTCCGACACGTTGGTGTATATCTGTATCACGCGATGGAAAATTCCCGCCTCGATCTTGTGAGGCTCGTACTTGATCTTTATCACCGCCGACTCGCCCGGGAGCACGGGTTTGCGCGAATAGGTCACTGTAAGGCACGAACACGACTTGGTGATCTTCTTGATTACCAGAGGGGCGTCTCCGTCGTTGACGAAGCGGAACTCCTTTATCAGATCGCCGCCGTGACGCGCCACATCGCCGAAGTCGTGCGACGTGCGCTCGAAAGTCATGCGCGGGCCGTTCTTCTCCTGCCCGCCGTAAGATTCCCGCCGCACCTTGGCGGCAGCTCTGCCCGCACCGCCCGAGACGCGGCCGTAAGCCGATGCCACGGTCGCCGACAGAAGAATCATGCAACATATCAATCGTCTCATAAGCGGTCGGATCAATTGAGTCGGAAATTATAGGTTATCGTTCCGCCCTGCACGAAACTGCTGCTCTCGGTGAAACGCGCCCGCTTGGCCGCCTCGATGGCAGCCGCTATCAACGCCGCATCCGACGAGGTGGAGCCCTTGGGTTCGTATGCCGCGCTGGTCACCTTGCCGTGCTGGTCCACGGCCACGCGGATCACGATCTTTCCGCTCGTATTGCCCGGGTAGGAGGGCACGGGCAGGCTGCCCACCAGACCGCGGCCGCGCAGGCCCTCGTCCAGCTGGTCGTTGCCGACGGGATTCAAGCCGCCGCCGCTGCCGCTCGCAAGATTCTCGTCGCCCTCGCGCGCATGGGGATTGCCCAGATCTTCAGGTTCGTCGGCGCCGCCCTTGTTGCTGTGGAATATGGCGCGGCTGTTCACCGTCTGCGTCTTTTCGTCGGTACCCGTGACCTGCTGCGAATTTTCCCTCAAGGCCGAGACATTCTCGTGACGAGGCGAATGCGTGCTCACCGCGGGGCGCGGTCGGGGACGCGGACGCTCCTCCTCGATAATGATCTCCATCATCGCGGGAGGCTCCGTCACCTCGATCCGAATGTAGACCAACAGCAGTAACGCTGCGACGACCACCGTATAAACACCTGCGGCGACACCTCCGTAAAGCCTCGGTCGGTCGTCATGTTCGTCGTAGTAATTCATAATCTCTAAAGTTTGGATTACCCGATCCGTTCGAAACGGTTCGCGCAAAAAGTCCCGAAACCGCCCGCCGCACTAAGGCTGGGTGGCGGCTATAAGTTTGTAACCGTTGTTCTTGGCGATGTTCATCACCTGAACGATCTCGTCCCACTGCACCGTCTTGTCGGCATGGAGCGACACGGTAGGCTCCTCCTGCCCTTCGAGACGTTTTTTCAAAGCGCGGTCGATGCCCTCGCGCGACCCCACGTTCTCCAGCTCGACGTAATAGATGTAGCGTCCCGAGCCCGCATCCTTGATCGACACCGTTGTCACTGCCTTGTCCTTCAACTGGTTCGCGCTCTTGGGCAGCATCAGTTTCACGGCATTGGGGTTAATCAGCGTGGTGGCTATGATCATGAATATGAGCAGCAGGAACATCAGGTCGGTCATCGACGATGCCGAGAAGGACTGGTTGACCTTCGATCCTCGTTTTATTGCCATAATCGCCTATTTTACGGGTTGATTCAGAATGTCCATGAATGCGATCGAGTTGGCCTCCATCTGGAACACTAACTTCTCGATGCGGGCCACGAGATAGTTGTAGCCGAAATAGGCGGGAATACCTACGATAAGACCCGCTACCGTCGTGACCATGGCCACATACATACCGCCCGAAAGCAGCGACATGTCGACCGTACCGCCTGCCGCAGCCATGTCCATGAAGGTCTGCACCATACCGATAACCGTACCGAGGAAACCGATCATGGGCGCACCGCCCGCGATGGTGGCGAGGAACGGCAGACCGTTCTCCAGCTTCGACACTTCGAGATTGGCGACATTCTCGATGGCCGACTGTATGTCGCTCATGGGACGTCCTATGCGCTCGATACCCTTCTCGACCATGCGGGCGATCGGGGTATTGGTCTTGCGGCACAGATCGATGGCGGCGCGGATCTTACCGTCCGAAATGTAGTCGCGGATGCGGTTCATGAAGTTCATGTCGAGCACCGACGCCTTACGGATGGACATGTAGCGCTCCACGAAGATGAACACCGTGACGCCGCCCAGAATGAGCAGCGGCCACATGAGCCAGCCGCCCTTGGTGAAGAGTTCCCAGAGTCCCATGCGGGTCACCTCGCTGTTGGCCGCCGCTGCGGCTTCGCCTGCCGATGCTGCCGCTTCGGCAGCCTGAAGAAAATCAATCATAGTTTTTTTCTTTAATTATTTAAGTTTTATTCATGTTCCTCGATTCGCGACGTCACCTCGGTCGAGTCGGAGCTGACACGCAACGAGTCGGCATCCCGACCGTTCGTGCGACGCGTCTGCCTGCGGCGCGCCCTGTCCGCCTCCGAGGCCGCGCGGTCGATGCTGTCGCGCCTCTGCAACTCGGCATCCACGGCCGAATCCGCATCTTTTTCGCGCTGCTCGCGACGGCGCTTGCTCATGAAACGCTCCTTTACACGGCGTTTCAGATCGGCCCAATTGTCGAAATCCTCCTTATAATATATTCCGATGCCCGTCTCCTGCAAACCTTGGTTCTCGTCGAAGCGGTCGATGGTCTGCGTGAATCCGCGCAGCCTCAAATTGCCGCTGCGATCGATAAGCCACGTGATATATGCCTCGCCCAAGAAGTTCGACATATTGCCTCCTGCCGCCATCTTGTTATCCACCAAATAGTTGCCCTCCAGTTCGACCAACAGACGGTCGTTCACCAGACTCTTCGAGAATCCGAAGTCGATCTCGTCGCTCGTAAGCTCCGACCGCGGGCGGTAACGCAGCACGATATTGTAATCGTCGCTCGACAGCCAGTTGCTCAACTGGTTCGACAACAGCTCGAAACCCGTAGTGGCCGAGGCATTGGCGCCGATGCTCGACGAGGTAGATGAATCGGAGTAGAAACTTCCGCTCACCAGCAGATACATGAACTGCGTGGCTATCGACTGCTGGTTGTTGAGCAGGTTGGCCACGGCGTTGCGGATCTCCGAATCGGCGTTGGGCACCTTTATGTCGAACGTCACCGTCGGGTTGGTCAGGCGGTCCGAGAGGTTGATGATGCACTCCACGGGCACGGCGCGGGTTATGTTGTCGAGCGTGGTCGACGACAGCAACGGTTGCAGCGAGGCTTTCAGTTTGTAGACCGCATTGATGTTAAGGCGTGCGTCCATCGGCTCGCCGACCCACTGGATGGTCGATCCGCTCTCGATGATGAAGCGTTTGTTGATTATGTTCTGCAACGTGAACAGATAACTGCCCTCGGTGATGGTGTAGTCGCCGTACATGTCGAAGATGTTGGCCCGCGGCACGATCCTCAGATTCAACGTGCCGTCGCCGCGCACCTTGATTATGTCGCCCACCGTAGGGTCGATGACCAATTGCACCTCGGCATTGGGGTTGGCCGTGAGTTCGATATTGATATTCATCATGCTCGCGCTCGCGGACGCGCCGCGGTTGCGACGCTCGAACATCATCTTCTTGCGAAGCAGGTAATTGGTCGAATCGATCTGCATGCCGGGCTTCTCGAATATCACGAAATCGGCGCTCGACGCGTCGCTCTTGCCCGACAACGGCATGAAGAACTGCGAATTATCCTCGGTAGAGGCCACGATGTCGAGCGTCGTGCCCTTCTTGCTGCCGCGCACCGTCGCCACGCCCGAAGCATACACCTTGCCGTAGAACAGGTCGTTGTCGCGCTCGGTGGTGTTGAGCACTATCATGCGTCGCGGCACCAGACGCATCTCGTAGGCGATGTTCGACAGATGCTCCAGACTCAGATCCATCGTGAGCAATCCGCCGTTACCCTCCGAATCGTAAACGCGCGCATTGGAGGTCTTGAGATGATTCTTCTCGACTTTTATCCTCGCTTCGGGCACGGTATAGCGCGCCCGCGTGAAGTCGACCGTGGTACCGAGGCCCGTCACATCGATGGAGCCGCTCAACTCGGCGTTGCGGTCCTGCCCGATGATCTCCAGCGATGCCGACGCCTTGCCCTCGGTATCGGAAACCACACCCGAAAGGATGGGATCCAACAGCGACATGGGCAGATTGTCGATCTTCGCCTCGGCATAGTAGCGACGCGACACGGGAGCGTAATATCCGCGCACTATGTCGGCGCCCGTGCCGAGATTGCGGATCACCACACGCGCCCGCTGCTGCTCGAAATCCCAATGCGAATCGACACACAACGAAGCCGCGGAAATGCCGTTCACGCTCAGGCTGTCGAGATCGATGTCGGCCGTCAACTCGCCCCGATTCAGCACCGCCTTCATCGAAGCCGTACCGTTGCCGTAGCCCTTGACGAAATATCCCATGCGCGAAGCGAATCCCATGAACGGCGCAAGGTTGAAATCGCTCAGTCGCACGGTAAGCGAATCGGCGCGACTGCGCGACGCCACGCCGTCGACATGCAGCATCTCGCCGTCGCCGCGTACCATGAAGTCGCGAATCTCGATGCGGGCCGTATCGATGGTTATCAGGTCGGAAGTTATCCGCCAATCCTTGCGGCCCTGCGTTATGGTGGTCGGGAATATGTTCATCGCCACGCGGCGCATGCCGTTCTCGGGATCGCGCACGATACGGGCCGTAAGTCCTATTACTCCCGAAAGCGAATCGGCCGTATCGGAGAAACCAGCCGACAGCGTCACGCGGTTGTTCTTCGCGCCGCCCATAACCGACAGCTGCGGCATGTGGAACGCACCCGCATAGAAATCCTCCGAACTGATATACATGGCCAGCGAATCGCCCTGATTGGTGACGTTGAGATTCAATTTGGTGGCCAGCACGTTGTTGTGCTCCAGATAATCGGACTCGGCGCGCAGCAGGATACGGTTGGCGGCGGGATTGAGCACGAAATTGAATTTCGAGTCCCGCGCCAGTTGCAGACCGTCGGACACGGCATCGAGCAGCGGATCGACATTCTTGACCGTGACCGACAAAGCCGAATATCCGTCATTGTCGACGCCCTCGTAATCGGCAGCCGCGGCATCCGATATACCGGGCAGATATTTGCGCATCGACACATTCAGATATTTCAACAATTCGGCATAACTCGTCGGCCCTGTGAAGGTGGCATCGGCGAAATCGGAGGTGAAGTTCAACGAACGTTTCCCGCCCGAACTGCGCGCCGACAACTTCATCTCGCCGCTGCGCAGAGTGTCGATATTGTAAATATAACGACCGTTGTCTATCGTCAACGAACCGTTCATGTCGTCGGCTCCGTCGCCCGTGGCGTACAGCTCGGCGTCGAATGCGAGCAGCGATACCGAATCGCGTTCGTCGATATTCATGGCATGCAGATCGGCCTGCGCAAGGCGCAGTTTGAAATCGTATACGGGATGCTCGCCGTTCAGGTCGGCCATGCCGCTCAGGGCCATGCGCAGAGGTCCGTCGCCGCTGTTCGCCGAGCCCGTGAAGCTGCGGTTGTTCACATGTCCCGATATCTTGAGAGAGTCGTAAACGCACTCCTTGAACTCGAAGGAACCCACCACGCCGCTCACGTCGCCCGTCAGTGCGCCGTCGTTCACGCTGCCCGCGAAACGCACCGATGCCGACGCCGAACCGAGAGTCTTGTTTTGCAGCAGGCGCCCCAGACGCAGATGACGCACGTCGGCCGAAGCGGTCAGCGTCGCCGTCTTGCGCGCGCCCGCCACGGGTCGGCGGGTCGCCGCCAGCGAGGCATTGCCCGCCTGAGTGGTGAGGGTCAGTTTGGTGTCGAACGAATCCAAACCGCCGACGAACGAGCCCGCGCACACCATGTCGCCCGCCGCATCCATCATCGAACGCAGCTTGTCGGACAGCGCCTTGCCCGCGATGCCCTCGGCCACGGCATCGATATCCGCCTCGCACGTCGCCAACCGCTTCAGGTCGAGGCGCATCGAGGCGTGTTTCGCATCGGGCAGACCGCGCACGGCCACATCGGCGCGCAGCGAACTCCCCTCGCCGAACGACACGTTGCCCACGTCGACCTTCAGGTCGGCCACCGTGCCGCTCACATCTATGTCCGCATCGTCCAAAGCGAGTTTCCACGGCAGCAGCTTCGGCGCGAAATGGGCTATGTCGTCCGTCGAGACGCGCGTGTCGTGCAGCCCGCCCTCGATGGTCACGTTATGAACGAAATCCTTGTAGGCGCTCCAGTCGTCGCCGCGCAGAGTGAGCGAACGCAGGCGCACGTCGGAATCCTCGGCCTCGATCTCGAAGTCGCGCAGGTCGACCAGTCCGCGGTCGACCAGAAAACGGCCCGTGAAGTTACGCACCGTAAAGCCGCTGTGCTCCACCGTGGAGAAATTGCGGATATACCCGCCCACCATGCCGCCGTCGAGCGTGAAATCGTCGATGAACGCCGAGGTATGGTTAAGGTGCATGTCGCTGAAATCGATTCCGTACTCGGGGTCGCGATGTTCGCGGCGCTCGATCACCAGCGTCATGTCGTTCACCTGCACGTCGCTTATCTTGATGGCGAAATCGCCCTTTTCCTTCTTCTTTTTCCTGTTCGAGAGTCGGCTCACGACCTGCTTGATGTTGGTCTCGCCGTCGGGCATCTCGCGGATGTTCAGCACGGCGTCGGATATGGAGCCGTTGCGCAGCATGATGCCCGACTTGCCCGGGAAATCTTTCAGATAGATGCGCAGCTTCCCCACGTAAAGCAGGGTGTCGCGGGCATAGTCCTCGACATAGAATCCCTCCACGCCGAGGCTGCCCATAGCGCCTATGCGTATACGGTCGATAGACACCGTGGTTTCGAGCTTGCGCGAGACGTATCGGGCGGCACGGTCGATGATAAAGTTCTGCACCGAAGGCAGATCGACTATCAACGCGAGCACAATGGGGCAAAATATCAGAAACAATAGAGTGACTGATAACGCTCTTAACAATATTTTAGTAACTTTGCGCATCGCGACAAGCGTCATTAAACTCACAAATGTAGATAAATTTCCATTAAAAACAGAAACAACATCTTAAAAAATGGATATTACGATACTCGGCATAGAGTCCTCTTGCGACGACACATCGGCGGCCGTCATACGCGACACGACGCTGCTTTCGAACGTCATCGCCTCGCAGGCCGTACACGTGAAATACGGCGGCGTGATCCCCGAGCTGGCATCGCGCGCCCACCAGCAGAACATCATCCCCGTGGTGGACGCCGCACTGAAAGATGCGGGCGTCGCGCCCGACAAAATCGACGCCATAGCCTTCACGCGCGGCCCCGGGCTGCTGGGGTCGCTTCTGGTGGGCACCTCGTTCGCCAAGGGTCTGGCCATAGCGAACAACATACCCCTCGTGGAGGTCAACCACCTGCAAGGTCACATACTCTCGCACTTCATCGACCTGCCCGACCGCGACATGCCGCACCCCGCCTTCCCGTTTCTGTGTCTGCTGGTCAGCGGAGGCCACACGCAGATCGTAAAGGTGTCGTCGCCGCTGGAGATGGAGATCGTGGGCACCACCATCGACGACGCCGCAGGCGAAGCATTCGATAAATGTGCCAAAGTGATGGGACTGCCCTACCCGGGCGGCCCCGTGATCGATAAACTCGCCAAAGAGGGCGATAGCGGAGCTTTCTCGTTCGCCAAGCCGCACGTGCGCGGCGAGTACGACTACTCGTTCTCGGGACTGAAGACCTCGTTTCTCTACACCCTGCGCGAGAAGGTCGCCGCCGAGCCCGACTTCGTGGAGCGGCACAAGGCCGACCTGTGCGCATCGTTGCAGCACACGATAATCGACATTCTGCTGGGCAAGCTCATAAAGGCATCGAAAGATTTAGGGATCAAGGACATAGCCATAGCGGGCGGAGTGTCGGCCAACTCGGGTCTGCGCGAGGCCGTGGCCGAGGCGGGACGTCGCCGCGGATGGCGCACGTTCATTCCCGAGATGAAATTCACCACCGACAATGCCGCCATGATAGCCGTGGCGGGATATTACCGCTACTGCAACAACATGTTCAGCGATCTGGGCGTATCGCCCGTGGCGCGTCTGGAGGAGATTTTATAGACGACCGCTATATCGAAATGAAAAACCCCGAGAGTGCGGCACTCTCGGGGTTTTCGAATATTACGAGGCTGCTAATCCTCCACGCAACGCACGAAGCAGGCGTCGGAGTAATAATCGTCGCTAAATACATTGCCGCACATAATACTGAAGAAATCGAACGTAAAATAGTTGAAATCCCATCCAATCGCATATTTCGTTTTTTCGTCTTCATCAACAGAAATATCATTTAGAGCTTGATTTTTCAACCAATATATAGCGCCGGGACGCATAAACACATCATAGAACAAAGGCACACCTAAGTATCCTTCTGTATATTTACTATGGCCTACTGCTACATCAAAATATCCCCATCTCGGATTACAAGAATATCTCAACAAACCCATATGGACACTACCTACGGCATCTGTAACCGAATGTTTTCTGTGCCCGTATCCCGACGCACCTATCGGGAAAAATAGATTCTTGCCCGTATCTCGGTTATAAACGAAACAGCCGCGCATTCCATAAGTTCCCGATTTGGTATAATCATAACCGTATACTTCATCGATGTCGTCAAGGACCTCCGTCGCAGCATCGCCATACAAAACGCCGAATCCCTGTTCTATCTTATCAGACTGATATAACATCTTGAAATCATCGTATGACGCAACACGCATATTTTTATTATCCCCTACAACAGGATCTGTAAAAGATTCCGTATAAGGTGAATTTGATATCGCGCTCCATTTATCACTATCGTACTCCTGCCCTGTACTAAAATCATTAGGTACCACATTTACCCAAGGGGACTTACCGTTATTTTTATTTTCCGTGGCATATATCGGTTGATTCCAGTTACCGAATTTGAACAGCGAACCCTCGTCTATGGGACTCGATGCCTCAGTGGTTTCATCGCGCATATTCACAGCATGCCATCGAGTCCCGCCTTCGATAAGAGCATCGGGAGAATCGCCCTGACGAACGAAAATAAGGTGATAGCACGTATTGTCATGGTATTCGACTCTTACGACTGCATAGCGCGATTTACTCGGATCAATCGGCCCTTTGAAATCGATATTGAAATCGATCGGAGTATCCGTTTTTCCCGATATGATATCCACATCTTTCATCGTTTTACCGTCGAATTCGATATCGGCCTTGCCCTGCTCCGAAATATTCGAATCCGATACACTCAAAGTCACGGGACCATTATTCTCGGGGAACTCCTTTATAACATACGCCCGCCACGGACCGACAGAATTAAACGGCTCGAATTTAGTCGCAGACTCTCGTGGCAACTCTTTCAAAACCACATGAAACGATTCGGAATTTTCAGCTTTACGCCATATACCCTTAGGATTGACGATACGTTGCACCTGATAGATGGTAACGTCCTTTTCATACAAATTACCATCACTCAACGTGGCTGTAATCTTCACCACCGCCTTTCGTTGATAGGCCACATAAGGATTGTTTCCCGTGTATCCTGTCTCCTTTATCAACTGTTTGGCACGGGTATACATCGGAAGCGAAAAGTGATAAACCTTACCCGCGTTCGGATCGTCCGAGCCTTCGATTTTAACACTGTATTTGTCCGTATCCTTATATTCGGAAGCATGAGAACCTTCGGTTACAGCATACGTACGTTTGCCTCTATTGGGACCGCCTTCTGACGACGTTCCCTCATAATAAGCTTTATTTGACGTTGAATTAAATACGGTAGGACCCGATATGACTGTTTTTGTCGTTTCATGCAAAGACAAAAATCCATTCCAAGGATTTTTGTCATTATCGGCATCTTTCAAATATACAAAATTCGCATTAGGCTCATTGGGCGCCCACCGATTGTCGGTAATCTCGGCTTTCAACCCCGTGACGGTAACCCCGGGATCGGTGTTGATCTGAACGGGAAGCATCATCGAGTGGTTGTAGAGATACGAGATGAAATACGGATTCGGAATGATTATACCCGACTCACGTTTGTAGTCGATATGCCAGTCGACGTCGTTGGCATAGCCATTGAACCGCATCGTCAGCTTGTAGTGGTAGTTGCGCTGCGCATTGTAGTCCTTGTCGGTATCCTTGCCCAACATGAAACGATAGACGATATCGCCCTCGCTCATGTCGCCCGCATTGCGCGACACGTAGTGCGCTTGCACCTCGATGTAGGTGCCGTAAGGCATTTGGTCTTTGGCTCCCACATCCGTAAAATTGCCGTCGGCATCCTTATCGCTGCCGTTGGGAAACTCCACTTTCTTGTCACCGTCCCAATCCTGCTTCTTGCTTATGCCCGTGCCCTGCATGTTCTCGTAGAAGTAGAGGGCCCCGACATTCTCGCCGTGATGTACGGCAAGCTGCTCGTCGACGGAGCGGCTTTCGGCATCGGCCGACAACAACTTCGCCGCACCGTAAACGGGATTACCGCTGGTAATTCGTGCGGGATAGTTGTCGTCCCATGTGGTGTTGCCCTTGGCGTATTCGATCTTCTCGCCCTCGCGGATCAACTCCGCGTCGGAGGCGGGCGTGTTGTCCTTGCCCAGCAGGCAGTTCGAGGGGATGTCCTTTATCTGCACCGATTTGAGATAGATGTAGATATTGTCCTTCAGTCCCGAAGCGTCGAACGCCACCGTCACTTTCGATGCCGCGCGGCGAATCCACGCATGCAGCGACATGCTCTTCTGCGCCACAGAAATCAACTGGTCATCGTCGGGTTCCGCGGTCTTGTCGTCGCCGACGACGAAGCAGCCGAACATCTGGTTGTTCTTCGCCGCCGCATCCTTCTGCCACTCCAGCGAGATCGATTTAAGTTTGTCCACCGTCGCCACGTCGTATTCTTTCGTCAGATCGCCCATGTTGGCCACGGCATAGATGTAATAGCGGCCGTAAGGTATCTTCAGATCAAAAGCGGCACGCGGCGTTTTGCTCTCGGCCGTATGGTCGTTGTCGGCATCGGCATCGGTACGATCTTCGTCGGCATTGGCAGTGAAATCGGTAATCAAATGACTCTCCACAAACTTTTGGCTCTCGTCATACAACAGCACTTGCAGGTTCTCAATCGCCTTGATGGCATCGCCCGCCGAACGGGTCGCCCCGTTCAGCCCCGCAGCCAGCGGCTTGAACTCGACATTGGCGGTAACCGTACATTCGCCCTCGGGAATCACGCCGCCGTAATCGTCGACCATGTCCTTGGTACATGCCGCAAGACCGAATACCGACATGCACAACATAATATATTGAATACTTCGTTTCATCTCTAAGGTAGAATATTAATCTCTGTCCAGTCCGAAATCGGGATCGAGCTTCACCTCGCCGTAGGGGCGCAGGTCGACAGTCCACGTCACGTCGGAAACGCCGAAAACGATATTCACCACCACATGCGTGTTGCGGGGCAGTCGGTCGAGATTGGTGAGATACTCGTAACCCGTATCGGCACCGTTGACCGAAATGGACATGGAGTAGTTTTTGGCGTCGGCATCGGTTTTCTCGGGCTCGTACTTTCCCTCCAGAAGATATACGGGAGAAATGGTAACCTCTTTTCCATTAGGCAACGCGAGACCTCCGCCGTCGAAACTCTTCTCGAACCTGTAATATTCGTTAACACCGATATTGGGCACATCGAAACCGACGATATACTTGCCGTCGGCATCGTATTCGGTCACGCGCGGCAAATAATACTCCCGTCTCGACATTCGGTCGATATGAAGCCCCGTCAGGACTCTGTCACGACCGCTTTTGTTCGTAATGTTGAACGTGAACTTCACGGCGGCGCGATGCAGATATATCACGTGCGACAGATCCTTATCCGCCACCTCGACCTCCTCGCAGGTGCTCATGGGCAGGCCGCCCGCAGCATCCTCGTAACCGCCGCCCGCAGCGTCGAGCTCCGAGCCTACGCCGTCGTTCAAGCGCACCTCCAATCCTTCGATCTCCGTGCGGGGGAAAGGCTCTCCGACCTCGATACCGCCCAGATATGCGTGAAAATCGGGCACGCGGTTGCCCTCGGCATCGTACACCATCACCGACGTGTTATTCTCGTTGACGAAGACATACACCTGCTTGGTCTCGTTGGCGCGAACCTTGAAATGCTCCTCGCCGTACTCGACCACCGCGCCCGCATACAAGAATCGATTGGCCTCGACATTGCCGTCCTTGTCGACCACGACGATACGCAGGGTCTGCATCGTCTCGGCTTCGTCGGCGGGCCCCTCATAATATACGTCGGCACGCGACGCATGCACGGGAACGGCGGAGTCGGACAGCGCGATGCCTATATTCAGGTTCACCCAAATCTCTTTCTCGGGTGCGGGAACATCAGTCACCGACTCGTCGCAACCCACGGCGAAAAGCGAAACGAGGCACAAAAATGCGATATGTATCGAATTTCTCATTTTTACAGATCCGAATCGTTGATTCTGACAATCCAATCGTTGATTTTGATATAGGTTCTGATCCATGCGTCGCCCTTGTCGAGGAAGAAGATCAACGACCACTCGCTTTCGCGGTCGAGGAACTCCTGCGACGGCATCTGCGCATAAAGATCGCTCTTGAGCAGCAGCAGGTAATTTATTAAAGGTATGTCGATGACGTTCGCACCGCCCTCCTTGCGGGTCACGGTGAGTCGGGGGCTGTTTTTGGTCATAAGACGCGAAGTCGAGAACTCGGCGTATGCCACCACCACATCGCGGTCCGCCTCGTCCACGCCCGCCGCGGCCTGACCGCGCGCCCACGGGGTGTAGGTCACCGTACCGTTGGGAATAAGATCGTTGTCGGCAGCGAAAAGGGTGTTGTCGTCGGTGATCGCGAACTCGAAATCCTTGTCATCCACGGGATCGCCGTTCATGTGTTGCAGAACGATGCGGATGTTGTTGGTGTTCTTCATCATCTCCACCACGCCTTCGCTGTACATGTCGGCCGTGGCCATCTCCAGCTCGCCCCAATACATCCCGTGCAGATTCTTCCGCTCGGCAACGGTCAGGCAATCATCGTCTATGGCCGCCCGCAGATCGTCGCGCTTCGTTCCCGCGGCGGGGGTCTGCACGAACGAGAACGAACTCTTGTCGCAGGCCATGCCGCCGTAAGCGACGAACCGATAGCTGCCCGACGCGAGGTCGAGGCGCATGCGGTAATTCTCGTCGCCCAACTCGGGTCCCGTAACGGTGCGCGTATCGACATAATTGCCCTTGTCGTCGAAGATAAGCAGCGTCAGACAGTCGACCTTCTTGGGAAACGCGTTGGCATACTCCATATTATAGTCGTATATGAAACGCAGCGACACGCCGTGCGGACACGCTTCGAGATCTTCGTAAATACTCTCGCACGAGGACAAGGCGGCCGTCATCAGTGCGACACCGAATGCCGCACCGACAAGCCGTGAAATAATATTTCGTTTTTTGCTTCGCATTTTTTAGAATTCGATATTGTTGACGCGAACCACCCAAGGCAGAACCTCCACCGAAAGTTTGAGGTAAACATCGCCATTCTCGTCGGGAGTATCGGGATCTACGGGATCGGGATCGTTCTCCGTAACGCGGGGATGGCCCAGACGGTTGATCTTGGTTACCGAGAGTTTGTAGACGTTGTTGCGCACCACGGCGAACTCCATCGGGCCCATCGCGGCAGGCGCGTTGTTGTCGTTATGACGATTCCAGTAGTAGTAATAGAAGAAGTAGCCCACGCCGTAATTCTTGGCACCGTTGACGGCCGATTCGGCATCGTCGCTGGCCTCGTAGAGGGTGAATCCCGCAGCCACGGCCGCCTTCTTGAAGTTGGCCAAAGCGGTCGCGTTGCCATTCGAAGACAGAACGGCCTGATACAACTCGTCGGGCACGCCGAGCGAGATTCCGTCTTTGTCTTTGGCGTCCGACTTGGCGGCGTTGTAGATGGGCGAGCCCTCGCCTTTATCGATCTCGGCCTTTATCTGGTCGTTCCAGCCCACATAGAGTTTGCCGTTGAACACATAGAGGATGGGATACTTCTTGCCTTTTATCTCCTTGGTATAGGTATTGGGAACGTCGTAGGTACCGTCGACGGCAGCCTTCAAAGTCTCGTTGACTTCGCTGTCATCGGGAATGACGAGCTTACCCTTGAATATGACACCCGTCGAGATTCCGTTCGTCTGAGAATCGACGCCGGGGATGGTGTTCTCGGTAACGTAGCGCCAGATACGGTAACCCGTCTTGTCGTAACCCGCGGGAGCATCCCACTCGTCGCCCGAAAGCGCGGCTTGGCCCGTAACCTGCTCGATATCGTAATTGTCCCACTGTCTGCGGGTGTCGGCATCGATCGCACCGTCGTTGTTGAAGAAACGGTAATTAAAATGCGACGCTATTTCGGGGCCGTTCCACTGCAAGGCCGACTTGAAATCGCAATCGGTATCCACGACGTAATTGCCGTCGTTGCCGCTGTAAGCGCCGTATTCCAAACCGCAGATCTCGAAGCCGTTCTTACCGTCGTCGGCCAGACCGTCGTCCGAGACGCGGCGCAGATAGTAAAACTCATTGCTCATGTTCACCAACGCCATTCGGACCAATTGAACCTGAAGACTGTTATCCTCCGCATCTTCGGTCATGCCGATATTGTAGGTATTATTCGGCGTGTCGGCATCGCTACCGTCGCGATAGTCGAAACGCGCCACCGAACGCTCCACCTTGATAGCGCCGGCGTTGTTGACCGAAGCATCGTTGTTGCCGCACAGATCGAACGGAGTGGTCTCGTTGGCATAATTGGTCACCCACACATCGAAAGTCGAGGGGAGTTTTTTCGTCGCTATCTCGACATTCGACATGAGGAACGATCCGTTGCCCCAGATAATGGTGTTGTGATTCTCGGAACCGGCACCCTCCAAAACCTTGCACTTGCCGTTGATCCAATTCGAATTGTCCTCTTTTTCGAATTCGCTGATCAACTCATATGTGGGATTGCAAAATGCGAATACGTTAACCTTTTTCTCGCTATCGCTGTTCGAGTCGTAATAACTCTTCAATGCGGTGGTCGATATCGACGCAGTGGCCGATACTACGGTAGATCTTCCCGCAACGATGGTGGTCGAAAGATTGCCCGCCAAGCTGTGACCGATATAGTTGTTGTCGGTATCGGCCAGCACCAGAAGCAACGAGCTTACTTTGTTCTCGTAATCCTGTCCCGTCTCGGTACCGCCCGTCGATCCGCCGTCGGGTTGGGGATTCGTCTCGCTGCGCGTACCGTCGGGTGAGGGTAAGGTAACGTTCACGCTCATGTAAACCGCATCTTTAGAAGCATCGGGTACCGACGGCACATCGGGGTCGCCGACACTATCGCTGTGACAACCAACAAACATGAACATCGCAAAAATGCCTGCCAATAATTTACTCAAATTTTTCATTTTTCTTTTATTTATAATTTTATCGATTATTTTCCCATTTTTTCGATCTGCCGCAGGGCCTCCTCGGCTTCGGCGATGCCGCCCCTCTCCGCAGCCTCGAACATGCGTCGCGCGACATCGTAATCGCCCGACAGGGCTGCGAACACGCCGCGGGCATATGCTGCCTCGGGACTGTCGCCCGCCTTGGCCAGATAGCGTTCGGCATTTTTCATGTCGCCGCGCCCCATGGCCGAGTTGGCGGCGTTAAGATTGGCCGTCGCATCCTCGGGGAACATGCGCACCGCGATCTCGAACACCTCGTTATACTCGTCGCTGCCCTGCTCCATGTGCTCGGCCGCGAGATACATCTCCGACAGACTGAGCTTCTGCGGCTGGCTCTTGAGCAGACGCTTGATCTCCTCCACATCGGTATATGCGCGCACTTCGTACTCGACGGTGTAATCCGAATGACGCAGCGCGGGATAGACGTTCTTCAGCAGGAAGGCATAATCCTCGGGGTAGGTCGACTTGATGGCCGCATCCTTGGCATCGGGCGCCAGATCGCCGCGGATCAGCACCAGAATACCTTCGCGGTTCTTCAGATCGGAACTCTCCACGAAACGCTCCAGACCCTCCCAATCCTCGGGCTCGTATGCGGTAACGAGCAGATCGGCAGGGAAATCGTACTGCTTGCGCACATACTCCTTCAGGGTCTCGGTACGGCCCTTGGCCAGACGGATGTTGTTGTCGTAGGGACCCTCGGGCGAAGCGTAACCCTTTATCGACACGGCCGTTATGCGCGTGTCGGCATCGTTCTTCACCAGATCGATGGTGTTGCGTATCTTCTGCAACTCCACGGGATTCTGACGGTAATTCTCGTGTATTTCCGTGCGGTTGACGGGGAAATCGACGAATGCCGAGCCCTTGGCCTCGCGCATCTTCACGGCCTCGCCCTTGGGCGGGATGTAGACGAATACGGGAGTGAAGGTCTTGGGCGCGAAATCGAGCGTGGCGAGCAGGTCGTCCGCATGCGAGATCTCCTCGCCCGTGCATCCGCGCAACTCGGTGGCGAGAGTGAGCTCGGCCTCGGCCATCCACTCGGCGTAAGGCACCACGGTGCGATATTCGATGTTCTCGATATGTCCCGCGCGGTAGAGCGATTTCTCGTTCAGGGGCGAATCGTTGCGCAGATGGCGGTAGTAACGGGTGCGTCCCGCCACGATGAAACTCTCAAGCGGCATGCTGCCCGACTCCGACTCCAGCACGGGGGTCACGACGATCTCCATGTCGGTACCCAGCTCCAGATCGGCGACGTCGATCGTCATCGACACGAACAGATTGCCATCGGTGCGGGCCGCGTCGACTCCCGACGCCCTAACCTGCCGATGTGCGATCGACTGGGCATCGACGGCAACGGCGCACAGGCATGAAACGAGAATGCAAAGTATCTTTTTCATAATCTTCAGAGCACGTTTAGAATGTGTATACCAGATTTATGGCCGCTTTGGTGGGGCCGACGTAATGATGGGGACGATCCTCGGCCAGCTTGCTGCCGCACACGGCGCAGGGGTAGCTGTCGAAACGGGTGTAGATGTAACCCACGCCGATTTCGCCTTCGAGATTCCAATGTCGGCCCAGAATCCACGCATAACCGTAGGCCACGCCCGCTCCCGCGAACCAACCCTGATAACGACGGTCGGATAGTTTCGAGAAATCGGTCCCGAGGAACTTGATGCCGTTCTTCAGGCCGCCGATGTTGTATTGTCCGCCGAGCAGGTGCGCACCCACGAAGTGACGCGCGAAACGTTCGCAGAACCAGTAGCGGGCCTCGGGCTGCACGAGCCAGTGTTTCCATTTGCGATCGTGCGACAGAGTCCAGCCGTTGTAGTTGGCCGAAGCATCCAGCGTCCAGCGCGGCGCGAGCCCTATTTCCACGCCCGCGTTCACGGTGAAAGCGGCGGCATCGTAAAGCAGATTCGTCTTCACGGCCGCTTTCTGAGCGCGAACACCCGCGCACCAAAACAACATGCACGAAAGCAGAATTACTTTGTATCCGACATTCATTTTCATTTTATGTCCTTATTTAATCTTAATATCCGATCATTTTCGCAAAAGCACACGCGGTCCCATTCAATGAAAC
>CAYMIH010000045.1:0-17700 GCA_964390585.1 uncultured Alistipes sp.
ATGCTGGAGGACGGATGCGAAGGCATTTTGGAGAGGATGGAGGGAGAGTGATTCGACATCGCTGTGCGATGTCGGCAGTTCGCCGCCGCCCCTCGCGGCGGACTGCAACTCGCCTATGGCTCATGCACTCCTGCCGCCGTCGGCGAACAGCTGACATACGAAAAACGGCCGACGCTTTCGAAAGCATCGGCCGTTTCGCTTATCGGCTCCCGACGTCGGGCATCGACGAGCGTCGGTAAGCATTGGGGGTACTGCCCGTCACGCGTTTGAACGTGGTGTAGAAGTGCTCCGTCGACTTGAATCCGAGTGCGAAAGCTATCTCCTTTATCGACTCCTGCGTATTGACCAGCATGTGTTGCGCTCTGCGCAGTTTGAGCAGCATGAAGTATTTCGCGGGCGGGTGTCCCGTGTAGTCGCGGAAGATCTTGCGGAACCACGAATAGCTGATATTCAGCTGCGCCGCCAGAGCGTCGAGGTCGAGATTGCGCAATACGTTCTCCTGCATGATTATCTTCGCCTGCTCGATTATGACGTCGAGCCGATCTTTCGACAACGCCTCGTTGCGCACCGTGAAGTTGACTATGCCGAGCATGTGCATCACCATTCCGCACAGCAGCTGCTGCGTGGCGGGACGGTCATAGGCGGCCACCTCGACGGCACGCTGGTACAGATCGACCAACTCTCGGTTCAGTCCCGCGTCGAACACCTGCCTCTCCTCGGGAAAGAGCTTCGCGATCGACCTTGCGGCCAGCTCGCCGCTGAATCCTATGAAATATTCGCTCCAGCCGGCACCCTTCAGCGGTTTGTAGGTGTGCCACTTTCCCGGGCGCAGCAGAATGACCGAGCCCTTATTGATCTCGTAACTCTCGTCGCCGTCGGAGAACACCCCCTTGCCGCGCACGATGTAGAGCAGCTGGTACTCCTGCAATATGCGGCCGCGCTCGGGATCGAACATATACCCGGGCGGGTGATCCTTCGACGGATAGTCGTCGTCGGGATCGATTATCTGCGAACCCACCGTACTCACCGTGCAGCCGAACTGTTCGTCGGCGTCGTTGGGTATGAGATATTGGAAACGAATATCCATATTCGATGCGTCTTTTACTTGGGCAGATTGAACGCGCGGGTCATCTCCGCCATCTGCTCTTTCGACATGCCGTCGGGCTCATAACCCATACATTTGGCGTTGATGTATATCTGCGCCGACTTGCAGAGCACGTCCACCTGATCGAATGCCTCCATTATGTCGCACCCCACGGCGCACACGCCGTGCTTCTCCCACAGCACCACGTTGTAGTCGTCGAGCTGCGCTATGGTGGCGTCGGCCAGAGCCTGCGACCCGGGGAGCTCGTAGGGCACGATGCCCAGCCCGCGCGGACAGAAAGCCTTGGTCTCGGGGATCATGCTCCACAGCAGATCGGTCAACACATCCCGTTCGAGGAACTTGGGCGTGTGCGACATGGCCACCAGTTCGATGGGGTGGGTGTGCAGGGCCGCCTTGTATGCGACGCCCCTGCCCAGCAGATGGTTGTGCATGGCCAGATGCGACGGCAGCTCCGAGGTGGGTTTCACGGGTGCGTCGGCTATTATCTCGTATGCGTCGCAGGTGTCGGCAATGCGGATGAACGACCCGTTCTCCATCGGTCGGCGCGCCAGATCGCGCATGCGTTTGTTGGTGCCCTTGCAGAAGAAATAGCACCCCTTGAGGTGGGGCAGCGCGCATCCTAACGCTATGCGTCCGCTTATGGCGGGCATGCTGCGTATCTCGTCGTCGACATGCTCCGTGACATTCACGGTAATGTTGCCGCCGTTGCGCTCGGCCCAGCCTTTCTGCCAAAGATATCCTGCCACCTCCGCGACCTTCTCGACCTCGCGGGCCAGTGCGGGACGTCCGTCAAGTATTGAAGCCATATTGTTCGTCAATTAAAAAGACTCGGGAAAATTAGTGAAAAAATCAATATCATCAAACCGCTCACCAGAACGACCACGGTCTTGCGGCTCACTCCGCGCCACTCCTTGAGGATAAGCCCCCACACGTTGGAGAATATGACATTCAGCGACATGAGTATGCTCCACGCGAAAGCCAGCATGGCGGGCGACGAGGCGAGGAACTTCTTGCCCATCGCCAGCCCGAAGAACTGCGAGTACCACAGCAGACCCGCCAGTGCGCAGAAAAGCAGGTTGTTGACCCACACGTCGCCTTTGGCGTAGTCGCCGAAACTCTTGTTGCGGGCGTTTTGCCACAGACAGTAGGCGAAGTTGGTGACGGCACCGCCCAGAGTCACCAGCAGCGTGGCGGGCAGCGTCACGAACAGATCGCCCGCACCCGCTTCGGCGAGCCGTGCCGAGATGGGCGCTCCCGCCTCAAGTCCGAGGTTGAAACAGGCGCTCATAAGACCTGCCAGCAGCGCCACGGCCAGACCTTTGGTCAGCGCGAAGTCCTTGATGGCGGCGCGGCGTTCCTCCTCGCTCATGGTCTGCGAACGGAGCGATCCCGCGTATCCGATGACCGCTATGCCCGCCAGCGTAATGGCCACGCCGACAAGCAGCACGAGTCCCTCGCCGCGGAAAAGATTCTCGCCCGCGAACAGGGCGGGAAGCAGTGTGCCGAGACCCGAACATGTTCCGAGGGCTATCGATTGTCCGAGCGCGACGCCCAGATAGCGCATCGAGAGGCCGAAAGTCAGGCCGCCCACACCCCACAGGGCGCCGTAGACTACGGCCATCGGCGCGCCGTCCATAGCGAATATGTCCGCCACCGACATTCCCTCGGGCATTGCGAGCAGGGCGCCCGCGAGCGGAAACACGATCCATGCGAAGAGGCCTTGGGTGAGCCAATAACTCTCCCAAGACCAGTCCTTTACTTTATTTATGGGCACGTAGCTGCTGCTCTGGCAGAAGCTGCCCGCCGCGATTATCAAAAGGGCGATAACTATCTCCATGACTTGTCGTTAATAAGCGGTTTTATAAAGTTCGGTTATATCCTCCACCGACGTGGGACGCGGATTGCCGCCCGTGCATACGTCGTTGAACGCCGCGACGGCCAGTGCGGGAATATCCTCCTCGCGCAAGCCGATCTCGCGCAGATGCTGCGGAATGCCTATGCTGAGCGACAGCGCACGCACGGCATCCACCGCGGCGCGGACGCCCTCGTCGACGCTCATTCCCGCCGTATCGACTCCCAATGCGCGTGCTATGTCGAGATACTTCGCCCGCGACGGCGATTCGGCATTGTACTCCATCACATAGGGCAGCAGCAGGGCGTTGGCCACTCCGTGCGGAGTGTCGTAGAATGCGCCCAGCGGATGCGCCATCGAGTGGACTATGCCCAGTCCCACATTCGAGAATCCCATGCCCGCTATGTACTGCGCCTCGGCCATTCCCGAACGGGCTTTCTCGTCGCTGCCGTTGTCGACGGCATTTTTCAGATGTTCGGCGATCAGTTCCATCGCCTTGAGCTCGAACATGTCGCTCATGGTCCATGCGCCCGGGGTGATGTAACCCTCTATCGCATGCGTCAGCGCATCCATGCCCGTGGCGGCGGTAAGCCCCTTGGGCATCGAGTACATCAACTCGCAATCGATGACGGCGCACATCGGTATGTCGTTGGGGTCGACGCACACCATCTTCTTTCGGGCCTGCTCGTCGGTAATCACGTAGTTGATGGTCACCTCGGCAGCCGTACCCGCGGTGGTGGGTATGGCGAACGTCGGCACGGCGCGATTCTTGGTCGGAGCCGTACCCTCCAGCGACCTCACGTCGGCGAACTCGGGATTGTTGACTATGATGCCTATCGCCTTGGCGGTGTCGATCGACGAGCCGCCGCCCAGAGCGATGAGGAAATCGGCCCCCGAGGCCTTGAACGCCTCCACGCCCCGCTGCACATTGCCGATGGTGGGGTTGGCTTTCACGTCGCTGTATATATCATAAGGTATTTCGGCCGCGCGAAGCACCTCCTCGATCTTCTCGGCCACGCCGAAACGTATCAAATCCTTGTCGGTCACGAACAGGGCCTTGCGGAACCCGCGTTTGCGCACCTCGTCGGCTATTACGGCGCGGCATCCCGCACCGTAATACGACGTTTCGTTGAGAACTATACGACGATACATGGCTACGCTCTTTTAGATGTGACTTCCGTCTCGTAGCGCTGAATGTCGGCGATGAAATCCTCGCCCACGGGCACGTCGTTCTTGAGGCAGAACATGTCCCACACCGCGTTCCACGGCAGGTTCTTGGCCTCCTCCAGCAATGCGAGACGTTCGAAGAAACGCTCTTCGGCCTCGTATTCGCGCAGCTTGGCCAGCGGCTCCAGCAACGCCTGCATCAGGCACTTCTGCGTAGCTCGCGAACCTATCACGTAGGCACCTATGCGGTTGATCGACGCGTCGAAATAGTCGAGTCCGATATGCACGCGGTCGAGCGCGTCGCAGCGTATGATCTCCTTGGCCAGATCCAGCGTGTCGTCGTTCATGATCGTCACGTGGTCCGAATCCCAGCGGATGGGACGGCTTACGTGCAACATGATCTCGGGGGTGAACAGAAGCAGCGACGAGATCTTGTCGGCGATCGACTCGGTGAGGTGGAAGTGGCCCGTGTCGAGAGTCACTATCTTGCCGTTCTTGGCGCCGTAGCCCAGATAGAAGTCATACGATCCCACCGTGTAGTACTCGGCGCCTATGCCGAACAGCTTGGCTTCGATGCAATCCTTCATGTTCTTGTACTCTGTGGCGAATATCTCGTCGAGCGATGCCTTCAGCAGCTCGCGGTACTTCAGACGGTTGACGGTCTGGTCTTTCGAGCCGTCGTGTATCCAGATGTTTAGAATCGACGGATCGCCCTGACGGCGTCCCATATCCTCGGCTATCTCGCGGCAGCGCTTGGTGTGCTCGATCCAGAACTTGCGGATGCCCTCGTCGGGATTGGCCAAAGTGAGCATGCCGCTCTTGGGATGCGAGAACGAAGTGGAATTGAAATCGAGCTTCATGCCGTTCTCGGCAGCCCACTGCATCCAGCTCTCGAAGTGCTTGGGCTCCAGAGCGTCGCGGTCGGCAGGACCCGTGGCGCGGAAATCGGCGTAGCTGGCGTGAAGGCTCAGACGGTGGCTGCCCGGGATGAGCGACGTGGCCTTCTTTATGTCGTCGCGCAACTCGTCGATGGTGCGCGCGCGGCCCGGGTAGTTGCCCGTAGCCTGAATGCCGCCCGTCAGGTCGCCGTCGGGATTCTCGAATCCGCGCACGTCGTCGGCCTGCCAGCAATGCAGCGACAGCGATATTTTCTGAAGCGCGTCGAGCGCCGCATCGGTGTCGACTCCCACTGCGGCATAACGCTCCTTGGCGATCTCGTATGCCTTTTCTACCAATTCTCTTTTCATGATGTTCGGATATTTTTTTGTTAGACAATTATTTTTATGTACTGTGATTTTAACGGCAATGTCCTTCGGAACATTGCTATCTTCGGCGGCTCGCACCTTCGGTGCGACCCCCGCAGCCGCCGAAGATAAATCCGGTTTCAAGCCTCGCCCGTCCTCTTCAAATACATCTCGTACGCCGCCTGCCACTTGTCGCCGTCGGCGGGCTCGTAATGTCGGCTGTCGGTCAGCGACGCGCGGATGATTCGGCGCATCTCAGCCATGCTGCCCGCCACGCCCGCATGCTTGGCCTGCATCATCACGTTGCCGATGGCTGTCGACTCCGACGATCCCGTCTCGACGGGAATCCCCGTGGCGTCGGCCGTAAAACGGTTCAACATCTCGTTGCGCGCGCCGCCGCCTATGACGTAGAGCCTTTCGATAGAGTGCTGCGACAACGTTTTGAGCATCTCTATCACCTGACGGTAACGCAGTGCCAGCGATTCGAATATGCAGCGGGCATACTGTCCTACCGTCTCGGGCGCGGGCTGCCCCGTGCGGCGGCAATACTCGGCTATGGCCTCGGTCATCGACGCGGGATTGGCGAAGCACTGCGCGTCGGGATTTATCACGCTGCGGAACGGCTCCGCCCGCTCGGCATCGGCCGTGATCTTGGAATAATCCGTCTCGGACCACTCGGCGCGGCAACGCTCCAGCAGCCACATGCCGCATATGTTCTTCAGCACGCGCACGGTTCCCTCCACGCCGCCTTCGTTGGTGAAGTTCATGGCGAAGCTGCGCTCGTCGATGATCGGCTCCTTCGATTCGATGCCCATGAGCGACCACGTTCCGGAACTGAGGTATGCGAAATCGTCATTCTCGGCAGGCACGGCCGCTACGGCCGACCCCGTGTCGTGGCTCGCCACGGCGACAACGGGAACCGCTCCCAATCCCGTCAGACGCTGCACCTCGGCTGTCAGGACGCCTATCGCGTCGCCCGACATGACCATACGTCCGAACTTCTCGGGCGCGAGGCCCAGCTCTTTCAGAATGTCGGCATCCCACTGTTTGGTACGCGGGTCGATCATCTGTGCTGTGGATGCTATGGTATGCTCGGTAACGGCATTGCCCGTGAGCAGATAGGCCAGTGCATCGGGAATGAAGAGTATCTTATCGGCAGCCTCCAGAGCCGAACAGCCGTTGCGGCGCAACGTGTCGAACTGGAACACCGAATTGAAATTCATGATCTGGATTCCCGTCTTCTCGTACAGCGTTCGGCACGGCATGCGCTTGAAGAACTCCTCGGGGGCGCCTTCGGTGTGCGGATCGCGGTAGCAGTAGGGCAGGCGCAACAGCGCGCCGTCGCGGCCGAATATGGCGAAATCGACTCCCCAAGTATCTATGCCGATCGACTCTATCTTCTCGCCGCGTGCGGCTATCATCCCGAGTCCGTCGATTACCGATTTATATATGGCGGGCAAATCCCAATAAAAATGCCCCTGCATTTCGATTATCGGGTCGGGGAACCGCAGGATCTCCTCCAGCGAGATTTTGCCGTCGCCTACGGTTGCCAGTATAACGCGGCCGCTGGTCGCTCCCAGATCGACCGCAGCAAAGCGGTATGTGGTCTTCATACGGTAGTTTTTAGGTTTCCGATAACAAAATTATCGGTTTATTTCGGGATGTATGCAACGTTTAATGATTTAATGACTTCACATTTTGATATAGATTTTTTTTAATAATTTCGTCATTACCATGTCTTGTAATGCCGCATAGTGTCTGAATATGGCGGTATTACCGCTCAGAATGCTGTGGGGACAAATTATAAATTATGATTCCGTTTTTTTGCGACTCGTCAGAGTCGCGCGGGCCGCAGCCTCGCCCCGCGGAGGCCCGCAACTCGCATTCGCTCGTTCGCGAGCTCCGCAGTCTGCGGCCGAAAATAAAATTCGGTCCTCAATCAGTAAAAATAACAGTTTTTACCGACTTTTCCGCATTGCGTCATCACATCGGCGACGCTATCTTTGTCATGACGTTAATCAAAAATCCCGAAAGAGATGAAATCATTTGTCATTACGCTGCTGGCCTGCCTGACGCTGACTATCGGAGCGGGCGCTCAAGAAAATCGGAAAGAGCTCACGGCCGAGGAGCAGGCCATGATCGATCTGTCGAACAGCAAATGGAAGCAGATGGCCGAAAAGGACATGGCGAGTCTGGAGGAGCTGTTCCACGAGAACTCGCAATTCGTCCACATGGGCGGCTATTGGGGCAAGCAGCAGGAGCTGAACACCATCCGCTCGGGCGGCATCTGGTACAAGGAGGCCGAGATCCACTCGGCGGAGGTCAAGTTCACCGAAACCACGGCCGTGGTATACAGCCGAATCCATCTGACCGCGGTCGTCGGCGGCCGCGAGGTGCGCAACCCGTTCATAGTCTCGGAGGTGTACGTAAAGGAGAACGGTAAATGGTACCTGTCGCTTCTGGCGTTCACCCGCACCCTCGGCGAATGACGCATCGTCCGACCGTTAGGTTTTTCATACAATACGTCGATATTCCGCTCGGCAAAATGTAGTCGGGCTTGCTTTTGCCGTCACTTATACGTATATTTGCACTCATAAAATTCAAATCGTGATTGCTATGAAAAACGACACCCAGATTTTCGATCTTATAGCCGAAGAGCGTGCGCGTCAGATGCGCGGCATCGAGCTTATAGCCTCCGAAAACTTCGTCAGCGACGAGGTGATGGCGGCGATGGGATCGGTGCTCACCAACAAATATGCCGAGGGATATCCCGCGGCGCGTTATTACGGCGGCTGCGAGGTCGTCGACAAGGTGGAGCGTCTGGCCATCGAGCGCCTGTGCAAGCTCTACGGTGCCGAGTACGCCAATGTGCAGCCGCATTCGGGTGCGCAGGCCAACATGGCGGTATTCTTCGCCGTGCTGCAACCCGGGGACACTTTCATGGGCCTCGATCTCTCGCACGGCGGCCACCTCTCGCACGGATCTCCCGTAAACATGTCGGGCAAATATTTCAATGCGATAGGGTATACCCTGAATGAGCAGACGGGCACCATCGATTACGACGACATGGAGCGCAAAGCTATGGAGCACAAGCCTAAACTGATCGTCGGCGGCGCCTCGGCCTACTCGCGCGAATGGGATTACAAGCGCATGCGCGAGATCGCCGACAAGGTAGGCGCGCTGCTGATGGTCGACATGGCCCACACGGCGGGCCTCATTGCCGCGGGAGTGCTCGACAACCCCGTGAAATACGCTCACATAGTGACGTCGACCACCCATAAGACCCTGCGCGGTCCGCGCGGCGGTATTATTCTCATGGGCAAGGATTTCGAGAATCCGTGGGGCCTCACCACTCCCAAGGGCGTGGTGAAGATGATGTCGCAGATCATCAATTCGGCCGTCTTCCCGGGTATACAGGGCGGACCGCTGGAGCATGTCATAGCAGCCAAGGCCGTGGCTTTCGGCGAGGCGCTGCAACCCGAGTACAAGGAGTACCAGCAGCAGGTGCGCAAGAATGCGGCTGCCATGGCCGAGGCATTCGCGAAGCGCGGTTACAAAGTGGTATCGGGCGGAACCGACAACCACCTTATGCTCATCGATCTGCGCACCAAGTTCCCCGAGTTGACGGGCAAGCTGGCCGAGCGCTGCCTCGTGGCGGCCGACATAACCGCCAACAAGAACATGGTGCCGTTCGACTCGCGCTCGCCGTTTCTCACCTCGGGTCTGCGTTTCGGCACCCCCGCCATCACCACCCGCGGCCTGAAAGAGGACAAGATGGACGGCATAGTGGAGCTTATCGACCGCGTTCTGAGCGATCCCGAGAACGAGGCGAACATAACCGCCGTCCGCAAAGAGGTGAATGCCATGATGGCGGAGTATCCGCTCTTCGCATGGTAGTTTGAACCGACTCTTCGATACGAATGAAGGGCTTCCCGCGATATCGCGCTCGGAAGTCCTTTTTTTGTTGCCGTACACGACGCACGACAGATCGATTCGGGCCCGATATTTGCTGCGCAAGCCGTCGGAGACTCGATGATATGCGAGAAAAATCCGTCGAAACAGAATTTTTCCGACATGCGATACGTTATATGGGGGATTCGAATAGGGTCGAATTTCGCGCAAAAGTATATTCGAAGTGAAACAAAACGTCGTCGCATTACGTAATTATCACGATCGGTCCGACCAAAAGCGACGAATCGACCGAAAACTCTATTCGAACTTTTTTGAAGAAATTATAAACACACAACAATATGCGTCAATTAAAGATTACTAAATCGATTACCAATCGTGAGAGCGCATCGCTTGATAAATATTTGCAAGAGATCGGCAAGGAGGATTTGATTACGGTAGAAGAAGAGGTGGAATTGGCACAGCGCATACGCAAAGGCGATCAGGAAGCGCTGGACAAATTGACGAAAGCCAATCTGCGTTTCGTGGTGTCGGTGGCCAAACAGTATCAGAATCAAGGACTCAGCCTGCCCGACCTGATCAATGAAGGCAATCTTGGACTCATTAAGGCCGCCGAGAAATTCGACGAGACGCGAGGCTTCAAATTCATATCGTATGCCGTGTGGTGGATCCGCCAGTCGATTCTGCAAGCTCTGGCCGAGCAGTCGCGCATCGTCCGCCTGCCCTTGAACCAAGTGGGGTCGCTTAACAAGATAAACAAGGCTTTCGCCCGCTTCGAGCAGGAGCACGAACGCACGCCGTCGCCCGAGGAGCTGGCCACCGAATTGGCCCTGCCCAAAGAGAAAGTCTCTGACACATTGCGCGTGGCGGGCCGTCACATATCGGTGGATGCGCCTTTCGCCGACGGCGAGGACAACAGCCTGCTCGACGTGCTGGTGAATACCGATTCGCCCAATGCCGACCGCGGTCTTATCAACGAGTCGCTGTCGACCGAGGTAGACCGTGCGCTGGAGACGCTCACCGAGCGCGAGCGCGATATAATAAAGTATTTCTTCGGCATAGGCTGCTCGGAGATGACCCTCGAAGAGATAGGCGAGAAGTTCGACCTCACGCGCGAGCGAGTGCGCCAGATCAAGGAGAAAGCCATCCGCCGCCTGCGCCATTCGTCGCGCAGCAAGCTGCTGAAATCGTATTTGGGGTAGCGGGAACACGCTCTGCCGATAATGTGGCTCGGAACATCCGTCGCCGGGTGTTCCGAGCCTTTTTTTGACCGTTTGAAGCGTATGTGGATAGGTATAAGTCTTACCCCCCCCCTCGCAAAAGCGATAATATTATTTTATACATAGTAAAATACGATATAATTTTTCTATATTTGTTCTCGAACACTAACAACTACCGAGATGAAACGATTCTGCATTGCCCTCGCGGCAATCCTCGCTTCGACAGGATGCGCCCGCGACAACACGTCCGATTCCATAGAGAAGATCGTCGGAAACTGGGCCGATCGCCGCACGGGAGAGTGGGCATACGGATTTTACGACGACTTCGCCATCGCCGACCGCGATTTCTGGGAGTACGAGTCGGTGGCCGTCACCCCGTCGCGTGCCGACATAACACTGAAACGCGGCGACGAGTCGCGAAATATCGTTTTGCTGCTCGACGAAACAGCCGACAGTCTGTGCCGCGCGAAAAAGGGGCTTTTCGGCAGAACGCCTCTGGTGCGAGCCTCGTCGTATGTGGCTGCTACGTGCAAGGACAACCGACCTATCGATGATATTCCGCTCACCATAGATTCGGTCGAGATAGCGGGGTATCTGCCCGACACGGAGGCGGGCACCGTAGTGGAGATCGCGATAAGTAACATCGTGCATAACGAGGATACATACAATCCCGTACGTGCCCGCACCGATTCCAAAGGGCGTTTCAGCGCCAAACTGCCCTGCGTCGGATTTTCTGAGCTCTCGGTAGAATGCAATGATAAAAACCGAATTTTCGAGTGGTTGAACTGCGTCCCGGGCGAGAAGATAATGCTGACCCGCGACGATCGGAGCGGCCGTCTTCTCATGATGTGCGATTACGCGCGACAGCACAATGAACATGCTGCTTATAAAAAAAGCAATAGGGATAAAAATGATTACATAACTTTAGAATACTTTGATTGCGATTCGCACGAAGAATATCTCGACAGGGTCCGAAATGAAGTGGACAAGCACCTCAAACAGAGGCTTTCGGATTACCTTGCGGAAAATCCACGCCTTTCGCGCCGCTTCCGCGAGTTGGAGGAAAACAAGGGCATTGTATGGAACATGTTGTATTACTCCACTCACCGAATATTCGTGTTGGAGCAAGATGGTGTCGATCATTTGCCTGAATTTTTCACGTCGTACATCGACAGTGTCGCGCTGTTGCGACCTCGACAACTATATACGACATGGAGTGATCCCGACGCCTACTTTTCGGCCCGCATAGGCCGCCGTGTAAAGGAAAAAAATTTCTACTCTGTCGTCGAAATATTGCGATACATGGACGAAAACGGAATTCGGCCCATGTCCGACGAGGAGTCGGCTATGATAGAGACCTTTTGCGACGGCATAAACGCCGTAACCTCCAATTCGTTACCCGAGGAGAAGTGGCCGCAAGGATTCAAGGAGGCGATAGACGGACTGAACGCGCTTTGGGAGAGCGACGATGTGCGGTGTTTCGTTGATGAGCACGGCAACGACTTCATCGACGAGATCATGAATGTGCGAATGGGTATCCTCGATTCGCTGGAACCCATATTGTCGAGCGGTCTCGACGAATCTCTGAAAGAGATGTGCATCGCCAATCTGTTCATGAAGGATCTGAAATATCGCAAACGATCGAGAAGCGAGGCATGGCTGGCCGCGCTCGACAAATACGTTGCCGATCCCGTACTCCGCCACTACATCGATGCCGAGAACAAACGCTATCTGGCGCTCGAAAGGATGGATTTCGACAACCCCGAGAGCATAATGGCATCGGGCGAATACGCCTCGGCCGTCGAAGCCGAGCAGTTGTGGCGGTCGCTGACCGAGCCCTACAAGGGCAAGGTGATATCCGTCGACTTCTGGGGTACGTGGTGCGCCCCGTGCCGCGCCGAGCTGCCCGCTATGAAGGAGATGGCAGGCAAATATGCCAGCAAGGATGCGGTTTTCATCTTCTTCGCAGCCCGATCGCCCGAGAACAGCTGGCTGAACGTCATTCGCGAAACAGGCCTTACGGCCCCCAACATCGTTCACTTCAACCTGCCCGACGAACAGATGGGGTTGCTCGTCGACAAATTCGGGGTGAGCAGCTATCCGACCCACATTCTGGTCGGACGCGACGGAAAGATAATAAAAGGTACTCTCGGATCGCCGTTGCTCGACGATACGCTCGAGACGACGATAGGGGAGCTGTTGAAGTAAAAAATCATTCCCGCCGGAAACCACGATTCGGCGGGAATGTTTTCAGCGGCTGTCAAGCAGTTCGCCGACAGCGACGGAATGCGCGAGCCTCGGCGAGTTGCAGTCCGCCGCGCGGGGTGGCGGCGAACTGCCGACATTGCACTGCAATGTCGAAATTATTATCCCACCTCCGCCTGCATTATATAATCGTCCATGACGAATCCGCAGCCTATGTCGTTCACTTCCTCGGCTATCACCTTGAAACCCGAATGCAGATACACCTCGTACGCATGCGTGTTGTGACGATTCACCGTCAGATATATGGCCGACAATCCCGCTTCGCGGCAAAGAGTCTTCATGAATCCCATGCCGAGCGAGAATATTCCCCGCCCGCGATTCTCCTTGCGGATATAGAACTTGCTCAGAAACAGTCGGTCGCCCTGCGGCTGCACGCCGAAATAGGCCATTATCGCGCCATCCTCCTCGACGAGGAAGTAACGGTATCCCTGCATGATCTGCCCCGACACGGCCTCGAAACTCTGGAACTTCCCGATCATGTACTCCACCTGCTCCGCCGTGCAGAACGACACATTGGCCTCGCGCCATACCTCGCGCGCCACCTTGACCATGCGGCGAATGTCCGCATCGCCGCTCACTTCTCGTATATTCATAACATTCATCCTTTTACCACACTATCGGCGTCTTGCCCACGCTCTCCAGATAGGCGTTGGCCTGCGAGAAATGACGGCAGCCGAAAAATCCGCGATAGACCGAAAGCGGCGACGGATGCACGCTCTTGAGAACGAGATTCCGCGTCGGGTCGGCCATCTGGCCCTTGCGCTGGGCGTAGCTGCCCCATAACATGTATACCAGTCCCTGTTTGCGCTCGGCGATAATCCTCACCACGGCATCGGTGAACTGCTCCCATCCGCGTCCCGCATGCGACGCGGCCTGATGCGCCCGCACCGTCAACACCGAGTTCAGAAGCAGCACGCCCTGCTCGGCCCAACGGTCGAGGTTCCCGCTCGACGGCACGGGAGTGCCCACGTCGTCGTGTATCTCCTGAAATATGTTCTGCAACGAGGGCGGGAAAGGCACCCCGTCGTTTACCGAGAAGCAGAGCCCGTTGGCCTGCCCCACACCGTGATAGGGATCCTGCCCGATAATCACCACTTTAAGAGTCTCGAAAGGGCATTTGTCGAACGCGCGGAATATGTTGCGGCCCGCGGGAAATATCTGCGTGGCAGAGTATTCCGCCCTTACGAAACGCGTCAGTTCCTCGAAGTAGGGTTTGTCGAATTCACCCTGCAATATCTCTTTCCAGTCCTCTGCAATTTTAACATTCATGTAAAAACTACTTTAAATTTTTTTATTGTAAAACTACGAAAAAAATCATAACTTTGAACCATAAAAACCATCAAATCTTTATGAAAAAGCTATTTTTATTCGTTTTACTCTCTTTCGTCGCGTTTCAGGGGGCCGATGCCAAGAAAACGCAGAAGCAACCTAAAGTAGACAACATAATCTACATGATAGGCGACGGAATGGGTCTGTGCCACGTCTCGATGTTGCAGATCGAAGGCAAATACGCACCCACTGCATTCGACAGGGCGCAGAACATCGCCCTCATCAAAACATATTCGGCCAACAACCGCGTGACCGACTCGGCCGCTGCGGGCACGGCTCTCGCCACGGGCTTCAAGACCGACAACGGAACTCTGGGCATGACTCCCGACGGCAAGAATGTCGAGTCGATCATAGCCAAGGCTTCGAAAAAGGGATTCGCCACGGGATTGGTCGTTACGTGCTATCTGCAACACGCCACCCCCGCGGCATTCTACGCCCACGTGAACAACCGCAACGAGTCGAACAAGATCTCTTACGACTTCATGGAGAGCGGCATAGACGTGGCGTTCGGCGGTGGAAGCAAAACGTTCGCCAAGGCCTACAAGGATAGCGGCAAGAACTACGTCGACCTGCTGAAGGCCGAGGGTTACAACGTGATTTTCGACCAAAAGGAGATGGACGGCGTCACCTCGGGAAAGGTCGTGGGACTCTTCGCCGAAGAGAACATGCCCACCCTTAAGGAGGGCCGCGGCGATTACCTTGCCCGCGCCACCGAAAAGGCATTGGAGATACTCACCGCCGACGTCAAGGCCGACAAGAAGAAGGGATTCGTCATGATGGTCGAAGGTTCGCAGATCGACTACCGCTCGCACGCCAACGATCTCGAAGGTATATTGGACGAGATGCGCGATTTCGAGGCTGCCGTCAAAGTAGCTATGGATTATGCCGACACCCATCCCAATACGCTGGTGGTGGTATGCGCCGATCACGAGACCTCGGGCCTGACGATCCCGAGCAACAAGACCGACTTCACGCTGCCCGAGAGCGGCATAAGTTACAACTTCGGCACATCGAGTCACACGGGCGTGATGTGTCCCGTATATCTCTACGGCGCGGGTGCCGATGCCATCAAGGGCATTATGGAGAACACCGAACTCTCCATCGCCTTGCAGCAGCTTATAAAAGTGGCGGAGTAACCCAATTTTTCCTAAAGATACGGGCGGCAATATCCTCGAATATTGCCGCCCGCTTTTTATTATTTTATTGGAGTATTATCCGATTTCGGCTTGTAATAGCGAGCCTCCGCGGGGCGAGACTGCGGCTCGCGCGGCTCCGAAGAGCCGCAAAATATCAAAATAAATACGGCACCATAAAGCAAATAGTTCCGTTTTATTTTCGTAACTTTGTTACAAAACCGACATTATGGCCGAATATACAGTAATAACACGCAAAATCGAAGTTCATCTCCACTGTGACGACAACAGCGAGGAATCGAAAGAACTCCTTCGGGAAAAATACCGCGCTTGGAACGAAATCAACGACCATCTCTACGAAGCGGCCAACCGAATAGTGTCGCACCGCTTTTTCAACGATGAATACGAAATGAGGCTCCGCGTACACTCTCCGAGATACGGAGAAATTAAAAAAATTCTTCGCAAAGCCCAAAAGGATAAATTGGCCGACTCCTATGTCAAGGAGCTTAAGGCCGAACGCAAGCAACTTGAGAGCGAGTTCAGGGAACAGCGCCGTATATTTCTGCGCGGCGGCGATCCCGACGGAACAGGTTCGGAGCAGAACTCCACATACGATGTGGCGACCAATGAATTTTCAGACTCAATCCCGTCGAATATACTGACATGTTTGAATCAGAATATAATTAAGACATACAATAGTTATAAAACCGAAATAAAGTTCGGTGAGAGGACCATTCCCAACTTTAAGAAAGGCCTGCCCGTACCGTTCTCAATTAAATATAATGGTAATTTACAGATTTGCAAAAGGGACGACGGCACCATATTCGTTAGACTTCCCGGGAAAAAAGGGCAAAAGTGGTATTTGGAGTGGGATTTGGATTTCGGACGCGACAGAAGCAACAACCGCGAGATAGTGGAACGCATACTGAACGGCACATACGACGTCGGCGATTCATCTATTCAAGAGACCCGAAGCCGCAAGCGGTTCCTGCTTCTGGTGGTCAAGATCCCCAAGAAACAGAACGTTTCCCTCGATCCGAACCGTGTGGCAGGGATCGACTTGGGCATCAACATACCGTTGTATGCAGCGCTGAACGACAACGAATACGCAAGGTCGAGAATCGGTTCGCGCGACCAATTCCTGGATGTGCGCAAGCGTATGGAGGCACAACTGCACGAACTGCAAGCCAATCTGCGTAACTCTACGGCAGGAGGTCGCGGCCGCGGCCACAAATTGCAGGCGCTCGAACGCTTCAAGGAAAAAGAGCGCAATTGGGTGCGTTTGCAGAACCATATTTTCAGCAAGGGCGCCATCGAGTTTGCTGTCAAGAACAATGCGGGGGTAATCCAGATGGAACGTCTCACGGGATTCGGCCGAGACGGCAACGGTGAGGTCAAGGACGACCGCAAATTTCTTCTCCGCAACTGGTCTTATTTCGAATTGCAGCAGTTGATCGAATACAAAGCCCTTGCGGCAGGCATCGAGGTGCGCTATGTCGATCCCTACCACACCAGCCAGATATGCAGTTTCTGCGGTCATTACGAGCCGGGGCAACGTTCAGACCAGCCGCATTTCATCTGCAAAAACCCCGAATGCGAGAAAGGCAAAGGAAAAAAGCTCAAAGACGGGTCGTACGAAGGAATCAATGCCGACTGGAATGCGGCGCGAAATATTGCGAAAAGCGAAAAAATCGTCGATCGCAGGAAAAATACGAAAAAATAAGCTATCTTTGTCGAGAGAAACAGATATACGACATAAAGTATATTTACATGGGTCTGTTGGAAGGCCTTAGTTTGAGGTTCAGACATAAAAAATCGTTATGACAGTCGGTTATAACGATGTCTGCGCACTCGAAAAATTCATCTCTCTTTCAAGGCTTGCCGATGTGACACAACACGTTCGGCGGGTTAGGTTGCAAACGGCTTGCTTTTGGGATGAATATCCAACATGATTAACGACAACTGGACGGAACGTACCGTTGCAAACGGCTTGCTTTTGGGATGAATATCCAACCATCGGCGACGATGCGGCCAACGCGCTCATGTTGCAAACGGCTTGCTTTTGGGATGAATATCCAACAGCAGGTGGCCGTGGCCGACGTGGTACGCGGTTGCAAACGGCTTGCTTTTGGGATGAATATCCAACTCCTTGCCTGTTCATCTGTATCTGCATCTGTTGCAAACGGCTTGCTTTTGGGATGAATATCCAACCTACCTAAAAAATGAGTTACATATACCTGAGTTGCAAACGGCTTGCTTTTGGGATGAATATCCAACAAGGCACAAATCGCAATCGCCGAATACTTGTTGCAAACGGCTTGCTTTTGGGATGAATATCCAACATTCAACCGTATATTGGAATGCGAACAATGTTGCAAACGGCTTGCTTTTGGGATAAACACCCGATTCAGTCGGCAAACTGCTCGAACATGTCGGTGCTCAGGTACTTCTCCGCGCGGTCGGGGAACACCACGAC
>CAYMIH010000046.1:0-1248 GCA_964390585.1 uncultured Alistipes sp.
GGCGCGTTTTGCAAGGGTATTCTTTCAATTGCGAGGCGCAGCCTGCGGACTGCAACACTCGCTGTTCGCAGACGGCGGTCGGAATGCGACAGCAGTCCGCCGCTGTGGGGCGGCGGCGAACTGCACGACTCGGAGAGCCGCATTACCTAATTATAATATATATTCAGGCAGCGGCCTGCGGCTCACGTGGTTATGCGGACTGCAACACTTTCCTTTATGCGAAAGAAAAATGTGGAATGACGGGATGGTCTTGGGTATTTGGCAGCTGTTCGCCGACGGCGGTCGGAATGCGACAGCAATCCGCCGCCGTGGGGCGGCGGCGAACTGCACGACTCGGAGAGCCGCAATACCTAATTATAATATATTCGGGCGGCAGCCTGCGGAGGACGCTTTCGAACGTCAGTGAGTTGCGGGCCTCCGCTGGCGGGAGGCTGCGGCCCGCGCGGCTCTGAGGAGCCGCAAAATATTAAACCAAAATATTATAAAATATATTCAACCGAGGATCATTCGGATCGCCGCCCCGCCGTACAATTCGGTACGGCGGAAGCCTGCGGCCCGCACGGCTCTGGGGAGCCGCACAATAACAAGCCCTAAGCAGATTACGATGATTGCGAAATGATTTCTACTATTCATTAGTTGCATTTGTTTTGCAGTATTAAAAAAAGTGCGCGAAACCGGAACTTGATAGTATCTTAATTCATCCGCGATTCGGAACGGCTCGTAACAGATACAACAAGTCAGGAATCGCGCATTTTTATTACGCGTTCCCGACTGTTAATCTGCCACTTGATTAATTGCTCGTGCGGATCCGAAGAGCCGCGAAATAACAACCCACGAGCCTAAAGCAGATAGTGATGATATGTGAAATGATTTCTACTCCTCATTAGTTGCACTTGTTTTGCAGTATTTAAAAAAGTGCGCGAAACCAACTGAGGTATTATGTTCACTCCAGGTCCAAGTGGAACGGCATAACACAATCAGTCAGGAATCGCGCATCTTTATTGCGCGTTCCCGACTGTTTGTCTGCCGTTTTTATACTATTTGGACCTTTGTGAACTGACAAACAGCTGCAACTATTGATATAGTTGCATATGTATTTCTTTTAACAAATTTAGTCATTTTTTATTTGCCACAAAATATTCTGACATTATTTATTATCATACCTGATTTTTTCCTCATGTATTATAACGAATAATTACCCTGAAAGGGGCGAATTGTGGTCACTCGAATCTGTTTTCCTGAAAAATC
>CAYMIH010000046.1:1348-17577 GCA_964390585.1 uncultured Alistipes sp.
GAAAAGGACAGCCTTACGACTGTCCTTTCAATTTGTGAGCGGAAAACGAGACTCGCACCCACGCTTCGCGTTGGCGATTTCGCGAATCGATATTTACACCCCCGACCCCTGAAAGGGGGGGGGAATTGGGGCCGCTCGCTCGAATCTCGTTTTCCTGAAAATCGAAAAGGACAGCCTTACGACTGTCCTTTCAATTTGTGAGCGGAAAACGAGACTCGAACTCGCGACCCCAACCTTGGCAAGGTTGTGCTCTACCAACTGAGCTATTTCCGCAATGCTTTCGCTATCGGCATCGAGTCATTCGACCCGATTGCGAGTGCAAAGATATACCAAATTTTTCACTATCCAAATTTTTCGACGATAATTTTAATGAACCTCAATCGAAAAATTACCTGACCGTCGCTCTTTTCGCGGATGCTTGGCGACGCATTGATTCCGCACGGTCGTTACGAAAATTTGTCGGTGACGCGATCGCTGCGAGTTTCGAGGCATGCCGTTGACGGTCTGCCGATTAGCGATGGCTTACTCCTCTACGATGGTGATCGATAGTATAAGGTCGCCTTGCCGTATGTCGTCTATGACATCCAGCCCCTCCGTCACACGGCCGAAGCAGGTGTGCACTCCGTCCAGATGTTGTGTGTTGCGGCGGTTGTGGCAGATGAAGAATTGCGAGCCTCCCGTATCCTTGCCGCGGTGAGCCATCGATAGCACGCCGCGGTCGTGGTACTGACGCTCGGCATCGGTCTCGCATTTTATGGTATACCCGGGGCCTCCCGTTCCGTCGCCTTTGGGACATCCTCCCTGTATTACGAAGTCGGGAATGACGCGATGGAACGTCAGTCCGTCGTAAAAACGGTTCTCGGCCAATTTGATGAAGTTGTTTACGGCGATGGGAGTCTCCTTTTCGTAAAGCTCGGCTTTCATGTCGCCTTTTTCGGTAGAGATAATTGCGTATTTCATATTTCTTAAGAGTGTTACGGGTTGTCGCGTAAGAATTTTTCTCGCGTGAGAATGAACGACAGCAGGTCGCGCAAGACTCCGTGACGATCTTTGTCGGCCATGTGCAGAGTGCCCTCATGCACGAATCCCAGTCGAAGCAACAGACCGTGGGAGCGGTCGTTGTCGGGATAGCATGTGGCCGTCACGGCAGCCGTTTGTAATGTGCGGAAAGCATGGTCTAGTATGGCCGCAGATGCTTCGCGCATGTATCCGCGACCCCAATAGGTGCGGTCGAGCCAATAACCTATCATGCGTAGGCCCGTGTTTTCGCGCTTGGGGTCGGGAATGAGTCCCGCAGTGCCGATGAACAGATTGTTTCGGCGCAGCTCTATCGCCCATACCGTCTCTTTTCCGATGAACACTTCGTGAAGAACGGCATCGGACTCCTCGCGTGTTTCGTGCGGTTTCCAACCTGCGCTGTCGCCGAGCACGGGATCACGGGCGCATTCGAACAGACGGTCGAGGTCGTCTTCGCGGAAGGGTCGCAATCGCAGTCGCGGCGTTTCCATTACGGGCGTTTCGTCGGTGTTCGGTGTCTTTTCGTCCATCTTGCGTCGTTTTATTGTTCTGCAAAGTAAGCGAATTATATTTTGTCTGCAAATTATTTCGGAGCCGTATGCGGGTTTTATCCTTGCCAAAGACTCTTTTTAATCCGAAAAGGTCTTGAGTTGTTGCGTCCTTTGAGCGGATTGATTAATTTTGAAAATCCGCAATCGGATTGTCGGAATGCGGAACCTGATTTTGCCATGATACGGAAAAAGAACGATAATCTGTTTTTGAGGGTGTTTCGATTCTATCGCGACGGATTTCGGGCCATGGATGTGGGGCGTACGTTATGGATCGTGATCGCCGTTAAGGCGGTCGTGATCTTCGTCGTGCTGCGACTGCTGCTCTTCGTTCCCGCCTCGGGCGATGCCGATGAGTCGGAGCGCGCCGCCGCTGTCATGGATAGGATGACGGAATGTGTCGATAATGTTAAACTGTAAATCGGTATGGTTACTGAACTTATGTCGGTAGTCGACTGGTCGCGCGCGCTGTTTGCCATGACGGCCGCCTACCATTGGCTTTTCGTGCCGCTGACGCTCGGATTGAGCGTGCTGTGCGCCGTGATGGAGACGATCTACGTGCGCACGCGCGACGACGAGTGGCTGCGCATTACCAAATTCTGGATGCGCCTGTTCGCCGTCAATTTCGCCATCGGGGTGGCTACGGGTCTTATCCTCGAATTCGAGTTCGGCACCAATTGGTCCAACTATTCCCATTTCGTGGGCGATATCTTCGGGGCGCCGCTTGCGATTGAGGGGATCATGGCCTTTTTTCTTGAGGCGACGTTTTTCGCCGTCATGTTTTTCGGTTGGGGCCGTGTCAGCCGTGGTTTCCATCTCGCCTCCACGTGGCTGACGGCCTTGGGGGCCAATTTGTCGGCGCTGTGGATTCTGGTGGCCAACGCGTGGATGCAATATCCCATAGGGTGCGAGTTCAATCCCGATACCGTGCGTTACGAGATGACCTCATTCTTCGATGTGCTGTTCTCTCCCGTGGCCGTCAATAAGTTTTCGCATACCGTCACGTCGTCGTTCGTGCTGGCTGCGGTGTTCGTGGCGGGGGTGTCGGCGTGGTATCTGCTGCGGGGCCGCGAGCGTACTATGGCCTTGAGGAGCATTAAGGTCGCTTCGGTTTTCGGTCTGGTGTTCTCGCTCGTGGCGGCGTTTTCGGGCGACCGCTCGGGAGCCGTGGTCGCCGAGGTGCAGCCGATGAAGCTGGCGGCGATTGAGGCGTTGTACGACGGTTCGGAGCGTGCGCCTCTTACCGTGGTCGGAGTGCTGCGCCCCGAGTCGGAACGCAGGGAAGGCGACGTATTTCGTTTCCGAGTCGATATTCCCGCGCTGCTCTCCGTCATGAGTTTCCGCAATGCCGACGCCTATGTGGCGGGCATAAACGATTTGGTTCGTGGTAATTCCGAGCGAGGCATAATGTCGGTGTCGGAGAAGATGGAACGCGGCCGTCGGGCGATAGAGGTGCTGGCGCGATATCGCGATGCGTTGCGTGACGGCGACGAGGCGGCGGCAGCCGATGTGCGTCGGCTTTTCGACCCTGCCGACATCGAGGGCGCGACGTTTCTCAGGGAGTATTTCGCCTATCTGGGTTACGGTTATTTCGCGTCGCCCGAACAGAGCGTGCCCGATGTGCCCGTGGTGTTTTACTCGTTCCGTGTCATGGTGGGCGCGGGAGTGTTTTTCATTCTGTTGTTTGTCGTCGTGCTGCTGTTATTGCATCGTGCAGCGTTGGATCGTAACGTATGGTTGCTTCGGATCATGATTTGGGCCGTACCGTTGGCCTATCTGGCCTCGCAGGCGGGGTGGGTCGTCACCGAAATGGGGCGTCAACCGTGGGCCATACAGAGCATTATGCCCGTGTCGGTGGCGATATCGAGCATGTCGAAAGCCTCCGTCGTAACCGCCTTTTGCGTCTTGCTCGCTCTCTTCACCGTGTTGCTTGCGGTCGAATTGAGCATCATGTTCAAACAGATCGGCATAGGACCCGATAAAAAGTAAGGAACTGTCTGCTGTTTTGCGGATAAAAAAAACAGATAACCATGACGACATTATCACTTCTTCAGCACTATTGGTGGTTCATCATATCGCTGCTCGGCGCGTTGCTCGTGTTTTTGATGTTCGTGCAGGGCGGCCAGAGCCTTCTGTATGTAATCGGACGCACCGACGGGCAGCGCGAATTGATCGTGAGCGCCCTCGGCCGCAAGTGGGAACTCACCTTCACCACGCTCGTCACCTTCGGCGGCGCGTTCTTCGCTTCGTTTCCGCTGTTCTATTCGACCTGTTTCGGCGGCGCGTATTACATGTGGTTCGCCATCCTGCTCGTCTTCGTCATTCAGGCCGTCGCGTACGAATATAGGCGCAAACCCGCCAACCTGTTGGGGGAACGCACGTTCAACGCTTTCCTCCTCATCAACGGTGTGGCCGGTCCTCTGTTGTTGGGCATGACTGTCGGGACATTCTTCACGGGCGCGAATTTCTCCGTCGACAGGTCTCACATCCTCGCTCTCGGCGGGAATACGGCCATTTCGAAATGGATGTCGCCTTGGCACGGCCTCGAAGCCGTTGCCGATTACCGCAACGTGTGCCTCGGTCTGGCCGTCATGCTGCTGTCGCAACTCATGGCGCTGCATTTCTTCATAAACAATATCGACGACGAGGATATCCGTCGCCGCGCTGCACGCCGTTCGGTTCCCACGGCCGCATTGTTCCTCTGTTTTTTCCTTGCTTTCGTCGTGTCGCTGCTCTTCTCTACGGGTTACGGCTACGATTCCGAGGGCGTCATATTCGCCGAGAGATACAAGTACCTGCATAACTTTGCCGCCATGCCCGCCGTGGCGGCCGTGTTCCTTGTCGGCGTGATCGCCGTGCTTTGCGGGATCGTGCTCGGTGCGAAGCGCAGCCGCCTCGCCGTGTGGTTCAGCGGAACGGGCTGCATCCTCGCCGTGCTGGGGTTGTTGTTGTGTGCGGGATGGAACGATACGTATTACTATCCGTCGCTGTCGGATCCCGCCTCGTCGCTCTCCGTCGCCAATTCGTCGTCGAGTGAATTTACGCTTAAGGTTATGAGCGCGGTGTCGCTTTTCATACCCGTCGTTGCGGCTTATGTCCGATACGTGTGGCGCGCATTGACCAAGCCGATATCGTCGCGCGATATCGACGTCGGCGGGCATTGACGCCCCGTTTTGCCGTTCTGTCGTCCGATTTGCTTGCGAATCGGACGTTTTTATTGCATAAAAATGTAAAAAACGAACATCGCGCTAACGAATCTTAATAAAAAACGCTACCTTTACAGTTGATTTGTAAACGTTTCTTATGAAAAAGATACTTATTGTAGGTGCAGGAGGCCAGATCGGTTCCGAATTGGTAACCTATCTGCGCGGAATTTACGGCGGAGCCAACGTCATTGCCGCCGATCTGAAGCCGTCGGATAAGTTGGCTGCCGACGGTCCGTTCGAACAGCTCGATGCGCTCGATGCCGAGCGTTACGCTCTGCTGGTCCACAAGTACGGTGTCGATTCGATCTTCAATCTCGTGGCATTGTTGTCGGCTACGGGCGAAAAGAATCCCACGCTGGCGTGGAAGATCAACATCGGCGCGCTGACCAATTCGCTGGAGGTGGCACGTCAGTACAATTGCGCATTGTTCACCCCAAGTTCCATAGGTGCTTTCGGCGGCGATTTCCCGCGCGACAACACTCCGCAGGATGTCGTGATGCAGCCCGATACCGTTTACGGCGTGTGCAAGGTGACGGGCGAGCTGCTGTCGAACTACTACCACACCCGTTTCGGTGTGGATACCCGTTCGGTACGATTCCCGGGCATCATTTCGAATGTCACGCTCCCGGGCGGCGGTACTACCGATTATGCCGTGGAGATCTATTACGCGGCCGTGAAGGGCGAGAAGTTCGTTTGCCCCGTGCGCGACGTTTACATGGATATGATGTACATGCCCGACGCGCTGCGTGCGATGGTCGAGTTGATGGAGGCCGACCCTGTGAAACTGCGTCACCGCAACAGCTTCAACATCGCTTCGATGAGCTTCACTCCCGATATGATATACGAGGAGATACGCAAGCGCATTCCCGATTTCCGTATGGTTTACAACATCGATCTGGTGAAGCAGTCCATAGCCGAGAGCTGGCCCAACAAGTTGGACGATACCTGCGCCCGCGAAGAGTGGGGATGGAAGCCGCAGTGGGATCTGTCGTCGATGACCGACGATATGCTGCGTGCCGTAAGAGCCAAGAATCTTTAATCGACAAAAGATAATAGTAATAGTTTGAGAGTGAGTGCCGCCCGACGATCGTCGGGCGGTTTTTTCGTTACGAAGGGCCGCAGACTGCGGAGGATTGCGAAGTGAGCGTATGCGAACAGCGGGCCTCCGCGGGGCGAGGCTGCGGCCCGCGCGACTCTTTAGAGTCGCATTACTTTTGTGACGAAAAAACGCCGCGCCTCTGTGCAGAGGCGCGGCGTAAATATTCCGATGGGAGTCGTGTTACTCCAGGGCGTAAGGCTTGCGATACTCGTAGTGGAGTTTCGAATTGGCCTCCTCGTCGTTGTTCATGAACTTCTGAACGATGGGGTTCCACGACAGCGGACGGTTCAGTTCGTAGGCTATGTTACCCAAGTTGCATACCGTGCACGAGCTGTGGCCCACCTCTACGGGAACGCTCGGATCGCGACGCGAGCGGATGCTGTTCACGAAACTCTGGTAGTGAGGCACGTTGGTCTCGTATACGGCCTTTTGATCGACTTCGCTCGGCATCAGATCGGGCGACGAGGCCTCGAATCCGCCGCGGCATACCTTGATCCATCCGTTCTCGCCCTGTACCTTTACGGCCTGTCCGTAGCCGAAATCCTTCTGTATCATCTCCACGCCGTTGTCGTAACGGTACGTAAGGCAGCGGTGCAGGCTGGCCGAGGGAGGCAGAATCTCCACGGGACCCGAGCCGTCCTTGCCTATGCACCATTGCGCGATGTCGAACATGTGTGCGCCCCAGTCGGTGGTGAAACCGCCGCCGAGACCCTGATACCAGCGCCATGCGCCCCAGCACTCGTCGCCTCCGTTTTCGGTGATGAGGGGGTTCAGCTCATGGTTGTAGTGCCATGTGTCGGCCAGAGGACCGAGCCACAGATCCCAGTCCAGACCTGCGGGCACCTCCTGCTTGGGCAGGGTGTAGGGCTTGGGGCCCTCGCCCACGTAGGCGTGGATGAGCGATATCTTGCCCAGACGGCCTTCGCGAACGATATTTGCGGCGTGGATGAACTCCTCCATCGAACGCTGCATGCTTCCCACCTGAAGAATGCGGTTGTTGGCACGGACGGCCTCTATAAGGCGCTGACCCTCGTAGATGGTGAAAGTGAGCGGCTTTTCGAGGTATATGTCCTTGCCCGCCTTGCAGGCTGCGATGGCTATGCGCGCGTGCTGGTGGTCGGGAGTGGCTATCACCACTGCGTCGATATCGGGACGTGCGAGCAGCTCCTCGAACTTGATGTACATGTCCACCTTGTTCTTTATGCCCTGCTCGCTGTAATATTTGTTTACGCGGTTGACGAAGCGGTCGCGCTTGATGTCGTACACGTCGCAACCTGCTATCACGCGCACTTCGGGAATGGTGAGGAATCCCGACACGAGGTGGATAGCCTGCTGGCCCAAGCCGATGAAACCGATGTTGATCTTATCGTTTACGTCGCCTTTCTTCGGCTTCTTGGGTGCTGCGGCCGCCGATACGGCGCGCGGTAATATCAAGGCAGATGCTCCGAGCGCCGAATAGCGCAGGAAGTCCAAACGTGATAATTTTGAGCTCATAATGTTTTGGTTTTACGGATTAGTAAATGTAATTGGTTGTTACATGGTTGTCAAATTACCGTAAAGATATGCAAAAAATCGGTTGCATGGAATAAAAAAGCGGAAAAAATGAATTTTTCCGCGAATTAAATGTCATAGACATGGCCCGAATGCGTGGGGCTGCATGGTTCCTATCGCGGTTCGGCCTGCGAATAGATCTTGCCGAGTCGCGACGAGAGGAAGTATTGCAGCACCCCGCGCAGGAACATGTACATGGTGAACGCCATCCACAGCGCGTTGTTGCCCATGAGCGGGCGCATGGTGAAGAATATGGCGAAGTAGGCCGCCGTGGAGAGGATCATCGAGTCGCGCATTATGCGCGACTGCGTGGCGCCCACCATTATGCCGTCCATCACGAAAGGCAGGGCCGCCGCGAGCGGGATGGCTATGATCCAACCGATGAATCGGCCCGCGTAGTCGATTATCTCGCGCGCCTCCTCCATCTCGCCGTCGATGAACAGTTGCAGCAGATCGCGCCACCATCCGACGTATATGCCTACGTAGAGCACGGCCACCAGCACGCACCACATCATGCACTTGCGTATGCAGTCGCGCAGCGCGCGGGGATCGCGCGCGCCTATGAAGCGTCCCGTGAGAGCCTCGGCCGCGCATGCGAAGCCGTCGTTCATGTACGAGAAGAGGGTGAAGAGCTGCAACAGGATGGTGTTCACCGCCAGTATCACGTCGTCGCCCATGCGTGCCGAGGCTGCCGTGAAAAAGGTGTAGGTGGCCACGATGCAGAGCGTGCGGATTATGATGTCGCTGTTGATGACGAAAAACTCCTTCATGGCCCGCATGTCGGTCACCTCGCGCAGGGTTATGGCCACGAAACGTTTGCGATAATGTATCCACGTTATAAGCGCCGTGACGGTTACGCCCGTCCATTGCGCCACCACCGAGGCGTAGGCTATGCCCGTTATGCCCATGCCGAAGTCGAACGCGAACCAAAAGCTGAATAATATATGTATGACGTTCACCGTCACGGCCACTATCATCGGTATCACGGCGTTCTGCATTCCCGTCAGCCAGCCGTTGAGGCCGAACAGCAGCACGCCCGCGGGCACCGCCCATATTCGGGCGAAGAAGTAGTCGGCCACCATGTCGTTGCCGTTCATCATCTTCAAGGCCGCCATGCCTATCGGGTATTGGAATATCACCATCGCCAGCCCCACCGCAAGCGATACCGCCACGGCACGCGCCAGCATAAGCGTGGTGGTCTTGACGTCGCCCGCACCGTAGGCCTGCGCCGTGATGCCGCTGGTGCCCATGCGTATGAAGCTGCAATTCCAGTATATGAAGTTGAAGATCGACACGCCTATGGCCAGCGCGCCGATGGTGGCCGACGAGTTGCCGTTGAGGTGTCCCGCGATCATGGTGCCTGCTATGCCCATTATCGGCACCGTGATGTTCGATATTATATTAGGTATGGCTATGCGCAGTATTTCGCGATTCATTTCCATGGTTCGGTACGCTTTTGTCGTAAAACGTTGCAAAGATAGCAAGAATCCCGCAACGGCGGACGTCCTGCTGCGGTGCGGAATGTTTTTTGAACTCGAAAAGACGACATGGTTGCAACATGTTGAGAAAATTGAATTACCTTTGCCCACGTAAATTCTAAATCATTATGAGAAACACAAAACAGGACTCGACTGCCGCCGTGTCGCGATTCGGTCGTGACAAGCGTGTACGCACGGTTTCGGCTGAGCGTGTCGAGCGCAGTCCCCGTCCTCGGCGAGATGCCGCCGACGAGGGGCGTGCGATGCGTCGCGACCGTTACGATTCGGGAGCGGAGAGAGCGTCGTTCAATCCCAATTTTACCGAAGATAACCGTCTGCGCGGCCGCAGCGACGGATACGTCAAGAAGAGTTACGACCGCGGCGGCGAGCAGCGCGGCGAGAGCGGCGGCCGCAGCGGATTCAAGCCCAAATTCGGCGGGCCGAAATATTCCGACCGTTCCAATCCGAACGCGGGATTAGGAGGCCGTGACAAGCAGGGCGGATACAACGCGCAGGGCGGTTATTCGAAACCTTACGGCCGCGTCGAAAACGATGGCGATTTCCGTCGCGGTGCGGGTGCGCGCGGCGGCTTCAAGGGTCGTGGCGACAATCGCGCCGAGGGCGGAGAGTTCGACGGCCGCGGAGGTTACAAGGGCCGCAGCGAATACAAGGCCAAGGGCGGCCATAAGGACAAACGCTCCTATCGCGGCGGCGAGCGTCCCAAGAGCTATACCAAGTACAATCCCGCCAAGCAGGTGGGCGAGATGCGTCTCAATCGTTTCCTTGCCCAGTCGGGGCTGTGCTCGCGCCGCGAGGCCGACGATTATATTCAGGCGGGTCTGGTGACCGTCAACGGCCGCATCGTGTCGGAGCTTGGCACCAAGGTGATGCCTACGGACGAGGTGAAGTTCAACGACGAGCGCGTGCAAGGTGAAAAGAAGGTCTATCTGGTGCTCAACAAGCCCAAGGGCTACGTGACCTCGCTGGAGGATCCCCATGCCGACAAGACCGTGATGGATCTGGTGAAGAACGCCTGCTCGGAGCGCATATATCCCGTGGGCCGATTGGACAAGAACAGTCTCGGTCTGTTGATTTTCACCAACGACGGCGACGTCACGCGCAGGCTCACGCACCCTTCGCTGGAGAAGAAGAAGATATATCAGGTGACGCTGGACAAGCCTCTGACACGCGCCGACATGGAGCGCATGACGGAGGGCCTTATGCTGGAGGACGGCGAGATATTCGTCGACGAGGTGGCATACGCGAGCGAGAATAAGAAAGAGGTGGGGATCGAGATCCACTCGGGCCGCAACCGTATCGTGCGCCGCATATTCGAGCATCTGGGCTATGCGGTGTTGAAGCTCGACCGCGTATATTATGCGGGAATCACCAAGAAGAATCTCAGGCGCGGCGCATGGCGTTTTCTGACCAACGAGGAGGTCGACCGTCTCAAGAGCGGACGCTACGAGTAGGGATTTTCAATATCCGGAAAAAGGCGATTCTATCGAAGAATCGCTTTTTATTTTTAATATTTTGCGGCTCTTCGGAGCCGCGCGAGCCGCAGCCTCGCCGCGCGGAGGCTCGCCGGTCGCTCTCTCCGCAGGCTGCGACTCGCGATCGCAGACCGAAAGAGGTTTATCGTGTGGCTTTGTACCACGACGTCTCCGCATAGTCGTCGCGATAAACCGTCGAGGGCGCCGATGTGCTCAATCCCGAAAATACAGTGATGGGGTAGCGGCCAGATTGTGATCCGTAATTCGACCAGAACGAGTCGAGGGTGTATTTGCACGGCACCGTTCTGTCCATCTGCGCGTCGAACTCGGCTTTGAGCGCGGGATCGTCGCACATCTTGTCGACGTAATCGCCCAGATCGTAAAAGACGTGGCGCGACTGCCCCTCGAAAGTCTGTATTTCGTCGCGGTCGTAATCTTTCGTCGCTCCCGAGTTTATTTTTTTCATTATCTCGGCGAGGGCGTCTATCTGCGCGCAGTCGATAAGCGCGACCGATCCCGAATATCCGTATTTCGAGGCATACTGGTCATGGAACGTCTTGCATACCTGCGGCAGGTCGTGCGAGCGGCCGCCGTTGTGCAGCAGATAGGGCAGGACATTCTGGTACGGGAAGCCGTCGCCGAGTATCTCGCACGGTGCACCTATTATATAATCGGCGTTGCCGCGCAGGTCGTAGACCGATTCCACGTTCGCCATGAAGCAGGCGTCGAAGAGTATGTAGTCGAACTTCACGCCCGTCGAGGCCAGTGCCGACGACAGCGTCGCGATGTCGAACATGTTCGATTGCGTGTCGGAGTATTTTTCGCCGAAGTGACGCGTCACGATATCGCTCTGCGCCTTGCGCCAGAAATCGTCTCCGCTCTGGGCGACATGGCCCGCGGTTGCCGTTCCCGCTGCGCGGCGCAGCGACTGAGTGTCGGGCGCGGCATCGACGGGGATCCACGCCAGAGCGTGTCCCGCCATTACGAGGCCGTAGCTGTCGGCAGGCGCCGAGCGGACGATCTCGTTGAAAAAGAAACTCAGACTCTCTTCGTCCATCTGCTGCGGCAGGTCGTATGTGGCGAGCACTTTCTCCTCGCACGATCCGTCGACGTATGCCAACTCTATCAGATCGGCTTTGGTCTTGTCGGTATGCTGGAAGAAACATACCACACGGCTGTTGCCTTTGATGTTTTGCCTGACGGCATCTTTCGCCGCCGATATGTTGCGATAGAAGTAGTAGGAGAGTTGCGTTCCCGTGAAGTAGAATATCAACGTATGCGGAGTCGACGTGTCGGGCCGATCTTTTTTCTCGCACGACGGCACCGCAAGCAGTGTCGCGAGCAGAAGCGTCAACACCGTGAGTTTGGTCGATAAGTTTATTTTCTTCATGATCTCAAATATCGTTCGGGGCCATGCGACACCGTGTTATTTATATTCGCGCGGCTTGAGGTTGTTGAACTGCCACGTGCGTTTCTTCTTGAACGTCACATCGTCGGGCTTGTTGCGATAGATGCGGCTGTAATCGAAATAGAATCCGCGGATCTTTCCGTCGGGAGTCTTCTTGGTCTGTTCCAACGGGATGTACTCAACGTTGCGGCTCACGATCTCGGCGCGTTTGCCCGCGTATCCCATCGACGAAACGACATCCACCGCGTGCGAGAACATGAGTATGTGCATCGGATCTTTTTCGCTGCGGCCGTCGCCCGACGACTTTATGGTTTCGAGTATGCCGTTCAGGTGGCGGAAGTAGGCCTCCTCCTTCTCCTTGTCGCCGAGGGCGCCGTATGCGAACACCAGCATGTTGAGCGCCGTGGGGTTGAACGGGTCGTTCTTCAAGGCATCCTCGCACATCGATATCACGTAACGCATCTCCTCGGGATCGGGCGATGCCGTGTCGAGCCGCATGAGAGCTTCGTAGAGTCTCTCTATGGCGGGGTTCGATGCCAGCGGCTTGTATTCGTCCTGATAGGCGTAGCCGTAATAGAGGTAGTGGTAATCCTCCTCCGACATCTTTTCGAGGTTGTTGTAGCGCATCATGAGGTTGGTGTAATAGTAGGGCGACGAGGTATTCATGATGTTGGCCAGAATATCCTCCTCGTCGGGCACTTTCGCCCAACTCAGCAATGGCATGACGAGCAATGCGACGGCTATCGATCGTTTCATAAAGCGGTATTTTTCATAAAACGACATATCACCGCAAATCGTATTCCGCAATCGATTTTTCGAGTTTTTCCATCAGCTGTTCGGTGGCGGGTACGAGCGGCAGGCGCAATACGTTCTCGATGCGCCCCATGACCGCGAGGGCCGCTTTCACTCCCGTCGGGTTGCCCTGCTCGAATAGCGCGTGTACGGCCTCGCGCATGGGGGCGTAGGCCTCCTCCGCACGGTCGAACAGCCCTTGCCGCGCCAGCCCGATCACGTGCGCGAACTTCGACGGGAACGCGTTGGCCGCCACCGAGATCACTCCGTCACCGCCCTTGCGAATGACGTCGATAGCCATGCTGTCGTCGCCCGAGAGTACGAGGAATCCCGCGGGGCGGTTTTTGATTATGCTCTCTATCTGGTCCATGTTTCCCGAAGCCTCCTTCACGGCTATGATGCGCGGCTCGTCGGCCGCCAGACGGCACGTGGTCTCCGCCGTGAGGTTGACCCCCGTGCGTCCCGGTACATTATATAATATGACGGGCAGCGGCGACGCCTCGGCCACGGCGCGGAAGTGGCGGTAAAGCCCCTCCTGTGAGGGCTTGTTGTAGTACGGCGTAACGCTCAGTATGGCATCGGCGCCCGCGAGGTCCATCCGTTCGATGTGACGTATGAGTTCGGCCGTGGAGTTGCCGCCTGCTCCCACCACGAGCGGCACGCGTCCCGCTATGCGTTCGCGTGTTGTGCGCAACACCTCGCTTCGCTCCTCTTCGGTCAGGGTCGGCGTTTCGGCGGTGGTTCCCAAACATACAATATAGTCGATTCCGCCCTCGATGACGTAATCTATCATGCGGCCGAGGGCCGCGGTGTCACATGATCCGTCGCTTGCGAACGGTGTTATTATGGCGGCTCCCAAGCCGCAGAGTCTTGCTGTATCTCTGTTCATAAATCGATGGTAACTTCAAATTTTAAACTTTGTTGCGGTGCGGATTCAAAAGAGCGATCCCTGAATGTTTTGCGGGGGTGCGGTATTATCCGAATCCTCCGTCGCCGAGCGTGCGGCCTCCTCCTCTTCTCTTGTCGGTGCACCCTCCGAATCCGAGGCGATCATGGCGACGAACTCCTTCTCCGATATGATCTTTATTCCGAGTTTGGTGGCTTTCTGCAATTTCGTCGGTCCGATCTTGTCGCCTGCCAGCAGATACGACGTGTTGGACGACACCGCCGCGAGGTTCTTTCCGCCGTGCGCCTCGATCATGGCCTTCAGCTCGTCGCGCGAGTGGTCGGCGAAGGTTCCCGAGATGACGAACGTAAGCCCTTTGAGGACTTCGGAGTCGGTTCGACGCTGCACTTCCTCAAATTGCAGTCCCGCCTTGCGCAGACGCTCTATTATGGCGCGGTTGCGTTCGTCGGCGAAGTACTCGATTATCGAGTCGGCGATCTTTTCGCCCACCTCTTCGGCTTCTGTAAGCTCCTCGCGCGTGGCGGCCATCACGGCGTCGAGCGAGCGGAAGTGCGAGGCGAGGTATTTGGCTGTCGTCTCGCCCACGAAGCGTATGCCGAGGGCGAACAGTACGCGATGGAACGGCACTTCGGTCGAGCGGCGTATGCTCTGCATGATGTTCTCGGCCGACTTCTCGCCCAGCCGCGGCAGCGGTGCGAGCTGCTCGGCGCGCAGGTCGTAGAGATCGGCGATGCACCCCGCGAGTCCGTTTTCGAACAGCAGCTCGACGGTCTCTTCGCCCAATCCGTCGATATCCATCGCCTTGCGGCGGATGAAATGTATTATGCGGCCTATTATCTGCGGGCGGCAGTTGCTCTGGTTGGGGCAGTAATGCTTGGCCTCGCCTTCGTAGCGCACCAGCGTCGCGCCGCATTCGGGACACTCGGTAATGTACTCTAACGGGCGGCTGTCCGACGGACGTTGCGCGAGGTCGACGCCCGTTATCTTGGGGATGATTTCGCCGCCCTTCTCTACATAAACCATGTCGCCCTCGCGTATGTCGAGCGCGGCTATCTGGTCGGCATTGTGGAGCGTGGCGCGTTTTACGGTGGTGCCCGCCAGCAGGACGGGTTCCAGATTGGCCACGGGGGTCACCGCTCCCGTGCGGCCCACCTGATAGGTTACTCTCAACAGTCTTGTAAGCGCCTGCTCTGCCTTGAACTTGTAGGCCACGGCCCATTTGGGGGCTTTCGACGTGGTGCCCAGTGCGCGGCGGTCGGCGTAGCGGTTGACCTTCACGACCACTCCGTCGGTGGGGAACGGCAGAGCCTTGCGCTCCGTGTCCCAATACTCTATGTATTCGGTTATCTGCTCGCGGCTGCGGCAGATGCGCATTTTGTCCGATATCTTGAATCCCCATCGGCGCGCCGCCTCCATGTTCTCCCAATGCGAGGCGTGGGGCAGGTCGTCGCCCGCGAGCTGGTACAACGTGCAGTCGAGTCCGCGCCGTGCCACCACCTGCGACTGCTGTTGCTTGAGCGTTCCCGCCGCGGCGTTGCGCGGATTGGCGAACGGAGGTTCGCCGCTCGCTTCGCGTTCGGCGTTCAGGCGGTCGAACGAGGCATAGGGCATGAGTATCTCGCCGCGTATCTCGAAAAAGTCGGGATACCCTTCGCCCGTTAGCACCAAAGGCACGCTGCGTATGGTGCGCACGTTTTCCGTCACGTCGTCGCCGCGTGTGCCGTCGCCGCGCGTCACGGCACGCAGCAGCCGTCCGTGCTCGTAGGTGAGCGATATGGCCGTGCCGTCGAACTTCAGTTCGCATACGAATTCGGGTTCGTCGATCTCCTTCTCCACGCGGTCGATCCATTCGTGAAGTTCGCCGATGGAGTAGGTGTTGCTCAACGAGAGCATGGGAAACGAGTGTTCGATGCTGCGGAACTCGTTGGTGATGTCGCTCCCCACGCGTACCGTGGGTGAGTTGGGGTCGGCATGCTCGGGGTGCTCCGCTTCGAGATCCTGCAATTCGCGCATGAGCGCGTCGAATTCGAAATCGGATATTGCGGGGTCGTTCTCAATATAGTATTTGTAATTGTAATAATTGAGACGCTCGCGCAGGGATATGATTCGTTGCAGTGCAGTCATAATACGGGTGCAATTGAGTTGTAAAGGTACATAATTTGTTCGGATCAATGTCCGAAAACAAAAAAAAAGCAAAAAAAAACATCAAAATCCGTTGCAGTATACAAATTTTGCCTATACTTGCGGAAAATTTTGGGATTATTATGACATCAAATAGTACGAAAAAGAGATTAGTGGCTAATTTTCACAATCTTACACCCGAACAGCAAGAGGCGGTGAAGAATCTTTATCCGCACGGATTTACCGAAGTTATGACCCGAATCGACAAGCCTAACGGCGATTTTTTCTATGTCGTACCCTACGAGACCGACGATACTTCCTATCTGGTGAAGATTGATGTCAAGATCGACGATTCGGCCGACGAAGCCGTCGAGGACGATTTCTACGGAGACGATGAGATCAAAGGCGCCGACGATATTCAGGAAGAGGGCGGTGCGGCTGCCGATGACGACAGCATGGATTGATTCGCTTCCGAACGTTTCGGATTTATGGAGGACTGCGCGTGCAGTCCTTTTGTTTTTTTATAATGGAATATTGCAATGCCTCGGGCATTGCTATCTTCGGCGGCTCGCACCTTTGGTGCGACCCCCGCAGCCGCCGAAGATAAAT
>CAYMIH010000047.1:0-17489 GCA_964390585.1 uncultured Alistipes sp.
CGGTGGTGAGCTAACAGCGAGCCTCCGCGGGGCGAGGCTACGGCTCGCGCGGCTCCTCGGAGCCGCAAAAAGGCATTCGTTTGGTTGCTGCGGTATGCATATCTGCCGAGGGTCGGATTTTATTCGTATATTTGCGCAAAGAATCGAAAAATGGTACGTTACTATAACGACTCGTGCACCTACCGCCTGCCCGACAAGAGGCGGACCGCCGCGTGGCTGCGCCGCGTGGCCGAGGAGGAGGGCTACACGCTGGGCGACGTGAACTACATATTCTGCTCGGCCGAACGGCTGCTGGAGATGAACCGTCAGTTCCTCGGACACGACTACTTTACCGACGTGATAACGTTCGATTACAGCGACCGTAAGGGTGAGCGTACGGTGAGCGGCGACATATTCATTGACGTGGAGACGGTGGCCGACAATGCGCGGATATACGGTGCGACTAAGACCGACGAGATGCGCCGCGTGGTGGTGCACGGCGTGCTGCATCTGTGCGGGCAGAAGGACAAGACGCCCCGCGCCGAGCGGCAGATGCACCGCAAGGAGGACAAGTATTTATCGATGTTCCGATGATGGAGACGACTACTGCCGATCGTTCGTGGAACGATTACGATATAATAGTGGTGGGGTCGGGTCACGCAGGCTGCGAGGCCGCTTCGGCGGCGGCGCGCATGGGTTCGCGCACGCTGCTGCTCACGATGGACATGACCAAGATGGCGGCCATGTCGTGCAATCCCGCCGTGGGCGGCGTGGCGAAGGGGCAGATAGTGCGCGAAATCGACGCTTTGGGAGGCCGTACGGCGCGTATCACCGACCGTTCGACCATCCAGTTCCGCATGCTCAACCGATCGAAAGGAGCGGCCATGTGGAGCCCGCGTGCGCAGTGCGATAAGGATCTTTTCTCGCGTCTGTGGCGCAGGGAGCTGGAGAACACGCCCAACCTCTACATCTGGCAAGACGCGGCCGTGGAGCTGCTGTTCGCTCAGGATTCGGACGACGCGCGGCCACGCATCACGGGTCTGCGCACCCGCATGGGAGTAGAGTTCACGGCGCGGTCTGTGGTGCTGACCAACGGTACGTTCCTTGGTGGTGTGATGCACTGCGGAGAGTATCATGCCGAGGGCGGCAGGGCAGGCGACGCGGCGTCGGCGGGCATCACCGAATCGCTCGCGGCGATGGGTTTCGAGGCAGGCCGCATGAAGACGGGCACCCCTGCGCGCATCGACGGGCGGACGATAGACTTTTCCGTACTGGAGGAGCAGGCGGGTGACGAACGACCGTCAAAATTCTCGTTTTCGCCTGATACAGAGCCTGTTAAAGATCAATTACCATGTTATTTGGTCTACACCTCGCCCGAGGTACATGCCATCCTGCGCGGCGGATTCGACCGTTCGCCGCTCTTCAACGGCACCATTCACGGCATAGGGCCCCGTTACTGCCCCAGCATCGAGGACAAGTTGCGCACGTTCGCCGATAAGGAGCAGCACCAACTCTTTCTCGAACCCGAGGGTCGCGACACTAACGAGTTTTATATCAACGGTTTTTCGTCGTCGTTACCATACGAGATACAGATCGAGGCACTGCATCGCATACGTGGACTGGAGCATGCGCACGTGTATCGGCCCGGGTATGCAATCGAGTACGATTATTTCCCACCGACGCAGCTCACGCACTCGCTGGAGACCAAACTCGTCGAAAATCTTTATTTCGCTGGGCAGATAAACGGCACCACAGGATACGAAGAAGCCGCGGCGCAGGGCTTGATGGCAGGAATCAACGCACACCGCAAGTTAGGCGGTGCAGCGCCTATCGTACTCCGACGCGACGAAGCATACATAGGAGTGTTGATCGACGATCTGGTGACCAAGGGAGTCGACGAACCGTATCGTATGTTCACCTCGCGCGCCGAGTATCGCATTCTGCTGCGGCAGGACAACGCCGACTTGCGTTTGACTCCGATAGGTTACGAAAACGGATTGATAGACGAGCGTCAATGGCAATTTTTCGTCAGAAAAAAATCACTCGTAGAATCGCTTATTTCCTACACTCGCGAGCAGAGTGTCAAAATATCGGAAATTGAGAGCTATTTGAAACGGCACGATTTGGAGCCCATGACGCAGGGACGGAAGCTATATTCGCTTGTTTCGCGCAATGGATTTACGTTGTCGGGTCTTGTCAAAGAGTTGCCGCGTCTGCGTAGCTTCGTCGAAGAAAACGGCATAACCGAGGATGTGATCGAGCAGGTGGAGATCCAGATAAAATATAAAGGTTATATCGAACGCGAAAAACTTTTGGCCGAAAAGCTGCATCGGCTGGAAAACATCGCAATCCCCCGCAAATTCGACTTCAATTCGATAAACGCCTTGACGATCGAGGCGCGCCAGAAACTGACCAAGATTCGTCCGCAGACGATAGGGCAGGCGTCGAGAATCCCGGGTGTTTCGCCTGCCGATATAAATGTCCTGCTTATCAAATTCGGACGATAGGCGAAGTGCTCCACGTGGAACAACCGTCGCACGCTGTTCGCCGCCCCACGCGGCGAACTGCCGATATTGCGAAGCAATATCAATATATTAAAGACAAAAAAATAAGGCGACCGTTCGAAGGATCGCCTTATTTCATAAATATTTCTACCGTTTTATTCCTCCACCACGACGCACCATCCGTATTTATCCTCGCGGCGGCCGTACTGAATATCCTGTAATTGAGTATAGAGTTCGAGCGAATATTTTCCGACTTCCTTGCCGTAGGTCACCATTTTGCCAGTGTCGATATCGTAAATCGACTCAATGGGGGAGATAACAGCAGCCGTGCCGCAAGCGCCCGCCTCATCGAATTGCTCTAATTCATCGACGGAAATATGACGTTCCTCTATTTTAAGTCCCATATCTTCAGCTAATTGACGCAGGCTCTTGTTTGTGATCGACGGCAGTATCGACGGCGATTTGGGCGTCACATAGAGTCCGTCGCGAATGCCGAAGAAGTTGGCTGCACCGCACTCCTCGATGTATTTATGCTCGGCTGCATCGAGATACATCACATTCGAATAGCCCAGATCATGTGCTTTTTCACCCGAAAGTATGCTCGATGCATAGTTTCCACCCGCCTTGATATCGCCTGTTCCACGTGGAGCAGCGCGGTCTTGTTCGCGGTCGATAATTACCTTTATAGGCTTCATGCCGCCCTTGAAATAGGGTCCCACGGGCGAACAGAAGATGATAAGCATTGCTTCGGGCGAGGCTTTCACGCCGAGGCCGATCTTGGTGCCGAAAAGCACTGGACGCAAATAGAGCGACGCACCCGATTCGTAGGGCGGAACAAAGTGAATATTGCGTTTTACCATCTCGTAGCATGCCGAGGTAAACATTTCGACGGTGGGTACGGGCAGGCAGAGTTTACGCGCCGAAGCCTGCATGCGCTTGGCGTTTTCGTCCATGCGGAATATGCGGACCTTGCCGTCTACACCGCGGAAAGCTTTCAAACCCTCGAAAGCCTCAAGCCCGTAGTGCAGACATGTGGTCGACATGTGCATCTTGATATATTCGTCGGAGGTGATCTCCATTTCGCTCCACTTGCCGTCCTTGTAATGGTAACGAGCATTGAAATCCGTCTTCACATAATCGAAGCCGAGATTGTTCCAATCGATTTTTTCCATAATTTCAGTATTCTTTGGAACAGAATTTTTAATTTATCTTCGGCGGCTGCGGGGGTCGCACCTTTTGGTGCGAGCCGCCGAAGATAAGCACCGCACAGCGGTGCCATAATCTGCTCCGTAAAATTATCCTACTATTGCACCGTTGTTGACCTTGTCGGCAGGGCCCAGCAGTACTAACTTGCCTGCCGCATCCTCGGCCATAAGTATCATTCCGTTCGAGGTTATGCCCTTCAGTTCGCGCGGCGCGAGGTTCACCAACACCAGCACCTGACGACCCACAAGCTCGTCGGGAGTGAAGTACTCGGCTATTCCCGACACTATGGTGCGTCGGTCGATACCCGTGTCGACCGTCAGTTTGAGCAGTTTCTTGGTTTTGGCGACCTTCTCGGCCGCGAGGATGGTCGAAACGCGTATGTCCATCTTTCCGAAGTCGTCGAACACTATCTCATCCTTCTGGGCCGTGACATGCGCGGCAGCCTCGGCAGCGGCGTTGGCAGCCTTTATGTCAGCCAGCTTGCGGAGCTGCGCCTCGATCACGTCGTCCTCGATCTTCTCGAACAGCAGCGCGGGTTCGCCTATTGCGTGACCTGCAACAACCAGCGACATCGATCCGAGATCGTTCCACGAGAATTTATCTAAGTTTAACATTCTCAATATTTTATCTGCCGAGAAAGGCATGAACGGCTCTATGGCGATCGTGATGTTGGCCGTGATTTGCAACGCTATGTTCAATATGGTCTTCACGCGCTCGGGGTCGCTCTTGACCACTTTCCACGGTTCGGTGTCGGCCAGATACTTGTTGCCTATGCGTGCGAAGTTCATGGCATCCTTCAGCGCCTCGCGGAAACGGTAGTTCTCTATGTTCGACTCCAACGACGCCTTTATGCCGCCCAGTTCGGCTATCGTGGCGCGGTCGTAGTCGGTCAGCTCGCCGCACGCGGGCACCGCGCCGGCGTAATACTTTTTGGTAAGCACCAGCGCGCGATTGACGAAGTTGCCGAGTATGGCCACCAACTCATTATTGTTGCGCGCCTGAAAATCGCGCCATGTGAAGTCGTTGTCCTTAGTCTCGGGGGCGTTGGCGCACAGAACGTAGCGCAACACGTCCTCCTTACCCGGGAACTCGTCCAGATACTCGTGCAGCCACACGGCCCAGTTGCGCGACGTGGAGATCTTGTCGCCCTCCAGATTGAGGAACTCGTTGGCAGGCACGTTCTCGGGCAGTATGTAGCTGCCGTGAGCCTTGAGCATCGAGGGGAACACTATGCAGTGGAACACTATGTTGTCCTTGCCTATGAAGTGCACCATCTTGGTGCCGCTGTCCTTCCAATACTTCTCCCAGTCGGGCGTAAGGTCCTTTGTGGCAGATATATAGCCTATCGGAGCATCGAACCACACGTAGAGCACCTTGCCCTCGGCGCCCTCCACGGGCACGGGAATGCCCCAGTCGAGGTCGCGGCTCACGGCGCGGGGCTGGAGGCCCAGATCGAGCCAGCTCTTGCACTGGCCGTAGACATTGCTTTTCCACTCCTTGTGGCCGTCGAGAATCCACTCGCGCAGGAATCCTTCATATTGATCCAGAGGTAGATACCAATGTTTGGTCTCGCGCTTCACGGGCACCGCTCCCGACACCGCGCTGTGGGGTTCGATCAACTCGTCGGGCGATAGGGTCGATCCGCACTTCTCGCACTGGTCGCCGTAGGCGCGGTCGTTGCCGCAGCGGGGACACGTGCCCACTATGTAGCGGTCGGCGAGGAACGTTCCCACCTCTTCGTCGTAGTACTGCATCGAGGTGCGCTCGATGAATTTGCCCTCGTCGTAGAGCTTGCGGAAGAAATCCGATGCCGTCACGCGGTGCGTGGGCGACGAGGTGCGCGAATATATGTCGAACGCTATGCCCAGACGGCTGAACGAATCCTTGATTATTTCGTGGTAGCGGTCTACCACCGCCTGCGGCGATATGCCCTCCTTGCGGGCCTTGATGGTGATGGGCACTCCGTGCTCGTCGCTGCCGCACACCGACACCACGTCGCGTCCGAGCATGCGCAGGTAGCGCGTGTAGATATCCGACGGAATGTAAACGCCCGCCAAATGGCCTATATGCACGGGACCGTTGGCATAGGGCAGAGCCGATGTAATGAGATATCGTTTGAACTCTTTTGCCATAATCGATAATAAACGTTGCATGTACGCGTCGCGCGCGTACGCATTAAACAACCGTATTTTGTCTCAAAAGTACAACATTTTATCGCGAAACGAAAAATTTTTCGAAAATAAAACCTTATGCGGGGCATTCCGCACCCCTTGGCGAAGAGTCTCCGCCATGTCGCCATGTCGCTTCAACAGCATTCGGCGGCCGTTTTCGTGCGGCATTCGCCGCTTCGCGTCATCCCATGATGCCGCCTAATTTGAACATGGGCAGATACATCGATATCAGTATGACCGCCACCAGAATGCCCACGAGGAGTATGAGCGCGGGCTCCGCGACGGCCCCCGTGCGGCGTATGGCATGTTCCAACTCGTCGGTCAGTGCCTCGCCCTGCCTCCGCAGCATTTCGCGCAGTCGGTTGGTCTGCTCGCCGACACGCACCAGCGCCGCAAGACGACGGCCGTAGAGATCGGGGAACTTCGTCATGGCGTCGGAGAACGACACGCCCTGCTCCAGCATGCGTGCCATGAGCGTGAGCGAACGACGGTAAGGATAGAACTCCACGGCTTCGGCTATCATCTCCACTCCAGTGAGCAGCGGCACCCCCGACGAGCAGAGCAGATCGAGCAGTTTGCATATCCGCGCTTGATTGTTTTTGCGTATCATGTCGCCCGCGGCGGGCAGTTTCAGCAGTATCGCGCCTGCAGCTCCGCGCGCCCGATCGTCGTTGCGGAGACGGCGGTATGCGACGGCCGCTATGATCGCCGCCGCGGCGACTATGGCGGCATACGTCGGAAAACGGGCGGCGAGGGCCGTCACGAAGCGTGTCAGGGCGGGCAGCTCGCCGCCCATGCGGGCGTACACCTGTTCGAACATGGGCACCACCACCGTGAGCATGAACGCCGTGACGGCCGCGGCCGTGCACAACACGACCGTCGGATATGTCAACGCCGACGACACCATGCGCCTCTGCGCGGCGCGTTTGCGGTAGTAGTCGGCCAGAAACTCCAGCGCTTCGGGCAGTCGGCCCGTCTGCTCGCCTATGTCGACCACGCCGCAGTCGAGCGGCGGAAATGCTCCGCATTCGATCATGGCGCGTTGCAGGGTGCTGCCCTCCGCCACGCGTGCGTAGAGCTCTTCGAGCAGCGTCCGCACGGCGCCCCGCTCCTCGGCATCGATGAGCAGCGCGAAGGCGTTCGAAAAATCCACGCCCGCGCTCAACAGTGCGTTCATTTCGCCGTACAAGGCCTCGCGGCGGGTGTCGGAGGGTTTATGTTTCGTCATCTTCTATTCGTTTTATCTCTCGGTCGTATCTCTTTTCGGGATCGCCGCACACTGCCAGACGGAGAGTGAATCTTCTGCCGCCGATTCGGAGCGTGACGGCCAAAGTGTCGGCCGCTTCGGCCTCTTCGGGCGTGTCGGCGGCCTCGTCGCGCGCGAGCAGCCGCATCCTCTCGACGCATGTGAACAGTGTGTCCGCAAACTCGCCGATGCGAAGCACGACGACCGAATCGGACAACGACAACCTCGCCTCGAATCCGTTGCTGCGGCGAATGACCACATCTCCGCCGTCGTACTCCGCGTCGGCCGACGCCGCGAGTCTCTCCAGTCTGTATATTACCTCTCTCATGCCGCCGTCGCGCTCCGCCGCGGCCATTCGCCGCGTTTGCAGGCGCGCGAACATCGCCAGCCCTTCGGCGACTGCTAAGAATACGATCGAGGCGACGATCATCGTCACCATCGTCTCGGCGAGGGTCGATCCGCGCCGTTTTACTCTCTTCATTCGCATATTACCAGCTCTTTGAACGTCGTCTTCGTGCAACCCGAACGGGCCGTGATCTCCATTATGGCCACATCGTCGAAATAGTCGTGTGGGCGGAGCGTTATCTCCGCCTCTGCGTCGTCGTACCGCTCGATGTACCGTCCTTTCGGCCACACCCCCGTGCCGTATTTGCGGCGTGCGCGCTCCGTCATGTCGCGTGCGGCGATGCGGTCGAATCCGTCCGCATTGTCGACGGTCAGTTTCGGCAGCAGGTCGAGCGATACGGAGAATACGATCATGAAGAGCGCCGATGCCGTTATGGCCTCGATGAGCGAGGCGGCTTTCAATCTGCGCATGCCGCCTCCTTTCTGCGGACGCTCCCGCCCGCGATCCATATCGGGTGAGCCGTCGCGGGATTACCGCGCAACGTGAAGTCGCGGAGCATATCCTTGTAGTATCCCTGCGGCGAGAATCGCGCCGCCGAGCGCAGACAGGCATACCCCGTCACCTCGCCCCGCAGGTCGGCCGTCCCGTCGACGTAGAGCAACCCCCGCAGTCGTGCCGCGGGCGCCTGGAGGCAGTTCGCCGTCGGAGGTGTCCGCCGCGTCGTGTCGCATACTATAAGGTATCCGTCCAGCGTCGCGCCGTCGCCGAGTTCGGCGTAGAGTCCCGCATATATCCCCGACGGGCAGAGCAGCGTCGCCCGAGGCTCCGCCACCACCGTGTCGCGGGCCAATATCTGCGCCGCAATGCGCGCTCCCGCCCCTATCGTCACCTTGCGGGCGATGATTACGACATTGCGCAGGCGGCAGGTGGAGTCGATGCGTATCTCGTCGCCCGATATCTCTATCCGCCCCGCGAGCGAACGATCGGCGATCTCGGCCGTGCCGACCGCTATCCGCAGCGTCGTGCCCTCGGAAAAGGGGACCTCGGCCCTCTCGGGGATTCCCGTCGTGCGATCGGTGCAGGCGGTGCGGGCGAGCATCTTCCGCACCCTCTCCTCGGCCGCCGTATCCACGGGCGGCATCGAGGCCGAGGAGATGCGTATGTCGCTCTGCGGAACGGGCTCGCCGACGTAGAACTCCGCATCGGTGCGGCCGTACACCAACCCGTTGCGCGGCAGGTGCAGAATACCGCGCAGGCGAGTGCCGCCCGCCACGTGGAGCGCATGGCCTCCGTCGGCGTAATACAGCGTCGTTTCGGCGTCGGGATCCGCGCCCGCGATGCGGCATGTTTGCGCGAGCGAGTCGGCCGTGACTATCGTCACCGTTTCGTACAACCCCCACGGCTCGGCCTTTACGTAGACCGCCGTCTGCGACGAGGGGCCGCACGGACGACAGCCGTCGGGTGAAGTCACCCGCTCGTCGTCGGGGTGCATGCGGTAGAGCAGAAAGGCCGATTCCGCGTCGGCACGTGCCTGCCTTCGCCTCTCGTCGCGAAGGTCGGCGAGCATCTCCCGCTCCCGAAGCATTATGAGTCCGAGCATCCCCGCGGCGATTACCGTCGCCGCCGCGATCGCCGCGGGCAGTACGCTGCCCGCCATGTTTCCGATTCTCATTCGCATAGCGCCACTCCGTATTTCACCCCTCGGCGGACGAGATACAGCGAGTCGCGGTCGACGTTCGACAAGACGAATCCCGCCGCGCTGTCGCCGCGAGCGATCTCGTGCTGCTCGCCGTTCAGGGCTATTATGTGTATGGTTCGATTTCCCGACCTTATCGACGCCAGATGCTCGCATACGATGTTTTCGCGGGGCGTCGGCACTGTAGGCAGGCGCTGCGGTAGCGGACGTGCGGCGGGTGCGGCGGTCGCGGTGCCCTCTGCCGCGATCTTTTTCAGAAAGGGATCGGGATAGTCGGCGACGAGGGTGTCGGCTCGCGGTGCCGCGAGCGGCGTGCGGGGCGCCTCGGGCCGCGCGGGCGGGAGTCGGTTTTCGCTCGGCGCGAGCAGCTTCCAAGCTATCGCGCCCCATATAGCGACGGCGGCGGCGAGCAGCATGTATGTCGTCAAGCGCGATTTGAACATGTCATTCACTGTTTTTCGATTTCGACGAGTTGTTCCGCATATATCGTGAGCGTGAGTCGTTCGCTTCGCGATGCGCGGTCGGTTGCTGTCTGCCAGACGACGGAGCGCACGGCGCACGGCGCGGCATCCGACTCGATGCGGTGCAGCACGTGCAGCAGATCGGCGAACGTCCCCGAGAGGGTGAGTTCGGCGGTGTGCAGCTCCAGACCTCCCTGCCGCAGAGTAATCGCGGGGGTGTATCCCGTGACCGCGGTGCCTTCGTGCGCGTAATCGAGCAGGCGCCCCGAGAGGACGGCCTCCCCGCCCCGCATGAACGGCTCTTCGCCGTCGCGGGCCGCATCGCTCTCTTCGGTCGCCTCGGCTGTTACGATGCGCAGCCGACGGCACTCCGCTGCGGTGCGCAGGGTATCTCGCAGGGCGTAGCTCCACGTCGCGGCGGGCAGCAGCAGGAACAGGGCGGCCGCCATCGCCAAACCGCGGTATGCATATGGCAGCTTCATAGTCGGATCTCTATTTTGAAGTTCAACTTTCGGGCGTCGCGGACGCGCTCGACCGAGGCTATCTCGACGGAGCCGCCGAACCCGTTCGCGGCGAGGTTGGCAACCAACTCCGACACCGATTCCGACGAGGGCGCCTCGCCCCTTATGATAGCCGTGTTTTCGCGTCGCGAGAGCGGCTTGCCCGCTTCGAAGCGCTTCGAGGGCGGATCGATCTCCATGCCGAGCAGGCGCACGTCGGCGGGGACCGAGGCCGCCATGCGGTCGCAGAGCACGGCATACGTCACTGATCGGCGCGAAGCGAATGAGCGTATCAGCTCCCGCTCCCGCGCGTCGGCATCCGAGTGCAGGCGGTCGTCGCGTTCGCGGGCCTCCGTCGCGGTGCGTAGTCTTTCGTGTTCGGCATTCAGCTTCGGCGACAGCAGGGCGTTGGCGGCGAGTACCGTCATGAAGAACCCGAGTACGGGGATATATGTCCGGCGTACCGCGGCCTGCAATATCGCCGAACTCTTCTCCGAGGGGCGGAAAAGCGTTCCGAATCGTATCGACGACCGTATCCGTTCGACGTGGAGGTCGACTACGCGAGGCAGGTCGGCGGCATCGGCGACGCAGAACCATTCGACGGGCACGATGCCGCGCGCCTTGAGGTCGGCGGCCGCCTCGGCCGTTCGCTCGCGGCGGAAAAACGAGGTGAAGCCATTCGCGCGGCTGCTTACGAACGTCGCGGCGTCGCTCTCCACGCGGCGGGCCGTATCGCTGTCGGAGGGTTTGACTATGACGCCGCTGCCGCATATGGCGACGGCGACGAGATGTTTGTCGGTCGACGGAATGTCGGGCCTCTCTTCGCGTTTTTCGTCCGCGCGGCCTTCGCCGTCCGCGACTTCGAGACGATAGCCGCCCGACGCGTCGTATTCGACGACGAGGACGATGATTTTCGGGAGAAGTATCGACGGTGGTTTCATGGTGTCGGTTTTTCTGTTTTTGGAGGTTTATTCCGTGACGGTAGGTTTTATGAACACGCTGAGCGACCGTTCGACTTTGTTGCGCTTCTCCTTGCCGAAGAACCACTTTATGACGGGTATGCGGGCGAGGAAGGGTATGCCCCGCGACGACTTTTCGAGAGTGTTGCGGTCGAGTCCCCCGAGCAACACCATCTCTTCGTTGCACACCTTGACGATCGATTTGAAGCTGCGCGTGGCCGTTGCGGGCGGAGCGTTTTTCTCGGTGCGGTCGGTGAACTCGGTCTGCTCGAACTCTATTTCGAGCGTTATGTGTCCGTCGCGCGAGACGTAGGGCGTGACCTTTATCGTCAGATCGGCGTCGACCGATTTCCACGTGTAGGACTCCGATTGAATGGGGTTTTGCGTGCCGTAATAGTTGTTCTGCACCTCTTTGTAGTATTGTGTCTCGCCGCTGGTGAGCACCGCTTCGTGGCCGTTGAGCGTCGAGAGCTTGGGGGTGGATTGCAGACGTATGGTGCCCCGTTCCTCCAGAGCGTGCAGGCTCATGTAGAAATTCTGACCCACGCGCCCCAGATTCACCGTGCCGCGTATGCGTCGCAGCAGGTTGTTCACCGTGTTCGCGCCCAGAGTCATATCCACGCCCTCGGTGAACGTGCCCTCGGTCGCCACGGGCGACGAGCCGATTCCGCCGCCGATGCCCGTTTCGCGGATGTCGCTGCGCTGCACCTCGGCTATGATGATCTCCATCGTGACGAGCGGCACGGGCTTGTCTATCGATCGCAGGAACGCCGCCGTGCGCGACACGTCGCGGCGGTCGCCGCCGAGTATGAGGGCGTTGAGGTCGGGGAATGTCTTGATCTCGACCCCCTCCTTGAGCGACGAGGGTATGAGCTCCTCGATCTTCGACACCGAACGGCAGGTGAGCTCCACCATTTCGGTCGAGACCAGATCGTCGCTCGCCGCCGTGCCGAAGATCCATATTCCGCGTTCCGTACAGAAGGTGTAGGCCGAACCTTTCAGCAGCACGGCGAGCAGCGTCTCGAAATCCACGTCGTCGACCCATATCCCCGCCGTGAGATTTACGGGCGTGCGGAAATAGTGGTTCAGACCCATCTGTTCGCACAGATCGAGAATGATATCCTGCACGTCGCCTCCCGCTATATGGGCCGTGATGCGACCCGTCGAGTCGGCCCGCAATTCGTTTTCGGCGAATCGGCGGCGGTCGCGACGCGGGGCGGGCGGGGCGTTGCCGTCGTTCGCCTCGTCGCGGATGCTCCACACGTCGCGGGCGTCGCGCTCCGCCGCGAGTCCGTTCACCTCGCCGAGCGTGTATATCGCCGCAGCCAGAGGCATGCCGCGCACGAATCCCGAGACGCTGCGGTCGTACAGAGGTTCGGGGATGATTATGTTGCGCGAGGTGAGCGAGGCGATCTTTTTGGCCACGTCGATCAAACGCTCGCCCCGCAGGTCGAACGACAGCGTGGAGTCGCGCCGCTCGAACGTTATGTCGGGGTCGGGTGCGGGGAGCTCGGGCGCGGCGGCGGGAAATACCGACACGATGTTGCCCGAAACCTCGATGTCGAGCCGGTATTCGTTGCACAGGAACCGCAGCATGTCGTCCACGCGCGTGCGTGCGAAGTTGCACGAAACGGGAGTCTGCTCCACGCTCCGCACGCTCAGATTCACGCCGCTCGCGCGAGCCATGTTGCGCAACAGCTCGCCCAAAGGGAGCCGTCCCGAGGTAATGTCCACCTCGCGGGCGAACGAGGGGTCGCGCTCCGCCAGTGCCGACAGTTTGCCGTCGATGGCCGCCATGCGCGCCGCATCGGCCGATTCGATCGGCTCGATTGCGGCGGCGGCCTCGACGGTGTCGGCTTCGACGATCGTGCGAGTTGCGGCTTCTGCGGCGACCGTGTCTCGTGCGGCGACGGGCCGCTGCGCATGGATGCGGGCGCACGTGAGCAGCAACGCGGTAATGATAATTGTTCGTTTCATGCGATCAGCAGTTTAGCAAAGGTATCAACTCTTCGAGCGAGGTTTCGCCGCGGCGGAAGAGGTCGACTACGGCGTCGCGCAGCGACGTTATTCCGCGTTCGGCCAGCAGCGGCGTTATGTCGTTCTCGCCCCGTCGCACGGCTGCGGCCAGAGCGTCGTCGACGGGGATCGCCTCGTAGACGGCACGGCGGCCCGAGTAGCCCGTGTAGTAGCACTTTTCGCAGCCCGCGGGTTCGAAATACTCCTCCGCTTCGACGGGCAGGGGGGCGGATGCCGCGACGCGCCGTTTGCAGTGGGGACAGAGCAGCCGCACCAGCCGCTGCGCGACGGTCATGACGAGGGTGTCGGCCGTCAGATAGGGGTGTACGCCCATGTCGGCGAGACGCGCCGCGGCGCCCCATGCCGTGTTGGTGTGTATGGTCGAGAAGAGCAGGTGTCCCGTCAGTGCCGAGCGCACGGCCATCTGCGCCGTGTCGGGGTCGCGCACCTCGCCGAGCATGATTATGTCGGGGTCCTGCCGCAGAAACGTGCGCAGCGCGCTGCCGAACGTAAGCCCTATCTCCTCTTTGAGCTGTACCTGATTCACCCCTTCGAGGGTGTACTCCACGGGATCCTCGATGGTGAGAATGTTGCTTGTCGAGGCGTTGAGTCTTCGCAGCGTGGCGTACAGCGTCGTGCTCTTGCCCGAACCCGTCGGGCCGCAGATGAGGATCATTCCGAACGGGTGGCGGATGGCGTCGAGATAGTCGTCGTATTGCCGCGCGGTGAAGCCCAGATTGCTCAGCTCCAGCAGTTCGGCCCGACGCGTCAGAAGACGCATGACGACTTTCTCGCCGCGGATGGTCGGCAGGATCGATACGCGCACGTCGAATTTCGCGCCGTCGCGTTCGTAACCTATGCGGCCGTCTTGCGGAAGACGCTTTTCCGATATGTCGAGGTCGGAGAGTATCTTTATCTGGTTGACCAGAGGTGCGTATCGCCGTTTTTCGACCACGTAGCGTTCGGTCAGTTTGCCGTCGATGCGCAATCGTATGCGGCAGCGATCCTCGTAACACTCGATGTGTATGTCGCTGGCCCCGTCGCGCAGCGCTTCGCCGATAAGCGAATAGAGGAAACCCCGTCCCGATCCGATGTCTGCCGTGCGGCTCGTGGCGGCGTGCGTCCCTTCGGTGCGGTAGCATTGCAGCATGAGGCGTTGCAACTCCTCCTCCGCGACGGGTTCGATCTCCACGTGCCAGCCGTACAGCACCTCCAGCTCTTCGCGGACGGCGGAGTAATCCCTCGCTTCGCTGCCGCAGAGACGTACTTTGTCGCCGTCGCGGCCGCAAGGCACGAGACGGTAGGACGCCGCGTCGGCGGCCGAGAGGAGTTGCACGATCTCGGTGGGTATGTGTCGGTCTATCGCAGCCATAGGAGCAGAAAACGTATCGATACGACGCCGATGAGGGTCAATCCGATCATTCCGGCGAACGGTATGGTTCCGCGACGGCCTCGGTTGAGCGTCCGATGCCACGTGAGCGACAGCAGCGCCGCGGCGACGAGGAGTTTCAACAGGTCGGCGGGAGGAAACAGCGGACTCAGGGCTATCATGCAGTATGCGTCGCCCGCACCGAACGCGCGGTCGAGACGCGTGGAGGCGCCGTAACGCATACGCAGATATGTCCCGAGGCAGGCGAGGAGCAGGGCCGTGACGGCGACCCCTTCGAGGAGGCGGACCGACGCGATCCGCCACGATTCGAAGTATGCGGCCGACGACATGGCGACGGCGAGCAGCACGACGAGCCAAACGACGGATATCCTTCGTCGTCGAAAGTCGGAGATCACGATCGGGACGGAGGCCGCGGCGGGCGCGAACAGGATGATGACGGAGAGCGACATGGTTTCAGTCTTTTACCGTTTCGCGCAGATTCTTCTCTTCGTCGATCTCCCACACGTTGTAGACTCCGTCGCCGTCGAAATCGACCACGGCCGTGGCCGTGGCGCGGAATCCGTGCTCCGACGCCTCGACGATCTCGATGAGGTAGTTGGCCCGACCGCCGTCGGTGACCGTGCGCTGCTGTTCGAATCCTAACTCCTCGATCGACGACGAATAGCGGGAATCGGTGTAGAATTTCGACTTTTGCAGAGTGTGCAGATAGGTGAGCTGCTGTTGCGCTTCAGTGGCCTTGGCGCGTGCGATGAGCGGCATCAGGTTCGGCAGTGCGATCAACACCAGAATGCCGATTATGACGAGCACCACCAGCAGCTCCGAGAGCGAAAAGGCGCGCGGCGCGCCGATGCGGAATCGAGTGTGAAATGCGTCCATAAATTTGCGGATTGGTTTATCGCAAAGATATGGCTAAAAGGGCTCGACACGACAGAAAACAGATATTGCATTCTGCTCTGCCGATTGCTGAAAATCAATATGTTGCCGAAATAAAATCTATACATCGACGCTACATGCCGCGCCCGCGGCTCTTCGGTGTCGCGCGGAGGGTCGAAAACTCGATGCCGACACGGATATTTTACCCGATGGGCGATAAGAGCGCGAGTCTGTTCGAGACAGGTTTTTTCGATGTCTCGTCTCGTTCGTCGGGTATTGTCACTATGACACGCGAAAACATAATCTTTGAGATTTTTGCGGCTCCGAGGAGCCGCGCGAGCCGCAGCCTCGCCCCGCGGAGGCTCGCTGTTCGCTCGCTCCGCAGGCTACGACTCGCGATTACGAGCCGAAATCATTTTTAAGTACGAAAATCGGGGACCGTCCGAAACTTGTCAGACGGTCCCCGATTCGTGCCGTGGCTAATGTTATTTGTCCTTATGTTTTTCGATTTGGCGTTTCATTACGTCCAAACTCCTGTCTATCGCCTCTTCGAACGTGTGTGCCTGCTCCTCCACGCGCAGATCGCCGCCCGGGACGTGCAGTGTCACCACCGCTATCTTGTTTCCGCGTTCGTCGTCCTTTTCGAGTTTGAGAACCACGTCGGCGCCCGTCGCACTCTCGGCGAAACGGTCCAGTTTGGCTAATTTTTTCTCTATGAAATCGATCAATCGCTGTCCCGCATCGAATTTCACTGACTGAATCTGTACGTCCATAGCCTTAAAATTTAGAGTTAAACTTATGTTTTCCGCGACGACTGCGTTCGCGTCGCCGCATCGGTATCGTCGGATTTTTCATCCGTCCCGAGCGCTTGTCCGCCCGAACGCGGGTGGGCCGTGGCGTACACCTGCCGCAATCGGGCGATGTCGTTGTGGGTGTATACCTGCGTCGCCTTGAGCGACGCGTGCCCCATCAGCTCCTGTATCTCGCGCAGATCGGCGCCGTCGTTGAGCAGGTGCGTCGCAAAGGTGTGTCTGAGCACATGGGGCGAGCATTTTCCCTTCACTCCGCACTCCCGCAGAAGACGTGCCACGCTGCGCTGTACGTCGCTGCGCGAAACGGGTTCGCCTCGGCTCGATAAAAATAACGATTTTTCGTCGACGGAACAAATATTTTCGGCATAATTTCGCTCGAACCCGCGTTTTATCTCGCGGGCGACTCGGTCGAGCAGGGGCACCGTGCGCATCTTATCGCCTTTGCCTTTCACCCGCAGGACGGAAAAACCGTCCGTGAAATCGTCGCGTCTTATGTTCGTCAGCTCGGCCAGACGCAGCCCGCACGTGTAGAACACCAGCACCATCAGCGCGTCGCGGCGGGTGCGGCGATCGTCGCTGTCGAGCCGCGCCAGCACCTCGCGCACGACATAGGCCATGCGGTTGTCGGGCACGAACGTCGGAAGCCGCCGCGAGGTGCGCAGCGACGATATCCCCGCGAAGAGGTCGCGTTCGATCTCTCCCTCGCGCCGCAGATAGCGGAAGAGCGAACGGACCGAAGCTACGGTGCGGTTGATCGAGGCGCTGCACATGTCGCCGCTCTCCGACAGCGACACGATCCACGAGCGTATGTCCTCGCTCCGCGCCTCGCGCAGCGAGAATGCGCCGCCCGACGCCTCGGCGCCCCACGCCGCGAACCGCTCCGCGTTGCGGCGGTAGTTGCGCACCGTTAGCGGCGAGTAGCGCCGCTCGGCCGCGAGGTAGCGCGCGAAACGCTCTATTATCTCGTCGTTGTCCATCGCCCGTTACTGTTTTTGGCGCTCGACGGAGGTCACGCGCGGTTCGCCCTGCCCGGGCAGCGGCTTATAGACCACTATCACGGCGTCGAAACGCTTGCCTTTGCGCGCCGTCTCGCGTCCGCGGCAGATGAAACGGTAGTTGGTGCCCGCCACCACCTGCGTGGCCACGTTCAGAGGCTTGTACTCCACCCCTTCGAGCCCCTTCACGGCCTCCTCGAAGAGGGCTTTCTCCTCCTTCGACAGCGTGCGCGGTTTCGAATATCCGCCCACGATTTCGGTGCCGTCTTCCTTTTCGTTTCCCGCTCCTCCGCAGCCGTATGCGCCCGAGATGAGCGAAAGGCACAATAACATGA
>CAYMIH010000048.1:0-15743 GCA_964390585.1 uncultured Alistipes sp.
GAGCCGCGCGAGCCGTAGCCTCGCCCCGCGGAGGCTCGCTATCGCTCTCTCCGCAGGCTACGACTCGAAAACGATAAACCTGATGCAGTGCACATCGCGACATAACAAATCCGTGCGTGATAGCCCCGCACGGATTTGTTTTTAATGCTTCGAAATACTATTTTTCGTTGCGGATCACCTTCACGTTCACCGCTTGATCTCCTTTTTCGGTGCTGCCTATCTCGAACTCGACCTTCTGGCCTTCGGACAGCGCTTTATATCCGTCGGCCACGATTCCCGTGTAGTGGACGAACAATTCATGACCATCTTCGCACATGATGAAACCGTAGCCTTTTTTGCTTTCGAACCATTTTACCTTGCCAATCATAAGTAATCTCCTTTCCCTGTTAAGTTGTTGTAATAAGTTTAGGTTATATCAAAGTTAGCGATAAGTTGTCGGGAATCCAAATATTTTGCGCGGATATTTTTATTTTTCGCGTATGAGGCTCTTTGCGGGGATTTTTGATGAACCCCAAAAGGCGGTTTGCGATATCGCGAGACTGCAAATAAAAAAGGGTAAGCTACTCATATCGCACCGCTACAACCACATACCCTTGCTTGCTTCCACACCTGGGGGATTCTGTAGGAGCTGGTCGTATGAGACTTACCCGAGCGCAAAGGTAGGAAAAAAAATGTAACGGGCAATAGCCGATCGATAAATTATTGTTTTTATTCGCTCGGCCGCTTTTGCATTTTGGCGCGTAAATAGTATATTTGTCGAATATAACGATTGTTTCGGATGAAAAAGATAATTATACCTCTGCTCGTTGTCTTCGCCGTTTTGGTCGGTGCGGCGTTGTGGTGTTACGACGCGTTTTACGGCAATTGCGTCCGCGAACGTCACAGCCTTTTCGTTCGTTCGACCGACCCCTACGAGTCGCTGGTCGATTCGGTCGACATGTATATAAAGCACAAATGGGCCTACGACATCTATGCTGAGCGTCTGAATCTGGCCGAGACCTTCAAGTCGGGCCATTACGTGCTGGAGGATGGCATGAGCGTGATCGAAGTGGTGCGTATGCTGAAACTGGGTTTGCAGACGCCCGTCAAAGTCACGATGAACAACGTGAAAACCCCCGCGCAGCTGGCGGGCAAGTTGGCGAAGCAGCTCGAAGCCGATTCGGTGCAGCTGGTCTCGACCTTTACCGACAACGCTCTGGCCGAGCGTTTGGGCTTCTCGAATCCGCTCACCATGTTCTCGATCTTCCTGCCCGACACATATGAATTTTACTGGACCGTGAAACCCGAGGATTTCGTCGAGCGTATGTATAAGGAGTACAAGAAGTTCTGGAGCGCATCGGGACGCGACGAGAAACGCAAGCGCAGCGGCCTGAACCGCGTGGAGGTGGCCACGCTGGCCTCCATCGTATACGAGGAGACCCGCAAGACAGACGAGATGCCCCGCATTGCGGGCGTATATATCAACCGCCTGCGAAAGGGAATCCCCTTGCAGGCCGACCCGACCATAAAATACGCCATGCAGGATTTCGGCCTGCGGCGCATTCTCTACCGTCATCTGAAGTACGAGTCGCCCTACAATACTTACCTGCATCGCGGGCTGCCGCCTTCGCCGATCTGCATGCCGAGCACAGCCGCCATCGATGCGGTGCTGAACTACGAGGACCACGACTACATATTCTTCTGCGCGCGACCCACGTTCGACGGTTACCACAACTTCGCGCGCAATCTGTCGGAGCACAACGCCAATGCCCGCGCCTACCAGAACGAGTTGAACAAACGCAAGATTAAGTGACAAGTGTGGGCGAATGCTTGTCGGAACGAGGGATTATTCGTAAATTTGCAGTGCAACGCGTGAAAGTGTGCGGTGCGGATTGAGTGCATGTAAATTCAGAATAGATAATTATGGCAAGAAACGGTTTTTGGAACGAGGCTTCGCGATGCGGTGCCATCGTCGGTTTGGTGAGTGTGGCTTTCGAGCTGCTCAAAATGTTTATCCCTTCGGCGGGATTCGTATTCGGACTTGCAGGTTTTGTGGTCACTATCTACCTGTTGTGGCACTTCACGAGCCGCCGCGCCAAGAGTTTCGGCGAGGTGGGCTTCACTTACGGTCAGAGCCTCGGATTCATCGTAGCCATGGGCATTTTTGCCGGCATAGTGGCGGGCGCATGGCAGATTCTGGCGAGCAACTTCCTCTTCGTCGACAAGTATGAGGAGGTGTACAACACTTTGATTACTACATATTCGCAGATGGGTGTGATCGACAATGCCACCATGGCGAGCCTTACCAAGGTGTATCGTGCCATGTTCTTCTCGCCCATTTGGATTCTCGTGACCAACATTGCGAGCACCGCTCTCGGTTACGGATTCTACGGTCTGTTCATCTCCATAGGCACGAAGCGCGAACCCGACATGTTCGATTCGTCGGACGAGCAGTAATCGCAGGCGATGGAGGCGGGATTGGACATATCGGTGGTGGTGCCGCTCTACAACGAGCGGGAATCGCTCGGCGAACTGACGGCGTGGATCGACCGTGTGGCGCGCGAGAACGGATTGTCGTATGAAATAGTGATGGTCGACGACGGTTCGCGGGACGGTTCGTGGGACGAGATCGAGCGGTTGAGCGCCGAATATCCGTCGCTGCGGGCTATTCGGTTCGCACGCAATTACGGTAAATCGGCCGCCCTCTACTGCGGTTTCGCCGAGGCGCAGGGCGAGGTGGTGTTCACCATGGACGCCGATTTGCAGGATTCGCCCGACGAGATTCCGTCCATGCGCCGCATGATTCTCGACGAGGGCTACGATCTGGTGTCGGGCTGGAAGCGCAAGCGCTACGATCCCGCGGGCAAGCGTCTGCCGAGCAAGTTTTTCAACTTTACAGCGCGGCTGGTGTCGGGCATTCGGCTCCACGATTTCAATTGCGGGCTGAAAGCCTACCGCCGTCAGGTGGTGAAATCCATCGAGGTCTACGGCGAGATGCACCGCTACATTCCCATTCTGGCCAAGCATGCGGGTTTCGGCCGCATAGGCGAGAAAGAGGTGCGCCACCACGAACGCAAGTACGGAGTGTCAAAATTCGGTATGGAGCGTATGGTGAAAGGTTATCTCGATCTCATCACCGTGTCGTTCATGTCGCATTTCGGGCGGTCGCCTATGTATTTCTTCGGCAGTCTGGGTACCGCGATGTTTCTGCTGGGAGGGTTCACTACCGTGTGGATAATCGCCGCCAAGCTCTACAAGCAGGCGCACGGATTGCCGTTGCGCGCCGTTACCGACCAACCGCTCTTTTTTGTGGCCATATTGGCCGTAATATTGGGCGTGCAGTTGTTTTTGGCGGGGTTCTTGGGTGAACTCATCAACCGCCGCTCGCCCGACAGAAACAACTACATGATCGACAAGACGATAAGGTAGACATGTCGTTCTCGGAAACGTCCTGCGGGCTGTTCGCCGACGGCGGCAGGAGTGCTTCAGCAGTCCGCCGCATGGGGCGGCGGCGAACTGCCGACATCGCCGAGCGATGTCGATAAAACATAGTCGCAACTGCAACGATAAAACCAATTTATTATGATACAACGTATTCAGTCGCTTTATCTTCTGGCCGTGGCCGCATTGATGTTTACGGCGCTTTTCACTCCGCTGGCCTATTTCGTGGGCGGGGTCGACGAATATCTGCTTTATGCTTTCGTACTCAAGGGCGGCGGCATCGAGCACTCCACCATTTATATGGGCATTGTCGTCGCGCTGGCCGCCGTGTTGCCTTTGGTGACGATCTTTCTTTATAAAAACAGAATGCTCCAAATCCGTTTGTGCGCCGTGGAGCTGGTTCTGCTGGTGGGCTCGGCGGTGTTCATGGCCATTTACTATTACCTGAGCAACCGTCTGTTCTCGCAATTGGAGTTTCATACGCAGGGATTCCGTATTGCCATCGTGTTTCCCGTCATCGGCATCATACTCGATTATTTCGCGATCCGCGCCATATTCAGGGATGAATTGCTCGTAAAATCATTGGATCGTATCAGATGATTCCAATATAATATTGAATCATGCGTGTCGATATGAAATATCGACACGCTTTTTTATTGAAATAATACTCTTCGCGGATTATTTTAAACGTAAAATAGCTATATTTGTTGAGGAGCCTGCTCTATGTCTGACATTTATAAAACCGATTGTTTATGAAGAGACTGTTAATTTGTGCGATTGCTGTTGTCTCCGTTGCGGCGGTTCTGTTCGGCTGCTCTTCGAACACGGATTTCCTGCCTGCGCTCGATATTGCACTTGCGGACGGCGCTGTGACATCGATAAACTTTTCGGAGGAGGGCGGCGAAGCATCCGTGCGCATAACGTGCAACGGCGCATGGAGGATCGATTGCGAGGCGTCGTGGATGGCCTTTTCGGAGCGTGAGGGGAGCGGCGACGCCGAGGTGCGTATGTCGGTCGGCCCGACCGGGAGTGCACGCAGTGCGGTGGTTACGGTCCGCATGCCCGATTTTTCGCAGGTGCGCAAGTCGTTCGACGTCGTGCAGCGCGCGGCGGCGAAACCCGATGACCCCGAAACTCCCGAGATTCGCGAAACGACCATCGCCGAGTTAAATGCGTCGATGTCTGTTGCGGAGGGTGTCGCGGTGATCGACGAGAGGTGCGATGTACGTTTCGAAGGTGTGGTGCAGAACGACGTTACGACGGGCAACTATCCGCCGCAGACTCTTTTTCTTGTGGATGCCGATATCGCGGATGCGGGAAACGGCATTTGCCTCGTGGGCGATGCGGTCGATCCGCGTGTGTGCGGTTTGTCGTGCGGCGACAGGGTGACCGTTACGCTTCGGGCGGGAAAAGCCGTGTCGGTCAATCGCGCCGGGATGCGCTGCGTTACGGGCGACGAAGAGTGGGTGATGGTCGAAAATAGAGGAGAGGGTGAGAGCGTTGCGATAGCTGCGGTCGATCCGTCGCAGTTGGCCGACTATTGCAGTATGACGGTGACGGTATGCGGAGTACGGCCCGCCGCGGGCGGAGTGTGGTGTTCGTCGGCGGATGCGGTGCATGAGTTTTCTGCGTCGGAAACGGTTTTCGACATCGGTATATGCGCGGTTGCCCGCGATTTCGTCGATAAAGAATTCTACGCTCGCGAGGGTTCCGTTACGGGCATTGTAATGGTCCGCGACGGACGCGTGGTGATATATCCGCGAAGTCCCGCCGATGTGGCTGATTTCGCGACGGAGCCCGACGACGGCGACGACCCCGATACGCCGCCCGCATCCTACGGCATGTCGGTGACGACCCTTGCGCAGCTCTCTGCGGGACGATACTATCTGGGCGGTTATCAGGGCGGCGTTCTGCATTTGGCTTCGGGCGCCATCACCTCGGCGGGACACGGCGATACCGTCGTTTATGACATCGATGCCGACGGCACCGTCTCTCCCGTCGGGGAGACGGCGGCCGAGGTGATTTTGGAGGCGGCCGACGAACGGCACGGATACTATATACGTTTCGCCGACGGCGGTTATCTTACGGCTGTCGCAGCGGGAGCGGGCAAGCTGCGGTTGTCTCCCGATCGCGAGACGTATTGGATATTCTCCGAGCGCGAAGGCGGATTCGACGTACGGCAGGCGGGCGATATCGCGGCGAAGCTCATTATCTCCGAGCGTGCCTCTAACGCGCTTCTGCGCAGCGTGGCGGCCGACGAGGAGGGTAATCCCGTCGTTCTGTTCCGCGTCGCGAAGGATGACTGAAATGTTTGCCGATGAGATACGCATTCCGACTCGCGATATTCCTGACAGCCGCTTTTTGTTTGCAGGCTGCGGCATTGGTTCCGCGTGACCGCTATGTGGTGGCGTTCTATAATGTCGAGAATCTGTTCGACACGATAAACGATCCGCATACGGCCGACGAGGATATGCTGCCGCTTGCCGACCGCGCGTGGAACACCGCGAAATATCGTGCGAAACTCTCGGGACTTGCACGCGTGTTGGCGGATATGTCCGAATCGGACGGGTTCCCCGTAGTGGTTGGGATTGCCGAGGCGGAGACGCGCGGCGTTCTCGAGGATCTGGCTGCGGAGCCTGCCGTTGCCGCGGCCGGATATGCCGTATGTCATTACGATTCGCCCGACAGACGAGGAGCCGATGTCGGATTCCTGTATCGACCCGATATTTTCGACGTCGAGGGCAGTCGTTCGTATCGTGCCGCGGACGATGACGATATCGTTACGCGCGATTATTCGGCTTTGTGGGGACGTCTCGGCGGTGAACGCTTCTTTTTTCTGGTCGTACACTGGCCTTCGCGGCGCGGCGGAGTGGAGTTCACGGCCCCGTTACGGGAGGCATGTGCCCGCCGCGTGCGCCACATAGTCGATTCGGTTCGGCTGGCCGACGCCGAAATGCGGGTGGTCGTGATGGGCGACATGAACGACAACCCCTCCGACCGCTCCGTGGCCGATGTCTTGGGGGCTGTCGGTCGAGAGACGCGTTTGCGTGCAGGCTCTCTCTACAATCCGTTCGTCGCGGTGAAGCGCTCGGGGCGCGGATCGACCGTTTACGATCGGCGGTGGAATCTTTACGACAACATAGTAGTCTCCGACAATCTGGTCAGTGGATCCGACGGTTCGTTGCGGTTGTGCCGTGCCGACGGATCCAAGCGCAAAGGATTCGTATTCCGCCGCGATTACATGGTTGCGCGGCGGGGATATCCTCGCCCCACCTTCCGCGGAACTGATTATGTCGGCGGCCCGAGCGATCATCTGCCCGTTTACGTGATCCTCGGGCGCGAATAGCCTCATGACACTCGGGTACGGGTGCTCGCTGCCGACGAAAGTTAGCGTTCGGCTCCGAGTTAAATCAAAAATGCGTATATTTGCACGAAGACTAAATCCGAACCGTTATGACGGAAAAAAGTGTTTTTCGATATAAGATCGATCCGAGCCATGTGGATTTTACGCAGCGTGCGTCTATCTCGTCGATGTGCGACATTATTCTCGAAGCCGCGGGCGAGGATGCTTACAAACGCGGATTCGGCGTCGACGTGCTGGCCGAGCGCAATTTGGGGTGGGTGCTTTCGCGCATGTACGTCGAGCTGGATTACATGCCTGCCGAATATTGCGAATTTACGCTCCATACTTGGATCAGCGATTACAATCGGTTGGCGTCGACCCGTAATTTCACCCTTACCGACGACGAGGGCCGCGTGTTCGGCCGTGTTATGTCGCAGTGGTGCATGCTCGATTTCGGCAGCCGCATGCCTGCCGACCTGAGCACCATAGCGCGCATGCACGACGGTGCCGTGGTGGACGCCCCGTCGCCTTGCGAGCGCCCGCGGCGCATAGCGGCTGTGCAAAGCGAGCCGATCGCCTGCCACAAGGTGGTTTACAGCGATATCGATTTCAATCGCCACATGAATACGATGCGTTATATCGACATCGTGTGCGACATGCTGCCCATCGAGGAGTTGGAGCGGCTGAATGCCGTGCGCTTGAATATGAACTTCATGCGCGAGTCGCGTTACGGCGACGATTTGTCGTTATGCGTCGAGCGGCGCGGTGAAGCTCGTGTATTCGAGTATCGCAATGCCGACGGCGAGGCGTTGTGCCGCATGTCGTTGGAGCTTCGTTAGGGCGCGATCGCGGCGTTTGCGGTCGGGCATTGCCCGAAGATCGTATGCGGAACGATGATTTGGAATGTGTTTTGCGGAACTCGTTCCAAATCTTTTCATTATGAAAACTACCGAAAACAAGTATCAAAAGAGCATCGACATGCTGAACGATGCCGTACGCAAGGAGATCGCCTCGTCGTTGCAGTACATGTATTTTCACGTTCATCTTGAGGATGCGGGTTACGAGTATCTGGCGCGCTACCTGCACAAAGTCTCCATTGCCGAAATGCGGCATATCGAGATGCTGGCCGAGCGCATAATGTTTCTGGAGGGCGACGTGGACATGAATCCCCACGAGCCGACGCGTCAGATAACCGACGTGAGCGACATGTTGAGTTTTGCGATGAAACTCGAACAGTCGACCATCGATTCGTATAACGAGTATTCGCGTATCGCCTCCGAGGCCGATGACTCGATTACGCATCGCATGTTCCAGAATCTGGTGGCCGACGAGGAGGAGCACCTCGACAACTTCCGCACCGAGTTGCAGAACATGAAGGATTACGGCGAAATGTACCTCACCATGCAATCGGTGGCCCGAAGCAAGGAGATTGCGGAGAAATAGATGCTGTTCGCCGACGGCGGTGTTGCGCGGACGATGAATTATGTCTATATTTGTAAAGGCGCCCGTACTGACAGGTGTGCGGGTGCTTTTATTTGTATAAGGTAAACCTTCGGCAAGATGAAGATAGTCGTTCTCGGCCCTGCGCACCCATATCGCGGAGGATTGGCTTCGATAATGGAGACTATGGCCCGCGAGTATATGCGTCGCGGCCACGAGGTGGCGATATATACGTTCCGCGTGCAGTATCCCTCGCTGCTTTTCCCGGGAAAGAGCCAGTATGTCGACACGCCGGCGCCCGACGATCTGCATATCGAGCGGGTGGTCGACACCATGAATCCTCTCAACTGGATCGCCGTCGGCCGTCGTTTGCGGTGCGAACGTCCCGACATGGTGTTGATGAAGTATTGGACTCCGTTCATGGCTCCGTGCTTCGGTACCATAGCCCGCATCGCGCGCGGCAACGGCGTGACGCGTGTGATTTGTCAGATCGATAATGTGGAGCCGCACGAACGCCACTTTACCGACCGTTCGTTCAACCGTTATTATCTGAGTGCGGTGGACGCTTTCGTCTACATGTCGGAGCAGGTGCACGGCGAACTGAAGGCCTATACGTCGGCTCCGATGCTCTTCTCGCCCCATCCCATGTTCGAGAATTTCGGCGAGATAGTCGGGCGCGACGAGGCGTGCCGCCGTTTGGGACTCGATGCCGATATCCGTTACATGCTTTTTTTCGGACTCATCCGCGATTACAAAGGTCTCGACATGCTGTTGCGTGCGTGGGCCGATGTGCGTCCCGAGGGGTATAAATTGTTGGTGGCGGGGGAGTTTTACGCTTCGCGCGAGAAATATGTGTCGATTATCGACGAGGCGGGGTTACGCGACGAGGTGGTATTGCACGATCGTTTTGTTCCCGATGACGAGGTGCGTTATTACTTCTCTGTCGCGGATTGCCTTGTTCTGCCGTATCGTTCTGCAACGCAGAGCGGTGTGACGCAGATTGCGTATAATTTCTCGCTGCCCATGATCGTCACCGACGTGGGAGGCCTGCCCGAGATCGTGCCCGACGGCCGTGCGGGACTCGTATGCCTGCCGACCGTGGAGGGGATAGCCGATGTGCTGCGGCGCATCCGTGCCGAGGGAGTGTTGCAGCGCCTGCGCGACAATTTCGCCGAGGAGCGCAAGCGGTTTTCGTGGAGCGCGATGTGCGACCGATTGATCGAGGTGTGGGAGATGACTAAAAAGTAAAGGGTATTTATCCGCTTCGGGCTTATAATTGCGGGACTTCGCGTGGCGAGGCTGCGGCTCGCGCGGCTCTGAAGAGCCGCAAAATGCCGAGATCGAATCGGGTAAAGATACAGTCCGAAAAAAAGTCGGCCGAAATTTCGGCCGACTTTTGCTTTCGTTCGGGCTGCGTTCCTATTTCTTTATGTTAGGCTCTTCGAGCCGATATCCGTACTTCTTGTCGGCGGCTTTCAGCATGATGGCGATTACCAGCGAAAGCAGGGCTATGACGCTGAACGTGATTTCGGGCAGCGTGTAGTCATAGATGTTGGCCCCGCCCTCGCTGCCTGCTATGCAGTAGGTGTCGAGGATCCAGCCTATAAGGTTGGGCACGCCCCACAGACCGATGTTCTGGATGAAGAATATGAGCGCATAGGCCGTACCGAGCTGGTGCTGCGGGAAGATCTTGGCTACCGCGGGCCACATGGCCGAGGGCACGAGCGAGAAGGCTATGCCGAGGATTATCATCAATCCTATGGCTATCGCGGCGCTGTCGACGAACGGCATGGCGTACATGGCGTGTACGAAGATGAGCATGGCGGCTCCCAAAGCCATGATCGAAGCGCTCTTGCCGCGCTTGTCGATGTATCCTCCGAATACGGGCGTCAGGATCAACGCACCGAGCGCGGGCAGTCCCGCGATGGTGCCCGCCAGATTCTCGGCGATGTCGTATTTGTTCATCAAAAACTCCGAAGCGAACTTCTGGAACGGGAACACGCATGAATAGAAGAGCACGCACAGCAGCGCTATGAGCCAGAATCCCTTGTTGGTGAGGATGCTGCCCACGTCCTTGAACGAGAATTTCTCGTCGTCGCCGTCATGCGCCGCCTCGATCTGGCTGTCGAGCTTCTTGTCCATGACCGAGAAGACGAAGAACGCCGCGAGACCTCCCGTGAGCAGAACGAGTCCCACCATTACGGGTGTCGTCAGACCGAAGTTGCGTGCCAGCGGTATGGCGACCGAATATGCGGCCTGCGATCCGATGCGCGCCAATGCCACCTGCACGCCCATCGCCGTGGCCATCTCCTTTCCGCGGAACCATTTGGCGATGATTTTGGTGACGGTGATGCCCGCCACCTCGGCACCCACGCCGAATATGGCATATCCCGCCGAGGCCACCATAACGCCCGACTTGTAGCCGAGGATGGTTCCTGCGGCGTCGGCCATGGCCGTCATGGCGTAATACTCCATAGCCGTACCTGCCACCATGAGTATGGCGGCCAGCTTGCCCGTGAAGCGCACTCCGAAACGGTCGAGGATGAATCCGCCCCAGATGAGCATCAACAGGAATACGTTCAGAAAACTGTAAGCACCCGTGAAGAAGCCGAATTCGCGGCTGGTCCATCCGAGGTCGCTTTCGAGGATCGATTTCAACGGGGCCACCACGTCGTTGACGAAGTAGGCGGCCATCATGGTGAAAGCGACCACACCCAGCGCCGTCCAGCGTATGGCAGCCGAGTCGTTGAGTCGTTTGTAGGTTTGCGTCATAATTTATTTGGGTTTTGTTTGCTCTGTTCGGTCTATTCGTGCTCGATCACGGTGTAGTGCTTCAACGCCTCGTAGGCATTCTCGATTCCTAACTCGCCCGCTTTCGACAGGTCGAGACACCCCTTGCGGGTATCCTTCATGAAGATCTGCACCAGTCCGCGGTTGTAGTATGCCTCGCCGAAATCGGGATTCAGCTCTATCGCCTTGGTGTAGTCGTCGTATGCCTCGGGCAGCTCGTTCGATATGGCGTGCAGATTGGCGCGGTTGTAATAGCTGTACGCGAAGTTGGGGTAGAGTTTTATGGCTTTGTTTATATCCTCTATGGCGTCGTCGTAGTTATACGTGCGCGAACTTGAGTTGCGCAGGCGGTTGGCGGGATCGGAGTCGATGGTTATGCGCTGGTAGGAGTTGTCGATCGACGATATGAAGTCGATCATCTCGGCCCGCGTGGTCGAACGGTTGATGTAGAGGAACGGATTCGACGGATTGCCCTCTATGGCCATCGACAAGGTGTTGACGGCATTGGTGTATTGCTTTATGAGCGATTGCGTTATGCCGTGCTGGAACAGATCGATCCACGAATCCTCCTTCACCTCGCGCGTGCGCCGCTGCAATTCGTTGCCCATCACGACCAGCGAGTCGGGCGCGATGTTGGTGTCGTTGCGCGACAGCACCAGCAGGGGGTTGTTCACCTTGCGTTTGAAATCCTCCACACGCTGCGCATGATAGAGCGCATTGCGGGCCGTCGTGGCCGAATCGGGATACATCAGAGTGAATTTGAACAGCGGAATCAACTTCATGCTCATGTTTCCCACGGCATTGTCGTCGGCAATGCGGTCGAACGAACCTCCGTCAGTCACTTTGGTGTCGAATGCCAGCAGCTTGTCGAATTTCTGCGTCGTGTCGGCGTATATCGAGTAGGTGGAGTCGCTCAGGCGCGACTTGTAGTCGGCTATCTTGCGTTCGGCGGTCTGCCGATCCTCGCGCGCACCCTTGGGATCGTTCATCATCAGGCGCAGATAGCTGCGGTTGAGATAGGCGTTGGCGAAGTCGGGATAGAGCGATATGGCTCGCGTGTAGTCGTCGATGGCGCGGTCGATCAACCCCGTGCGGGTGTAGAGCATGGCGCGGTTGTAGTAGACCAGCACGTTGTTGGGCGAATACTCCGCCACACGGTCGTAGTCCTCCAGCGCACGGTTGTAGTCGCCTATCTGCGAGCGGACTATGGCGCGGTTGAAATATGTCAGCGAATTGGTGGAATCCAACTCTATCACGCGGTCGAAATCGCGCAGCGCAAGCATCGGACGGTCGGTGTTGGAGTACACTATGGCGCGATTGAAGAACGACAGCAGATAGGTGGAGTCGCACTTTACGGCCGTATCGAAGTCCTGCTCCGCCTCGGCATAGAGTTTCTGCTGCATGCGGAGCGCTCCGCGGCGGTTGTATCCGTTGGGATCCTCGCGGTTGGTGCTTATGGCGCTGTCGAAATTCTCGTAGGCGCGCACCGTGTCTTTCAGGTAGAGGTAGCACACGCCGCGATTGACGTATGCGTCGGCCACCTTCTTCTCCTGACGGATGAACATGTCGAAATCGGATATCGCCTCCTCGAATTGCTGGTTCAGAAGACGCGTGACGCCGCGGCTGTAATAGGGCCCGGGCAGATCGGGACGCAGCTCGATGGCTTCGTGGAAATCTTTCAACGCGTCGTCGTAGTTGCCCAGCCGCGAACGCGTTATGGCTCGGTAGGTGTAGGCTATGGTAAACACGGGATTCTTCTCGATGGCAGCCGAGAAGTCAGCGTCGGCGCCCAGCAGGTCGTCGAGATTGTATTTGGCTATGCCGCGCAGGAAATAACCCTCGTAGGCATCCTCGTCGAAACGCAGCAGCACGTTGAGCGTGCGGATAGCCTCCTGATAGTCGTTGTTCATCATGAAGCGGCGACCCATATGGAAGAAATACTCTTTATTGTATTGGGTGCTGGCTGTCCACGCACTCGTGAGCACGATGATCGTGAGTATTGTCTTGATGATGCCTTTTCGCATTTCGCGTCTTGATTCCGTTAATGTTTCTGCGGGGATTTCTCCCTATTTTTTAAACGTGGAAAAGTCCGTTTTTATTTCGAGCGTCGGTCCGTTTTCCCGCGCGGAGTTACTGCGGATCGTATCCGAAGCGGCGCAATTGCCGTTCGTTGTTGCGCCAGTCATCCTGCACCTTGACGAAGAGTTGCAGGAAGACCTTCTTGTCCAGAAAACGCTCCAGATCCTCGCGGGCCGCTTTCCCCACGCGCTTCAGCTTCTCGCCCTTATGGCCTATCACGATGCCTTTCTGCGAGTTGCGCGCCACGTATATCGTGGCCGATATGCGGTCGATGGTCGGTTCCTCCTTGTAGGTGTCGATCTCTATCTCGCAGCAGTAGGGTATCTCCTTGTCGTAGTTGAGCAGTATCTTTTCGCGTATGATCTCCGAAGCGAAGAAACGCAGGGTTTTGTCGGTGAGCGTATCTTTGGGATAGAAGGCCTCGCCCTCGGGCAGACGCTCCAGTATGGCGTCGAGCACCCCTTTTATGTTGAACCGCTCGCGGGCCGACACGGGCACGATCAACGCGTCGGGCAGCTTGGCATGCCACAGGTCGACCAGCTCGTCGAGCTTCTGCGGATCCGAAAGGTCGATTTTGTTGATTACGGCAATAGTCGGTATGCCGCTTCGGTTGATCCGCTCTATCACCTCGTCCGAACGGTCGCTCTGCTCCACCGTGTCGGTGACGTAGAGTATCACGTCGGCATCGTCCACGGCGCCGCGGACGAAGTTCATCATCGACTCCTGCAATTTGTATGCGGGTTTGAGAATGCCCGGGGTGTCGGAGTATACGATCTGGAAATCCTCGCCGTTCACTATGCCCATGATGCGGTGGCGCGTGGTCTGGGCCTTGGATGTTATGATCGACAGACGCTCGCCCACCAGAGCGTTCATAAGCGTCGATTTGCCGACGTTGGGGTTGCCTATTATGTTTACGAATCCTGCGCGGTGCATATATTGTGCATATATATGGTACAACCGACAAATATACTGATAAAAAAAGACTCGTGCAAGCGCGGGACGGTTTCGGATCCCGATATTTGCGTTCCGCTCCTTATGTTTTGAATTACGATATGTTTGTCGTATATTTGTACGAATTGAAACGGTACGATATGCAGGAGTACGGGGTGAGCGGACGGCTTGTCAAGAAAGCCAAGGAGATTCTCCGCAATTACAGGGGACGGCGGACGACGGAGCGGTTTTCGTGCGGCGTTTGCCGTGTCGTGTATGATTCGGGGTGGGTCTACAAGTGCGGCGAAACGAATTTTCATATCTGTCCGTCGTGCAGGAACAAATACCTCCCGGGAAAGATGCAGCAGTGGAGGCTGCGATACTCGTCGTTCGAATCGAACAAAAAGCGGCATTGATACGACGGTTTTGTTCCGCGGGGTGGCGGTGCTGCCGATGACCCCGAAGCAGGCAATAAAAAACGGAACTATCTGTTTGGCTTGCCGTATTTTATTCGGATATTTTGCAGCTCTTCGGAGCCGCGCGAGCCGCAGGCTACGCCTCGCCATTGCAAGCCGAAAGAGGATAACACCCATAAAAAATGCGACCCTTTTCGCAGGGCCGCATTTTTTTGTCGTTTCAGATAGTACGTGTTATTTCGAGCAGCATGTGCCGTCGCAGGCGGGAGCCTCGGCGTTCTCGCCTTTCTTGCATGAAGTGATCGACTTCATGTACTCCATGCTGGTTTCGACGCACTCCAACGGAGTCTTGCCCATGCTGGGATTGTCCTGCTCCACGATGAGCCATTTGCTGCCTGCCTCCTTGGCTGCCGCCACGAGCGCGGGAACGTCCTGTACTCCGTAACCCAGAGGACGGAACTCGAAAGCGGTGTTCTTCTTCTCCTCACCCTCGTTCAGACCGATGAGAGCATAAGGATCGCCGTCCTGCTCGCCCTCGGCGAAGTAGTCCTTGAGGTGTACGACGGGAGCGCGGCCCGCATACTTGTGCAGATATGCCACGGGATCCTGACCCGAGTACTTCACCCAGCACTCGTCCAGCTCGGTCTGCAACAGATCGGCGGGAACCGAGCTGTAAAGGAAGTCGAGACCGAACTCGCCGCTCTCGGTCTTCTGGAACTCGAAATCGTGGTTGTGGTAGAGCAGGGTCAGACCCGCTGCCTTGGTCTTCTCGCCGATCGAGCGGATCTCGTCGATCATCTGCATGAACTTATCGCCACCCGGACGACGCTCCTCGGTAACGTAAGGTACCACTATGTATTGGCATCCGATGGTCTTGTAGTCAGCAATCACCTTGTCGATGTCGGCCAGCATGTCGGCCAGAGGCACGTGTGCCGAAACGGGCTCCAAGCCGATCTCCTTGCACCATGCCTTTACCTGCTCGGGCGAGTTGTCGAACAGACCCGCGAACTCCACGCCGTCGTAGCCCATGTCCTTCACCTTCTGAAGCGTGCCCTTGAAATCCTGCGCCATGTCGTCGCGGATGCTGTAAAGCTGCAATCCTACGGGCAACTTGTCCTTGCATGCACCGCAGCACTCGCTTTTCTTGGCTGCGTTGCCGCCGCACGAAGCCAGTGTCACCACTGCCGCTACGGCCAATAAGAGGTTGTAAATTTTGTTCATAATCTCGATTTTTTATTTGGTTTGAATCGTGTCGTTGTTTTATAATGGCAAATATATGTCTTTTTGAATAGTTTTCAAACTATACGTGCCGAAATGTGAGATAT
>CAYMIH010000049.1:0-15715 GCA_964390585.1 uncultured Alistipes sp.
CCCCCACACCCACCATGTGGAGAATGTGGTGAAGCTGGTGCGCCGCAAGTGACGGTCGCAGTGCGTGGAATGAAAAAAAATCGCATTTTCGATGCAAGATTTCGCGAAAGCGCGATTTAACCGATAAAGACCGATCGCGGGATCGGGCATAATTAAAAAATCGATTATATATTTTGATGTACCTTGTTCGGAACGCAGCGACCGAAGTCCCCTCCCAAGGAGGGGATTTAGGGGAGGGTAAAATCTGCAAACGCGGCCTGTGGCCGCGGGCGGACAACCGTCGGATTCGATTTTGCGGCAGAAAAACTTTGGTGCATTAATGTATAATTGCCACTAAAAAAATGAAAGCTATGAAAAGATTGCTTTTGGCGGCTGTCGCCGCAGCGGCGTTGGCCTTGTCGGCCTCGGCGCAGGAGTTGGGCGAGACCATTCCCACGGTTACGGTAAACGGATCGGCGCAACTGAAGATCACGCCCGATGTGCTTTATCTGTCGATTACGCTCGACGAGAGCGACACCAAAGGCAAGGTTCCCTTGGAGGAACAGCGCCGCAAGATGTTCGCCGCACTGAAGAAGAGCGGCATCGATGCCGAGAAGCAGCTGCGCGTGCTCGACATGTCGAGTTCGTTCTTCCGCAAGCGCGGATCGCTGTCGTCGTCGAAATATGAACTCAAGGTCGGTTCGACGGCCGAGGCCCGCAAGGTGTTCGAGGCGCTGGACGCCGCGGGCATACCCAACGTGCAGATCGTGCGCTCGACCAGCTCCAAACTCGACGAGTATCGCGATCAGGTGCGCATGGAGGCCATGCGCAACGCGCAGTCGCGCGCCCGCCAGCTGGCCGAGGCGGTGGGTCAGAGCATAGGCATGTGCTACGAGATCACCGACTACACCAGCAACGTGCAGCCCGTGGCGTTCCGTGCGATGGGCGCCATGAAGAACGCGGTCATGATGGATGCCGCAGAGAGCATGGAAGAGGAATATGATCCCGATGTGGAGTTCGAACAGATAGTGCTGAACTACAACGTGACGGCCAAATTCGTGCTCAACAGGAAATAGCGGCCGATGTTGCTTTTCGAACGGGGTTGCCGAGAAGATGCTTTCTCGGCAATTTTTTTATGTCTGTTTGCAGAATATGTTTTGTGCGGGTATTTCGACATTGCTGTGCAATGTCGGCAGTTCGCCGCCGCCCCATGCGGCGGACTGCAACTCGCCGCAAAGGCTCGTGCAATCCTGCCGCCGTCGGCGAACAGCATAAAATCATCATAATATTTTTACGAATAGCCTCCATCCCGCCGAGTCGGTCATCTTCGGCGGCTCGGATTTTTCGTATTGGCGTAAAATTAGTAACTTTGACACGGAACAATCCACAACGATAAAATTCGAAAAATATGAATATAGCACGACTTGTCTTCAATCCGTTGCAGGAGAACACCTACGTGGTGTGGGACGATACGCGGCAGGCGGCCGTGATCGACGCGGGCAACATGACCGAGCGCGAGAACGCCGCTCTGGAGGGCTTTCTGGCCGAATGTGACCTGACACCCGTTCTGGCGGTCAACACCCACGGCCATTTCGACCATCTGTTGGGCGTCGACTTCGTGCGCCGCCGTTACGGCGTGCCTTTCGCCCTCTCGTCGAAGGACGAGTTTCTGTTGAAAGCCTCGTCGACGAGCGCCGAGCTTTTCGGGGTGCGGGCAGGCGACATGCCCGAACGGATCGATATCGATCTCGACGGCCGCGAGGCGGTGAGCTTCGGCAATACGGAGTTGAAGATCATATCGACCCCGGGCCACACCCCCGGGCATGTGGCGCTCTACGAGCCGCAGTCGAAAGCGCTCTTCACGGGCGACACGCTCTTTCGCGAGAGCATAGGCCGCACCGATCTCCCGGGCGGCGACTATTCGTGGATCATGCGGTCGATTCTGGACAAGATAATGCCGCTGGGCGACGAAGTGAAGGTCTACCCGGGTCACGGCGAAGAGACCGATCTGGGGCACGAGGCCCTTTACAATCCGTTCGTGACCGAGGTGCTGAACAACGAGGTGCGTTATGAGTAGGATGCTGCACAGGCTGCTCTACCGCCTGCTTCCGCTGGACTGCTATCTGCGGGTGGTGAGCCGCATGTTCTTCGTCTGTCGGGCGCTGGGCATAGGACACCGCTCGCGGGCCTTGGAGTATGTCTACCATCTGCCCGCGCTCGTGAGCGAGGGCGACACCGTGATCGACATAGGCGCCAATCTGGGTTATTACGCCTCGCCGCTGTCGCATATCGTGGGCGAGGCGGGGCATGTGTATGCCGTGGAGCCCGTACCCGTGATATTCGACGTGCTGCGGCGCAATCTCCGCCGTCGGCGGAACGTGACGCTTCTGAACTGCGCTCTGGGCGAGCGCGAAGGCGAGATCGAGATGGCCAACGACTCGGTGGCCGCGGCGGGTTATTTCGGCACGGGGCGCAACTTCGTCGACGAGGGCGGCGCGTCGTCGCAGGCGGTGCGATTCACGGCGCGTATGCGTCGGGGCAGCGAGCTGTTCGCCGCGGCGGAGCGCGTGGATTTCATAAAGTGCGACATCGAGGGTTACGAGACCGTGGTGCTGCGCGAGATGCGCGGCCTGATCGAGCGGCACCGTCCCACGGTGTTGGTGGAGACCGACGGCGAGAACAGGCGCGTTATCCGCCGTATGTTCGCCGAGATGGGTTATTCGGCCTTTACGCTGGGCGACGACGGGGCGGAACACCCTCTGCGCGACGGCGGCGGGGACGACGGCCGCGACATAATTTTCAGATACGAAAAACATTAGCGATGAGAATAGATATCATTACCGTGGTGCCCGAACTGCTGGTGTCGCCTCTCAACGAGTCGATCCTAAAGCGGGCGCAGGAGAAGGGGTTGGCCGAGATAGTGGTGCACAATCTGCGCGACTACACCGACGACCGCCGCCGCACCGTGGACGACTATCCGTTCGGCGGCGAGGCGGGCATGGTCATGAAGCCCGAGCCCATATTCCGCGCGATAGAGAAGCTCAAAAGCGAGCGCACGTACGACGAGGTGATCTTCACCTCGCCCGACGGGGTGCGTTACGACCAGCACGAGGCCAACCGCCTGTCGATGATGGAGAACATCATAATCCTCTGCGGCCACTACAAGGGCGTCGACCACCGCATACGCGAGCACCTGATCACCCGCGAGATATCGATAGGCGACTACGTGCTGACTGGCGGCGAGCTGGCGGCCTGCATCATAGCCGACTCGGTGGTGCGCATAATCCCGGGGGCCATAGGCGACGAGGCGTCGGCGCTGACCGACTGTTTTCAGGACGACATGCTCGCGCCGCCCGTCTACACCCGTCCAGCCGAGTTCAACGGCTGGCGCGTGCCCGACGTGCTGCTGTCGGGCAACTTCGCCGAGATAGAGAAGTGGCAGGACGAGCAGTCGTGGGAACGCACCCGTCGGCTGCGGCCCGATCTGCTGGCCGACAGGTAGGGACGGCAGACGCGGGGCTGTCCGCCGCGTGGGGCGGCGATGTCGGGATTTCGAATGAAACATAAATCGGAAATATGCGATATTATCTTATAGCGGGCGAGCCTTCGGGCGACCTGCACGGCGCCAACCTGATGCGCGGATTGGCGAAGGCCGATCCCGAGGCGGAGTTCCGCTTCTGGGGCGGCGACATGATGGCCGAGGCGGGCGGCGCCGCGAATCTGGTGAAGCATTACCGCGAAACCTCGTTTTTCGGGATAGCGAACGTGCTGGCCAACCTCGGGACCATAGCGCGTCAGATGCGCGAATGCCGCGAGGATCTCTTGCGTTTCGCGCCCGACGTGTTGATTTTGATCGACTACCCGGGATTCAACGTCAAGATGGCCGAGTTCGCCCATAGTCACGGCATTAGGGTGTTCTACTACATCGCGCCCAAGGTGTGGGCGTGGAAAGAGTGGCGCGTGAAGGCCTTGAAGAGGTTCGTCGATCGGCTTTACATAATATTCCCGTTCGAGCGGGAGTATTTCCGCGGCAAGGGCATCGACGCCGCGTTCGAGGGCAATCCGCTGTTGGACGCCATAGCGCGCCGCAGCGAGTCGTTCCCCTCGGACGGGGAGTTTCGCCGCGCGAACGGTCTGGACGACCGTCCCGTGGTGGCGTTGCTGGCGGGAAGCCGCCGCAGCGAAATACGCACCAACCTGCGTTTCATGGCCGAGCTGGCCGAGCGCGTGCCCGACCGCCAGTTCGTGGTGGCGGGGGTGTCGTGGATCGACCGCGCCGAGTATGAGCGGTACACGGCGGGTACGGCCGTGCGATATGTGTTCGACAGGACCTACGAACTGTTGAACATATCCGAGGCGGCGGTGGTGACCTCGGGAACGGCGACGCTGGAGACGGCTCTGCTCGATGTGCCCGAGGTGGTGGTGTACGGCGTGCCGTGGCTATACGAGAAACTGAAACCCTATGTGCTGAAGATTCCCTACGTGTCGCTGGTGAATCTGAATCTGGGGCGCGAGGCGGTGCGCGAGATCGTGCAGTGCCGTCCGAAAGCGGAGTATGCCGAGGCGGAGCTGCGTGCCGTGCTGGAGGGAGGCGCCGGGCGCGGCCGCATGAAGGCCGACTTCGCGGAGCTGCGTAGCATAATGGGCGGCGCGGGGGCGAGCGACCGTTTCGCCGCGCGTATGGTGGATGATTTGAAGAAACTGAAAGGATGAAGATAATATGTATGGCCCGCAACTATGCCGCCCATGCGGCCGAGTTGCACGACGGCGGCAGCGTGCCGCGCGAACCCGTATTCTTTTTGAAACCCGATACGGCGCTGCTGCGCAACAACGATCCGTTTTACGTGCCCTCGTTTTCGGACGAGGTGCATTACGAATGCGAGTTAGTGGTGAGGATCAACCGTCTGGCGAAGTGCATCGACCGACGTTTCGCCTGCCGCTGTTACGACGAAGTGGGGCTCGGCATCGACTTCACGGCGCGCGACCGTCAGCGCGAGGCCATAGCGAACGGGTTGCCGTGGGAGCTGTGCAAGGGGTTCGACCACTCGGCGGCCCTCTCGCCCGAGTTCATACCGCTGGCGGAACTGGGCGGCGACGTGCAGCGGCTGGAGTTCGAGATGGAGCTGAACGGCGAGGTGCGCCAGCGCGGCCGCACGGAGGAGATGGTCTTCACGGTGGACGAGATCATAAGTTACGTGTCGCGGTTCATGACGCTGCGTATAGGCGATCTGATTTTTACGGGTACTCCCGTCGGCGTGGGGCCCGTCGTGCGTGGCGACAATATCCGTGCGCGGCTGGGCGGGCGGACGCTGCTGGATTTCGATATAATGTAGCAATTGTCGCGGGCGCAGCCTGCGGAGCGACCGCTCGATGAGCGAATGCGAATAGCGGGCCTCCGCGAGGGGAGGCTGCGGCCCGCGCGACTCTTGCGAGTCGCATTATATAATATTACGTTTATGCTGTTACACGAAAGACTCAAACATTGGCGCCTTATTTTGGCGTCGCAGTCGCCGCGCCGCAGACAGCTGCTGTCGGATGCGGGATTGGAGTATACGCTCGCCGCGCGTTTCGAGTGCGAGGAGGTCTATCCCGCCGATCTGCCCGCCGCCGAGGTGGCGGAGTATCTGTCGCGTCTGAAGAGCGAGGCATATCCCGAGGCGTTGGGCGGGCGCGATATTCTGCTGACGGCCGACACGGTGGTCGTGGCGGGCGGTGCGGTGCTGGGAAAACCTGCCGACCGCGATGCCGCGGTGGAGATGTTGCACAGGCTGTCGGGGTGCGACCACGAGGTGATAACGGGCGTGACGTTGCGCGGCGCCGAGCGCATGCGCAGCTTCTCGGCCCGTTCGAAGGTCCGCTTCCGCCGACTCTCCGACGAGGAGATAGCGTATTACGTCGACAACTATCGCCCGATGGACAAGGCGGGCAGCTACGGCATACAGGAGTGGATAGGGTATGTCGGCATCGAGGGTATCGAGGGGTCGTTCTACAACGTGATGGGGCTGCCCGTGCAGAGGGTTTACTGCGAACTGGACGCCTTCGTGCGTGAGTAACAGACGCGAATGGGGGCCGCCGACTTCGGAGAGTCGGCGGCCCCCGTTTTCATGTCGGTCTCTACACCGTAAGGAATGCTATGTAGCATGCCGCCGTGATCGCGGCGCATAGGGCTTTGCCCCATGTCGTGCGGATGCGCAGCAAGGCCATGACGGCGACGGTGGCGACGAGGCCGAACAGGGTGAGGTTGATCACCTTGCTGTCCGAAAAATCGTAAACGCCGTAACCCGTGTAGAGCAGGTCGGCAACGGCAAGTATGAAGAAGTTGAATACGTTGCTGCCGGTGATGTTGCCGAACGCGATGTTGAAATTGCGCATGCGGAACAGCGATATGGTGGATGTGACCTCGGGCAGCGAGGTGGCTATGCCGAGAAACAGCGCTCCAGCCAATCCCGATCCGAGATGGTAGGTCTCGGCTATGTCGTCGGTGATGTATGTCAGCACGATGCTCGTGGCGATGATTCCCACGCTTGCCGCTACGAAGCGCGCGACGATGCTGCGCAGCGGCATGTCGGTCGTCTTTTCGTCGTCGGGCTGCTCGGTGTTTGTCGCGCCGACTCCGTTGTCGGCGGCCAAGTAACGTATCGACATGATGTAGAAAGCCGTCAGCAGCAGCGATGTGATGCTTATGCGTAACCACTGGAAGTCGTTGTTGCCGAGTGAGATGTCGATCGATATCCATCCCCGCATGTTGGCCGCCACGGCTATGTACATGAGCAGCAGGAATCCGATCACGTGCATGTGGCTGCGCGAGAGTCGGGCCGATGCGAATCGGCGCAGGAAAAAGAGTATGACGACGGCCAGCATGCCCAGATTGAAGAGGTTGCTGCCCAGAATGTTGCCTATGCAGAGGCTCGGACTGTCGAGGAGCACCGTGGCCGAGATGCTGGTGAAGAGTTCGGGCAGCGAGGTGACGGCCGACAGCAACACGCCTCCGAGAAATGCGCCCGAGAGGCGGGTGGTGCGGTCGATCATGTCGATGTAGCGCGAGGCGACGACAGAGAACCAAACGACGGCCGCGACCGTCAGGATGTAGTACAAAAATATCATAATAAAACAGAGCTTGTTCGTTTGTTTTCGCGGTGCGCGTCTACCATGCCGACAACCCTTTGCGCGGTGATGCGTCGAGACGTATGGCGATGAACACCAATATGGTGAAGGCCACCAGCGACGATCCCCCGTAACTCATGAACGGCAGCGGAATGCCCATCACGGGCATGAGACCTATGGTCATGCCGACGTTCACCAGCACGTGGAACAGCAGTATGGAGGCTACGCAGTAACTGTAAATGCGGCTGAACGGCTCCTGCTGGCGTTCGCCTATCTTCATCAGGCGCAGTATGAGCGCGCAGAGCAGGCCCAGAACCACCGTGGCGCCGACGAAGCCCCACTCCTCGCCCACGGTGCAGAATATGAAATCGGTGTGCTTCTCGGGCACGAAGTTGTATTTGATCTGCGTCCCCTGCATGAACCCCTTGCCGAAAAATCCTCCCGAGCCGATGGCTATTTTCGACTGGTTGACGTTGTAGTCGGCGCCGCTCGGGTCGTTTACGATGCCGAGAAAGCTGAGTATGCGCTCGCGCTGGTGGGGTTTGAGTATCGACTCGAATATCACGTCGGTGGTGGGCACGAAGATCATGGAGCCGACGAAGAGGGCCAGCGTGAGGAATATCGGCGCCAGATTCTTCTTCATGGCCAGCAGCGCGACGACCGCCACGGCGGCGATCATCACGACGAGCATGCAGACGTAGGCGCTCAGGGCTCCGTCCCACAGAAGCAGCGAGAGGGTGTAGAGCGCGAGCGTGGCCAGTCCGACGCTCGCCAGAAATACGATGTGCGCGCGCCATGCGCCTATCATCATGGCGTCGGAGAGGGTGAAGATGAGCACCAGCAGCGAGAGCAGGAACAGCGGCGTGAAGAGGAACGACGAGATGAAGAGCGCCGCGACCATGAGGATGGGGATGCAGATCCATTTGTTCAGACCCTCGCGATAGAGCACGAACAGGAACGAGCAGAGCACCACGCCCGAGCCCGTGTCGTTCTGCAACACGATGATGGCCAGAGGCAGCATTATGACGAACCCCACGCGGAACAGATCGCCGATGCGCTTGATGGAGAACGAGTAGTTGCTCATGATGCGCGCCACGGCCAGCGCGGTGGCTATCTTGGCGAACTCCACGGGCTGTATCCTCACCGATTCGCTGAATTTGTACCACGCCTTGGCGCCGTTGACCACGGGCGCGATCTTCTCGGGCAGCACCAGAGTGCCCGCTATGAGCAGTATGCCCGCGGCGTAGGCGTAGTAGGCGTACATGTGGTAGTAGCGCGAGTCGAGCAGCAGGATGATGAGCGCCGCGCCGAACGCCGCGCCGATCCATATGGCCTGCTTCATGTAGAAGTGCTTGAACGAGAACAACTCCTCTATGCTGTCGTCGTACGAGGCCGAGGTGATGCAGACCATGCCCGCCGCCACGAGCAGCAGGTATAGAACCACAGCTATGCGGTCGACGCCCTCGAAAAGCGGCATCTGCGCGTTGTTACCTCTGTTTAGCATAGTAGGGATAGTATATTTGCATATTCTTCACATTCTCGACCATCTGCGGCCGCGTAATGGTGTCGGTGAGGTAAAACTCCTCTATCAGGCTGGCGATGGGGAGTGCCGCCGCCGCGCCGAAACCGCCGTTCTCCACGTAGACCGATATGGCTATGCGCGGATTGTCCTTCGGGGCGAACGACAGGAACGTCGAGTGGTCCTTTCCGTGAGGGTTCTGGGCCGTGCCCGTCTTGCCGCACACGTCGAGCCCGGGCAGCATGGCTCTCGACGACGTGCCCGCGCCCGGGATGTTGACGCCTTTCCACATGCCCTCGACAATGGGTTCGAAGTAGCGGGGATCGACATTCGTGTAGTGCTTTTCGTAGAAACGGCTGTCGAGCGAGTCGCGCCCTTCGACGGCCTTTACGATGTGGGGTATGTAGTAGTAGCCGCGGTTGGCTATGGTGGCGGCGAGGTTGGCCATCTGCATGGGCGTGCATCCCAACTCGCCTTGGCCGATGGCGAGCGACAGTACCGTGAGGCCGTTCCACGAGTTGCGGTAGCGCTTGTCGTAGAGTTCGCGCGTGGGCACCGTGCCCGAGCCCTCGCCCAGAAAGTCGGAGTCGAGCTTGCGGCCGAATCCGAAGCTGCGGACATATTCGCTCCACACTTCGAGGCCCTTCTTCACGCTGCCGTATTTGCGGTTCTCGATTATGTCGCGGAACACGTAGCAGAAATAGGCGTTGCACGATTGTGCCACGGCGCTGCGCAGGTCGAGCGGTGAGGCGTGGGAGTGGCATTTCTGGCTGATGCGCCCCACGTGGTAGCCGTCGTGGCAGGGGTGCGTGTCCGACGGGCGCAAGACGCCCTCCTGCATGCCGACGAGCCCCTGCACGAGCTTGAACGTCGATCCCGGGGGGTACATGGCCTTCACGGCGCGGTTGAACAACGGCTGCCGCTTGTTGTAGAGCATCGCCATGTAGTTGTTGCCTCGCTCGCGGCCGACCAGCTCGTCGGGATCGTAGGTGGGCGACGACGCCATCACCAGAATCTCGCCCGTCGAGGGCTCTATGGCCACCACGGCGCCCACCTTGCCCTCCATAAGCTCCTCGGCGAAGGCTTGCAGACGGGCGTCGATGGTGCAGGTGAGCATGCGCCCCGGGATGGGCAGCGAGTCGAACGCGCCGTTCATGTAGGAGCCCTTGATGGCTCCGTGGGTGTCGACTTCGAGTATCTTCACGCCGTCCTTGCCGCGCAGCTCCGACTCGTAGGCCGCCTCCACGCCGCTCATGCCTATGTAGTCGCCCGCCGAGTATTCGGGGTTGCGCTTGATGATGTCGGCATTCACCTCGCCAACGTAGCCTAACAGATTGCCGCCTATCTTGCGCGGGTATTGGCGCACGGTGCGGTAGACGGTGTAGAAGCCCGGGAAGTTGCACTCCTCGAAACGCAGCTTGACCTCCTTGGGCACGTAGTTGGCCACGAGCATCGGGGCGCGCGGACGCATGCGGGCGTTGCGGAGCGCGGCGATGAGTTTCTCTTTGGTGATGCCGACGATGTTGCAGAAACGCACGGTGTCGAATCCCTGCTTGCCGATGTCGCGGTGGATGACCATAAGGTCGTAGCACTCCTTGCTCTGCACGAGGAACTCGCCGTTGCGGTCGATCACCTCGCCGCGCGGGGCGTACTGCACCTCGTAACGCAGCACGTTGCCCGCCGCCAGCCGCTTGTACTTCGAGTCGACGAGCTGGATGTAAGCCACGCGGCATCCTATGATGCCGAAAACACCCAATACCACCCACTTGAGAATGGTTCGGCGGATATGTGCGTCGTTGTCGGCCATGCGTTACTTGTTGAGTATTTTTTCGATGAACAGTTTTATGAAGTACCAGATGAACACGGCCGCCGCCATGTCGCTCAGCGCCATGCGAAGCAATGCCTGCGGCAGGTGGCGCAGCGAGAGCGATTCGAACAGGAAGTAGATGGAGCTGTGGAGCACTATCATTCCCGTCATGTACAAGGCCAGACTCTTCTGCGTGAGGCGGTAGAGCGCGGGTACCGCCTCGTCGGGTCCCGAGGCGCGGCCGCACGTGAGGTTCACCACGAATCCCCGCAGAAAGCCTGCGGCCGTGGCGGCTATGACGTTGAGTCCGCCCATGCCCGTCAGCACGTCGATGGTGAGTCCCATGACGGCCGAGAGCAGCAGCACCCACACGGGCTTGGTGTCGAGCGGCAGCAGGATGATGAAGGCCGCGTATATCAACGGGTGGAAATAGACGCTGAGGGTGATATTGTCGATCAGAAATATCTGCAACAGCACCAGCGTTATGAAAACTCCCGAGTATGACAGGTATTTTTGCATAAGTTTCTCTCTTTTTGTTCGCGGCTGCCTGACGTCTTGCGGCGCCGTGCCGTCGGGCGGCCTGCCGTTGTCGGGCCGCAGCCTATTGCGCCGACGTGCCGCCGTTCGCGGCCGACTCTTCGAGGTGCGACGCCTCGCCGTAGTCGAGGTTCTCGATGAGGATCACGTTGCTTATACGGGTCGCGTCGGCCGCCAGACGGATCACCACGTCGTAGGCGGTCTGCGAGTCGTTGAGCCTGAAACTCTCCACGCTGCCTATCTTCACCCCCTCGGGAAAGTAGTGGGAGAGTCCCGACGACACCACCTCGTCGCCTATCTCGATGTCGGCGTATTTCGACAGCTCGGTCATGTTCACCTTGTAGGGGCTGCCGCCGCTCCACGAGATCGATCCGAAATGGTCGTCGCCGACGATCTTGCCGCTGGTGCGAAAATCGATGTTGAGCATGGGCATCACCACCGAATAACGCTCCGAGCACCCGACCACGTATCCCACCATCACTCCGTCGGGGGTGATTACGGCCATGTTCTCGGTCACGCCGTGGGCGATGCCCCGATTGAGCGTTATGTAGTTGCGCTCGCGCGAGATGCTGTTGGACACCACGCGGGCCGTCGTGTAGCGGTATTGCGCCAGCTCCTCGATCCCGAGCTGCATCGAGTCGATGGCAGCGTCGGCGGCCTGCCCGCGGTAGACGGAAACCTGCATCTCCAGCTCGGCGATACGGTCCGACAGAAGCTCGTTTTCGCGCCGCAGCGTGAAGTAGTGCTTCACGCCGAAAATGGCGCTCTGCACTCCGCCCGTCACCCGATTCGCGTGCGAGAGGATCTTGGCCTGCGTGTAGTATGAGGAGTGCGCATAATAATTGAGTGCTATTGCCTCGATGACGATGAACAATAGCACAACATATATTCGGCGTATGAATTCGATCAGTTTATACATTCCTAACCGTCATTGGCGACAATCGCGACGGGACCTCCCGCCGCGGCGTGCCCGTCGCGGGACGGGGCGTGTTTATCTCATCAGGAACGAGAACTTGTCGATATTCTTCATCGCGATGCTGGTGCCTCGCGCCACGGCGCGCAGGGGATCCTCGGCGATGTGGAAAGGCAGACCCGACTTGTCCGACAGACGCTTGTCGAGACCCTTTATCAAGGCTCCGCCGCCCGCCAGATAGACGCCGTTCTTCACGATGTCGGCATACAGCTCGGGGGGCATGGTCTCCAGCACCTTCATAAGCGCGGCGTCCAACTTCACGAGCGACTTCTCCAGCGCGTAGGCTATCTCGTTGTAGCTCAGCGTGACCGTCTGCGGCAGTGCGGTGAGCATGTTGGGACCCGTTATAACGTAGTCCTCGGGCTCCTCCTCCAGTTCGGGAACGGCGGCGCCGATCGAGCATTTGATGGCCTCGGCCGTGCGTTCGCCGATGCGGATGTTGTGCTGCTGGCGCACGTAGTTCTGTATGTCGGCCGTGAAGACGTCGCCCGCCACGTTTATCGACTCCGAGCAGACGATGCCGCCCAGCGATATGCAGGCGATCTCCGAAGTACCGCCGCCGATGTCGATCACCATGTTGCCTTCGGGGGCCTCCACGTCGAGCCCCGCACCCAGCGCGGCCGCCATAGGCTCGAAGATCATGTAGACGTCGCGTCCGCCCGCGTGCTCGGCCGAGTCGCGCACGGCGCGGATCTCCACGTTGGTCGAACCCGAGGGGATGCAGATGACCATGCGCAGCGAGGGGGCGAACATGCTGCTCGACGTGCGCACTTTCTTGATAAGGCCGCGCAGCATGAGCTCCGTGGCGTTGAAGTCGGCGATCACGCCGTCCTTGAGCGGACGGATGGTCTTGATGGTGGGGTTGGTCTTCTCGTGCATCTGGCGGGCCTGCTGGCCTATGGCCATCACCTTGCCCGTGTGTACGTCCAGAGCCACGATCGAGGGTTCGTCGACCACCACCTTGCCGTTATAGATAATCAACGTATTGGCCGTACCGAGGTCGATGGCCAACTCCTGCGTCAATGAAAAAAATCCCATATTTAATTCCTTAACTAACTTCTTGTACCGTTAAACGATTGATTGCGTGCCGTTAGGCTTCGCGAATGCGTATGCCCGCGCGCCGCATGGCGCACGACTGCACAAAGGTAGGAAAAAGATGGATAAGTTTTGCAAGAGCCTGCCCACTTTTTTCACGGAAAATTATTACTTTTGTCGGCGTTAACATCAACTGTTCTCTCGCATGACAAACAACGCTCGCAAATGTGCCGTCATAGGGTACGGAAGCTGGGCCACGGCCATCGTGAAGATACTCACCGAGAACGGCGTGCGCGTGGGGTGGCACATACTCAACCCCGAAGTGCTCGCTTCGGTCGCGGACGAGGGCCGCAACTGCAAATATCTGCGCGACGCCGAGTTGGACCGCTCGCTCATCGAGGCGACGCCCGACGTGAACGAGGCGGTGAGGGGTGCCGCGACCGTGGTGCTGGCCATGCCTTCGGCGTTCCTGAAAAAGGTGCTGGAGCCGCTGGCGGAGCCTCTGTCGGACAAGGTGGTGGTGTCGGCCGTGAAGGGCATAGTGCCCGACGACTTCCTGTCGGTGGCCGAGTATGTGTCGCGTCGCTACGGCGTGCCCGAGTCGAGGATGGCCATAGTGACGGGGCCGTCGCACGCCGAGGAGGTCGGCATGGGGCGTCTGTCGTATCTCACGGCCGTGTGCCGCGACGAGGCGGTGCGCGAGGGCATTGCGGCCATGTTCGAACGGCCGTATATTCGGGTGAGCTGTTCCGACGACATTTATGGCGTGGAATATGCGGCTATCATGAAAAACATATACGCGCTGGCTGTGGGGCTGGCGGTGGGTCTGGGCTACGGCGACAATTTCGTGGCGGTGCTCATATCGAACTGCGCGGCCGAGATGAGCCGTTTTCTGTCGGTGTACTGCCGCGGCGAGCGCAGCTTGTACGCCTCGGCATATCTGGGCGACCTGCTGGTGACGTGTTACTCCACGTACAGCCGCAACCGCCGTCTGGGTCTGCTCATAGGGCGCGGATGCACCGTGCGCAGCGCCATGAACGAGATGACGATGGTGGCCGAGGGGTATTACGCCGCCGAGTGCATACGCCACACCTCGACGGCGCACGAGGTGGAGCTGCCCATAGCCGACATGGTTTACGAGGTGCTCTATCGGGGCGCTTCGGCGCGGCGGGCGATGCGCGAACTTACGGGAAAATTGATATGATCGATTATAAACCAAAATCACTGAAACGATGAGTTTGATTAAACTGGACATTGCCAAGTCGGGCGTTACGGTCGACGAGGGCATGAAGGCCCGCGCGCAGCAGGCCAACGCGCTGCTTCATTCGGGCGAGGGTGCGGGCAACGACTTTCTGGGTTGGGTGAACCTGCCATCGTCTATCGACGCCGAGCAGATAGCTGCCATAGAGGCCCGCGCGGCGCAGTTGCGCGCCAAGGCCGAGGTGGTGATATGTATCGGAATCGGCGGTTCGTATCTGGGCGCCAAGGCCGTGATCGAGGCCATGAACAACTCTTTCGAGTATCTGCACCGCAAGCATGCTAATCCCACGGTGGTATTCGCGGGACAGAACATATCGGAGGACTACACCTACGAACTGCTCGAGGCGGTGAAGGATTACTCGGTGGCAGCCATCGTGATCTCGAAGTCGGGCACCACCACCGAGCCCGCCATAGCGTTCCGCATCATAAAGGCCGAGATCGAGAAGCGTTACGGCAAGGCCGACGCCGCTACCCGTATCGTGGCCGTGACCGACAAGGCGCGCGGCGCGTTGAAGACGCTGGCGACGAACGAGGGTTATCCCACCTTCGTGATTCCCGACGACGTGGGCGGCCGTTTCTCGGTGCTGACCCCTGTGGGCCTGCTGCCGCTGGCCGTTGCGGGCGTGGATATCAAGGCTCTGGTCGCAGGTGCCGTGGAGATGGAGAAGGCTACCGCTGCCGACGTGCCCGTAGAGGAGAATCTTTCGGCCATGTATGCCATCGTGCGCAACGCTCTCTACGAGTCGGGCAAGAAGACCGAGATTCTGGGTTCTTACGAGCCCAAGTTGCAATATTTGGCCGAGTGGTGGAAGCAGCTCTACGGCGAGAGCGAGGGCAAGGACGGCAAGGGAATATTCCCCGCCAGCGTGACGCTCACGGCCGACCTGCACTCTATGGGACAGTATATTCAGGAGGGCGAACGCACTCTGTTCGAGACCATTGTGTCGGTGGCCGAGGCCAAACATACCGTCAAGGTGGAGGCCGACGCCGAGAATCTGGACGGTCTGAATTTCCTTGCGGGCAAGCGCATCTCGGAGATCAACAAGATGGCCGAGTTAGGCGTGCAGCTGGCGCACATCGACGGCGGCGTGCCCAACATCCGCGTAGAGATCCCCGCCATCGACGAGAAGTCGATCGGCGCGTTGATCTACTTCTTCGAGAAGGCGTGCGGCATCAGCGGCTATATTCTGGGCGTGAATCCTTTCAACCAGCCGGGTGTGGAGGCTTACAAGAAGAATATGTTCGCGCTGCTCGACAAGCCCGGGTACGAGGAGGAGTCGAAGAAGATCAAGGCGCGTCTTTAAGAGACCGCCTCGTAGCAATAGAAAACCCGCTCGGAATATCCGAGCGGGTTTTTTTTATCGCAGGCTGTCCGCCGCATGGGGCGGCGGCGAACTGCCGACATTGCCATGCAATGTTAATGTATTTGCGGCTCCTTGGAGCCGCGCGAGCCGCCGAGGATGGTAATGACCTCGGGCATTACCGAGATGTACGACAAAAA
>CAYMIH010000050.1:0-15495 GCA_964390585.1 uncultured Alistipes sp.
GCTATAAGACGACAGGATTCGTTGGGGAGGTGTCTTTGACATCGCTCAGCGGAAAATAGATCTTCAGAACGAAGAGGAGAAGACTCAGGACCCCGATTTTTGGAACGATGCCGACGCCGCGCAGAAGCAGTTGCGCAAGGTGGCGTCGATCAAGAGTTGGGTGGATGATTACGACGCCGTGGCCAAGGGTGTCGAGGACCTGCAACTGATGCCCGAGTTCGTCGAGGCGGGGCTTGCCACCGAAGAGGAGATGGACGGGCACTACCGCGCGACGATGGAGCGCATAGAGGCTCTGGAGCTGCGCAACATGCTGCGCGGCGAGGAGGACAAGATGGGCGCCATAATGGACATCAACGCAGGCGCGGGCGGCACCGAGGCTCTGGACTGGGCGGCGATGCTGCTGCGCATGTATACCCGCTGGTGCGACGCACGGGGTTACAAATACCGCATGATGGATTATCAGGCTGGCGACGAGGTGGGCGTGAAGTCGTGCACGCTGGAGATCGAGGGCGATTTCGCCTACGGCTACCTGAAGAGCGAGAACGGCGTGCACCGCATGGTGCGTCTGTCGCCGTTCAACGCCAACAACAAGCGTCAGACAACGTTCGCCTCGGTGTTCGTGTCGCCTGCGGTGGACGACACCATCGAGATCAAGATCAACCCCTCCGACTGCGAGTGGGACACCTATCGTTCGAGCGGCGCGGGCGGTCAGAACGTCAACAAGGTCGAGACGGCCGTGCGTCTGCGCTACCACGGCAAGGATCCCGACACGGGCGAACCCGTGGAGTTCCTGATCGAGAACATGGAGACGCGCTCGCAGCTCATGAACCGCGAGAACGCCATGCGTATCCTCCGCTCGAAGCTCTACCAGCGCGAGATGGAGAAGCGTCGGGCGACGCAGCAGGCTCTGGAGGCCACGAAGAAGCGCATCGAATGGGGTTCGCAGATACGCTCTTACGTGTTCGACGACCGCCGCGTGAAGGATCATCGCACGGGTTGCCAGACCTCGAACGTGGAGGCCGTGATGGATGGCGACATCGACGCTTTCATAAAGGAGTATCTTATGCAGTTCGGCGGCGAGTAGACAGCCGCTGTTCGCCGCAAGATTCGGCATCTCGACATCGCAATGCGATATCGGCAGTTCGCCGCCGCCCCCTCGCGGCGGACTGCAACTCGCTTTCGGCTCGTGCATCCGCCGCCGTCGGCGAACAGACTTCGTTATATGTGCGGATAAACTTTTAACTTTCGGTTATGTTGCGAATCGTTTCACTTTTTTCGATACTGCTGCTCTCGGCGTGCCGCATATCGGCCGTCGAACCCGACGGCGGCGTGAAGGTCGGCGCCGAGCGCACCGACGAATATCTGCCGGCATTGCGGGGGCGTCGCGTCGCCGTGCTGGCCAACCACACGGCAACGGTCGGCGACCGCCATCTGGTCGACATGCTGAGCGACGAGGGCGTGACCGTGGCGGGCATCTTCTCGCCCGAACACGGATTCCGCGGCGGCGCCGATGCTGGCGAGCACGTAGGCAGCTCGGTGGACGAGAAGACGGGCATCCCCATCTGGTCGCTCTACGACGGCGGCTCGGGACGCCCCTCGGCCGCGACCATGGACAAGTTCGACGTGCTGGTGGTGGACATGCAGGACGTGGGACTGCGTTTCTATACCTATTATATAATCATGCTGCGCATGATGGATGCCTGCGCCGCCCGAGGCCGCAGCGTCATAGTGCTCGACCGCCCCAATCCCAACGGAATGTACGTCGACGGCCCCATACTCGACATGAAGTACAAGTCGGGCGTCGGCGCGCTGCCTATCCCCGTGGTACACGGCCTCACGATGGGCGAGATCGCCCTCATGTCGCGCGGCGAGGGGTGGTGCGGCGACTGCGAATTGCAGGTGGTGGCGTGCGATGGCTATACCCACTCGACGCGTTACGTGCTGCCCATAGCGCCGTCGCCCAATCTGCCGACGCAGCATGCCATTTATCTCTATCCGTCGACGTGTCTGTTCGAGGGTACCGTCTGTTCGCTCGGGCGCGGCACCGACCGTCCGTTCGAGTGCTACGGCCATCCCGATTACGAGGGCGGCGACTTCACTTTCACGCCGCGGTCGGTGGCGGGTGCCAAGAATCCGCCGCTGAAGGACCGCACGTGCCGCGGCCGCGACCTGCGCGGAGTGTCGGACGAGACGGTCATCGAACGCGGATTCGATCTGGAGTATGTGATAGACGCCTACCGCAATCTCGGCATGGGCGAGAAGTTCTTCACCCCCATGTTCGAGAAGTTGGTCGGTGTCGACTACGTGCGCCGCATGATCGTCGAGGGGCGCTCGGCCGACGAGATCCGCGCCGTATGGCAGCCCGAGCTGGAGAAGTACCGCGCCCTGCGCCGCCGATATCTGCTCTACGACGAGGAATAGACATATCGATATCGCGCAGCGATTCCGCCCCCACGCGGCGGACTGCTGAAGCAATCCGACCGCCGTCGGCGAACGCCTTTCGGCTAAAGATATATCGCGATACCCGCCGCGGCCGAGAGGACGATCAACAATATGGGGTTGACCTTTTTGTACGACGCGACGAGCGTCGCGCCGAAGAGCAGCCAGCTCCAAGCGTCGATGAAGCTCGCGCCGTCGTCCGACGCGGGGAATATCAACAGCAGCGCCGCAGCGCCGATCATGCCTATCACCACGGGACGCATGCCCGCCACGGCCCCTTTCACATAACGGTTGTCGCGCAGTTGCAGGAAGAACCGCGTTATGATTATCATCAACGTGAGTGCGGGCAGGCAGACCGACACGGTCGCCACCACCGAACCCCAGAACCCCGCCACCGTGTAGCCTACGTATGTGGCCGAGTTGATGGCTATCGGCCCGGGGGTCATCTGCGACACCGCCACTATGTCGGCGAACTCGGCGTTGGTCATCCAGCCGTTCTGCACCACCACCTCGTTCTGTATGAGCGAAAGCATGGCATATCCGCCGCCGAATCCGAAGAATCCTATCTTCAGATAGCTGTAAAAGAGTTTGAGGTATATCATCGCTGCGCCTCCTTTCCCTTTCGCGCCGACCATGCCGCCCACGCGATGCCCGCCACCGCGCCCGCTATCAACAGATAGACGGGCGAGAAGCCGAAATGCCACACAGCAAAGGCGGTGACCGCGGCTACGGCGACAAGGATAGTACGCATGCCTTTGATGAATCCCGTTATGGGGGCTATGATGAGCGCCACCACCGCGGGCCGCATGCCTTTGAAAGCGGCGTCGACCACGGCGTTGTGGCGTATCTGCGAGAAGAAGACCGCCACCAGAAGTATTATGGTGAACGACGGCAGCACGACGCCGAGCAGTGCCGCCGCCGCGCCCGCATAGCCGTACATCTTGTAGCCGACGAATACCGAGGTGTTGAGCGATATGGGCCCGGGGGCCGACTGCGCCAGCGTGAGCAGATCGAGGAACTCGCCCTCGGCGATCCACTTTCGGCGGGTTATCACCTCGTTCTGTATGATGGGGATCATGGCGTATCCGCCCCCGAAGGTGAACAGTCCGATCTTGAAGAACGACAGAAAGAGTTCGAAAAATTTGTTCATGGTCATCGTATTTCTGAAAAACGCCTGACAAATATTGTACTCGACCGCTCCGCCGCCGCGCTACCTCGCAAAGCGGCAGAAGGTGCCGAGCGGAAGCGACTTGCCGCTGCGGTCGTCGAAATAGAGTTCGCCGAACTCCTCGCCGCCGTCGCTGCCGAAACGCTGCCTTACGGCCGTGCGGGCCAGCAGGGCCGACAGCCCCATCGAGTAGAGGTTGAGCACGAGGAATCGCCGCTCACGGTCGAGCAGCTCGGCGCAGCATTCGAGCATGCGGCCAATATGTTCTTCCAGAACCCACTTTTCGCCGTTCGCGCCGCGGCCGTATGCGGGCGGGTCGAGGATGATGCCGTGGTAGCGGTTGCCGCGGCGCACCTCGCGCTGCACGAACTTCATGGCGTCCTCCACGATCCACCGCACGCCGTCCATTCCGCTCTGCTCCATGTTCTCGCGCGCCCAGCTCACCACCTGCTTCACCGAATCGACGTGCGTCACCTCGGCCCCCGCGGCGCGGGCGGCCAGCGTGGCCCCGCCCGTATAGGCGAAGAGGTTGAGCACGCGCGGAGCGATGCCCTCGGCCGCGAGCGCCGCCGTGCGGTCGAAAATGAAATTCCAGTTAGCCGCCTGCTCGGGGAATATGCCCACGTGCTTGAACGCCGTGAGGCCCAGACGCATGCGGATATTCATCGTTTTATACGAATAGTCCACCGTCCAACGGTCGGGCATGGAGGGGCGTCGGGTCCATTCGCCGCGCTCGTCGTTGCGCGACGATGCGGTGCGCATGAACGAAGCGTGCGCCTCGGCGCGCCACACATCCTCGCCGAGCGAGCGGCGCCAGATGGCCTGCGGCTCGGGACGGCGCGTGACGTAACGGCCGAAACGTTCCAGTTTCTCGCCGTCGCCCGAATCGATGAGCTCGTAATCGGGGAACGAAGGGGTTATAAGCTGACTCATAAGTTATTCTATAAAGGAACCATTCGTTTCATGCATGTAATATAATTGCGGCTCTTCAGAGCCGCGCGAGCCGCAGCCTCGCCCCGCGGAGGCTCGCTGTTCGCTCACTCCGCAGGCTGCGACTCGCTTTCCCACAAGCCCGAAACGCATCGTTCCGTTCAATAATTCCCATTCGGCAATGCACGCAGCTAAAGACGAACGGTTATCTTTTTCCGCCGCGGCCGCAGTCGACGAGCGACATTTCGCATCGGCCGCAGTCGAACACAAGGCGGTAACGCGCCGTGCCGTGTTCGATGTAGAGATCGCCGCGAAGCGACGGCGACTCCTTGAGACACTGCCCTATCTCGCGGCGCAGGCAGTAGCTCGAAACCATCACCCGCTCGCCCGCGGTGAGCGAGGTCTCCAGCGGAGGTTCGATATGCCGCACGCCGTGGGCGCGGTAGAACTCGGCAGCCATGCCGTTGGTCACGTTCTCGTAGCGCGTAACCGTATCGCTCGGGTAGCGGGCCGTGCCGTCGTCGACCGTTATGCGATGCGGCAGCGGGCGGCGGAGGCGTTCGGCACGCAGTGCTTCGAGCGCTTCGCGGCGCATCTCGGCCAAAAGTGACGCGGGGGCGAACAGCTCCGATCCGTCGACCGCGACGTCGCGCACCGAAAATATGGTGTCGCCGCTCTTGGCCACGGTGCGCCGCGCCGTCTGCTCCATCTTGTCGGGATCGGCCGCGGGGGCGAGCGTCAGGATACGCGTCACCGTAACCTCTACCCCTTCGCAGTCGCGCAACGAGAGCGTCACGCCGTCGGCCGCAAGCGCAACGCGGGCATCGACATCGATGGTGCGGCGCGTGCGGCTGCGGTCGAGAGCCGACGAGAAACGGTGGTCGTAATTGCAGAACACCTCGGCGCCCGCCTCGATTCCGTCCATGCGGTTGGGGATGATGGCGCCGTCGTCGATGCCGTTGACGTTGGTGCCTGCCATGCCTTTGCGGCCGATTATGCAGATGCCGTCGCCCGCCGCAAGATCGTTCGGGCGGTCGAGCACGAAGCCGCGCCGAGTGACGGAGGCGATGCGCCCCACCGATTCGCCGACGGCTTTGGGGGTGTCGAACGACGCCACGCCGCCGCATTTGCCGTGCAGCATGTAATGCGAGGCGCCGCGGGTGAAGCTCTTCGCAGTGTCGGGCGTGAAGTCGGGCACGCTGCGTCCGACGGAAGGCCGCACTATGTCGGCGCGGCGCGCAATGATATCGTCCAACCGTCGGCGGTAGTATGCCACGACGTTCTTTATATAGCGCACGTCCTTCAGGCGCCCCTCGATCTTGAACGAGGCTATTCCCGCGTCGATCAGCTCCTCCAGATCATCCGACAGGTCGAGGTCGCGGACCGACAGCAGGTGTTTCCCGCTCACGACGGTGCGGCCCGCCGCGTCTTTCAAATCGTAGGGCAGGCGGCACGGCTGCGAGCATTCGCCTCGGTTGCCGCTTCGCGACGAGGTGGAGCGCGAGAGGAAGCAGCGGCCGCTGTGCCCCACGCATATCGCTCCGTGCACGAAGCACTCCAGCTCCACCGTGGCGGCGGCCCGTATGCGGCGGATGTCGTCGAGCGTGAGCGAGCGTTCGAGTATCACGCGCGAGAACCCGCAATCCTGAAGGAACCGCACCCCCTCGGGCGACGTGTTGCCCGTCTGCGTCGAGGCGTGCAGCTCGACAGGCAGGTCCATGCGCCGCAGCGCCATGTCCTGCACTATGAGGGCGTCGACACCCGCGGCGATGAGTTCGCGCGCCTGCGCCTCGGCATCCGCCAGTTCGTCGTCGAAAAGCACGGTGTTGAGAGCCGCATGCACCCTTACGCCGTATTGGTGGGCGTACTCGACGGCACGGGCTATGTCGTCGATGCCGTTGGCCGCGGCGCGGCGCGCCCCGAAGCGCGCGCCGCCCATGTAGACGGCATCCGCTCCGTAATCGACGGCGGCGACGGCGGCCGCGAGATCTTTGGCGGGTGAAAGGAGTTCGACACTACGCATAACGTGCGCAAAAATAGTAAAGAATGCGCAAAGCGCACCCTTTTATCGCCGCTTTTTGCGGCGCAGGAGCGCGGCAGCCGAAAAAACGGCGCGCGCCGATATAACGAAAGCGTATTTTTTATAACTTTGCAATTCGTAAACCGAATAAAATGAAGACAAGGTTATGTTGACATTGAAGCAACTCAGAGACGACAAGGAGCTTGCCATCAAACGCTTGGCCAAAAAAGGCGTGGATGCCGCCCCCGTCATAGCCAAAATAGAAGAACTCGACGACCGTCGCAAATCGGTCCAAGCCGAGCTGGACAACTGTCTGGCCATGCAGAACGCCGCCGCGAAGCAGATCGGCGCACTGATCGGTCAGGGCAAAAAGGAGGAGGCCGAGGAGAAGAAGCGCTTCGTAGCCTCGCTCAAGGCCCGTTCGGGCGAACTATCGGCCGAGCACCAGTCGGTGAGCAACGAGTTGCAGTCGCAGATCATACTGCTGCCCAACTTCCCCGCCGACATAGTGCCCGAGGGCAAGACGGCCGAGGACAATCTGGTGGTGAAGTTGGTGGAGAACTACACCTCTCTGCCCGAAAACCCGCTGCCGCACTGGGAGCTGGCGCGCAAATACGACATAATCGACTTCGATCTGGGCGTGAAGCTCACGGGCGCGGGATTTCCCGTCTACAAAGGCAAGGGCGCGCGTTTGCAGCGTGCGTTGATAAACTACTTCCTCGACTGCAACACCAAGGCGGGATATCTGGAGGTGGAGCCTCCCGTGATGGTCAACGAGGCGTCGGGATTCGGCACGGGACAGCTGCCCGACAAAGAGGGCCAGATGTACCACGCCACGGTCGACAACTACTATCTGGTCCCCACGGCCGAGGTGCCCGTGACCAACATCTACCGCGACGTGATCCTCGACGAGAAGGATTTCCCCATAAAGATGACGGCCTACACCCCCTGCTTCCGTCGTGAGGCGGGATCGTACGGCAAGGACGTGCGCGGCCTGAACCGTCTGCACCAGTTCGACAAGGTGGAGATCGTGCAGCTGTCGCTGCCCGAGACGTCTTACGAGGCTCTGGACGGCATGGTGGCCCACGTGGAGTCGATCGTGAAGTCGCTCGGACTGCCCTACCGCATCCTGCGCCTTTGCGGCGGCGACATGTCGTTCACCTCGGCGCTCACCTACGACTTCGAGGTATATTCCGAGGCGCAGAAGCGCTGGCTGGAGGTGTCGTCGGTGTCGAACTTCGAGTCGTTCCAAGCCAATCGCCTGAAACTGCGCTACCGCGACGGCAACAAGAAGATAAATCCTGCCCACACGCTCAACGGATCGTCGCTGGCGCTGCCCCGCATAGTGGCCGCCCTGTTAGAGAATTTCCAGACTCCCGACGGAATACGCATCCCCGAGGTGTTGATTCCCTACACGGGATTTGATATTATCGGATAATTCGCTATATTTGCATTAGACTTTTTCTAACTTAAATAAAAATTATTATGGCTTACAAAATTTCAGATTCGTGCGTAGCTTGCGGAACTTGTATCGACGAGTGTCCCGTCGAGGCTATTTCGGCAGGCGATATCTATGTCATCGATCCCGACAAGTGCATCGACTGCGGCACCTGCGCAGGCGTTTGCCCCAGCGAGGCTATCGCTCCCGCCGAATAAGCGCGAACAGATACCTTAACGAAGAGGCTGTCCGACAATATTGTCGGACAGCCCTTTTTGTTCGGCTTGCGGTCGGATTTAACAATAAAAAGGGGCTGCCGGAAACTTGTCGGACAGCCCCGTGGCGGTTGCCATGCGGGCTTACAGCCACGTCACTCGCTCCTCGCCTTCGTAGGGAGGCAGCTGCGCGGGGCGGAAATCGGAGTAACCTATCGCCACGGCGCAGAGTATGCCGTAACGCTCGGGGATGTGCAGCGCCGCGCGCAGATAGTCGTCGGCCTTGCGCCCGTCGGGCTGCTCTTTCAGGCACGGGCGGTCGTTGACATGCACCCAGCATGCGGCCAAACCCTCGTCCACGGCGGCCAGCAGCAGCGTGGTGGCGGTGATGGCGCAGTTGTCGAGCCACAGATCGCTCGCGTCGCGGTCGCCCGCGACGATTATGGCGGCGGGGGCATCCTTCACGAATGCCGAGCCGTAGTCGCGCATCGAGGCGATCGCCTCTAACTGTTCGGGCTTGTCGACCACCAGCAGCCGCGTCGAACGAGTGTTGCGCGACGAGGGGGCTTTGAGGGCCATGTCGACGATTCTTTGCAGTTTGTCGTGCTCAACCTTGCGCGGCAGGAACTTGCGCGTGCTGCGGCGGGCTTCGAGTATCTCCTTGAGTTCCATGATCGTTATGTTTTTTAATTATATATTTTTATGTTTCGCGGGTTGCGGTATAGGCTTACGCATGTGAATTATTGCGGTTCTTCAGAACCGCGCAGTCCTGCCGCCGTCGGCGAACAGCGGGCCGGACCTCATTCACGTCATTCCGCTGAGATGCCGATCTTCGCTTGCACTCTGTTATATTCTCGGGTCGCAGCCTGCGGCCCGCGCGACTCTGCGAGTCGCCACTCCCTTCCGAAACGAGGAATGTGAATATTGCAGGCTGCCTGCAAATATACGAAAATACCGCAAATTCCCCGCCGAACGGCGCGCGGTGCGACGGATTATTCGTAACGCAGGGCGTCGATGGGATTCAGATTGCCCGCCTTGCGCGCGGGATACCACCCGAAAAAGACGCCCGTGACGGTGCAGACGACGAACGAAACGAATATCGCGAAGCCGTCGAATATGAAGGGCCAGCCGAGCAGCTTGATGATGAGCGAGGCGAGCGATATGCCCAGCGCCACGCCTATAAGTCCGCCCGCGACGGATATCAATACCGACTCTATGAGGAACTGCATCATTATGTGGCGCCGCTTGGCCCCGATCGACATGCGCAAGCCTATCTCGCGGGTGCGCTCGGTCACCGACACGTACATGATGTTCATGATGCCTATGCCGCCCACCACCAGCGATATGCCCGCTATGCACGACAGCACCATTGTCAGTATGCCGAGTATCTCGTTGAGCGATTCGAGCATCTCGGTCATCGACATCACCTCGAAATCGTCGGCGTCGCCCTTGCGGATGTTGTGACGGTCGCACAGAATGGCCTTTATCTCGTCCACAGCCGCGGCCGACACCTCCTCCGTCGCGGCCGAGGCGTATATGGCGTTCAGGTAGCGGATGCCGCTCATGCGCCGCTGCACGGTGGTGTAGGGCACGTACATGAAGTTGTCGTCCTCGCCGCCCTTCTCCTTCAGCGTACCGACCACCTTCAACGGAATGGTCTCCAGACGCACGTTCTGCCCCACGGGGTTCTCTCCGTTCGGGAAGAGCTTGCGGCAGAGGCCCGCGCTCAGCACGCACACCTTAGCCGCCGTGCGCACCTCGTTGCGCCCCCACATCGCCCCCTCCTCGACGGTGTAGTTTTCGATCTCGGCAAGCCGTTCGCCGCACCCCTTCACCGTGGTGGGCGCGTTGTTGGCACCTACGATCGCCTGCCCCGAACTGCCCACGTAGGGCGAGACGTTCGAGACATACCCCGCTTGGTTCACGACCGCTTCGTAATCGGCCTCCTTGAGGCATTGCAGGTCGGCCGCCGACACAGCCGCACCGCCGCGCTGCCGCCACTCGGGGCGTATGATTATCAGATTGGTGCCCATGCCGCCTATCTCGGCGCGGATGCTCTGCTTCTGGCTCTCGCCCAGAAACATCATGGTTATGACCGACGACACGCCGATGATGATGCCCAGCATCGTGAGCAGGCAGCGGGTCTTGTTGTTCGACAGCGCGCGCAGGGCTATCTGTATGAGATTCGAAAAATTCATTGTTCGTCAGACGATTTAGTGTTTCAATTCGCGCATGGCGGCGGGCAGCGTCACTCCGCCTCGGGCAGCGTCAATCCTCCTCGGGCAGCGACGCGAGCGTCTCGGCCGCCGAGGCTATATCGCGGTTCGCGGCATCCTCGATTATGCGGCCGTCGCGCAGGGTGATGTTGCGCGACGAGTAGCGCGCTATCTCGGGGTTGTGGGTGACGAATATTATGGTTCGCCCCGCGGCATTCAGGCGCTGGAACAGCGTCAGTATCTCGAACGACGTGCGCGAGTCGAGGTTGCCCGTCGCCTCGTCGGCCAGAATTATCACGGGGTCGTTCACCAGCGCGCGGGCTATGGCCACGCGCTGCTGCTGTCCGCCCGACATCTGGTTCGACTTGTGGTTCATGCGATCGCGCAACCCCACCGCGCACAACGCCTCCTCGGCCTTGCGCCGCCGCTCGGCGCGCGATATGGAGCTGTTGTAGAGCAGCGGCAGTTCGACGTTCTCCACCGCCGTGGTCTTGGGCAGCAGGTTGTAGGACTGGAACACGAAGCCGATCTTGCGGTTGCGCAGCGTGGCGCGCTCGTTGCCGCTCATGCGGCGCACGGGCACCCCGTCCAGATAGTATTCGCCCGAAGTGGGGACATCAAGACACCCCAGCAGGTTGAGCAGCGTCGATTTTCCCGATCCGCTGGTACCCATTATGGTGACGAACTCGCCCTCGCGGATGGAGAACGACACCCCGCGCAGCGCATGCACCGTCTCGCTGCCCACGCGGAAGTCGCGGCGAATCTCTTCGATCCTTATTATCTCGTTCTTGTCATTCATGGCTTTGCGCGTTACATCGATATGCTCACCGACATGTTCTGCTCGCTGCGGCCGGTGCCCGCCATGCCTACCACCACAACGTCGCCCTCCGCGAGGCCCGAGACGATCTCGGTCTGCACGCCGTTGGTTATTCCCGTCGTCACCTCGCGCGGCTCGATGGTGCCGTCGGCCAGACGCACGAACACATGCGTCTCGGGCAGCTCACCCCTGCGCTTGTCGTCCATATCGGCAGGCACGAAGCGAAGCGCACGCGCGGGCACGGCGAAGACGCCCTCTTTTTCCAGCGTGTATATGGTGGCGTTGGCCGTCATGCCGGGCTTGAGCTTCAGATCGGGATTGGGCGCATCGATCACCACTTCGTAGGTAACCACGTTCGATGTCGACGCCGATTGCAGACGCACCTGCTTCACCGTACCCTCGAACTGCGTGTCGACGTAGGCGTCGACGGTGAACGATACCCGCTGCCCCTCGACCACCGCACCTATGTCGGCCTCGTCGATATTGGCCACGAGCTGCATCTCGCGCAAGTCGGCCGCTATGGTGAAGAGCGTGGGGGTAGAGTATCCCGACGCCACGGTCTGCCCCTCGTCGACGGCGCGCGAAAGCACCACGCCGCTTATGGGCGAGTAGATCTGCGTGTAGCCGAGATTGATCTCGGCGCGCTGCAACGTCAGTCGCGCCTGCCGCAAATTGCTCTCGGCCTTCAGGTAGGCGTTCTCGGCATCGTCGTATTCGGTCTCCGATATCAACTCTTTGTCGAAGAGCTTTTTGCGACGTTCGTAGTTCTTCTTCTGCAACTTGTAGTCGAGCTCGGCGGCGCACAGCGACTCCTCGGCCACGGCCTTCTCGGCTTGCAGCGGCGCGGGGTCGAGCTGGGCTATGAGCTGCCCCAGCTCCACCTCGGAGTTGAAATCGACGTATATCTTCGATATGATGCCCGACACCTGAGTACCCACGTCGACCTTGTTGAGCGGATTTATGGTACCCGTGGCGGTGATCGACAGGTTGATGGCGTCGCGCTCGACGGTCTGCGTCTCGTACTCCACCGCGGCCTCCTTGCCTCCGCGGCCGAAAGCGATTGCCGCAACGACAACGACGACGGCTGCCGCGGCCGTTAAAATCAATGATCTATTCTTTTTCATGATGTGAAATTTTTACAGCGTTATGGGCTCGCCCTTGTAGAAAAGCAGAATTTTGGCCGCCAGCACGGCCTGATACTTGGCTTGCAGACGCGCCGAAAGGGCCGAAAGATAGTTGTTCTTCTCGGTTATCAGCTCCACGGCGTTGTTCCTGCCCGCCTCGAACGACGCCTCGGCCAGACGGTAGCTCTCCTCGGCGTAGGCGAGCTTCTCGCCCGACGACAGGTAGTTGGCCTGCCCCGCCACGGCGTCGTGGTGCAGCGACTCGATGGTGGCCAGCAGATCCTTCATCACGCCGACCTTATCGATCTCACTCTGGCGCGTGTTCAGACGCGCGCGACGCACCGAGGTGCGGGCGCTCTTGTTGTTGAATATGGGTACGCTGATCGACAGACCCACGCTCTCGTTGAGCTTGTCGCGGAGCTGGTCGGCCGCCGAGGTCGACGTTCCCGACTGGTGGCCCGTAGAGACGTTGGCCGACAGCGACACTTGCGGATAGAATCCCGACTTGGCGGCCTTCTCGGCATACTGCGACGCCTCGATCATCGCATCGGCCGAGCGGGTCTCGGGCATGATCTCCACGGCCGCGGCATAGACCTCGGCCACCGACGGCAGCGCCCGCAGCACCTCGCTGTCGCCGATCTCGGGATAGGCGGCCTCGAAATCCTCGTCCGCGCCGAGTTCGAGCAGCTGCTTGAGCTGCAAGGTGTATTGCGCCAGATTGTTCTGCGCCGCGGTGAGGTCGTATTGCGCGGCCGCCAGCTGCGAACGCATCTGCGCCGCCTCGCTGCGCGCCGCCTCGCCCTCCTCGAACAGCTTCTGCGCGCGGTCGGACTGACGCTCGGCCTGCTCCACGGCGCGGCGGTTGATCTCCACCGTTTCGCGGGCGTAGAGTATCTGAAGATAGGCTTGCGCCACGTTCACCGTTATGGTGTTGATGTTCTTCTCCACCGCCAGACGGCTGCTCTCCAACTGCTTCTCCTGCTGACGCACGTTGTTACGCAGGCGGCCGCCTTGGAATATCGCCACGTTCGAACCGAAACCGTAGCTGCCGCCGTAAGAGAACGTTCCGTCGGTCACCACCTCGCCGTAGTCGTTGATGAGCTTTATGGCGCTCTGGTGCGACACGTTCTGGCCCGAACTGAACGACAGCGTGGGATAGCGCGACGCCTTGGCCGCCTCCAACTCCACTTCGCCCGCCGCGGCGGTTATCTGCGAGCTCTGCACCTGAATGTTGTTGCTGCGGGCATAGTCGATGCACTCCCCGAGCGTCCAGCGCCTCCCCTGCGGTTCGGCATCCTGTGCCGTCGCGTGCGCCGCCGTCATGACGAGGGTCGCGGCGGCGATGAGACGACAAAATTCGATCTTCTTCATTTTTCGATGTTTGTTCATGATAAATAGTCGCATGCCGAGGCTTAAAATTACACGCGGAGGCGATTATCGGATATTTTTTTCGCGGCATCGTTTGGGAAACGGAGGATAATGAACTATCTTTACCTTATGAAACACATTATTCTTACACTGTTTTGCGCGTCGTTCCTCGCCGTGGCCGCGGCGCAGGAGGGAGGCGGATTCTACATGTCGCCCACGCAGATCAGGCAGCTGGCGAGCACCTCGATCGACCCGAGCATGATGGGCACGGTCAAAGGCAGCATCACCTCCGAAGCGGGCAAGCCCGTGGCGGAGGCCAACGTGACGCTGATCGGAGGCGGAGGCTTCGCCGGCATAGCGGCCGACGACGTGAAGCAGATAAGGGTCGTCAGAGGAAACAAGTTCCAGAAATACCCCGCGAAACTCTACATCACCACCAAATAAACCGTTCGGCGTCGGCGAAAGAAATGACGGTCGTCGAGCGGCAATGCCCCCGTTTTTGCCTATTTTTGCAGGTAAATTATTCCAATATATAATGATCGATTCCGATATCCGCACCGAAGATTACGGCCGATTCCCGTCGCCGTGCTACATAGTCGAGGAACGTCTGCTGCGTCGCAACCTTGCGCTCATAAGCCGTGTGGCGCGCGAGAGCCGCACCGAGATCATCCTCGCTTTCAAGGCTTTCGCGCTGTGGCGCACCTTCCCCGTGTTCCGCGAATACATAAGCGCCACCACGGCCAGCTCGCTCAACGAGGCGCGCTTGGCGTGCGAGCAGTTCGGCAGCCGCGCGCACACCTATTCACCTGCGTACACCGATGACGAGTTCGACCATATCATGCGGTGCAGCAGTCATATAACGTTCAACTCGCTCACGCAGTACGAGCGTTTCTACCCGAGGGTGAGGGCCTCGGGCGAACCGATAAGCTGCGGATTGCGCATAAATCCCGAATATTCGGAGATCGAGGTCGAGCTCTACGATCCCTGCGCCGCGGGCAGCCGCTTCGGCGTGACGGCCGACCGTCTGCCCGACCGCCTGCCCGAGGGCATAGAGGGATTCCACTGCCACTGCCACTGCGAGTCGGACAGTACGGCGCTCGCGCATACGCTCGAACACCTCGAAGCGCGTTTCGCGCCGTGGCTCGGGCAGATAAAATGGCTCAATCTGGGCGGCGGCCACCTCATGACCCGCAAGGGGTACGACGTCGAGCATCTGATACGTCTGCTCAACGGCCTGCACGAGCGTTATCCGCATCTGCACCTGATTCTCGAACCCGGGTCGGCATTCGCATGGCAGACGGGACCGCTGCTCTCGCAGGTGGTCGACGTGGTGGAGGATCGGGGCATACGCACCGCCATACTCAACGTAAGTTTCACATGCCACATGCCCGACTGTCTGGAGATGCCCTACCAACCCGCCGTGCGGGGTGCCGAGACGCTGCCCGCCGATATCGGCAAGGCGCGCGCGCAGGCCCGCGAGGGGCAGCACCTCTACCGTCTGGGCGGCAACAGCTGCCTGAGCGGCGACTACATGGGCACGTGGGCGTTCGACCGCGAACTGCACGCGGGCGACTACGTGGTTTTCGAGGACATGATCCACTATACGACCGTAAAGACCTGCATGTTCAACGGCATAGCCCACCCCGCCATAGCCATGCTGCATTGCGACGGCAGCGCGGAGGTGCTGCGCCGATACTCTTACGAGGATTATCGCGACAGGATGGATTAGATCGTTCGCCGACGGGGGCTTTTCGGGCAGC
>CAYMIH010000051.1:0-15484 GCA_964390585.1 uncultured Alistipes sp.
AAACGGTTCTTCATTCAAGGAGAGTTGCCGTACTTCGTCCGCCTCACGAGCCTGACCGATGATCGGCGCAGCGCCCCACCCTTTCGGCTTGCAATCGCGAGGCGTAGCCTGCGGAACGAGCGACAGCGAGCCTGAACCGTAATTATCCGTTATGCTACATTTCGGAGTGTTGTTTCAATAAAAATGCAATCGAAAGGAAATAAAAGGCTGAAATATTTTGGAAATAAATAATAAATCCTCTAAATTTGTTGGAAGAAATACATAAGCGACTATTGATATAGTTGCGGCTGTTTGTCTTAATTCATAAAGATTCGAAAATTAAGCAAGTAACGGACGAACAGTTGGGAACGCGTAATAAAGATGCGCGATTCCTGACTTGTTGTATCTGTTACGAGCCGTCTCGAATCGCGGATGAATTAAGATACTATCAAGTTCCGGTTTCGCGCACTTTTTAAAATACTGCAAAACAAGTGCAACAATGAAAAGTAGAAACCATTCCGCAGATCAACCCAACCTGCTTTCGGGCGTCCTTTATCTGTTCCATTGCAGCGACAAGAGATGTCCCGCTGCGGATAGCCTGTTCGGGATTATCGACAAAACGAACATGGGCATCATCTATCTGGAGTCGAGCAGTCGGGACCTGCGTCATTTTCGGTTGTGGCATCGCCTGCCGAATCATTATCGATACCATCGTCGGGCTCGTCGTTCCGAATTGAGGGATTATGTTTTCAATCTTGCTTATTATGAATGCCGCGGTTTGCCGCAGCACTGAATTGTAATACGTAACCATCTGCTTTGATTTAAATATTTTGCGGCTTCTCGGAACCGCGCGGGCCGTTGCCTCTGCCCCGCGGAGGCTCGCTATCGCTCTCTCCGCAGGCTACGTCTCGCAATTACAAGCCGAAAGGCCATAGGTTTATAATCTTTTGGTTTAATATTTTGCGACTCTTTGGAGTCGCGCAGTTCGCCGACGCCCCCTCGCGGCGGACTGCTATCGCATTCGCGCCGCCGTCGGCGAACAGCACTCCAAAAACCGAAAAATGCAGTCCGCAGGACTGCGCGGGCCGCAGCCTCGGCGCGCGGAGGCCCGCTATCGTTCGCAAATGCTCACTCCGCGTTCCCTCGCAGACTGCTGCCCGAATACATTATAATTAGGTATTGCGACTCTCTGAGTCGCGCAGTTCGCCGCCGCCCCCTTGCGGCGGACTGCTAACGCATTCCGACCGCCGTCGGCGAACAGCATACTGCGGCCCGAAAGCAAATCGCATCATGCCACATATCATATTTGGATGATTACTCCTCTTTAGGAGGATAATTCATCGGAGCGAAAAACTCTGTAAGAGATATGTTATAAAAAGTACAAATTATTGATAATGAAGTAAGATTCGGAAAATTGTCTCCAGCCTCCATATTAGGGATATTCAAACCCGTGGCCTCTTTCAATTCTTCTTGTGTATGCCCATGAATACTACGAAGTTCTTTGATTCGCAGCACTATTTTTTGTAAGAGTATTTCGTCGCGTCGTTGCTTTTTTCGTACCATTGACGCAAATAAAATGTCAAAATAAAATAATTGCGCTAATACATGTTGTAGTATTTCAATAATAATGCCTATATTTGTACCGACAATGCTATTAAATATAAAATTATGTTACCTTTGCAAAAGAGAACGGTTCCACCGTAACCGTCGACATATTCTAAAGGTTAGGACAAACCTTTATACCAACGGTAAACTCGCGATGGTTGATTACAACCTTACTAAAGTGGTATAAAAGATGTCTGAAACCCTTGTTATGCCCCTACAATTAAGTAGGGGCAGACATGGGCGCAAGGGCAGCTTACCACTTAAGGCTCGCGAGGCCGACCGTTGGGGCTGTACCTGCGCCCTCTCTTTTTTCACTTCGGGCGCGCCTTATCTTTTACTCTGCCTGAAACAAAACCCATGAACAGTAACAATCGCGAATTTTACAACGACATCGTTGCGAAGATCATCGAATATCTGAAAAAACATCCCTACGTGGAGACCGTCGAGGGCGATTTGTTCGTCGGCATAGCGAACAGACGTTCCGAACATCCCGTCGACGTGCTGGTCGACGGCGCGGCATACGTCGACGACGAGTCGTTCCGCATCGACTACTCCGAACCGATGAGCAGCCGCCATGAACAATTCGTCCGTAATGGCATATCGGAGGTAGAGATGGATACCGAACGCATTCCCGACCGATCGGGCGCTGTCGTCATACGCCCCTATTCGGAGACTACCGAATGGCTTGCGACTCCGCGGGATTTGGTCGCGCTGCTGAATACGCTGAGGTTTACGGACGAGGCACACGAATCTCCGTTCGTCCGCGAATGCGAATACTTGACCGAACCGATGAGGATATTGCCCTACTCGGAGACTATCGACATGGAACGTCGCGCAATAATGTTCGACAAACAATATGCCTTCGGCGTGCGGACGATTGTGGACTGCCTTAAGGAACACGGAGCGTTCGACTTCTCGTGGTTGGATTTCGTCATTTACGTGTCGGACTGCAATATGTCCGAGCTTCTGAGCAATTGGAAGCTCGACGTCGACGAGAGCTGTTACATCGTTCGCGTCGACAAAGTAAGTTGGCGCGACGAGGTCTCTTTCCTGCTCGAATGCGGTTCGCATTCGATCGTCGTCAACATCGACGACCGCATGAGCGCACCTTGCATCATGCCGCCCGATATCATACGGCTCAGGTGGGCGGTCGAGTGCATAGTGCACGCCGAGAATCGCAAGAAGTTGCCGCCGACGGATGAGGTATGGTCGGATATCGAACGGATCCTGCGGCACGAAGGTTTGCAACGCGAGGCGATGGAGCATATAATCGATATCAGACAGAGGGTAGAGAGGAGATACTTCGCCCCGAAGTACCGATGGTAGAGTCGTCGACGCGCTGCGCAGCTGACCGCAACCGATATCCGCACACTCGGACAGCAGCCAGCAAAGACCCGCCAAGCGGTTTCCGTTTACTCAAAATGAAGCCGAAAGCGCGAAAAAAGAGCTTTCTCGACTCTTTTTTCGTCGCAGCGGAGGCCGTTAATCTATTTTTTGCGTATATTTGCACTCCCGTATCAACCTCTTATATTGGGCGTGCGATCATGGCACGGGCGGTCGGAAGACTCGGGAGGCAGGCGGTTGCCGCCGCACTCCCCGCTCGGCGGGATTATGGGCCAATGAGCCCGTATGGCAGATCGGCGCAGCGATAATGTTGAACGGATAACCGCTTATTTTGTTGCAACAATGAACAAGGATGCAATCATCAAGCTCGTGAACGAGCAGATGTGGCCCAAGACCGACGCCGACGTGCCGTCGTTCAAGGCAGGTGACACGATCACCGTTACTTACCGCATCATCGAGGGAAGCAAGGAGCGTTTGCAGAGCTTCCGCGGTGTGGTTATTCAGATCAAGGGTTCGGGCAAGACCAAGATGTTTACGATCCGCAAGATCTCGAACGGCGTAGGCGTCGAGCGTATCTTCCCCCTCTACTCGCCCCACATCGACAAGATCGAGGTGAACAAAGTGGGTGTCGTGCGTCGCGCACGCATCTACTACCTGCGTCAGCTCACCGGTAAGAAAGCTCGTATCAAGGAGAAGCGAATCACGAAGTAGTGCATCGCACCGTTTCGTCGACCGGAATTCCCGAAAGGAGTTCCGGTTTTTTCGTTCGGGTACTATCCGCTTCGGGCTCGTGCGGCTCCGAAGAGCCGCAAAACGAAACACGGACCCCGAAAATCGGGATCCGTGTTTTGTTCCGGAAGATGCGGAAACGATCGTCAATAAACCGAAAATTCGTATATGCGGACCGTGTCGCCCTCGCTCTGATCGGGCTTGGTGACCAGCAGACGCACGTAGCGCGCCTTGACGGGTCGGTCGAGCAATCGATCGGTCTCCAGAGCTGTATTGTCGTAAACGGTGTCGACCGTGGTCCAGTTCTCGGCGTCGTCGCTCACCTGAAGGCTGTACTCCTTGGTGATGTAGTCCATAGCCTCCATGCCCGCATGCATCACCGACCATCCGCGCACTTCGTTCTGCTGCTGCATGTCGACGGCGATGAACTTGGGCTTCGCGCCGCTCGTGTCGCACCACTTGGTTTCGATGTCGTCGTCGACGGCCAATTCGGCCTGCTCGTTGCGCACCTGACCCGTGCGAGCCACTACGGGCTTGCCGAATACGAGGTTCCTGTGCGAAGCCTCGCCCTCGTCGGCACCCTTGACGGGCAGATCGACACCCAACAGATCGACGGCAGGAGTGACGCAATTGTTACGGTCGTCGGCCAGCGTCACGGCGAACACCACGATGCGCGGGTCGTCGGGCAGAACGAGCTGACGCGCTCCCGCAGGTATGTCGATCGGCAGGGCGAAGAGGTAGGTGAACTCGTAAGGCACATCCTTGTTCTTTATCATGTCGTGCTTGTGGGTACCCACGAAAGCTATGTCGGCCGACTTGAGGAAGCCCTCGGTGTGGCCCGTGTGGCCCCACTGTCCCACGAAGCCGCTGTAATAGGGCACCAGCACGGTGTGATCCTTGCCGTCGACCGTGAACACGGCGTTGTTGTCGTGACGCGTCGAGGCGGCGAGGATGTACATCCTGTTGTAGTTGCCCGCGGGCAGTTCCACCGTGTCGCGGCGGCACTTCACGCCGTTGGCACCCTCCGGAGAAGCCAGCTCGAAACGGATGCCCTTCATATCGATGGTCTCGGGCAGCAGCTCGGCCGCATAAGATATGCCCTTGCCGTCGAAGTTGGCGTCCGAGCGATAGGGGTTGAATGAAGCGGTCTTGATGTTGTAGGGCAGCGCCACCGCGGTACTCGTCGCGGGAGCCTGCGGAGCGGCGGGAGCGGCGAGCTTCACCTTGAAGGTCTTCATGCCGAAGGGCTTGATCTCGAACGTGAGCTTGCCGCCCTCGAACGAGGCGTCGCCGATCTCGTCCTCGACGCCGTTGAGCTCCTTGGCCGACACGACATTCGCCGCGAAGGTCACCGCGGCCTGCTGAGCCTGACGGCCCGAGGTCTCGTAGAAACGCACCACGTATTCGTCCGACTTCTCGGCCTGCTTCATCGCGCGCAGCGCCACGTTGTCGTTCTCCGAACGCACGAACGAGAAGCTGCGGCCCAGCGCACCCTTGTGCTTGTCGGCGACCGTGAACGCCTTGAGGGGTTGGTTGAGCACCTCGGCCTTTCGGACGGTGGCGGCGTCGCGGAAATCGCCCGCGTGGCCCACCATCGAGTAGGTGAATCGGTGGTGACCGAAATCCTGACGGTTCTGGTATGAGTAGCCGCCGCGGGTCTTGGGGGTGTGCAGAAGCGTCAGGCGGATGGTGTTGTCGTCGGGCTTGTCCCAGCCGTACTTGCAGTCGTTCATCACCGACACGCCGTAGCTGCCGTCGGCATCGGTCAGGTCGGCCCACTGCTGGGCATACACCTCGTAGGCGGTAAGCGTGTTGTTGCCGCGCTCCACCGAACCCACGCCGAGGTCGTAAACCGCTTTCTCGTTGGCGACGCCGAGCGGGAACTCGGCCTTGAGCAGAGCGTTGGTCGACTGCCAGTCGATGTCGTTCACCAAGTCGATGCGGTCGTTCTGGCCGCCCTCGGTAAGACGTATGTACTGACGGATCACCGACTCGCCGTGCGTGCGCTCCACGCATACCGACGCGCGCAGCGGACCGTTCTCCACGACCGAGATCTTAACGTTGTCGGTCAGCGACACGGGCTCGGCATCGATCGTCTTCTTGATGATCTCCCATGCGGGCCAAGAGAACGATTCGTTCTCGGTGAAGAGCGCCAGACGCACGGCCTTGCCCTCCTTCACCAGCTCCTTGCCGTTGCGTTTGTCGACGATCGACTTTATGTCGCCGTCGGCATTCAAAGCGATGCGGTAGATGCTGTTCTCCAGCGACGATTCCGAAGCCTTCAGAGCGGGCGCGGCCTTCTCGGAGCCGCCCTTGCGGACGTCGTAAACCACATAACCCGCAGCGGGAACCGAGGCGAGCACCAGCATGCGCACGGCGCCGTTCTCGGAGCCGAGTACCTGATGGGGAACCCGCACGCCCTTTTCGTTATATACCGATACGTTCGACGAGAATCCCGAAACGGTAACCTCGACCACATCCGACACGGGGAATCCCGCGGGGTTGTAGATCACCAGCGGCGTACCCTTCACATCGGTGTCGAGCGCACGCGAAACGGCGCCCACCGACGAGGCGAGCACACCGGCGAACTGCTTCATCGAGATCAACTCGTCGTTCCACGAAAATTCGTAGGCGCGCGGAATGCTGGTACCCGTCAGATCGTCGTGAAACTGGTGCCAGATGAAGCGTTTCCACGCCTCGGTGAGGGTTGCGCGCGGATATGCCGCCGCACCGAGCCAATCGGCGGCCACGGCGCTGCGCTCGGCGGCGTCGGCAAGTTGTTCGTTGCCGCGATTGTAGCGCTTCATGGCGGCCTGCGACGTATAGCAGCCCGTGGCGTGCACATCCATCAACAGCTCGCCTTTCCACACGGGCAGTTCGGGGTGAGAGGCGAAAGGAAGATAATCCTTATAGAGTTGGTCGCTCGTGGCACTGATGATCTCCACGGGACCGTTGCCGTGCACGCCCATCTCCAGAGCGCGCACCGACTCGATGGTCGGGGCGCCGCCCGTATCGCCCGTACCGTAATAGTGGTATACGGTCTTGATGGGGCTCGCGTCGGTCATGCGCTTGAGCGACTCGTTTTGACTCAGATCCTCCAAACGCCACTTGGTGGTGTAGTTGTGGGCATCCATCACGGCCATGATGCGCGAGCCGTCGATACCCTCCCACAAGCCGATTTCGAAGGGGATCTTGCTGTTGCCGTAGAAAGGTCGCTGACGCCACATGAGTTTCTGGGTCGAAAAGCCGATCAGACCGCAGTGTGCGGCCACCGTCGGCAGAGTCTTGCCGAAGCCGAAGCAGTCGGGCAGGAAGATGTCGGTGCCCTCCACGCCGAACTCGTCGCGGTAGAAGTGTTGGCCGTAGAGGATGTTGCGCGTGAACGACTCCACCGAGGGGATGTTGGGATCGGTGGCGTCCCACGTACTGCCAGTCACGTGCCAGCGACCCTCGGCGATATACTTCTTCATCAATTCGTATTGGTGGGGATAGTACTCTTTCATCCATTGGTACTTGATGCCGCCCTCGAAGTTGAATACGTAGTCGGGGTACTTGGCCAGCAGCATGAGGTTCTGGTTGAGCGTCTTGGGGATGTACTCCGCGATGGAGCGCTGCACGTCCCAATTCCACTGCGAGTCGAAATGGGCGTTCGACACGATGTAGGCCTTGTTTTTCTCCTGAGCGTCGGCCCGTCCCGCGAACAGGAACACGGCCAGACTCAACAATAAGATTTTTTTCATTTACATTCGGTTAAAGTTATCGTTCGTTTTGGTGTTTTCATTCGTCGCGTCTCTCGTCGGCGGTCGTCCGCATTTATATCTGAAGAGCGGACGACACCCCGTAGAAAGAGTGTAAAGGGATTGAACGTTCACATTGCTGCGACCCTTCCCAAAAACGAGTCAAAATTATGACAATCGCATATAAAAACCAAATATTTTTCACCGATAACTCACTCTCGTCGGCCGCAATCCGATTCGGCATGCGGGAGCGGAGCGGTCTCGCGGCTTCGCAGTCGGCCCTCCGCGGGGGGCTTTCCCGAGGCGGCCCCGCAGTGATTCCGAATCATCGACGGATTGCGGCGCATGTCGAAAAGGCGGGCCGAATACATTATAATTAGTTATTGCGACTCTTCGAGTCGCGCAGTTCGATCGCCGTCAGCGAACAGCAGCAAATACCCGAGACCATCCCGTCATTCCACATTTTTCTTTCGCAGAAAGGAAAATGATTGGAATCTCTACCGAAAACACATCGTTTGCGATGCCAATCCTCACTGCGTTCGGTGGCATGACGTGTTTTGCAGTTCGACAGAATTGCGCGGGCCGCAGCCTCTGCCCCGCGGAGGCCCGCTATTCGCATTCGCTCATTCTCGCGGTCCCCGCAGGCTGCGACCCGAATATATTATAATGTAGGTATTGCGACTCTTCAGAGTCGCGCAGTTCGCCGCCTCCCCTTGCGGCGGACTGCTGTCGCATTCACGCCGCCGTCGGCGAACAGCAGGCCGAGCTCCGAACTTCGCACAGGCTCGGCAAAATCGCAAATAAAATTTGCTTTTGCACTCGGCTTATTCGTATCTTTAATGTAGTTGAAGATAATGTATTGATTACATCAGGCGGGGCCTGCCAATAACGTGCACTTCAACCAATGCTTTCCGCATCTTCACGACCTTGCATCAAGTGTCGAAAGATATTGGTCAATGAAGAAGTATCGGCAAATTCGTATAGGCAAGATGCATACCTTTGCTTCTCGATCTTGTTTTCTCGGGCAAGAAACCGAACCAACGTTTATGGGGATTTTTTCAAACCGAAACAGCCCCGTTCCTGTGCTGCAATAACAGAAACGGGGTTGTTCTGAAAATAGTACCAATAGCTCAATAGGCTGTGTTTTGGGGGTCGAAATTCGTCCAGCCATCGAGCCAATTATCGCTCGCATCGCGGAACGCTCCGATGTATCCGCCATTGCCGTCGGATAACATTACCGTCGGGCAGTAATTCTGTCCCGTTCCCTTGGGGTCGGTGAGATTGAGGGCAGCCTCTTCCATTGTCTTGTTGGTCGGTTCGCTGAGGAAGAACGTGTGAGAATATGACACCTTGTCGCGATCTTCCGTTTTCGTGGCATAATCATAGAGGTAATCCTCGTACTCCTTGTTTTTGTCCGTGCCTATTACGCCCATGTTGGCAAAGATGATATTCTTCAGACTGAATCCGCCCTCTTTGGCATATCTTACGGTGTTACCTTTCTCACCGTCCACGATGAGACCGACGGGATAGCCTACCGCCAGCGTATTCTCGACATTCAGCTTGCTGCTGCGGCGAATCTGCATGGCAGCCTGAAAAAGTCCCAGCTTGGAACCGTTGTCCGGAAACATGCTGCCTGCCGTGATGTAGTCGGAGGTATTGGCGAAATCGCTGTTTTTGGCTGTACGTGGCCCGATGAACGTGATGTTCTTGAACGTCGCTGCGGTGAACGGTGTCGTTTCGGCGCCGCTGGCGTTGTTGTCGCTCTCGAAGCCGTTGCTCTGCGAAGTGTCGGCGATGCGCGGATCGCGGATGGAGAGGCAGTATTGTACGGTACCGCTGAAACCGTTGTCCGTGTCGAACTCGTCGTCCCAACCTTTGTAGGCTACCAGATACTTGCAGTCGACCGTACCGCCGAACCATTCGTAAGAGTCGTCGTTGGAATAGGAAACCTGCAAATGGTCTACTTTCGTGCCGCTGCCTACCGAGCCGAACGTGATGCCGTTGATCTCCTTGTCCGTATCGAACGGGTATCCTGCGAATTCCACGCGGATGTACTGATAAATGCCCGAGTTGTCGGCATCATCGTCACCTCCGTGGATGGTCGTCGGACCGCCCTCGATCTGCTGTGTGACCTGATTATTGCGAGCTTTTCCGCAAATGATGAGGCCGCCCCAATCGCCCGGACGACGATGTCCGGCAGGCTGTGCCGAGGTCATCACGATGGGAGCCTCTTTCGTACCTTTCATCTCCACGTATCCGCCCGGCTCCACGATAAGCGCCGCCATCGTCTGCTTGTCGCCCTTGATGATCGTTCCGGCGGGAATGCGGAGTCTTGCCCCCGCATCGACATAGACCCAGCCTTTCAGGGTGTAAGTTCCCCGTTCCAGATCCACGTCGCCCGTGAAGTGGAAATTCTGAGTGCCATTGCCCAATTCGGTGCCGTTGAACAGAATCCCATCGCTGTAAGCGACGTTGCCTTGATAGGTTACGTCAGGGTCCGTATTGTCGGGGGTCGGTTCATCATCCGACGAACATGCTCCCATTGCAAGACTCATTGTCAGGGCGACACCCATCATAAATGCCTGTCCCCATCTTTTCAATTCGATTTTCATACTTTCTTTGATTGATTAAAGATTGATATAATTAAAAACTATAACCTATTGTCAAGTTGAAATTGCGTCCCGGGCGATAGCTGCGGGTTACTTCTTCGATGGTGCGCTGTTGACCGTTTACGGTGACGTCCTCGAACTGCTTGAAGACGCAACGCTCCGCCAGCACATCCCGCACGGAGGCTTTCAATTCCCATTTTCCTATCTTCTTGCCGACAGACAGATCGATGCTGTTACGCGGCATCTCGTACGAGTTCGGGATGTTGCGCGACGAACCATCCGCTCCCGTACCATACCGATTGCCTACACCTATGATGCGTTTGCCTACGCGGTTGTAAAGCACGGCGGCACTCCAGCCCCGCTCCATATTGTTATAGAAGATTCCCGTATTGACAAGATAAGGCGATTGCCCCTGCATCGGACGGTCTATGTTGTTCGTCCCGGGCTCGAACTGCACCTTGCTTTCGATCCATGCTCCGTTGAAAGAGAAAGAGAAGTTTTTCAAGCCGATGAAATCGAGATTCTTACGGATGTCGATCTCTATCCCGTAATTATCCGCGCCTCGTGCGTTCATGAAAGAGTAGATAAGGTCGGTGCCTCCCGCTACGGTATAGGTCCACTCGATCGGATGCTTGAAATGCTTGTAAAAGAGTGCTACCGATATCTGTTCGCCTGCCGACGGATACCATTCGTATCGCAGGTCGAAATTGTCTATATAGGCGGGTTTCAGGTCGCAGTTGCCCATGACACTGCTGCCCAGCTCGAAATCATAGTACACGGAGGTGGAGAGTTCGCGGAATTCGGGTCGGTTGATCGACTTGCCGTACGCGGCACGCAACTGGTGCCTGTCGTTCAACTTGCAGGTCACGTTCGCCGAGGGGAAAATGTCGTTGTTGTCGTAAGTCGTGCTTTGCAGACTTTCCTCGAACTGGCGAGTGTTCATTCTCAATACCTGACTGTTGTATTCGTATCTCGCACCGGCATAAATATTGAAAGCTCCTATCGGCAGATTTATGCCTATATATCCTGCGAGTTGGGTCTGGTCGCCCTCGTAATTGTTCAGGAAGTTCACCTCTTCGTAGAGATACAGTTTATCGGGGCCGTAATTGGAATCCACGAGCACATCACCTTGTATATCATCTGAAAACAGGAAATCATTCGGCAGCGTGTTGTTCGGCTGCCAGCCGTATTGAAACTGCCGCGTGCGGTAGGAGCGGGTGCGGAACTCTCCGTATGCTCCGGCTTTCAGGGTCGGCTCGAAAGTTCCGAAATGAAAATCCTTTCGGTAGTTGGTCCCTGCGGAGACGATATGTTCGTCGAGCCGTGTAAACTCGCGGCTTATCCGATAGATTCCCATCCGCTGTTCCGTGCGGTCGGTGCGCTCTATCAGGCGGCGGTCGGGCAGGTTGCGGTTAGCGTAGGCATAACCGACGTTCCAGTCTATGCGGTCGTCCGCAAACGTGTGGCGTCCCGTCAGTTGGGTATTGTAGGTGGTGCGCGTGGAATAATAGTACTCCATATCGTTGATGTTGTCAGGCTGGGCGTTGAATCCCGTGCGCTCGGCAAAGCGGTCCTTGGCTATCTGATTGAAGATGTTTTTCCACTCTAAGTAGTGGCGGTTGTCCCGCGGGCGGAACGAAAGATTGAGCATGGCTCCCATCCGCACGTCGTTGCTGTACTGATTGTCGGTGGCTTTACGCAGCGCAACCGACTTGTCGTTCGACGTGTCGTACGGGCCGTAGAGCGAGTTTTCCATATCGAGCTGCGTTTTGTATGTATTGGAATAGTTCATAGCAGCCAGCAACCCGTATGTCCGCCCTCCGTCCGTTTTCCACGTATGATTGTAGCTCATGTTCAGCTTCAAGTCGCTCATGGGATGTTTTGTGCGCAAAGTCCAGTCGTTGTCCAGCCCGTTGCCGAGCACATCGAGGCGCGGGTTGCTTCCGCCCTCATATCCCGAATAGGCATGCAATGAGCCCTTCATTCCTGCACTTAGCGAGCGTCTGCCGCTGCCGAATCCCAGCCAATCCATACCGCTGCCACGCGAGGCGGTAAAACTGCGGAAGTGGGTCCGATCATTGATTCCCATACCCACCGAGATGTTCAATCCGTTGTCTTCGGGCAGCTGCTTCGTATTGATGAGAATGAATCCGCCCGTGAAATCGGCGGGGTATTCCGGAGCAGGGCTCTTGACGATGACCATGTTGTCGAGCTGGGAGCTGGGCAGGATGTCGAACGAGAACGCCCGTGAATCGGCTTCCGAACTGGGCACGGCGCCTCCGTTGAGCCACACGTTGTTATAGCGTTGCGACAATCCGCGAACCATGACGAACTTCTCGTCGATGATGGACACGCCCGGCACGCGGCGGATCACCTCCGAAGCGTCCTTGTCCTGCGTGCGGGCTATCTGCTGCGCCGACACACCCGTCTGCACCACGAGACTGTGCTTCTGTTCCTGCACCTGAGACGTCTCCGTATTGCGTCGCGCGACAGTTGTCACGGTCACTTCTCCCAACGTTTGCGGATCGCTCTCCATGAAAAAATCAAGACGAACCTCTCCCTCTTCGGGCACGTTTACGGACTTTTCGACAACGGTGTTATATCCTATATAGGAAGCCGATACGGTATAGGTTCCGGCCGGAAGTTCCAATTCGTAAACTCCATCTGTATCGGCAGTCACTCCTTTGTTGTTTTCCGATACGACGACGGCAGCACCCACCAGCGGCTCGTTATTTTGTTTGTCTCTGACTACGCCTTTCACTACTCCGGCGTTTACTGTCCATGCGAATCCGAACACAGACATCAGGATAAGAAATAACACCTTGTTAAATTCAATATCCGATAGAATTTTGAAATGCTTCATTGTCCATACTTGTTTTGTCGGTGCAAACGTAACTTGCCGATATTACATAAATATGTATTCCGCATTAAGGAAATATTAAAAGTCTACGATTGTAAGCATCTATTAATCGGAATGTTATGAAATCGTTACGAAAATGGTAAATATCCGTTAAAATACATGTTGTCGAAGATTTAGCAGTTTTTTATCTTTGCTTTAAGATCGGGAGAATAAAAAATCGGTCGAGATGGATTTATGGAGAATAAGAAATACGACCGCTTGACGAACGTTTTCGATAAGCCGCGCAAGCGTTACGATATTTCTTTGAAAACCAGCGCAAATAGCGCTCTCTCTTTGTAAAGTCATCTGTTTTTCGTATCTTTGATTTCGTCTTAGATACTTCGTCTCGGCATAATCAAACTTTCGGGTTGCTTCTGCGCTCGACTTTTCGTATCTTTGGCTTCGCCTTAGATACTCCGCCTCAACAAAATCCAAACAAGTTTGGTTTTGTATTCGGCTTATTCGTATCTTTGTCACATGGATTTCAAACTCGTATCGGAATACGCTCCCACGGGCGACCAGCCCGAAGCCATAGCGCAGCTTCTCGACTCGATCGGCAGAGGATCGCGTCACAACACCCTTATGGGTGTTACGGGTTCGGGCAAGACATTCACCGTAGCCAACGTCATAGCACGCCTCAACCGCCCTACGATAGTGCTGAGCCACAACAAGACGCTGGCGGCGCAGCTGTACGGGGAGTTCAAGAACTTCTTCCCCGAAAATGCCGTCGAGTATTTCGTGTCGTACTACGACTACTACCAGCCCGAGGCCTATCTCCCCTCGTCGGACACCTATATAGAGAAAGACTTGTCGATAAACGACAACATCGAAAAGATGCGTCTGAGCGCCACGGCGGCACTGCTCTCGGGACGACGCGACGTAATAGTGGTGTCGAGCGTATCGTGTCTGTACGGTATAGGAAACCCTGCCGATTTCCATGCCACATCCATAAATCTGAGAGTCGGCGACGTGGTTAGCTACAAACACCTGCTCTACCGTCTGGTCGAGGCCCTCTACACGCGCACCGAGAAAGAGTTGACGCCCGCCACGTTCCGCACGAAGGGCGACACGGTGGACATAATGACGGCTTTCGGCGACAACTGCTACCGAATCTCGCTGCTCGACAACGAAATCGAATCGATACAACTGATCGATCCCGTCAGCGGTCAGGCATACAGCTCGCACGACTACATCACGATATTCCCCGCGAACATGTTCGTGACCACCAAAGAGCGCATCAACACCGCCGTGCAGCAAATCTATCTCGATCTGGGCAAGCGGATAGAATTTTTCGAGTCGCAGGGCCGCTCCATGGAGGCGCAGCGCATAAAGCAGAGGGTGGAATACGATCTGGAGATGATAAAGGAGCTGGGATACTGTTCGGGCATCGAGAACTACTCGCGCTATTTCGACGGCCGCGCAGAAGGTACGCGTCCTTTCTGCCTGCTCGACTATTTCCCCGAAGATTACCTGATGGTGATCGACGAGAGTCACGTGACGCTGCCTCAGGTACGCGCCATGTACGGCGGCGATCGCGCCCGCAAGGAGAATCTCGTGGAGTACGGATTTCGACTTCCCGCGGCCAGAGACAACCGCCCTCTGAAATTCGAGGAGTTCGAGAACATGATGGGCACCGCCGTATACGTCAGCGCGACCCCCGCCGATTACGAGTTGATAAAGAGCGAAGGAGTGGTCGTGGAACAACTCATCCGCCCCACGGGTCTGGTCGATCCGCCGCTGGAGGTACGCGTGACTCTCAACCAGATAGACGACCTCATCGAAGAGATCGACAAACGCGTGCGCGTCGAGGATAAAATAATCATTACCACCATCACCAAGCGCATGGCCGAAGAGCTTTCGAAGTATTTCGACCGTATGGGTATCCGCAACCGCTACATCCACTCCGACGTGGACACGCTGGAACGCGTGCAGATACTCGAAGACCTGCGCGACGGACTGTTCGACGTGCTCATCGGCGTAAATCTCCTGCGCGAGGGTCTCGACATTCCCGAAGTCGGACTCGTGGCCATACTCGACGCCGACAAGGAGGGTTTCCTGCGCAACGTGCGTTCGATAACGCAGATCGCGGGCCGCGCCGCACGCCACTCGAACGGCAACGTCATACTGTATGCCGACCAATGCACCGACTCCATTACGACGGCGATAGAACAGAGCAACCGCCGCCGCGAGAAGCAGGTGCGGTACAACATGGAACACGGCATCCTGCCGCGTCAGGCCAAAAAGAGCGGCACGGGACGCAACATGCTTCTGGGCGCACAGGATCCCGCAACCGACTTGACCGTATATCCGATAGCGGAGAACCACTACACGATAGCGGCCGACGTGGAGAAGAGTTACGACGCCCGCAACATCGACGCGCTCATCGCACAAGCCAAGGAGGATATGGAACGTGCGGCCAAGGCGCTCGATTTTCTCGCAGCCGCGCGCTTCCGCGACCGCATGTACGAATTACAGAAAATAAAGGAGGAGTCTCGCTGATCCTCCCTATTTTTTAAGTGCTTATATACGAATCAACCCGATGGAAAGAGTGTTCGCTTCTTACGGTATAAGGGTCTGTGCCA
>CAYMIH010000052.1:0-14494 GCA_964390585.1 uncultured Alistipes sp.
GGCTCGCGCAAAGCGCGACCCCCGCAGCCGCCGAAGATAAATTCTAACGAGCAATTCGCCGAGCTTCGGCAAAATCGCAAATGAATTTGCTTTTGCCCTCGCTTATTACTATCTTTGACTTCGTCTTAGATACTCCGCCTCAACAAAATCCAAACAAGTTTGGTTTTGTATTCGGCTTATTCGTATCTTTGGCTTCGCCTTAAATACTCCGTCTCGGCATAATCAAACCTTTGGTTTGCTTCTGCGCTCGACTTTTCGTATCTTTGTTACATGAAAAATCTTTCACTCACCGCAGTTTTAGTATCCGCCGCGCTCTGCTTTGCCGCATGCGGGATCTCCTCGTCGCCCGAGGCGACGGCCAAACGTTTCTACAAAGCCATAGCCGACGGCGATTATTCGCGCGCGCTGGAATATACCGACCTCGACGAGGAAGACACCGAACTGTATTACGCTCTGATGGAAAAGGCGCGGTTGTCGGTCGAGGAGAAAGGCGGCATAAAAAAGATCGAGGTCGAGAAGCTGCCCGACGCAGATGGTGCCGACGAAGACCCGCAACACGCCGTGGTATTCGCACGCATCAGCTACGCCGACGGCTCGTCGCAGGAGGAGTTCTGCGAGATGGTGTCGGCCGACGGCAAATGGAGAGTCGATGTCGATCTCAATTCGAAATAGCGTCGCGGTAGCGCTGGCGTTGGTTCTGTCGGCGGGTTGCGGCTCTGCCGAACATTCCGTTACAGTCCCCGAAATACCCTACGGCTCGCTGCAAACGGCCGATCTGGCGTTCCGACTCGGCCGCTCCGTCGAGAGCGCGATGATAGCCTCGTGCGACGAGGAGATGCGTTACTCCCACGTCGGCATAGTCATACGCTCCGACTCGGGTGCCGCGGTGGTGCACATCGAACCCTCGCCTGCGACCGACGAACGGGTCCGATGCGATTCGGCGGAGGATTTCTTCCGTTCCGACCGCGCGGCGGCGGGTGCCGTTATGAGGCTGAGCGGCCTGACCGACATTCAGAGGAGCGTCATAAGCGATTACGCGTTGCGGCTGCTGGATTCGCAAATCGTGTTCGACCACGACTACTCGATGGCCGATTCGACGCGGATGTACTGCACCGAACTCGTCGAAAGGGCCTTCGCCGCGGCGGGGATATCGCTGTCGCAAGGCAGACGGCATCGGTTCCCGTTGACCCGCGAACCCGTCATCCTCCCCTCCGACTTGGCCCGCAACGACTCACTCTCTACGGTCACGGCCTTCACCGCAAAAAAATGAGACCCCGAAAGGTCTCGACGGTGCGGATAAAGGGACTCGAACCCCCACGCCTCTCGGCATCAGATCCTAAGTCTGACGTGGCTACCAATTACACCATATCCGCAAACATGCATCCGCAAAGGTAATAAAATTATCATTAAGCCGCGAGGCGGCAATGCGAATTTTATGGGTATTTCCCTTTTTTTAGCTACTTTTGTAGAATGAACATGCGATCGCGCGTGCACGGCCCGACGACAAGGTCCGCGCGAATGCCGCCGATCGCCCGCAAACAGTTCCCGTTATGCCGAAAACCGTAACCCTCGTACTCCCGCCGAAGCAGGCCGCCGATGCGGAGCGATACACGTCGCTCGCCGCACGCACGTTGGGCGTCAAGCGCGACGACGTGGCCTTGGTGCGCGTACTGAAGAGGTCCATCGACGCGCGGCGCAGCCCCGTGAAGGTCAACCTCACGCTGGAGGTGTTCGTCGACCGCGAGCCGCAGCCCGCGCCCGTACGTTTCGACTATCCCGACGTAAGCCATGCCACGGAGGTTGTGGTGGTCGGCTCGGGCCCCGCGGGACTCTTCGCCTCGCTGCGGCTGATCGAGCTGGGATTGAAGCCCATCCTGCTCGAACGAGGCAAAAAGGTGCTGCCGCGCAAGCAGGACATAGCCCTCATAAACCGCAACCTCGACATCGACCCCGATTCGAACTACGCCTTCGGCGAGGGGGGCGCGGGCACCTTCTCCGACGGCAAGCTGTTCACGCGCAGCAAGAAACGCGGCGACTACAACAAGGCGTTGCAGACGCTCGTATTCCACGGCGCGACGCCCGAGATACTCTTCGAGGCGCATCCCCACATCGGCACCGACCGCCTGCCGCGCATCATCAGCAACATCTGCCGCACCATCACCGCGGCGGGCGGCGAGATACGATTCAGCTGCAAGGTCACGGGATTCAAGATCGAGCGCGGCCGTCTGCGCGGCGTGACGGCGAACGGCGACACGATCGAGGGCGCGGCCGTGGTGCTGGCCACGGGCCACTCGGCCAAGGACATCTACTACACGCTCGACCGCTGCGGCGTGCGTCTCGAAGCCAAGCCCTTCGCCATGGGCGTGCGCATCGAGCATCCGCAGAGCCTCATCGACTCCATACAATACCACACTCCCCACCGCGACGAATATCTGCCCGCGGCATCGTACTCGCTCGTCGACCAGATCGACGGCCGCGGCGTCTATTCGTTCTGCATGTGCCCGGGCGGCTTCATCGTACCCGCCATGACCGATGCGGCGCAGTCGGTGGTGAACGGCATGTCGCCGAGCGGACGCAACTCGCGATGGGCCAACTCGGGTCTGGTGACCGAGATACGGCCCGACGACTTCGCCGACCTCACGCTTCGTCACGGGGCGCTTGCGGGACTCGTGTTCCAGCAGCAGCTGGAGGAGGCCGCGCGCGCGAACGGCGGCGAGAAGCAGATCGCGCCCGCACAACGCGTGTCGGACTTCGTGGCGGGACGGGCCTCGGCCTCGCTGCCGCGCTCGTCCTACATCCCGGGCCTCACCCCGTCGCGGCTCGATCGGTGGATGCCCGACTTCATCGCCTCGGCGCTGCGCAAGGGCATAGCCTCGTTCGACCGCAAGATGAGGGGGTATCTGACCCCCGATGCCATAGTGGTGGGCGTGGAGTCGCGCACCTCGACCCCCGTGCGCATACCGCGCGATCCCGATTCGCTCATGCACCCCGAACTCGAAGGGCTGTTCCCTGCGGGCGAGGGCGCGGGCTACGCGGGCGGCATAGTCTCGGCGGCCCTCGACGGCGAACGCGTGGCCGACGCCGCGGCACGATACATATTCACCAAATAAAACGACCGACAATGGAACTTTTCGGAGATACGAAAGATTTCATCCGCTCGCGCTGGTTTCATATGCTGGAGCGGCTCAGTCCCTCGAAGATCGAGGACCCGCACGACATACCCATCGTCATCAACAGCTTCAACCGACTGACGACGCTGCGCCGCCTGACAGCCTCGCTCGAAGAGCGCGGACTTACCAACATACACATACTCGACAATTGCAGCACCTACCCTCCGCTTCTGGAGTGGTACAAGGGGGGGGGAAGCCGATACGACATAATCCGCCTGCCGAAGAATTTCGGATTCAAGGCCCTGTGGAAATATCGCCCGACGCGCAAACGCTTCTGCGGCGACTACTACATCTATACCGATGCCGACGTGGAGCTGGATCCTGCTTGTCCCGCCGACGTTGTGGCGCGCATGTTCGATCTGCTGAAGAACCGCTACCCCTACGCCTTCAAGATCGGCCCGTCGATACGCATCGACGACCTGCCCGACTGCTACAAGCTCAAGGGCGAAGTGCTGGCATGGGAGAGCCGTTTCTTCACCCGTCCCGCAGGCGACGGACTCTACCGCGCCACGATCGACACCACCTTCGCGCTCTACCGCCCGCGCATAGGACTCAGCCGCCGCCCGTCGCTGGAGGCTTACCGCATGGCTGCGCCCTACTGCATCCGCCATCTGCCGTGGTACGAGGACTCGGCCAACGTCACCGACGAGGACCGCTACTACAAGGAGCACTGCCTGCACGTCACATCGTGGAACAATAAATAACGCGCACCATGAAGATTCGCGTTATCATACCCGTATACCGACCTCTCGACGCCGACGAGCAGCGCGCGCTGAAGAACAACTGCCGCATGCTGGCGGCGCACGACATAGCCCTGTTCGCACCCGAGGGGTTCGACACGACATCGGCCGCGGCTCTCGTACCGCAGGCGGAGGTCGTGCGCGTCACCGACGAGTGGCTCGGCCGACGCAACGGCATAGCGGGCTACAACCGCATGATGCTCTCGGGCGATTTCTACCGCATGCACGAGAAGTGGGATTACATACTCGTATGCCACCTCGACGCATGGATCTTCCGCGACGAGCTGAACGCGTGGGCAGCCGAGGGCTACGACTGCGTGGCCGCGCCGTGGATACGACGCGCCGTCTACGATCTGCCGCTCGTAAAACAGTACATCGCCCTGCGCCGACGGTCGAAACACCGTCGCGGACTTCCGTGCCGCGCCGATCTGTACGGACGCATAGGCAACGGCGGCCTGTCGCTGCGACGCGTCGAGACTTTCATCGAGGCCTGCGACCGTTACTCCGACCGCATCGGGGAGTATCTGGCGGCGAAAGACCATCTTCACAACGAGGACGTCTTCTGGGCAACGGTGCCCGACTCGTTCCGCTACCCTGCGCCCGACGAGGCGCTGCGGTTCGCATTCGACACCAACCCCGCCTACTGCTACCGTCTGACGGGCAACCGTCTGCCCATGGGTTGCCACAGCTGGTCGAAGCCGCGCATGCGCCGGTTCTGGAACGACATAATAAACGCATTATAATGGATCGAAAAATCACAGTAATCATCAATGCCCGCAATGCTGCCGACTGCATAGAACCCACGCTGAAATCCGTGGGGGGGGGAATTTCGACGAGGTATTGGTGTGCGATATGGAGAGCGACGATGCGACGGTCGAAATCGCCCGCCGCTACGGCTGTCGCGTAGTGACGTTCCCTAAAGCGGGACATACATGCGTGGAACCCGCACGGATGTTCGCTCTGCAAAACGCCTCGCACGACTACGTTCTGGTAGTCGATGCCGACGAAATCGTACCGCGCGCGCTGCGCGATTACCTCTATGAACGTCTGGCCGAACCCGAGCCGCCCGCAGGCATACGGATCCCGCGCCGCAACTACTTTCTCGGCCGTTTCATGCACGGCACCTATCCCGATCACATACTCCGCTTCCTGCGCCGCGACGGTTGCAGCTGGGCACCGCACGCGCACGCCATACCGCAGGTGGCGGGACGGGTGGAGAGCATTCCCGCCTCGCGGAGCGACATGGCTTTCATACACGTGCCGCGCGAGAACATGTCGGTGCTGCTGGCCAAGGCCGACGCCTACACCGAATCGGAGCGCATACGCCGTCGGGAACGCGGCGAAAAGGTCACCTCGGGCAAACTGATTGTGAAACCCGCTTTCGTATTCTTCAAACTCTACATCCTAAAAGGCGGATTCCGCGACGGCACGGCGGGATTCATTCGCGCGGCCTACAACAGTTTCTACAAATTCGTCTCGCTCAGCAAGATGTACGAAGACAAAATCGGGCTCTCCGACGGGCGGCATCCCGACATCGACTCGCTCCTGAAATGATGAAAGAGCACGTGCGGCGACCTCCCGAAAGAAGATCGCCGCACGCATTCATCGGGCGCATCACATGGCATAACTGAGCGTTATGCCCATGCGGCGGGGTTTGCCGCGACTGAAAAAATTGTTGTTCACCGACTTGAAATAGAAGGTGTAGAAATCCTCGTCCAGCAGGTTGCGGCCCCACAGCGTGAGCGCGAAATCGCCGTGGCAGAGCTTCACCGACGCGCCCAACTGCGAATAGAAGTTCTGCGACAGGGTGTTGCTCTCGTTCCAGTAGATCTTGCCCGCACCCTGCCACGTGCAGTCGAATATCACGCGGTCAACCACGCGGCTGCCCGTGTACCAATCGTACCACACGCCCGCCGAGACGGTATGCTGCGGGGCGTAGGGCAGATATTTGCCCTCGTAATTCTCCTCGCCGTCGTCGAACTCCACGAATCGGGCGTTCGTATATCCGTAATTGCCCTTGATCGAGAGATTGCGCACGGGCAGCAGGTTCACCGACAGTTCGACACCTCGGCTGCGCGAACGCCCCGCGTTCGACATCATGCGGCCCGTGGTCGAACCCTCGGGAAAGACGGTCAGCTGCTGGTCGCGGCACTCGATCCAAAAAGCCGCGAAATCGACGTACATCAAACCCTCGGCCAGACGCAGGTGGCCGCCCAGCTCGTAGTTCCAACTGTATTCGGGATCGTAGGTGGTCACCGCCGCCGCGTCGTAGGGCGACTCCGCGCCCGCGCGGGGACGCATCTGCGACATCATCTCGGCCATCATCTTGTTCTGGAGGATATCCGAGAATATCTGCGTGTTGAATCCTCCCGCCTTGTAACCGCGCGTCACGGTGGCATAGAGATCGCCCGCGCCCGTCGAGAAGCTGACGGCGAATTTGGGCAGCAGCTCCAGCCAGTCGAGTTTCTCGCGCCCCGCGAAGGGAACCTCCACCTTATTATAATCCTGCATCATGGGCACGAGACGGTAATGCACGGCCGTATGGTTGTCGTAATCCATCCTCGTCGACTCGTAGTCGAGGCGCAGGCCCGCCGTGAAGCGCCACCGCCGACCCGCGCGGAGCGACGATTCGTGATAGACGGCCAGTCCGTAGGCGGGAATGTCGAAATTGCTCGCTATGTCGAACTGCGACTCTTCGAGCTCTAACCGCGCGAACGGCATCACGCTCTGTATGCCCTTGTTGGCCGCCGCCAGAATCAGGCGGTCGATACCGTCCTGCATGAAGGTCACGGGAGCGCTCATCCTCAGGCTCCTGTAAAATCCGTAGGCGCCCGTGATCCACTGCCAGCGGCGCTTGTCGTCGTGCGTGCGCAGCACCAGATCCTCCGTCAGGGCATGCTCGTGCTGCTCCTGCAGGAGCGTGAAGAGCGACGCCGAGGTGAAGTCGTTGTCGATGTTCATCCTATCGTGGGTGAACTGGTAGCCCGTCGTGCTGCTGAACTCCGCTTTCGGGCCGCGACGGCGCACGACCAGACCGTCGGTGACGTTCAGACGCTCGTAGCGGCTCGGCGAGTTGTAGTCGACGCCGTGCACCTCGCCCGTCTCGACATCGTAGAGCGAGTAGGCGTATCCGCCCTCGTCGTCGTACCTCACCGACGCGGTGTTGTCAAGTGTCCATCCGCGGCCGAGGTCGCCCGCCACGCGCACGCGGCCGCCCCCGCCCTGACCGAAGTCGCAGCGGCTGCCGTCGTACTCGTTGTCGAAGAATCCGTCGGTGCGGGTGTAATAACCGCCCGCCATGTATCCGAAACGACCCGCCCCCTTGTGATAGTACGACGCCCGCGCACGTACCGTGTTGCCCGAGCCGTACTCCGCCGAGGCGCGCACGGCATCGCGGCCGCGGATGCCGAGAGGCGAGAGGGTATAGATATTGAGCTGGCCGCCCATGGTGTTCCGCCCGAAAAGGGTGCCCTGCGGGCCGCGCAGCATCTCGACCGCCGCCACATCGAGCATGTCGAAATCGTAGTTGTTCTTGTTAAGGTAGGGAACGCCGTCGACGCTGACGCCTATGACGGGCTGGTCGATGCGCGCGCCGAAGCCGCGGACGTATATCGACGAAGTCATCTTCGAGCCGTAGTCGGGCTGGTAGAAGTTGGGCACTATGGCCGTGAGGTCCTTTATCGACAGCACGCGGCCGCGCTCCAAATCCTCGCTGCGCAGCTGCGACACCGCCACGGGGATATGCTTCTTGTCGATGTACGACTTGGGCATGTCGGTCGAGACGACGACGGCATCTATCCGCCGCTCCCTCTGCACGCCGTCGCCGTACAAGGCATAGGTGCTGTCGGGGCGCTCGGCCGAATAACAGTTGTGGCAGGCGCCGCCGAGCAGTGCCGACAGCGCGAAAATGAACAATAATTTCATCGTAAGACCTATTAAATAAATTTATCTTCGGCGGACTGCAACTCGCCCGAAGGCTCGCTTGCGTCCTCCGCTGTCGGCGAACAGCATCTCCCGAAACCGCAATGCAAAGGTACTTCCCGCGCACACGCGCATCAACTATCATTTATTATAGTTTTTCATTACGGTTAATTGTCTTATCTTTGCGACTATGGAAGTCAAGCCCAAAATAGCGGTCATACATCCCAATTCGCTGTGCTGTCTGGCCATGCGCGCCATATTGGCCGACATAGCCCCGTTCGTCGACATGTTCCGCAACGTGGAGATAGCCTCCTACAACTCGATGGAGGAGTTCGACGCCGATCGGCCGCACTCGGCCATACACTATTTCGTGTCGGCGGAGATACTCGCCGCCAACCTGCCTTTCTTCGCTCCGCAGCACCGCCGCTGCATAGTGCTCGTCGAGGGCGAGGCCGACGAAGTTCCCGCCGAGTTCCGCACCGTGGACACGCGCCGCCCCGAACGCGACCTGCTCAAAACGTTCCTCGCAATCCACAACGCCGCACACACCGCACACGGCATGCACCCGCACGCCGAAAAGGAGTATGCCGAGCTGCTGTCGCCGCGCGAAAAAGACGTGCTGGCGCTCGCTGTCAAGGGCTGCATAAACAAGGAGATAGCCGATCGGCTGAACATATCGTCGGCCACGGTGGTGTTCCACCGCCGCAACATATGCGAGAAAATCGGCTCGCGGTCGATAGGGCGCCTTACCATCTATGCCGTGATGAACGGCATTGTCGATCTGCGGGAGTTGTAGGCACACCGCATTGACCGCCACCGCGTTACGCACGAAATACGCCGCCGTCGGCGCCGCCGCGGAAAACAGTTATGAAATAATTTGAATAATTTTCCGCATATTTATCCGTCACGGATTTTGATATGTCGACGATTTGCGATATATTTGTACCCGAAGCGGAGGAATAACCGCACGCGAAAGTATATGAACATGAATTTCTTCTTTTTCAAGCGATTTTATTATTACCGTGCGAACGGTCGGGATATGATATGCTAAACAGTGAAGATTTCATGAACGAGTGATATTGATCCTGACCGCCCCTGCGAGGTCAGGATTTTTTTTAACCGACATACGGATGCAGACGATTGCGATACAAGGTTACGAAGGGTGTTTCCACCACATAGCGGCCAACGAATATTTCGGCCGCGACATCCGCATAATGCCTCAGGACACATTCCGAGGCGTGGCGGCCGCCGTCAAGCGCGGCGAGGCCGACATGGGCATGATGGCCATCGAGAACTCCATCGCGGGGTCGATCATAGCCAATTACAGCATCCTGCAAGACGCAAACCTTCAGGTGGCGGGCGAGATATATCTGCCCATAAAGCAGAACCTTATGGTGCTGCCCGACGTCGGGTTGGACGACATCCGCGAGGTGGAGTCGCACCCGATGGCCCTGCTGCAATGTATCGACTATCTGGACGTCCGCCCGTGGAAGCTCATCGAATCGGAGGATACGGCCCTCAGCGCACGCCACATCGCCGAGAAGGGTTTGCGCCACACGGCGGCCATAGCGAGTGAACTGGCGGCCGAGATGTTCGGGCTGAAGATCATCGCCCCCGAGATCAACACCATAAAGAGCAACTACACGCGATTCATGGTGCTCAAGCGCCACGACCACAACATCGACCCGCAGGCCGACAAGGCGTCGCTCTATTTCAAGACCGACCACCGCGAAGGGTCGCTGCTGCGCGCGCTCAGCCAGTTGCAGGGCATCAACCTCTCGAAGCTGCAATCGTATCCCATCCCCAGCGAGCCGTGGCACTATCTGTTCCACATCGATCTGGAGTTCGGATGTCTCGACGACTACATCCGCAACTTGGACCGTTTGCAGGAGGCCGCCGAGGAGGTGCACGTCTACGGAGTGTACCGCAGCGGACTGCGCAAGGACAACACGCAAGAACGATAAAGAATAACCGAATAAATAACATCTAACGAAAAAACGATTATGGCAAAGGTAGAGATCGCTCCTTCACACAGAATGGATTGCATCAAGGAGTATTACTTTTCGAAAAAGAACCGCGAGATAGCCGAGCTGCGCAAGGCGGGCCGCGACATCATCAGCCTCGGAATCGGCAGCCCCGACATGCCGCCCCACAAGAGCGTCATCGAGCGTCTGGGCAAGGAGGCGCAGCGTCCCGACGTGCACGCCTACCAGCCCTACAACGGCAGCGACCTGCTGCGCGGCGCATACGCCGACTGGTACGAGAAGTGGTACGGGGTGAAGCTCAACCCCAAGAACGAGGTGCTGCCTCTGCTGGGTTCGAAGGAGGGCATCATGCACATCTGCATGGCGTTCCTCGACGCGGGCGACAAGGTGCTGGTACCCAACCCGGGCTACCCCACCTACCGCGCGGCCGTGACGCTCGCGGGCGGCGAGGTTGTCGAATACGCCCTCAAGGCCGAGAACGACTTCTATCCCGACTTCGACGAGATGGAGAAGCAGGACCTGAGCCGCGTGAAGCTCATGTTCGTCAACTACCCCAACATGCCGACGGGAACCCATCCCACCGAGGAGCTGTTCAAGAAGCTGGTCGCCTTCGCGGGCAAGCACAACATCCTGCTGGTGCATGACAACCCTTACAGCTTCGTGCGCAACAACCTTCAGCTCAGCATACTTTCGATACCCGACGCATGGGACGTGGCCATCGAGATGAACTCCACCAGCAAGGGCCACAGCATGGCCGGCTGGCGCGTGGGCGTGGTAGTTGGCCGTGCCGACATACTGAGCGACATACTGCGTTTCAAGAGCAACATGGACTCGGGTATGTTCTACCCCGTGCAGGCCGCTGCCGCCGAGGCTCTGTCGCTGGGCAACGAGTGGTTCGACGAGCTGAACGCCACCTACTACGCACGCGAGGCGCGCGGCTACGAGCTTCTCGACGCGCTGGGATGCACCTATAAGAAGGGACAGGCAGGTCTGTTCGTATGGGCCGCCATGCCCGCCGACTTCGAGGGCGACTGCTTCGCATTCTCGGACAAGGTGCTCGACGAGTGCGACGTGTTCGTCACCCCGGGCGGAATCTTCGGCAGCGAGGGAAACAAGTTCATCCGCATCTCGCTCTGCATGCCCGAGGAGCGTCTGGCCGAGGCGGCGCAGCGCGTGAAGACACGTTTTTCGAAATAACGCCGCGCCGAGGATGAAGACGACCGTAATAGGTTTGGGCCTCATAGGAGGTTCGTTCGCCCTGAGTCTCAAGGACAAGGGGTTGAGCGAATGCGTCACGGGAATCGAGCGCTCCGAACAGAGCGCTCGGCGGGCCCTCGACCTCGGTCTGGTCGACCGCATCGTAACTCTCGACGAGGCTCTCGAAGAGAGCGACTTGATAGTGCTGGCCACCCCCGTCGACACCATCCCCGTGATGGCCGTGAAGATTCTCAACCGCATACGTTCGGGACAGATCGTGATGGACATGGGCTCCACCAAACAGGAGCTGTGCGAGGTGACCGCCCTGCACCCCAACCGTGGACGGCTCGTGGCCACGCACCCCATGTGGGGAACGGAGAACAGCGGTCCCGAGGCCGCCGAGCACGGAGCTTTCACGGGGCGCACGGTGGTGATATGCGACAGCGAACGGTCCGACGCCGACGCTCTGGCCGCGGTGGAGGAGATCTACCGCACGCTCGGGATGCCTATACGCTACATGTCGGCCGAGGAGCAGGACACCCACTGCGCATACGTCTCGCACATATCGCACATAACCTCGTTCGCGCTGGCGCTGACCGTATTGGAGAAGGAGCGCGAGGAGGAGCACATATTCGATCTGGCGGGCGGAGGTTTCGAGAGCACGGTACGTCTTGCGAAGAGTCTGCCGCAGACTTGGGCACCCATATTTCTGGGAAACAAATACAACATTCTGGACGTGTTGCGCGAGCACATCCACCAATTGCAGGTCTTGCGTCGCATGATCGAGCGCGACGACCGTGAAGGATTGCTCGAAGCCATGAGCAAAGCCAACAGAATCAGGGAAATACTGAAATAACGAATAACTCGATTATATATTAATATACCTTGTTCGGAGCACAGCGACCGAAGTCCCCTCCCGAGTAGGGTCAAATCTGCAAACGCGGCCACGGGCCGCGGGCTAGACGACCGTCGGACTCAATCTTGCCGCTATGAAACTCGGTACATTGAAATATATAATTGCCTAAAAAAATAACAATGGGAAAATTCATTCTCGGGGCCAAGAGGCCCCTCATAATAGCGGGTCCGTGCAGCGCCGAGACCCGTGAGCAGACGGTGGAGACCGCCATGCAGCTGGCCCGTTCGGGCAAGGTGGACGTGATCCGCGCGGGCGTGTGGAAGCCGCGCACCAACCCGGGTACATTCGAGGGAATCGGCGAGCCCGGACTCGAATGGCTCAACGAGGTGAAGAGCGCGACGGGACTGCCGATAGCCGTCGAGGTGGCGAACCACGCGCATGTGGAGTGCGCGCTCAAACACGGCGTCGACATCCTGTGGATAGGCGCGCGCACGACCGTATCGCCCTTTGCCGTGCAGGAGATCGCCGAGAGCCTCCACGGCAACGAGGACATAACGGTGCTCGTCAAAAACCCCATGACGCCCGACATCGGCCTTTGGGCAGGCGCCGTGAACCGTCTGGTGAACGAGGGGGTGAAGATCGAGAACATAGGTCTGATCCACCGCGGATTCTCGTACTTCGGACACAGCAAGTACCGCAATCCGCCAATGTGGCACATGATTTTCGAGATGCGCAGCCGCTTCCCCGACATGATGATGATCTGCGACCCGTCGCACATCTGCGGCTGCCGCCCGCTGCTCTACGGCATCTCGCAGCAGGCCGCCGACCTCTGTTACGACGGCCTCATCATCGAGAGCCACATAACGCCCGACAAGGCGTGGAGCGACGCTTCGCAGCAGCTCACACCGCAGGATTGCCTCACCATGATCGACAACGTGATGTGGCGCGCCAAGACGGCCAACGACCCCGAATTCAATAGCGAGCTCGACGTATGCCGCCAGCAGATCGACCAGATCGACGCCGAACTGTTCGACCTGCTCAGCCGCCGCATGAACACCTGCGAGAAGATCGGTTCGATAAAGAAAGCCAACAACGTGGCCATACTGCAAAGCAACCGCTGGGAGGAGATATGCCGCCGCATGCTCTCGCTCACGCGCGGCATGAATCTCAGCGAGGATTTCGTGCGCACGGTGCTGGAGGCCATCCACATCGAGAGCATCAACCACCAGAACGAGGTGATGAACAAATAATCTCATCGGCCCTGACCGTTCGGCCGAGAGAAACAGACAATGGGCTGCCCGACGATTTCGGGCAGCCCATTTTTAGGCAGTTGCATATTTCAATACGCCGCGGTGCGGCATAATCGAATCCGTCGGTCGGCCGCCCGTCGCAAACGGAGACGACGAAACTCTACTCCTTGAATCCCTGCGCACGCAGCTTTATGTCGCTGCCGTCGGGCGTCACGAGGTAGGCGCCCGTCGATTCGCGGGTGATGTGGCCCACCACGTCGACGAGTCCCAGACGCATGATCTGCTCCTGCATGGCCAGCGGCACGGTGAACATCAATTCGTAATCCTCGCCGCCGTTGAGCGCGGCCACCACGGGATCGACGTGCATCTCCTCGGCCAGCTCCGTGGTCTGCTTGGCGATGGGGATACGGTCGAGATATATCCGTGCGCCGCACTTCGAGGCCTTGCATATCTGCAATACCTCGCTTGCCAGACCGTCCGAGATGTCGATCATCGACGTGGGCACGATCTTCTCCTCGGCCAGCGCCTCGATTATGTCCTTGCGCGCCCGCGGCTTCAGATAGCGCTGCAACAGATACTCGTGACCCGCGAATTGCGGTTCGGGATTGCTGACGTCGGCCAACACCCGCTTCTCGCGTTCGAGCAGTTGCAGGCCCATGTAGGCCGCACCGAGGTTGCCCGTGATGCAGATCAAATCGTTGAACTGCGCGCCGCTGCGGTATGTCAGCGCCTTGCGGCGTACACGGCCTATGGTCGTGATACCTATGATCAGGCCCGTCATCGACGCACGCGTGTCGCCGCCCGCCAGATCCACTCCGAGCTCCTTGCAGGCGAACTCGATGCCTTCGTAGAGGTCTTTCAACGCCTCGACCGACATCTTCGACGACACGCCGAGCGATATCATTATCTGCTCGGGCTTGGCGTTCATGGCCAGAATGTCGCTCACGCCCGCCGTGACGGCCTTGTAGCCCAAATGCTTGAGCGGGAAGTAGGTGAGGTCGAAATCCACGCCCTCCAGCAGGGCGTCGGTCGATACGACCACAGCGTCGTCGCGCCCCGCCGCGATTACCGCGGCATCGTCGCCCACGCCTTTCAGGGTCGATTTGTTGTCGGCCGCGGCGTTGCGCGTCAGTTCGTCTATGAGTCCGAACTCCCCGAGTTCGGCTATTTCGGTTCTTTTCCTGTCGTTCATCGTCTTTGTCTTTTCCCGCAAAGATACTCTTTTCGCCCCGACCGAGCAAAAGTTTGCCGGCGCAAATCGGCGGTTTTGCACGCTCCGCGGCGGCATGTCGAGGATTAATTTTGCGATATAGTCGTCCGCGACGATGTTTTTTTCACAAGTTTTTGTAATTTTGACAGCGTAAAAAGTCTAAAA
>CAYMIH010000053.1:0-14482 GCA_964390585.1 uncultured Alistipes sp.
ACCCCCGACCAGCTGATTACAAATCAGCTGCTCTGGCCAACTGAGCTACATCGGCATTTCAACCGTTACGGGATGCAAAGGTAGATATTATTTTTTAATTTCCAAAATTATCGCGGCTTTTTTATCGCACGACATCGAAAATCGAAAAACAGCCTACAACGCTCGATCAAAGAACCCGATCGCTCGGCCCGACATACGGAGCCGAAAAATCGAGTGCAAATATAAATACTCTTTTCCGATTAAAAAAACAATGTTAAAGTTTTTTGAGAAAAAACATTAAAAATATTATGAAATATCCGACCCCGAGGCACCCGACGACAACATCGGTCCGCAAAGACGCGTCCTCCCGCAACAACCGCGGACAACGGAAAAAAGCGGCGGCGGCACAAAAAAAGCGAGGGGTGTTCGCAACCGCTGCAAACTCCCCCCCCTCTCTTGTGGATCCAGTAGGGCTTGAACCTACGACCCCCTGATTATGAGTCAGGTGCTACTAACCAACTGAGCTATGGATCCGCACGCAACCTCTCATCGAGGCTTTCGCGAGTGCAAAGGTATGACAAATTTTTCGGAAAACGAAATTTTTGTCGGAAAAAGTGCTTGTCGCCGCATTTCGGACCATACCTATTATAAATAGGACGAAACCGCCGTCCGCTCTCTCCGCGGTCCGCGGCTCGCAATTACGAATACGAAGCGGATATACGCATGATCGGTCTTATCAACGTAGTTCGCCGACGGCGGCAGGAATGCGACAGCAGTCCGCCGCGTGGGGCGTCGGCGAACTGCCGACCTCGCGCTGCGAAGAGAAAAACGCGCCCGCAAAGAGCGAAAAAAAGCGGCGATTGTTGCTCGATGAAAATAAAATACATATCTTTGTCGCGCTTAAGCATAAAATTCAAAAACAGAACGAAAATGAAAAAGGGAATTCATCCGGAGAATTATCGTTTGGTGGCGTTCAAGGATATGTCGAACGACCACGTGTTTTTGTGTCGGTCCGCCGTTTCGACAAAGGAGACCATCGAAGTGAACGGCGAAACCTATCCTGTGTATAAGATGGAAATCTCTAACACGTCGCACCCCTTCTATACGGGTAAGATGAAGTTGGTTGATACCGCCGGTCGTGTGGATAAGTTTATGAGCCGTTACGCAAAACGTTACGATAAGAAGAACAAGTAGTCCGCCGAGCGGAGTGCTGCAAGCCGATCCCGAGAGGGGTCGGTTTTTTTTGCGGCCGCACGGCGAAAAAATACCACCTCGGCAACGTGCTGCCGAGGCGGTATTTCCCGAAGCGGGAGTGTCGTCGGACTCCCCCGAACGATCAATACGCCGCCAATCTGTTGAGCGTCTTTTCGGCTTCGTACCTGACTGCCGACGACGGATCGCCGACGGCGATCTTGCGCACGGCATCCTCGATGGCGGGGCGCCGGTACGAGAGCATGAACCATCCCAATGCCTCCACGGCCGCCGTGCGCAGCTCCTCGTCCTGCGACGGATCCTCGGCGAAGCGTATGAGCTGCGGCACCGCACGATGGTAGTGGTAGTTGCGGAACGACTTTATCTCCGACAGACGGCGTTTCTGCGGGTTGGCGGCGTCGAAGATGTATTCGAGATCGGTTCGCAGCGACTTCTCGGCCCGATCCACACGTTCGATATATGACGCCGCACTGCTCCCGCCGAAGGCCGCTTCGGGTTGCGCGGCAAAGCGGCGCGCGATCTCGGCCTTGGTCTTGTCGGGATCCAGCAGCGCGAGGGCGTCGGAGGTGTGGTAGGTGACGCGGTTCGATATGTAGGCGTTCACCAGAGCATCCACGTCGGCGGCGATCAACGAATCGTCGCCGCAGCGGCCGATGTAGTTAGCGGCCATGCGGCGCACTAACTCGTAGTCGTCCTTGAGGGCTGCGGGCAGCAGCTCCGTGAACTCGGGCGCATGCTTGGTGCTCAGCAGCTTGAGACACTCCATGCGCACCGTGCCGTAGGGCGACGTGCGGAACGTGTCGGCCAGCAGCGGCACGATGTCGCGGTAGCCGTTCTCGCTGAGGCGGCGCAGCGCGTAGGCCTGAATGTCGGGATAGTCGCTCTTGCGCAGTGTGTTGAGCCAGTATTTGTCGTCGCGAGCGTGCAGGGTCATGGCCTCGTTGAAGCCCTTCGCATCCTCCGCGTTCTCGAAGCGCAGCGTGGGATCGCCTATGATGTGGCTTTCCAGATAGAAGGTGCCGCGCGCCCACTGTCCCACGCGCACGCCGCAGGCCAGCAGGCCCATGTAACGGTCGGGCCACTTGTCTTGCAGGCTGTTGACGCTGTTGGCCATGGCGGTGACCGTCTTGCCGCCGCCGAATATGTAGGCTCCCGCGACATACTCATCGAGGTGGAACGAGCCGTTGAAGCAGGCGTCGAACATCACGAAACGGGCCGCGGGCTTCATGCCGTAGATGTCGAGCAGGTCGATGTCGAGCTCGCGGTTGTAGAGCGAGTCGGCCATGCGGGTCGAGTCCGACAGGTCGAACCAGCTGCGCGGCACGTCGAGCGATCGCATGTAATCGGCGATGCGCTTCTCGGCATCGTCGTAACCCACGGTCTTGCTGCGCAGGTAGCGCTTCACGTTCTCGATCGACGAGCGGGCGTCGGACACGTCCTGATATCCGTTGATGTATTGCGCCGAGGGCGATCCGTGGTGATGGCATATGGCCACGTCGATGGTCTCGTCCTGAAGGTGCTGCATGAGGTAGCGCTTCATCGGGAAGCGCGTGTCGAACGTGCAGCAGGCTATGCGGTGGCCGCTCCGCCGCATCGAGGGGAGCTGCTCGCGCAGCGCCACCTGCTCGCCCGCCCATGCGTCGTATGCCTCCGAGTTGTAGCCGTGGCCGCAGAAGACGAACATGTTGTCGAGACGGTTGGCGGCGCGGTGCTCGGCGGCCGCCTTGCGCAGATACGCCGCCAACTCCCCGTACTTGTCGACGCCCTCGCGCACGACGGGTTTTATGCGGGCCGAATAGATGTCGGAGCACAGGTGGTGCGCCGAGTCGTGGCGCAGCGAGTAGTAGAAGTAGAGCGGGTTGTCGGCGTCGCGGTCGATGAAGTCGAACTTCAGGTCGAAGTCGTCGTAGAAACGGTCCGAGGGGATCGACGACTTCTTGCGGTCGGCGGCTTGGTTCATCTTGAACGCCGACGACAGATGCTGGGCGTCGCGCAGCATGGCGATGGGTATGTCGCCTATGAAAACCACGCCCTCCAGAGGCATCCGCTTGTCGGCGGCAAGGGCGAGTATGCACTCGCGCACGGGTTCGGGCGACTGCCAGTCGTCGCAAATGATGTAGGTGCCCAATCCGTCGGCCTGCACGGCGTCGCGGTACTCGTCCACCGCCTCGCGGCAGCGGTCGTAGCTCGCGCGGTCGATGAAGATGGCGAACGACGTGGGGGTCTTGACCGACGGCGCGATCCGCGTCGGCTCGGCCTCGGCGGCCGTCGCTGCGAGAGCGAAAAGTATTGCAAATAGTCTTTTCATTGTCGTACTATTTTAATCGGTTTATCGTCTGGCGCACCTCGGCGGCCAGCTCCTTGTCGGACGTGCGCAGCGCGCGGCACGCCTCTATTATCTCGGCCTTGCGCGCCGAGAGCGTGAACCAGCCCAGCGCCTCGGCCGTCATGATGCGGAGTTCGGCGGGCTGCGACTCGTCCCGCAACAGCTCGATGAGCTGCGGCACGTACTCGTGGTAGGTGTTGTTGCGCACCGAGCGTATGGCCGCGGTGCGGCGTGCGGCGGGAGCCGAGGCGTCGAAGAGCTGCTCCATGTCCCTGTGCTTCACCTTCTGCATGGCGGCGACGGATTCATACAGCTCGTCGAGGGCGCCGCTGCGGTCGGTCGGGTAGCCCGAGTCCTCTATCGCGGCCTTGCAGGCTGCCAGCGCCTGCTCCTCGGGAGCGAGTTGCAGGGCCTTGGAGAGGATGTAGGCCACGCGCTGCGACTCGGGATAGTTCACCGTAACGTCGGCGGCCTTGGCCGTCAGTTCGGGCGCGCCGAGCATCCACGCATACGTGGCGGCATTGCGGCGCACCACCTCGTAGCTGTCGTAGAGCGCTTCGCCCACCGCCTCGACCAGCTCGGGGCAGTAACCGCTGCGCGCGAGGAGCTTCAGACACTCCATGCGGGTGGTGGCGTAGGGGCATTCGCGGTACTCGGCAAGCAGTTCGGCCGCCGATATCATGCCTCCGTCGGCCAGCATACGCAGCGCTATGCTGCGCACGTCGGCGTTGTCGGCATCGGTAAGCCCGCGCCAGTAGGCGGCGTTGCGGGCGTTGGCAGCCTTGTCGGCGGTGTCGCAGCGGCGCGTCACCATGGTGCGGGCGAGGCCGAGATCGTCGATCGACGCGAAACGGAACGTCGGGTCGCCTATGATGTGACCTTCGAGGGTGGCTATAAGACGGTTGTACTGCCCTATGCGCACGCCGTGCGAAAGGAGTCCCAGCATCTCGTAGGTCCAGCGGTCCTGCAACACGTTCACCGTGTTGCCCTGCGCCGCGACGGTGCGGCCGTCGGAGAATATGTAGCTGCCCGCGATGTAGCCCGCGCGGTGGAACGAACCGTTGTAGCACGCGTTGAACATCACGAAGCGGGGCTGCGGACGCTTGTCCTTCAGATCGTCGAGCGTGAGATCGCCCTCGCGGCCCGACGCCCCGTCCTCGGCGGGAGCGAAGAACTCTTCGAAGAACTTGTCGGTGAGGCGATATTTATCCTTGAAATACTCCACGGCTCCCGCCACGTCGCCGTCGGCCTTGCGCTTCTCGCGCGCGAGCATGTAGTATATCTCGCTGCGCAGCGCCTCGGCACGGGCATCGAACGTCTCGGGCTCGCTCTCGCCGCTGATGTGCTGCTTGTCTGGCGAGCCGTGCTCGTTGAACAGCATCACGTCGACCTCGGGGCGCGCCAGCTGGTCGAAGAGGTTGTATTTCATGTTCTCCTCCATGCGGAAGTTGAGCTGCACGAGGGCCTTGCGGTCGTTGCGCACCACCTGCGGGAACATCTCGCCCACGGCTATGCGCTCGTCCATCCACGCCGTGAGGCAGTCGGAGTTGTAGCCGTTGCCCGCGTAGGTCACCACGTGGTCGAGATCGATATCCCGCCCGCGCTCGGCCACCGCCTTGCGCAGATAGCGCGCTACGGCTTCGTACTTGTCGCCGCCCAATTGCTCGGGATAGAGTATGCGGCCCGAGTAGAACGTGGGGTCGAGGCGCTGCGGCGAGTCGGGCGACAGACGGTAGTAGAATCGCAGCGGGTTGATCGAGTCGCGCTCGATGAACTCGAAGCTCAGGTGCAGATCGTCGTAGAAACGGTCGCTGGTCACCGAGGACTCGTCCATGGGGAATGTCTGTTCGTTCATCTTGAACGCCGTGGTCATGTGCTGGGCGTTCCGTACGCTCACGAAGGGCACGTCGCCGATGAACACCGCACCCTCCAGAGGCATGCGCTTCAGATTGGATTTGTGGAGCCGTGCGAGGCAGTCGCGCACCTCGTCGGGCGTCTGCCACTCGGCCGAGAGGGTGTACACGGCCAGCTCGTCGCGGTCGAGGGCGTCGCGGTAGGCCTCGACTTCGGCGCGGCAGCGGCGGTATGTCTCGGCATCGATCACTATGGCGAACGACGTGGGATGTTTGGCCGCGGGACGTTCGACCGTTACTTTGTTTTTGGCGGCATACGACGGCAGCGCGAGAGCCGCTATGGCCGCTAAGGTAAATATGAGGTTTTTCATTGCAGTCTGTTTTTACTTTTCGGAAGTCAAACGGGTGCGGGCGCGGGTCACCTCGCGCGTCAGCTCCTCCGACATGCCGCCCTTCTCCAGCAGACGGTCGCAGGTCTCGATTATCACGCCGCGGTTGACCGACAGGTTGAACCACGCCAGCGCCTCGGCCATGAGCACGCGAAGCTCCTCGTCCTCGGTCTCGTCGCCGAGGATTCGGGCGAACTCGCCTGCGAACTGGTTGAGCGGGCGGTTCTTGAGATAGGTGGTGTAGAATCGGCGCCACTTGCCGTTGTCGCGGTCGGCTATGTCGGCCAGATCCTTGGGCATGCCCTTCACCGTCTCGCCGTCAATGGCGCCCAGCAGCTCCTGCTTGTATTTCTCGGCGTTGCAGAAATCGGCGTCGGCGAACCGCTTTTCGATGGCGGCCGTCACCTTGTCGCGGTCGAAGCACTTGAGCGACTGCACGATCTGGAACACCACGCGGGCCGAGTTGTGGTCGTCGATGTAGGTGTCGACGAGCAGCGGGATGAAGTCGTCGTCGCCCACGCGGCCCATGCGCGTGACGCCTATGCGGCGCAGGAACTCGAATTCGTCGCCCACCGACGCCATGAGTATCTTCTTGAACTCGGGCCCGTTGAGACTCTCGGCAAGGCGGAACGCGGTGTGGCGCACCACGGCGTAGGGCGAGTGCACGAATTGGTCGAGCAGCACCTCGCCCGTCTTCGGGTAGTTCTCCTCGTAGAGACGTATGAGGGCCAGCGACCGCATGTCGGGAATGTCGCTGTCGAGCTGCGCGAGCCAATATTCGGGCTCCCTGCGCAGCACGTTGCGGTTGATGTCGAGTCGCTCGGCGTCTGAGCTGCGGAACGCGAGCGTCGGATCGCCCGAGATGTGCGATTCGAGTATGTTGATGTGCTTGGCCCACACGCCTACGCGTATGCCGTGAGCCAGCAGGCCGAGCAGGTCGAAGGCCGACTTGTCCTGAAGCACGTTCACGCTGTTGGCCCACGCCACGCAGCAGTCGCCCTCGGCGAAGATGTACTTGCCCGCGATGTAGTCGCCGTTGCGGAAGTCGCCGTTATAGCATGCGTCGAATATCACCATGCGGGCGTTGGGGCGTATGGCGTCGATCTCCTCGTTGATGATGCCCAGCCGCAGGTCGAGCAGCGAATCCTTCTCTATGGCGGCGGGAGTCTCGGCGTCGGCGTACCACGTCGAGTCCAATCCCCACCTCTCGGCCAGCTTGCGGGCCGATTCGGGATTGCGGCGGTAGAGCGATCGCAGACGCATCTCCATCTGCTCCACGTGGGCGTCGCTCTCCGTGGTCACGGGGTCGCCCGACACATATTGGCGGTAGTAGTCGCCGTGCTCGTGGAACACCATGAAGTCGAGGTCCTTGCGGCGCAGCTCGCGGATCAGGTCGTATTTCATGTAGGGATCCATCGAGTAGCGCAGGTACTTGGCCGTGTTGCCGTGCGAGAATCGGTCGCCGAACTGCTCGCGCGTGATCTGCTGCTCGCTGCGCCATGCGGTGAGCGAGTTGGAGTAGGATCCGTGGCCCGTGTACGACACGAAGCGGTCGAACTCGTTGCCCGAGCGATGCTCGCGCACGGCCTTCTCCAGGTAGCGGGCGATCTGCGCATAGGGGTCGCCGTTGCTCGCCTGCGGCTTGATGCGCGCCGAGTAGATGTCGCACGAGATGTATTGCGGCGAGTCGGGAGCCATGGCGTAGAAGTGCATGAGCCCCTCGGCAGGCTCGTCGCGCGGGGTGAACTTCAGGTCGAAGTCGTCGTAGAAGCGGTCCGAGGGCACCGAGCACTCGTCGAGCGGGAATTTGCGTTCGTCCATCTTGAACGCCGAGGTGAGGTGCTGGGCGCGGGTTATCATAGCTATGGGCACCTCGCCGATAAGCACGCAGCCCTCCAGAGCCTCTTCGTCGTGGAGGCGTCGGAGAAGCGCGCGCACCTCGTCGGGCGACTTCCATTGCGCGTAGGCCACGAACACGGGCAGTCCCTCGCTCTCCACGGTCTGCTTGTAGAGCTCGATCTGTCGCCGACAGTTGACGTAGGTGAGGCTGTCGGTTATCACGGCGAACGACGAGGCGCCCTTGGCGGCGGGCCGCTCCACCTGCTGCGCACGCCCCGCGGCCGCCGATACCGCGGCGGCGAGCAGAAGCGCGCAGAATCTTATTTTACGAATCATTTATGTGAGTTTTTTGCTTGTCTTTTCCATGTTGCCCCCACAACGTCGGCAGTTCGCCGCTTGTCGGCGGCGAACTGTCCGTGCGTCGGGGATGTGTTCGGGCGTGTCAGAACGTAAGACCCGCCTTGACGGTGAGGAATCCGCGGCGACCGAGATCGCGTCCGATGCTCGAATCGAGCGCCTCGCACCAATCGGCCGAGACCGTGGCGAAGATCGACGTGCGTCCGTTGAATATCCCGTGACGCGTGTAGGTCATTTCGCCGCCCAGCGAGTAGTGGTCGCAGCGCAGATAGTCGTAGTCGTGCAGCACCATGTCGGTGTAGATCTCCGACGAGGCGTTGCGGCCCGTGTAGACATGCTCGCTGTCGAGGGCGCATTTATACTCTCCGCGAGCCCCGAGAAGTATGGAGTTGTCGCCGAAACGGAAGTTCTTCTTGGCATGGGCGCCGAAGCATATGCCGTCCGTCGACTGTGTGCTGCGGGGGATGTAATAGATGTCCGACAGCTTCTCGTAACGGATGTCGATACCCGCCAGCCAGCGGTAGGCCTCGCCGCCGTCGCGGTTCATGTAGTCGAGGGTGAATCCCGCGCGGCGCGTCGAGAAGTTGGAACGGATGTTCTTCGAGAGCACCACCCATTGGCTCACCTCGTATGTGTTGTCGAATACCTGCACGTACTCTATGCCGTCGATGCTGCGGTCGTAGTACTCGGCGTCGAGGATGAGGGCGTTGCGCTCGTCGATGTTCCACAGCAGATCGAGTTTGCCTATCCAGATGTTCTCCTTGGTCGTGCCGATGGTCTTGGGCGTGGTGTAGTTGTTGTTGGCGTCCTCCACGGTGTGGGTGTACTTGCCCGAGAGCAGCAGCTTCACGTCGTCGCTCGCGAACGAGTACTGCACCCCGCCGCCCAGCGTGTTGGCGTTGTAGTCGCGCAGGCCCGACGTGGTTCCCGAACCGATCTCACCCTCGCTGAAGAATCCCGGGGCCAGCACCTCCCACACGGGCTGGTTGATGAAGCTCACCGAGTTCTTAGCCAATCCGTCCTCACGGCGCGAGACGTAGGTGAAGTCGGCGCCCACGGCGTGACGGCCCGCGGTGACCACGACCGACGGCGTGACGACGAATTTCGACATCAACACCTTGGGACGCGGGTCCATCTGCTTGGCGCCCTGCGCATTGGTGTAGTCGAGTCCCACGCCGAACACCAGTCGGTCCCACAGCACGGGGGTCGCGGCCTTCAGACCGAGCGAATAATCCTGATTGATCCAATCGCTCTCGTTGCGGTCGGCTATGTAGAAAGGCATGCCGCGCAGGGGATCGATGAGCGAGGCGTTGAAACGCGCGTCGCGGATCTTGTCGTGCGTATAATCGAAGTATCCCCAAAGGAACGTGCCGCCCAGATTGTCGAACGTGCCGCCGCCGTCGGTCGAAAAGCCGTAAGAGTCGTTGTTGGCCCCTTGCTGGGCGCGCTTGTAACCGCCCTTGGTCTTCTCGTAGTTTATGTCCAGCACGCTGTAACGTCCCATCGCGTCGAGCTGCGCTCCCGCGGCGTTGTCGGTATGGGTGAACCAGAGGCTCTCGATCTTTTTGCGCTCGATGCCCGCGGGCGTGACGGCCTCCTGAGCCGCGGCGCCGAGCGCCGCCGTCGCAAGGGCGAATGAAGCTATGGTAAATTTTATGTTTCTCATCGTTGCATTCTGTTTTTAAGCGTTGATATGATTATTCGGCCCACGGGCTCCACGAGGGGCGTTTCTCGCCGTTGCGGCGTATCACGGGAAAATCCATCACCTCGAAATCGTCGGTCGAGTTGTTGGTGTCCTGATATATGGGCGTGCCGTCGTCGCGCGTGGCGACCACCTTGCGGCAGATGCTCTTGCCCAAATACTGCCCGCCGACCGAAGCCGCGCCCGAATCGATGATGCCCGGGATTCGCTTCATGTTCATGTCGCTCATGGTGGGGATCAGCTCCACGGCGTCGAGGATATCGCCCACGGGCATGCGGGCATACTCCTGACCCGATCCGCCGACCACCTTCTGCGTGGTGACGCCCACCTTCCAATAGTCTTCATCGCCGAAGGCGAGGTTGCGCCCGGGCTGGTAGAGACAGAATGCCGAGCCGCTCACCGACGTGAGCCACTGCAACTTGTTGATGTATCCCGACCAGAACACGTAGGGCAGATCGGGAACGTCCTCGTTCACGCGCTGCGGATTGCCCGACCAGCACTCCCACTCCGATTTCGAGTTGTCGATGAGGCCGTAGGCGCCCGAGTAGCTGGTGTTCTTGGTGTGGTCGGCGGCCTCCTGCGAGATCACGACCGACTCGCCCGGGAGCAGCGGCCAATCGTCGCCGTCGCCCTGTATCTGCCACAGCGTGACGCCGTAGGCGTATCGGTCCACGCCGTCCTCGGCGGGCCACTGGGGCAGATTCGTCGTGGCATTGGCCGGATGGAGCTGCGCAAAGCAAAGGTGATCGAGATATACCACCTCGTCGCCGTTGTTGTAGATCTCGTAGAACTGTCCTCGGAAGTAGTAGCCCGGGGCTCCGCAGTAGTATATCTCGCGGAAGCAGATGGGCGAACCGAGTATGGGACGCACCGATATGGTGGTCGAGGCGTCGATGCTCTCGGGCGTCACGTCGTCGATCAGCGCCACGTTCTGGTTCAGGGCATTGAGTATGTAGCTCTTACCGCCGAGCTTCTCGGTCTTGCGCACGGTGACGTTGTAGATGCCCGGGGTCAGGCGCGCCTTGGCTATGCCGTCGCTGCCGACGGGAACGACGGTCTCGATCATCTCCGAGAAGTTGTTGAACGTAACCTCCAGATCGTCGAACCACTCGGCGGGTGCGCTGACGGTGTTGCCGTCGGGGTCGGAGAAGTCGGCGATGTCGACCTTGTAGGCCACGTCGATGTAGCGTATCACCTCGGCTTTGTCCGCTTCGTTCATCATCTCGGCGCACGCTCCCGCCAGAAGCGCGGCGGCGAGGGCGGTCATTATTATATATATGTATCTTTTCATGATGGTCATCGTTTGATTATTTTATTATTGCGGTGAGCGAGAGTCCGAAGAAGAACGTGTCGTCGTTGCGGCGCACGAACGAGCCCGGGTATTTGGTGCTCTGCCACAGCGGGGTGCTGCGGAACGCGTTGTTGGCATAGAACGATATGCGCAGATAATCCTTGATCTCCTTGGTGACGTTGATGTTCATGCAGAGGATGGGCGACATGTAGCTGTCCTTGATGTTGCGTCGCTCGTCGAGCTCCTTGCGCACATCGAGCACCTTGAACTCCTCCTGCTCGAACATCGACTCGTCGAAATCGTACATCTTGCCGTCGTTGACCGATATGTATTTGACGGGAATCTCGTCGTTGATGTACTTCGACCATGCGTTATAACGCCACACCACGTTGGCCGTGGCCGAGATCACGAAGCCGATGCTCGGGATGTTGTGCACGGCCTTGAAGTTGGTCGACAATATCTCGCGATGGATGTATTGTCCGCCGTCGAAGACACCCATGTGCGAATCGATGTTGCCCGACGAAGCGCGGCGGAAAGAGTAGCCCTTGTTCCAACTCTTGGTATGCGACCACTCGCCGTCGATGATGAATCGCGTGCGGATGGCATCGATACGACCGAAATCGAGCGACAGCTCGACGCCCTTGGTCTCGTATGCGGCGTTGTTGGTGGGCATGGTGTAACGGAGCAGGATGGGAGTCGTCGACTCCTCCTTGAGGGCGGGCAGCGTGGTGCCGTCCTCGGGCAGTCCGTCGGCCACGGCGTATTTCACCAACTCGACGCTGCGGAACGAATCAGGGGTCGACGAGAAGGTATAGCCGTTCGAGCTGCGATCCTTGAACGCCGTCACCGAGCCGCGCACCTGACCGATCTTGAAATCGACTCCCACCTCGTATTTGGTGGCGGTGGCCATCTTCAGGTCGTAGTTCTTGGTGTCGAACATGCGTGTGGTGATTATCTGGAACTTCTGCGCATCGGGAGTGGTGATCGACGACGAGTTGTTGAAGTTGAGCAGATCGAAATAGGCCTCCTGCGGATAGAGCAGCGCCAGAGTGGGGATCTTTGCCGTGACGCCGTAGCCGCCGCGGATGAAGAGTTTGTCGGGGATGATCTCCAGCGAGGCATTGAGGCGCGGCGCGACCACGCCGTCGAAATCGAACACCTTGTCGTAACGCACGCCCGCCACCACATTGAGGTTACGCTCGGCGAAACGGAGGTTGAACGACTCCTCGGCGAAGAGTCCGAGCGTCGACATGAAAGGCACGTCGTCGTACGACCGTTCGCGCTGCGTGGCATAGTCGTAAGAGAGGTTGCGCATCGGCGGAGAGTCGGGATCGTAGACCTTGCCGCGGCCCGTGTTGCCGTCGTTCTTGAAGTCGGCGCCTATCTTTATGAAGTGGCTCGTGGGGCCCGCCTTGCCCGAGAAGTTGGCGACGACCTGAGCATACGTATTCAGCTCCTTGCCGTAAATGTTGTAGGCATAGAAGTAGCTGTTGGGAGTTCTCCAAGCCTTTTCGGTGCTCGTGCCGTCGATGAGCACGCTGCCGTCCTCGGCGTAGATGGGGGTACCCTGCACGCTGGAGAGCATGTCGCCGTCGGTCTTCGAGGTCGAGAACGACCACTCGGCATTTCCCGCCATATCCTCGTAATAGGTGTGTTTGTCGGTGAGCGTGAACGACGCGGCGTATTTTATGTTGTTGAACCAACCCTTGTCGAACGACACGGTACCCTTGGTGTTGAAACGGTAGCGGCGCTCCTTCTGCGCTCCGTAGGTGATGTCGTTTTCATCCGCGGGATTCGGTTTGTCCTTGTCGTCGTAGGCGCCGAACGAAAAGGTCGAATTGGTGTACCACTTGCCGATGCTGTTGGTGTAACCCACGGTGGCGTTCACGCGGTTGTAGTGCGAATAGCCTTCGGTGGGCTTGTACTGCGAGAAGGTGTAGTCGGCACTGTAATTGAGCGCACCCGCCGACTTGCCCGACTTGTTGCCGAGCTGTATTCCGTGCGTGGCCGACAATTGGTAGAGATTGGGGTTCATCGTCAGCTTCACTTGAAGCGGCGCGCGGCCCGCCTTGGAGTTCACCAGCACCGCACCCGAGGTGATGTCGCCATACTCGACCGAAGCGATGCCTCGTATCACCTCCACAGATTCGATATTGTCGGTCGATATCTGACGCATGTCGACACCCGAAGTCGGGGTCGCCATCGCCTCGTTACCGTTGTAAAGCGCACTGTTGAAAGCCATTCCCCCCCCCCAATGCGGCAGCCACGTTCTGCATGTTGGAGTTGTTCGACAGGGGCGTGCCGTCGACTATGACCGCCGTACCGAGGCTCGAACCGCCGCGTATCGAGAACACCGATGCCTGAGCGAGGGTCAGGTTGTCGGTCGACTGCGTAGTGGCACCCGGCAACAGGCTCATCACGTCCGACAGCGAAGTCGACTGTATGTGGTCCATCGCCGTGCGCGAGATGGTCGACGAGGTGGCGGCGCCCGCCTTGCTCGTTTCGGCCGTCACCACCACGTCCTCCACGCGGAAGTTGGCGGGTTGCAGTTCGAGTTTGACGACGTTTTCACCTCCCTTTACGGTCACGGTCCTCTCCAGAGGCTCGTAACCGAGGAACGTCACCTCGACTTTGTGTTCACCCGCAGATACGGTCTTGAAGCGGAATTCGCCCTTGTTGTCCGTAACTGCCTGAAGTCCCGCGTCGGGAATATGCACGAGCGCATAAGCGACGGGAGCCTTGCTGTCGGCGGCGACCACCGTGCCGCTTATCGAGGCTTTCGTCTGCGCATTCGACGGCGACGCGACGGCAGCAACCGCTACTATCGCCGAAAAACAAAGTTTTGCAAAAATTTTCATACGCATTTGTTTGGGTATTGTTTTTATTTTGTCATTCATTTATCGACATCGCAAAGATACCGAGTGCTTTCTCACACGGCAATCCCCGAAATCGGGTATAAATACGACAGGTATACCTGTTTATAATGATTCCGAAATCATATTTATTTACTTACGAATTTCATCCGACTTATTGTCGAAAAATTACAAATCGAAAGTTCGAAATCAAATATCCTTTTACCGCAACGATATTTTGCCGTCCTTATCGCCGCTATTACAAAGGCAAAAATAAATAAAAAAATTTATTTATACTCTTTTAGGTCGCTATTTACGTCTAAAAGGACAACAATAATTACATTATTATGTAATAATTATTCATTTATTCGGATTGCGCATCGTGATTCGCGCCTGCGAGATTATGAAACGTAACATGATGAATTTATAACCCGCCGTAACGCTTTTCGGCATATCGCCGACATTCTCGGAGGCGAGGATTGGTGTGGATTCGGGGCTCGGCCCGCTGTTCGCCGACGGCGGCGTGAGTGCTTTAGCAGTCCGCCGCGTGGGGCGGCGGCGAACTGCGCGGCTCAAAGAGCCGCAGGCCACGCCTCGTGATCGCAAGTCGAAATGGATTAATACCCAATAAAAATTCTTCTGTTTGTCTTAGATAATTAAACAGGCACCGGACGAACAGTCG
>CAYMIH010000054.1:0-14098 GCA_964390585.1 uncultured Alistipes sp.
AGCCCCAAGCAGATTACGATAGATATGTGAAATAATTTCTACTATTTTGTTTGTAATATTAAAAAAGTGCGCGAAACCGGAACTTGATAGTATCTTAATTCATCCGTGATTCGATATGAGAGTAACAGATATGACAAGTCGGGAATCGCGCATCTTTATTGCGCGTTCCCGACTGCTAATCTGCCACTTGATTAATTGCCCGTGCGACTCTTTAGAGTCGCAGGCGTTACGCATGTCTTATGAAAAATAGTTCGTCATGCCACCGAGCACAAAAGCGAATTTATTTGCGATTTTGCCGAGGCAGAGTATCTAAGAAGCAGCCAAGGATACGAAAAAACAGGCAAAAGACCTGCCGATAATGTTTTTTTGCGTCGCAACGTGGAACCGTAAACACAATTATTATTAACTTTGCGATAATTAACGATACTCAAACCAAATAAATTATAAACGAATTATGGTTAAACCTACATTACTCGTTCTGGCTGCGGGAATGGGATCGCGCTACGGTTCCCTGAAGCAGATGGACGGCGTAGGCCCCAACAACGAGGCCATCATCGACTACTCTATTTACGACGCCATCCGCGCCGGATTCGGCAAAGTGGTATTCGTCATCCGTCACTCTTTCGCCAAGGAGTTCACCGAGGTGTTCAACCCCGAGCGCTTCGGCGGCAAGATCGAAGTGGAGTTCGTATATCAGGAACTCGATTACCTGCCCGAAGGCTTCACCGTGCCCGAAGGTCGCGAAAAGCCGTGGGGCACCAACCACGCCCTGATGATGGCTGCCGATGCCATTCACGAGCCTTTCGCCGTAATCAATGCCGACGATTTCTACGGAGCCGACGCCTACAAGGTCATCGGCGAGTATCTCAGCGCGCTGGGCGGCGAGAAGAACCACTACTGCATGGTGGGTTACGAGGTGAACAAGACCCTGTCGGAGAACGGCACCGTATCGCGCGGCGTATGCTCGGTGGACGAGAACCGCTTCCTGACCTCGATAGTTGAGCGCACCAAGATCGAGCGCAATGCCGAGGGTACCATCGTGTTCCACGATCTGGGCGAGGACGAGCCTTTGGCCGAGAACACTCCCGTGTCGATGAATCTGTTCGGCTTCACGCCCGACTACTTCGCCTATTCGGAGGAGTATTTCAAGGGCTTCCTGAGCGATCCCGCCAATATGGCCAACCCCAAGAGCGAGTTCTTCATTCCGCTCATGGTGAACAAGCTCGTGAGCGACGGCACAGCCAAGCTCAAGGTTCTGCCCACCACCGCCAACTGGTTCGGCGTGACCTACAAGGCCGACAAGCCGCAGCTCGTGGCCAAGATCGAACAGCTCATCGAAGAGGGCGTATATCCCCGCAACCTCTGGGGCAAGTAATATTGGAGCTGCCCGCGCGGTGGTTCCGCACAATCCCCAAGCGGACGGACCTTGTAAAAAAGGTCCGTCCGCTTTTATTTTTTTCGCACCTCAAATTCAAATAATCGCAAATGCAGAATTAGGCAAGAATGATTTCAGATAAAATACACGTGTGTTATTTTGCAAAAATTACATATAGTTATACTTGTTACGAGCGACCGCGACTATGACGAATCGCACCCTGCCGGAACACCGTTGAACGATATCTTCATGGCGTACTATCATTCATTCGCGCAATTCCTCGGGGATGTCGACCACTCGGATATATTTCCTAATCATCATTATCTCGGCGCAACACGCAAACCATGTAATGAAATAGAAAAGAGTGAACTATCCGTAATATCCCCTTTAACCTTTGCCGTATATCCCATGCACGCCCCCACGGCATGGACGGGAAAGCATCGGATAACCGTGACTCTGACCGACGAAAACGGAAACACGCACTCGCAAACGGCGGAAACCGATCTTTCCGATTTCAAACGACTCGAATAGATTTCAAAGAATAACAGCCCCATCTGCATCGAATATACGGAATAATTTCCGTATATTTGCTTTGTATACACCGCCATCCCATGAAAAAACCGCTCCTGCTCGCACTCTGCATATTCGCGACGGCCGCAGCCGTGGCGCAGGAACAGCTGCCCGACTCGTTGCGCCGACTGCTCGATTATGCCTACGCCGCGAGCAGTTTCGGCAAGGCGCTGCCGCAGGAGAAAGTGCACCTGCACCTCGACAATACGAGCTACTATCGGACGGACCGCATCTGGTTCGGCTGTTATGTCGTCGAGGCAGGCACCAACCGTCCCACGGCCCTGAGCCGCACGCTGTATGTGGAGCTGCTGAACCCGGGCGGTACCGTCATCGAAAAGAGGGTACTGCCGATCGTCGGAGGGCGGTGCAGCGGAAATTTCGCATTGACGCATCTGCCATTCTATTCTGGATTCTACGAGATAAGGGCCTATACCAAATACATGCTCAATTTCGGCGAGGAGACCGTATGTTCGCGCACGATCCCCGTCTTCGACGAGCCCGAGGACCCTGCGGACACGGCCGACAAGAGGATGATGCGCCCGCGGACGGCAAGCGGCAAGTATCCGTCCAAGCGCACCTTCGCCAAGCGCGGCGGAAGCGTCAACGTGCAGTTCTTCCCCGAGGGCGGCAACCTCGTCGAGGGACTTCCCTCGCGCGTGGCGTTCGAGGCGACCGATGCCGACGGACAATCCGTCTCCCTGTCGGGCGAAGTGCGCGACAGGCAGGGCAACGTCAAGGCCGAGTTCGCGACCGAATACGGAGGCCGCGGAGCGTTCGACTACACTCCCGCGGCAGGCGATCGGGCGGAAGTAACGGCAGGCGGGAAGAGCCTCCGCGTCAGTCTGCCCGAAGCACAGCCGCAAGGCATCGTAATGCGCGTCGACAACCTTTCGTCGGCCGACAGCGTGGCCGTCGAGGTGCGCAAGAGCGCGGGAGCGCCAGCCGCGATTCTGGGTGCGGCCGTGATATGCGGCGGCGCGCTATCGAGTTACAGCATAATCGATCTGGCCGACGAACAGCCGATAGACTTCAAGATCGACAAACGCCGCATGCCTGCGGGGGTGGCACGCATAATACTCGTCGGCCTCGACGGCACTCCGATCGCCGACCGCCTGCTGTTCGCGCATGCGGGAAGACGCGCCGCTATGGAGGTCGCGGCCGACAAACCGCAGTACGAGCCCTACGACTCGGTAAGATTGGATTTCAGCCTGCGCGACGCTGACGGGCAACCGCTCGCCGCCCCCATATCGGTCTCGGTGCGCGACGGCGAAAACGAAACGGCCTATTACGGCGACATGCTTACCGATCTGCTGCTGTGTTCGGAGATAAAGGGCTACGTGCACCGCCCCTCGTACTATTTCGAGTCGGACGACTCGCTGCACCGCACGGCCCTCGACCGTCTGCTGATGGTGCAGGGCTGGCGCCGCTACGACTGGGCCGAGCGCGCGGGAACCCGACCGTTCGATTTGAAGTATCTGCCCGAGCAGGGTGTGGAGGTACATGGCCGTGTGCTTCGATACGGTACCGACAAACCCTTGACCGACATTCAGCTTTCGTCCATACTGCTCAAACGCGGCGAGGAGAGCGACGACGAGATACAGAACAACATGGCTCACGCAGGCACGGTGGAGGTGGACAGCACGGGCCGATTCACTTTCGTCGGCAACCTGTGGGGAAAATGGGGCCTGACACTCTCCATCACCAACGACAAGAACCGCCGCAAGGCCTGCCGCATACTGCTCGACCGTCTGTTTTCGCCCGCGCCTCGGGAGTATCTCCCCGCGGAGATGAATATCGAGACGGCCGACATGCCCGACGAGCACCGCCTCTCTGAATCGGAGACCGTGCGCACGCCCGTCGACACGACGGCGCTCTATTACGACGACGGAGAGACCGACATGACGAAAAAGGTGCATCGCATAAAGGAGGTGGTGGTGAAGGGCGAGAAACGTTCCCGCGAGGACGAGATATACCGCAGCCGCTCCACCTCGACATCGTTTTACGACATTCCCGCCGAGATGGATGCCATACGCGATGCGGGAGAGTCGGTCACCGACATACACGAACTTCTGGCCGCCCTGAGCGACAAGTTCGTAATATCGCGCCAGAGCGTGAACACGCTCAACGCCATGTCCCAATCGAAAGATTCGACCGACATAGACGTGATAGAGATCAACGGACAATGGCGGATAACCTACAAGGGAAAGGCGCCGCTGTTCGTGGTCGATTACGAAAAGGTGAGCGGCGAGGTATCGCTTTACGACCTGCTGCGGCTGTCGGCCATAAAGGCCATATATATCAACGAAGATTTGGGGGTTATCACGCAATATGCCGACATAACCAAGATGTCGCCGATGGAGATATCGAGCCACTACTCCTGCGCGGTGTTAATCGAGACCTACCCCGAAGGGAAAATACCCGTCGAGGCGGGACGCGGAGTGCGCAAGACATGGATCGACGGCTACGACGGACCCGACGAATTCTACATGCCCGACTACTCCGTCATGCCCAAGGAGAACGATTATCGCCGAACCCTCTATTGGAATCCCGAGCTCAGGCCCGACGAGCAGGGCCGCGCCTCGGTGACATTCTACAACAACTCCCGCTGCCGACGGATGAAGATATCGGCCGAGACGCTCGCCGACGACGGAGCCATAGGAGTACTGAGCCGTTGAGCCGCTGTCTGCGGCGATTACCGACGGCCGACGTACGGACAGTAGACCCCGAACATTCGGACTATATCGGCCGCCTCGCGCGTGTCGTGCACGCGCAGGATGGATGCCCCCTGAAGCAGCGACTCCCAGTTGAGCGCCGCCGTACCTGCCGCCGCCTCGGCGGGCGTGACTCCGAGCAGGCGGTATATCATCGACTTGCGCGATACGCCCGACAGCACGGGATATCCCATGCCGCACAGGCGATGCAGTCCTGCCATAAGTTCGTAGTTCTGCTCCAAGCTCTTGGCGAATCCGAACCCGGGATCGAGGATGAGCTCGCGCACGCCGCGCGCGTGCAGCTCAGCGATCCTGCGCTCGAAATAGGCGCATACCTCCGACACTATATCGCTCCCGTACGACACGAGCGACTGCATGGTCTGCGGCGTGCCGCGCATGTGCATGGCGATATAGGGCACCTCGTACCGCGCCGCCACGTCCACGATCGCGGGATCCAGCTCGCCCGCCGATATGTCGTTCACGATCAATTCTCCGAAGCTCTCTATCGCTCGGCGCGCCACTTCGGCGCGGAAGGTGTCCACCGACACGGGAATGTCGCCCGCGACACGGCGCACCGCGGCCAAACCGCGCTCCACACGCCGCCACTCCTCCTCGACCGATATGTCGGCCGCACCCGGACGCGACGAATAGCCGCCCACGTCGAATATGTCGGCACCCGCCTCGGCCGCCGACGCCACGCGGCGCTCGATCGACGCCGTGTCGATGGTTCGGCTGCCCTCGTAGAACGAGTCGTCGGTGACGTTCACTATGGTCATCACCTGCGGCCGCGACAAATCCAATTCTCTACCGTTGAGCTTCATACGAGTATATCTTGTGCAGTTGTTCTACATCGCTCTCCAGATAATCGCGCCGCACGTTGACCACCGTGCGGTCGGCGCGCGCATGCAGTTCGTCGTCGCTCATTTGATGTGCCATGCGTCTCAACACCTCGTCGCGGCTCACGCCGTCGCGCTCGACGGCGCGGCGCACGCGCTCCTGCTGCGGAGCCAGCACCGCCAGCGTGGCGTCGACCTCGGATTCGAAACCCGCCTCGAAGAGTATAGCGCTCTCCAGCAACACGTAAGGTCCGCTCTGCGCCTCGGCCCAGCGGCGGAAATCCTCTCTCACGGCGGGGTGCACCAAGGCATTGAGACGCTCCAGCGCCTCGGCATCGCCGAAAACGCGGGCCGCGAGATAAGCGCGGTCGAGGCGGCCATCGGGCCCATAGCAATCGGCGCCGAACTCGTGAGACAAAGCCGCACGCAACGTTTCATCGTCGTTCATCAGACTCTTGGCCCGCGAATCGGAGTCGTAAACGGGGATGCCGCGGTCGGCGAAGAGAGCGCATACGGTGCTCTTGCCGCTTCCGATGCCGCCCGTAACACCTATCTTATACATATATCGAAGATTATATGGAGTTTATACCACCGCTGCCCGATGCGCGGATCAGTGCCCCTACCTGACCTTGACGGCATCCTTGCCGTCGGTCTTGGTGACGGTATCCGACGGTTCGGGCATGGGCAATGGCGGGACGTCGCCCATCGACTTCACCTTTATATCGCTGAAACGTACCGAAATGGCACTCTGCAAAGATTGAGGATCGATGATGCAATACGACTCGATCACCTCGCCCGTCTGCTCGTCGATCTTCTCCTCGACGGCATATTTGAGTTCCGAGAGTGAGATCTTGATCTGCTTGTGCATATATGCGCGATAGCCCAGCAACGTAGCACCCTTTCCCTCCACGACGCACGGGACGCGCAGACGCTCGCCATCCACGTCGATCGACACGTCGTAGTCGGCGGTATAATCATGTTCGAGTTTCACGATATACCACAATATGACCGATGCACACAACAACGACACGAAAACAGGCGAGATATATCCCTGAATCCACACCGTCAATGCTCTGAGTTTATCCAACACGCTTCTCATAACAGCGACAAAGTTATAAAAAAAACAGGTTGCCGACCAACGCCGACAACCTATTTTTTCCAATATCGTACCAATCGATCGGTACGGTTTTACCGATTTGCGAACATCGCGGTTACTTCGATTTCTTGTCGTCGGCACGACGCAGGATGTCGTAAGCGACGGGAGTCGCCACGAACACCGACGAGTAGGTACCGATAATCACACCGAGCAGCAACGCGAAGATGAATCCGCGCATCGTCTCGCCGCCCAGCACGAACATGGCGAGCAAAGTGACGATGGTCGTACCCGAAGTATTCACGGTACGCGACAGGGTCGAACAGATTGCCTTGTTGATGTTGTCGCCTATGTCGCGCTTGGGGAAGAGCGTGATGTACTCGCGGATACGGTCGAAGATCACCACGGTATCGTTGATCGAGTAACCGATGATGGTGAGGATCGCCGCGATGAACGCCTGATTGACTTCGAGGTTGAACGGCATGAATCCGTAAAGCATCGAGAATATGCCGATCACGAGCAACGCGTTGTGAGCCAAAGCGACCGTGGCACCCAAAGCCCACTGCCATCTCTTGAATCGGAAGGTGATGTAGAGACCTATGGCGATCAACGAGAACAGCACCGAGTAAATGGCATTGTAAGTCATGTCCTTGGCGATCGAGGGACCTATCTTGTCCGACGAAATTATACCGTTGACATCATCCTGAGTGCTGGTGAAGCCCTCCAATGTGATGGGATAGGTATAGAATCCCTTCAAAGCATCGTATATCAAGGCGTCGACCTCGGCGGTGGTCTCCTCCGACGTATCGTCGTACTTGTACTGCGTTACGATGCGCATCTGATTCTCGGCACCGTACTGCTTCACTTCGTTCGATTTCATGGCAGCGTCGTCGCTCACGATAGTCTTGTTCAGAGCCTCGCGGACCGCCTCGGGCGATACGTTGCTGTCGAAGCGTACCACATAGGTACGGCCTCCCGTGAAGTCCACGCCCGTATTGAGGCCGTGGAAAGCGAGCGATATGAGCGAGAGCAGAATCAAGCTGCCCGAGATGATGTACGACACCTTGCGCTTGGCGATGAAGTCGAACGACACGTTGGCCAGCCAGTTCTCCGACCACGAACGCGAGAACGACACCTTGCCCCACTTCTCCACGATCCATTCGAGCAGCATGCGGGTGATGAATATCGCGCAGAAGAACGAGGTGAGGATACCTATGATAAGCGTGGTGGCGAAGCCCTGAACGGGACCGTTACCGAACACGAACAGCACGATACCCGTGATGATGGTGGTAAGGTTACCGTCGATGATGGCCGAGTAGGCATTCGAGAAACCGTCCTTTATGGCGAGCGAAAGGCCCTTGCCTCCGCGAAGCTCCTCCTTGATACGCTCGTAGATGATGACGTTGGCGTCGACCGCCATACCCATCGTGAGCACGATACCCGCGATACCGGGCAGCGTCAGCACGGCGCCGAACGACACCAGCACGCCCACCAGCAGGAATACGTTGAGGATCAAAGCCAAGTCGGCCATCCACCCCGCCGTCTTATAGAACAGGCCCATGTAGAGCAGCACCAGCACGAAAGCCAGCACGAACGAAAGCAGACCAGCGTTGATCGACTCCTGACCGAGCGAGGGACCCACCACGGTATCCTGAATGATGCGCGCAGGCGCGGGCACCTTACCCGACTTGAGCACGTTGGCCAAGTCCTGCGCCTCCTGAATGGTGAAATTACCCGTTATCTGCGAAACGCCGCCCTCGATCTTGTTCTGAACGTTGGGGGCCGAATATACGTAACCGTCGAGCACTATGGCGATGGGCTTGCCTACGTTCTGACCCGTGAGCTGGGCCCACTGCGATGCGCCGTTCGATGTCATGGTCATGCCGACCTCGGCCGTGGCGCCGCGGTCCGAATAGCGCTCCTGCGCCGTCGATACCGAGCTGCCGTCCATGGCGGGCTTGCCGTCGATCGAACGCAGGGCATACAGAGCCACGCGGCCGTCGAACATATCCTCGCCCTTGATGCCCCACTTCAGCTCCAGATCGTTAGGGAACAGGTTCTGCACGTCGGGACGGGCCAGATAGGCATTCACCGCAGGAATATCGGCAGACGCTGCCACACCGACGATGCAACCGCCCGCATACGAAGGATCGAGCAGAGCGAAGAGGGGATTGTTCTCGCGAGTGAAGCGCGACGAGGCGTTCTGCTCGGCGACGGCATCGTTCTTCTCGGCCACCTCGGCAGCCAGACCCTCGGCCTGCTCCGCGGTCTCGGCAGACTCGGCCTCAGCCGCGGCGGCGCCATTGCTCTCGTCGTTGTCCTGCTTTATCATGCGGTCGGCCTCGGCCAGCCAAGGCAGCACCTCGCCCGCATTGTAGGTCACCCAGAACTCCAGCGAAGCCGAGCCCTGCAACAGCTTGCGCACACGCTCGGGCTCCTTCACGCCCGGCAGCTCCACCATGATGCGGTTCGAGTTGGGCAGGCGCTGGATGTTGGGCTGCGTCACGCCGAAATGGTCGATACGGCTGCGCAGGATGTTGAACGACGCGGCGATGGCGGCATCGGTCTCCTGACGCAGGATCTTCACCACCTCGTCGTCGGTGCTGTTGGGGGTGATGTCCTTACGGTCGGGGCTTACGAAGATGGCAGCCAAAGGCGCTCCGTTCGAGATCTCCTTGTAAGACTTGGCGAACACGCCTATGTAGTCGTTGGTACCCGCCTTCATGGCCTCGTTCGCGCGGTTCATCGCCTCGACGAACGCGGGATCGTCGCTGCTCTCGCCAGCCAACGATTTGATCAAATCCTGAACTTCGATTTCGAGCATCACGTTCATGCCGCCCTTGAGGTCGAGACCGAGGTTCACCTCCTTCTCCTTGCACTCTTTGTAGGTGTAGCTCTTGAGTCCGAGGAGACTGTAAACGGGCTTATTCATGATCGAATCGAGATAATAAGCCTCGGCGGATGCTCTTTCAGCCTCGTCGAACGCCTCCGCATACTCTGCGGCAGCCTTCTCCACGCTTCGTGTCTTGAAGGTGAACGAGAGCTGGTAGAGGCTCGCGATCACAAGTACGATCGCGAACAATTTAATTGCGCCTTTACTTTGCATTGTCGTCTAAATTTTTTGTTTATATTTTTATTTCGTTTATCGTTCCAAACGTTATCAGCTCGGGCACAGCCCGTTTTTTAGTTTGCAAAGATAAGCAAAAAAGTCTGAAAACCGCAACTTGTCAGCCGATTTTCAGACTTTTGCCGCAATATTGGTCCGCAACGCTACCTGAGCGTGAGCGAAACTATCGACTTGGCGGGCAAAACCACCTCGATTTTGCCTTTCGACGACTTTATGCCTTTCAGCTCCGCGGGACGCACGGCGTCGGGGCTTTCGAAGGTGTTGCGGGCGTTCATGGCATCGGCCGTCAGGACCTGCCCTCGAACGTCGTAACGTCTGTCGCCGTCTAAGGCGATCGTCAGGCGGCACTCCTTGTCGAGATCCGTATTGGCGAGCGAGAGGGTGATCGTACCGTCGGCGGCACGCGACGCGGTGGCCGACAGCAGGTCGACCTTGCGGCGATACTTGTCCTCGACCGTCACGGGATCGAAATAGAGAGGTACCGACTCGGCACCCTGATGGGGTGTGTACATGCTGAACACCCAATAGGTGGGCGTGAGCACCATCTCGTCGTCGCGCGTCAGGATCATGGACTGCAACACGTTGACCATCTGGGCTATGTTGGCCATGCGCACGCGCTCGGTGAACTTGTGGAATATGTTGAGCGACACGGCCGCCACCATGGCGTCGCGCAGGGTATTCTGCTGGTAGAGATGACCGCGCACCGTCCCGGGCTCCTCGTCCCACCACGTGCCCCACTCGTCGACGATGAGGGCTATGCGGCGCGCGGGGTCGTAGCGGTCCATGATGTCGCAGTGGCCCTTTATCACATTCTCGATCTCGGCGCACTTGCCGATCGTGGCATACCAGTCGTCGGCCGCGAACTCCGTGGCCGAACCCTTATGGTTCCAGTCGAAAACGGTGTAGTAGTGCAGCGTGAGTCCGTTCATCCGGTTGCCCACGCGGCGCATCATGGTCTCGGTCCACGCGTGGTCGTAGTTGTTGGCGCCGCTGCAAATCTTGTAGAGCCAATTGCCGCTGAAATTCTTGCAGAAAGTGGCGTAACGACGATAGAGATCGGCGTAATAATCGGGAGTCATGTTGCCGCCGCAGCCCCACGTCTCGTTGCCCACGCCGAAATAACGCACTTTCCACGGCTTCTCGCGGCCGTTCTTGCGGCGCAGATTGGCCATCGGGCTGTCGGCGTCGGAGGTCATGTACTCCACCCATTTGGCCATCTCCTCGACCGAGCCGCTGCCGATGTTGCCGTTCACGTAAGGCTCGCAACCGAGCAGTTCGCAGAAATCGAGAAACTCGTGCGTACCGAAGCTGTTGTCCTCGACGGTGCCGCCCCAATTGGTGTTCACCATCTTGGGACGCTCCGCGCGCGGACCGATACCGTCCATCCAATGGTATTCGTCGGCGAAGCACCCGCCGGGCCAACGCAGCACGGGCACTTTCAACGCCCGCAGCGCCTCCAGCACATCGACGCGGTATCCCTTTTCGTTCGGGATCGGAGAGTCCTCGCCCACCCATATTCCGCCGTATATGCAGCGGCCGAGATGTTCGGCGAACTGTCCGTAGATCTCGCGGGGGATGATCTTGCCGCTGCGACTCTCGTCGTGCAGCGTCATGCGCACCTCGGTCTGGGCCGATGCGGCGCACAGTGCCGCGACCGACAGAGATGCGGTAATAAGCATTTTTTTCATATCAGGTTATGTTTTAGATTTTTCCCGAAAACAAAGTGGGTTATCCTCTTTGGGCTTGTAATGGCGAGGCGTAGCCTGCGGAGCGGGCGAACAGCGAGCCTCCGCGCGGCAGAGGCTGCGGCTCGCGCGGCTCCGAAGAGCCGCAAATAAAACACGGCAAACCTAAATCAGATAGTTCCGAACAAAATTACGAAAAAAATACGAATCGCGGCAACAATTCGGAATGCAATAAAAAAATGCGGCCGCCCGATGTTTCGGACAGCCGCGCATTCGATATTACGTCAAGCAAGCGTTACTTCACCTCCTCGAACTCCACGTCCTCGGGTTGTTGTGCACCGCCGTTGTCGGCTGCGCCAGCGTTGGTCGCACCGCTCTGCTGTTGAGCGCCTTGCTGTGCACCCTGTTGAGCCTGCTGGGCCGAATAGATATCCTGCGAAGCGGCCTGCCAAGCATTGTTCAGTTCGGCGATGGCAGTGTCGATGGCAGCCACGTCTTGGTTCTTGTGAGCCTCTTTCAGCTTGGCCAAAGCGCCCTCGATGGCCGACTTCTTGTCGGCAGGAATCTTGTCGCCGTACTCCTTGAGCTGCTTCTCGGTGGCGAAGATGTTCGAATCGGCGGCGTTGATCTTGTCCACGCGCTCCTTCTCGGCCTTATCCTTGGCCTCGTTGGCCTTGGCCTCGTCGCGCATGCGTTGGATCTCCTGCTCGGTAAGACCGCTCGAAGCCTCGATGCGGATCTTCTGCTCCTTGCCCGTGCCCTTGTCCTTGGCCGACACGTTCAATATACCGTTGGCGTCGATATCGAAGGTAACCTCGATCTGCGGCACGCCGCGCGGAGCGGCGGGGATGCCGTCGAGATGGAAGTGTCCGAGCGATTTGTTGTCGCGTGCCATGGGACGCTCGCCCTGACATACGTTGATCTCCACCGAGGGCTGGTTGTCGGCCGCCGTCGAGAACACCTCGCTCTTGCGGGTGGGGATGGTGGTGTTGGCATCGATGAGCTTGGTCATCACGCCTCCCAGAGTCTCGATACCCAGCGACAGCGGAGTGACGTCGAGCAGAAGCACATCCTTAACCTCGCCCGTGAGCACGCCGCCCTGAATTGCCGCGCCGATGGCAACCACCTCGTCGGGGTTCACCGACTTGTTGGGAGCCTTGCCGAAGAACTTCTCCACGATCTGCTGGATGGCGGGGATACGGGTAGAGCCGCCCACGAGAATAACCTCATTGATATCGCTCGCCTGAAGACCCGCGTCGCGCAAAGCCAGCTTGCAGGGCTCGACGGTCTTCTGGATCAAGTGATCGCACAACTGCTCGAACTTGGCGCGCGTGAGCGTCATCACGAGGTGCTGCGGGATGCCGTTCACGGGCATGATGTAGGGCAGGTTGATCTCGGTGGTGGTCGACGACGAAAGCTCGATCTTGGCCTTCTCGGCAGCCTCCTTCAGGCGCTGCAAGGCCATGGGGTCCTGACGCAGGTCGATCTGATGCTCGGCCTTGAACGCCTCGGCCATGTAGTCGATCAGAACGTGGTCGAAATCGTCGCCGCCCAGATGGGTGTCGCCGTTGGTCGACTTGACCTCGAACACGCCGTCGCCCAGCTCCAGAATCGAGATATCGAACGTACCGCCGCCCAAATCGTACACGGCTACCTTCATGTCCGAATCCTTCTTGTCCAGACCGTAGGCCAAAGCGGCTGCCGTGGGCTCGTTGATGATTCGGCGCACCTTCAGACCCGCGATCTCGCCCGCCTCCTTGGTGGCCTGACGCTGCGAATCCGAGAAATAGGCGGGAACCGTAATGACGGCCTCGCTCACCTCCTGACCCAAGTAATCCTCGGCCGTCTTCTTCATCTTCTGGAGGATGATGGCCGATATCTCCTGCGGAGTATACTGACGTCCGTCGATATCCACACGCGGAGTGTTGTTGTCACCCTTTACGATGGTATAAGGCGCGCGGGTGATGTCGGCCGTGACCTTGTCGTACTGCTCGCCCATGAAACGCTTGATAGAGAACACCGTTCTCTTGGGATTGGTGATAGCCTGACGCTTGGCGGGATCACCCACCTTGCGCTCCGAGTTGTCGGTAAAAGCCACCACCGAAGGGGTGGTGCGGTGACCCTCCGAGTTGGGGATAACCACGGGCTCGTTGCCCTCCATTACCGCTACGCACGAATTAGTCGTACCCAAGTCAATACCAATAATCTTTCCCATAATAGTAAATCTTTATTTGTTTTTATTCTCTTGCAATATAAATCCTGCTACGCCGCCGCCTTTACGATCGGCAGTCGCATGAACATGAACAAAGGCTATACCAAAAAGATTTTACGCCCGAAAGCGGCTATTATGGCGTAAAATACTGCCAACTACCGCGACACATCTGCCATTTTGGCCGATCGGACTGACACGACGGACCGCAAGCCCCCAACCGAAAAATGCAGTCCGCAGGCTGCCGCCCGAATACACACTGTCAACGATACCGATCCTTGTCTGACGGCGAGAAACTGCGCCGAGACGCGGCGTTATCTTCGGCGGCTCGCACCTTTGGTGCGCCCCCCGCAGTCGCCGAAGATAAATTTTACCCGCACGCCGCCATTGGCGAACAACAACAATAGCATAACGCAAGTGTTGCAGTCCGTAGGACTGTGCGGGCCGCAGCCTCGGCGCGCGGAGGCCCGCTATCGTTCGCGAACACTCACA
>CAYMIH010000055.1:0-5326 GCA_964390585.1 uncultured Alistipes sp.
GCGGCGGACTGCAACTCGCCGAAAGGCTCGTGCAATCCTGCCGCCGACGGCGAACAGCGTTTGTCGTATACATGCGGGCAGTAAAACCAACCGCTTATGCAAGAGTATTTATATCCGTTCCTGCATCTGCTGAACGAAATGTCGCCCTACCTTTTGCTGGGATTTCTCGTGGCGGGCATCCTGCATGCTTTCGTGCCGCGGGGCGTCTATTCGAAGTATCTCGCAGGCAACGATTTCCGTTCGGTGGCTCTGGCCGCTTTGTTCGGCGTGCCGCTCCCGCTGTGTTCGTGCGGCGTCATTCCCGCCGCCATGTCCATGCGCCGCGAGGGTGCGTCGCGTGCCGCCACAGTGTCGTTTCTGATATCCACCCCGCAGACGGGCGTCGACTCCATTCTGGCCACGGGTTCGCTGTTGGGCCTTCCGTTCGCACTGCTGCGCCCCGTCGTGGCTTTCGTGACCGCTTTGGTAGGAGGCGTCGCGACGGGTGTCGTGAACCGCGATGATGAAAACGAGGCGGCGGAGGCGGGGTGTGCCCCCGTTCGGCACCTCTCGTTTTGGGGCAAGTGCCGCGAGGCGTTGCGCTACGGGTTCGTCGACATGGTGCAGGACATAGGGCGCTGGCTTGTTATAGGCCTTGTCGTCGCGGGCCTTATAACCGTCTTTCTGCCCGACGATTTCTTCGCCGCTTTCGGCGATTATCCTCTGGCCAACATGCTGCTGGTGCTGGTTCTGTCGGTGCCCATGTATCTGTGTGCCACGGGATCGATACCCATTGCCGCCGCGCTTATGCTCAAGGGCCTTTCGCCCGGGGCGGCGCTGGTGCTGCTCATGGCGGGACCCGCTACCAATGCCGCGGCCATCATGGTCGTGGGCAAGGTGCTGGGACGCAAGACGTTGATAGTCTATCTGACCTCCATCGTGGCGGGAGCCGTGGGGTTCGGCCTGCTGACCGATTACGTCCTGCCCGCCGAGTGGTTCGCCCTCGCGCATTCGGAGCATACGGCGGCATGTTGCGGTGCGGCGGAGGCGGGATTCCTGAAAACGGCGTCGAGTGTGCTGCTCGGGTGTCTGCTCGTGGCGGCTGCGGTGATGAAGTATGTGAAACATGAAAAAAATATAGAAATGCAGAGAGTTTATCGTATCAAGGGGATGATGTGCAACCATTGCAAGAACAATGTAGAGAGGGCTTTGGCTTCGGTCGAGGGCGTCACGGCCGTCAGGGTCGATCTGGCCGAAGGCGCGGCCTATGTGGAGGGCGACGCCGATGCGGCGAAGATAATCGAGACCATCGAGAGGCTCGGTTACGAGTATGTGGAATAGTATTTTTATTCCATCTGTCGGACGGGTCGCGCTCGGCGCGGCTCGTCTTCGTATTGCCGTAAAACGTCCGACGGCGATTTTTGTGTGCCGTTTGTTATGATAATCCCCCGAAAAAAGTTAATTTTGCCTCCGCGCAGGACGATATGAAACACTGTTTATTTTCAAGAAATTAGTTGATATGAAGATACTTGTTACGGGAGCCGCAGGATTCATCGGCCATCATCTGAGTCTGAATCTGTTGCGGGCGGGATACGAAGTTACGGGCATCGATTCGGTCAACGACTATTACGACGTGCGTCTGAAGCATGCCCGACTTGTGGATTTGGGTGTCGGGGATGCCTCGGCCGAGGGCGTCGCTCATCGCAGCGTGAAATACCCCTCGTTCGAGTTCCTGAAAATGCGGCTTGAGGACGCCGAGGGCATGGACCGCCTCTTTGCCGAGCGGCGTTTCGACGTGGCGATAAACCTCGCCGCGCAGGCGGGTGTGCGCTATTCGCTGGAGAATCCGCGCGCGTATGTCGACAGCAACGTGTCGGGTTTTCTCAACGTTCTCGAATGCTGCCGCCGCCATCCCGTGCGTCATCTGCTCTACGCCTCGTCGAGCTCCGTCTACGGCGGCAATACGAAGGTGCCTTTCTGCGAGGATGATGCCGTCGACAATCCCGTGTCGCTTTATGCCGTCACCAAGCGCAGCGATGAGCTCATGGCGGGGGTCTATGCCCGTCTGTTCGGGGTTCCCTCGTCGGGACTCAGGTTCTTCACCGTCTACGGCCCGTGGGGCCGTCCCGACATGGCGCCCATGCTCTTCGCCCGCGCCATCATGGCTGGCGAGCCGCTGAAGGTGTTCAACGGCGGCGACATGGAGCGCGATTTCACCTACGTGGACGACATAGTGGAGAGCGTGGCGCGTCTTGTGGACAAAGCCCCCGAGGGCGATGTGCCGACGACGATATACAATGTCGGCTGCGGCCGTCCCATGCGGCTGCTGGATTTTATAGCGATGCTGGAGAACGCCTTGGGCCGCAAGGCCTCTCTGCGCATGATGCCCATGCAGAGCGGCGATGTGGTGCGCACGTGGGCCGATACGGAGCGTCTGCGCTCGCGTACGGGTTACGCTCCGTCGACGCGGTTGGAGGATGGCATAGCGCGCTTCGCCGAATGGTATATGTCGGCGGAAAATCCCCTGAGGGAGAACTAACGGAAATTTATACATCGAATGAATAAGACATCGCAATACCGATTCACGGTCGTGGTTCCCGTCTACAACGAGGCGGAGAATATCGATCGTCTGGAGGAGGCTTTCGCCCGATATATTTCGGCGGCTCCCGTGAAGACATGCGTGCTGTTCGTCAACGACGGTTCGACCGACGGCAGCCGCGAGGCGCTGGCGCGTATCTGCGCCGCGCACGACGACTTCTATTATATCTCGTTCTGTCGCAACGCGGGACTCAGCGCCGCCATAAAGGCGGGCATCGACTACGTGTGCTCGCCTCTGGTGGGGTATATCGACGCCGATCTGCAAACCTCGCCCGAGGATTTCGATCTGCTGCTCCCTTATGCCGACGAATACCAATTGGTTACGGGCATCCGCGCCGCGCGCAAGGATACTTTCTTCAAGCGTCTGCAATCGAAGATCGCCAACGGCTTCCGCCGCGCCATGACGGGCGACGGCGCCACCGACACGGGCTGTCCTCTGAAGGTGATGCAGAGCGATGCGGCCAAGCGCGTGCCTTTCTTCAAGGGCATGCACCGTTTTCTGCCCGCGTTGATCCTTTTGCAGGAGGGGGCGCGTTACAAGGAGCTGCCCGTGCGCCATTTCCCCCGCACGGCGGGTGTGTCGAAGTTCCATCTTTGGAACCGACTCGTGTCGCCGTTCATGGACTGCTTCGCCTATCGGTGGATGAAGAAACGCGCCATCAACTATCGGGTGGCGGAACATAATCTGTAAGGGACTATGTGGATATATGCCATAGGCTTTCTGGCGCAGGCTTTCTTTTCGGCGCGCATCATCATACAGTGGGTTCTCTCCGAGCGTGCCAAGCGGGTGGTGTCGCCCACGGCCTATTGGGTGTGCAGTCTGGCGGGATCCTATCTGCTGTTCGTCTACGGATGGCTGCGCGACGATTTCGCCATCATACTCGGGCAGATGGTCTCCTACTACATCTATCTCTGGAATCTGAACGCCAAGGGGATATGGGGCCGCCTGCAACGGGTGCTGCGGGTTGTGCTGCTGCTCACGCCCGTGGCGGCGCTGGCAGGCATTGCGCACAACGCGTCGCACTTCTTCGACACCTTCATGCAGAACGACAGCATACCGTTGTGGCTGCTGCTGTTCGGTTCGGCGGGCCAGCTTATATTCTCGCTGCGTTTCGTCTACCAGCTGTACTATTCGGCGCGCCGCCACGAATCGGTCCTGCCGTCGGGCTTCTGGGGCCTGAGCCTTCTGGGGTCGTCGATGATAGTCGTTTACGGCGCCATACGTCTCGATCCCGTGCTTATACTCGGGCAGTCGGTCGGTTTCGTGGCCTACACCCGCAATCTTTTGATCGGAAGAAAAAGCGTTTGCAATGAAAAATAGACTCCGTTATCTGCCGTACGTTTTCCTGCTGGCATTGCTGCCCGTGATGGTGCTGCGCGACTTCACCCCTTCGAACGAATTGCGCTACCTGAGCATAGCCGACGAGGCGCTGCGCGACGGACATCTGTTCGCATTCACCAATCAGGGCGAACCCTACGCCGACAAACCGCCCCTCTATCTGTGGATCGTCATGCTGGGCAAGATGCTCTTCGGCGGTCACCGCATGTGGTTTCTGGCGCTGTTCTCGTTCGTGCCCGCGATCGTGATACTGCGCACCATGGACCGCTGGGTACGCTCCTCGCTGGACGAGCGGGCGCGTCTCTGCGGCGCTATGATGCTCATGACATGTGGCCTTTTCCTTGGGCTCGCGGTATTCCTGCGTATGGATATGCTCATGTGCATGTTCATTACGCTGGCGTTGTATACTTTCTGGCGAATATACTCCTCGCCCGACGGCGGATCGTCGCGCGACCGCACGCTGTTTCCCGTTTTCGTATTCGCGGCGCTCTTCACCAAAGGCCCCGTCGGGCTGTTGGTACCGTTGCTCTCCACCGTGGCGTTTCTCGCTGTGGCGGGGCGGTTGCGCACGCTGGGCCGCTATTGGGGTTGGCGGACATGGGCGATTCTGGCGGCGGGCTGCGCGCTGTGGTTCTTCATGGTGTGGCGCGACGGGGGGACGGAGTATCTCGACAACCTGCTGTTTCACCAGACCATCGACCGCGCGGTCGACGCATTCCACCACAAGGCCCCCGTGTATTACTATTTGGTGACGATGTGGTACTCGCTCGCGCCGTGGTCGCTGCTTATGGCGTGCGTGTGCGTCACGGCCGTGGTCGGACGGATCGGGCTCACCGATCTGGACAAGTTCTTCCTTACGATCATATTGTCGACGCTGGTGATGCTGTCGGCATTCAGTTCGAAGATAGCCGTATATCTGGCGCCTACGTTCCCGTTCTTCGTCTATGTTACTCTGCTGGCGGCGAGCCGCATACGTCGCAACGGATGGATCACGGCGGCGGTCGCCGTGCCTGCGGTGCTGTGGTGCGCGGGATTGGCGGGAGTGATCGTCGCGGGATATGCGTTCGACGTGGCCGTGGTGCGCAACGGCTGGTGCGTGGCGGCGGGAGGCGTGTTGTCGGTTTCGGGCGTTTGGGCCTTGATGCGTTTGCGTCGTGTTGACTTCCCATACGAGTCGATAAGCATACTGGCCGCGGGTTTGCTGGCCACCGTGTTCGTGGGCGGGTTCGCACTGCCGCGGATGAACGACGAGATAGGTTACGGAAATCTGTGCCGTGCCGCCGAGGAAGTCTCGGCCGAAAAGGGGTTGTCGGGCTACTACGTGTGGCGGATGCACCGTCCCGAGAGCATGGACGTCTATTTCGGCGAGGACGTTGTGCAGGTCGATACCGACGAGGTCGTCGCGGGACG
>CAYMIH010000055.1:5426-13711 GCA_964390585.1 uncultured Alistipes sp.
CGCGCGGCTCCGAAGAGCCGCAATTATTATTCGGATTGTGCCTCTTTTTCATAATCGGTAGCATTTTTGCGGTATCCGTTGCATCAACCGTAAAATGATGACGTTTATGAAAAAGATTTTTTTATTTGCCTCGGCGGCGCTGCTTGCCGTGTTCATGGCGGCCACGGCTTTTGCGGACGACGACCGCACCATAAGTTTCGACAAGCTGCCCGAGAAGGCGCAGAAGTTCGTCAAACAGCATTTCGGCGATAAGGCCGTGTCGTCCATCACGCACGATGCCGATTGGATCGACGGCGATTATTCCGTGCGTTTGGGCGACGGCACGGAGATATCGTTCCGTTCCAACGGCGAATGGGAAGAGGTGGAGTGCAAGGGCTCGCAGGTTCCCGCCGCCATTGTCCCCGCTAAGATCGCGGCTTACGTTACCGAGAAGTATCCCGATGTGCGCATCGAGGAGATCGACCGCGATATGCGCGGCTACGACATAGAGCTGTCCAACGACGTGAAGCTGAAATTCGACCGCAAGGGCGAATTTACGAGTGTCGATAAATAGCGCAATTTTCGGCTCCCGTCGCAGTCCGCAGTCAAAATGGCTGCGGACTGCTTGTTTTTCACCCGTTTAGTTGCCCACGTCGTCCGATATCGCTATATTTGTAGAGAATACTGTAAACCTTTCATAATGGAATCTGCTGTAACCCGAACTCCGCGTATCGAAGTGGTCGATGCGCTCAGAGGATTTGCCGTCATGGCCATTGTTCTGGTGCATAATCTGGAACACTTCATCTTTCCCGTCTATCCGACGCAGCAGCCCGAATGGTTGGCTGTTCTCGACGAGGGCGTTCTCAACGTCGTATTCTCGCTGTTCGCGGGCAAGGCATACGCGATTTTCGCCCTGCTGTTCGGATTTACGTTCTGCATTCAGTGCCGCAACGGGCAGAGGCGCGGGAAGGATTTCGGTTACCGTTTCCTGTGGCGTCTGGTGTTGCTGCTCGGTTTCGCGACGCTCAACGCCGCCTTTTTCCCCGCGGGCGACGTGCTGCTGCTCTTCGCTGTGGTGGGGCTTGTGCTGTTCGCAGTCCGCAATTTGAGCGACAGGACCGTACTCGTGCTGGCCGTGATATTCCTGTTGCAGCCCATCGAGTGGTTCCACTATGCGAGGCATCTGTTCGATCCCGATTACGTGCTGCCCGATCTCGGGGTCGGCGCCATGTACGCCGAGGTCGCCGAGTATGTCAAGGCGGGCAATTTCTGGGATTTTATTTGGGGCAATATCACTCTGGGCCAGAAAGCGAGCCTATATTGGGCCATCGGGGCGGGACGTTTCCTGCAAACGGCGGGCCTGTTCCTGCTGGGGCTCTATATCGGCCGTAAAGAGCTGTTCGTATCCACGGATGCGCATCTTAAGCAGTGGATAAAGATCCTTATAACGGCGGCGGTATGTTTCGCTCCGCTATATTCGCTCAAGGAGCAGATCGTCTCGTGCGACGATGCCGTGATCGCACAGACCGCGGGTACGGCTTTCGACATGTGGCAGAAACTCGCCTTTACGCTGGTTCTCGTATCGTCGTTCGTGATTCTGTATCATAAGGAGTGTTTCAGAAAGACCGTTTCATCTTTGCACTTCTACGGCAGGATGAGTCTTACCAACTATATCTCGCAGTCTGTTCTGGGAGCCTTGATCTATTTCCCGTTCGGGCTCTATCTGGCCCCCTATTGCGGATATACGGCGAGCCTGCTTATCGGACTGGCGCTTTTCGTGTTGCAGGTGCGGTTCTGCAACCGGTGGCTGGCGAGACACAAGCAGGGTCCGCTGGAGAGCCTGTGGCACAAGTGGACATGGATGTTCGCCGACAGATAGAGATATTATTATTCGCCCAACCGATAAATTTATATAGCATGAAATCTTCTACTCTCTTTCGGGCGGCACTCTGCGCCGCTGTGATCTTTTGCTCGGCGGCCGCTTTCGGCGGCAACAGGAAAACCGCGTCCGACGACAAGGTGATCGTCGCCTACGTCACCTCGTGGAGCTCCGTCATGCCCGATCCCTCGGCCATGACCCACATAAACTATGCTTTCGGTCACGTGAACGAAAATCACGACGGCGTGCGTATCGATAACGAGGAGCGTTTGCGGAGCATCGTGGCGTTGAAAAAGATCAATCCGTCGCTCAAGGTGCTGCTCTCCGTGGGAGGATGGGGCAGCGGCGGATTTAGCGAAATGGCGGCCAATAAGGGCTGGCGATGGTGTTTCGTAAGTCATTGCCGTTTTCTGGTCGAGGCGTTCGGGCTCGACGGCATCGACATCGACTGGGAATATCCCACGAGTTCGGCCGCGGGAATATCGGCCTCGGCGGGGGATACGGCCAACTTCACGCTCCTGATGCGCGATCTGCGCAAGGCGCTGGGCAAGAAATATCTTCTGACCATAGCCACGGTGTGCAACGCGCAGTACATCGATTTCCGTGCGGTGATGCCCTATCTCGACTTCGTGAACGTCATGGCCTACGACATGGGTGGTGCGCCGAAACACCATGCCGCGCTCTATCCGTCGGCCAACAGCGGCTACATGACCGCTTCGGGGGCGGTGGAGGCGCATCTGGCGGCGGGCGTTCCCGCCTCGAAGCTGGTTATGGGTCTGCCTTTCTACGGCCGCGGCGGCAGCCGTTATGCCGATTTCATGGATTACGGCAAGATACGCCCCTCGGCCGAGTTCGAGGAGCGGTGGGACGATACGGCTAAGGTTCCGTATCTGGCCGACAAGACTACGGGCGAGCTGGTGTTGGGATTCGAGAATCCCCGTTCGCTGGCCGTAAAGTGCGAATATATACGCTCGAAAGGGTTGCGCGGCGGAATGTACTGGGATTATGCGGGCGATAACGCGAGCGGCGACATGCGGCGCACGGTTTACGACGGCATTCTGGGTGACGGCGCGGCGGCGGTCGACGAAGCCGTGGCGGCCTCCGATTCCGAGCGGCGCATTCTGGTCCTCACCGAGCGCGGCGGGCAGCACGGCGGTTTCACCGACGCCGCCATGAAGTGGCTGGCGGAGTTCGCCGCCGACAACGGTTTTGCGATTACCGAGATACACGACACCGAGAAGATCGACGAGGCGTTCCTCGCGCACCACAAGGTGTTCGTGCAGCTGGACTATCCGCCCTACAACTGGACCGACAGGGCCAAGGCGGCTTTCGAACGCGCCGTGTTCGACGGCACGATCGGATGGGTGGGCTTCCACCATGCCTCGCTGCTCGGCGATTTCGACGGATTTCGGATGTGGGACTGGTTTTCGGACTACATGGGCGGCATAAGGTTCGAGAATTACATAGCGCCCACGGCTTCGGGCCGTGTGCATGTCGAGCGGCCCGACCATCCCGTAATGAAGGGCGTCGCGGCGTCGTTCGACGTGACGCGCGAGGAGTGGTATACGTTCGACCGCTCGCCGCGTGGCAGGGTGCAGGTGCTGGCGCATGTGGATGAAAACAGCTACGCGCCCGCATCGGATGTGAAGATGGGCGACCATCCTGCGGTGTGGACCAATCCGCGGGTGAAGGGGCGCAACGTATATTTTCTCATGGGGCACGATGCCGAGCTTATGGCCAACCCCGATTTTACGAAGATGTTCGCCAACGCCCTTAACTGGGCTGCGGGACCCGCCAACTGGTTCCCGCGGTTTCGGGTGCTGGTTCATTACAACGACAGGGTAGAGGAGGCGCACCGTCAGTTCGCGCACGACGGCGTGAAGTTTTTCCGCGACATGACCATCGGCGACGGGATGGTGGTGGACGTGACCGACGACATAGGCGATTTCAACGACGAGAAGCTGCGTTCGTACCATCTGGTGATATCGCTCAACGACAACCCGGGCCATTCGCCCGAGCAGCGCGAGGCGTTCCGACGCTACATGGAGAGCGGCGGCGCATGGCTGGGATTCCATGCCGCGGCCTATAACGACGGCAATACCAAATGGCCGTGGTTCGTCGATTTTCTGGGCGGCGCGGTGTTCCACCGCAACAACTGGCCGCCGCAGTCGGCCAAGCTGCTTGTCGACGATGCGTCGCATCCCGTGACCAAGGCCATGCCCGCATCCTACATCTCGCCGCAGAACGAGTGGTATCAGTGGAAGCCCGGCCCGCGCGAGCGCGACAACGTGAAGGTGCTGGTCTCGCTCTCGCCCGAGAACTATCCGCTGGGATTCAAGGATACGGTGACCGACGGCGATTTTCCCGTGGTGTGGAGCAACACCGATTACAACATGGTTTATATGAATATGGGGCACGGCACCCGCATTTTCGTCGATCCCACGCAAAATTACCTTATATATAATGCCGTGCGCTGGCTTATGCGCGAGCGTTTCGAGCAGTGACACCACAGCGGCGCCGAGATCTCTGCCGTGGAACATTTATGCACTGCGGGATAAAAAGAAACAGCAGGGAATCTCGCGATTGCCTGCTGCCCTCGGAACAAGACGTTCCATAAACTACTAACCCAAACTTAAATAAATGAAGAAACCTCGCTACGGCGGTGTTAACCTGCCGCAGTTGTCCTATCAAGTTGCAAAGCGCGTGCCATTCGCGTCGCGGGATCGATTTATGCCTTGATCTGCTATCTTGCCGACTGTATATTCGGTTTTTCGTGCCGCGTGGGCTTTTCGGTCGGCGGAGTTCGGGTCGCGCAGCCCGCCGTACGGCCGCAAAAAAAGTACCGCCCTCATTTGGGCGGTACTTTTCGTTGTATGTCGGGTGACGATTACTTCGTCATGGCCTGCTGTACGGCAACCGCAACGGCTACGGTAGCACCCACCATCGGGTTGTTACCCATGCCGAGGAAGCCCATCATCTCCACGTGTGCGGGAACCGACGACGAACCTGCGAACTGAGCGTCCGAGTGCATGCGGCCCAGCGTATCGGTCATACCGTAAGAAGCGGGACCCGCAGCCATGTTGTCGGGGTGGAGGGTACGGCCCGTGCCGCCGCCCGATGCCACCGAGAAGTACTTCTTGCCGGCAAGTACGCGCTCCTTTTTGTAGGTGCCTGCTACGGGGTGCTGGAAGCGGGTGGGGTTGGTCGAGTTACCCGTGATCGATACGTCCACGTCCTCTTTCCACATGATGGCGACGCCCTCGCGAACGTCGTCGGCGCCGTAGCAGCGAACCTTCGAACGCAGACCGTCCGAGTAAGAGATGGTGTCCACCACCTTCACTTCGCCCGTGTAGTAGTCGAACTGAGTCTGTACGTAGGTGAAGCCGTTGATACGCGAGATGATCTTGGCGGCGTCCTTGCCCAGACCGTTGAGGATCACGCGCAGGGGATTTTTGCGCACGCGGTTGGCCATCTCGGCGATCTTGATGGCGCCCTCGGCTGCGGCGAACGACTCGTGTCCCGCGAGGAACGCGAAGCACTGGGTCTCCTCGCGGAGCAGACGTGCCGCCAAATTGCCGTGGCCGATACCCACCTTGCGGTCGTCGGCGACCGAACCTGCGATGCAGAATGCCTGCAAACCCTCGCCGATGGCCTCGGCGGCGTCGGCAGCGTTGGTACAGCCCTTCTTGATGGCGATGGCCGCGCCTACCACGTAGGCCCACTTGGCGTTCTCGAAGCAGATGGGCTGCGTCTCCTCACACATCTTGTAGGGATCGATACCCTTCGCGTCGCAGATGGCTTTGGCATCCTCCACGCCGTTGATTCCGTACTGTGCGAGCACCTCGTTGATGTGGTCGATTCGGCGCTCGTAGCTCTCAAATAAATTTGCCATATTTTTTCTCTCTTTTTTCGATTATACAAAATGCGATTACTCCTGACGCGGATCGATGTACTTCGCAGCCTCCTTGAAACGGCCGTACGAACCCTTGGCTTTCTCCAAAGCCTCGGCGGGAGCGATGCCCTTCTTGATGAAGTCCATCATCTTGCCCAGATGCACGAACTCGTAACCGATCACCTCGTCGTTTTCGTCCAAAGCCATGCGGGTGCAGTAACCCTCGGCCATTTCGAGGTAGCGCGTACCCTTGGCCAGAGTGCCGAACATGGTACCCACCTGCGAACGCAGACCCTTGCCCAGATCCTCGAGCGAGGCGCCGATGGTAAGACCGCCCTCCGAGAATGCCGACTGGGTGCGTCCGTAAACGATCTGCTTGAACAGCTCGCGCATGGCGGTGTTGATGGCGTCGCACACGAGGTCGGTGTTAAGAGCCTCCAGAATGGTTTTGCCCGGGAGAATCTCCGAAGCCATTGCGGCCGAGTGGGTCATGCCCGAGCAGCCGATGGTCTCCACCAGCGCCTCCTGAATGATACCGTCCTTAACGTTGAGGGTCAGCTTGCAGGCACCCTGCTGGGGCGCGCACCATCCCACACCGTGGGTAAGACCCGATATGTCCTTGATCTCCTTAGCCACAACCCACTTGCCTTCCTGCGGGATGGGTGCCGACGCGTGGTTGGCGCCCTTCTTTACGCAGCACATCTGCTGCACTTCGTGTGAATAAATCATAGTAGAATAGAGTTTATTTGTTACTATAACAATCTGTTTTTCACTTGTTACGACTCGTCTGCAAAAGTCACGGGCAAAGATAAGGATATTTTCGCGCAATAGCAATCCGAGGTTGCAATTTGTTCACTATTTTATACCTTTGTGGAAAATAAAATGTGTATTATCCGTTTTTCGGTTTATAATTGCGAGTCGCAGCCTGCCGAGCAAGGTTGCGGCGCAGCGGATTCCGCGCCGTTTTTAATTGAATTGCCATGAAACTGAAAGCTAATTGCAAAATAAACCTCGGACTCGACGTGTTGCGTCGGCGCGAGGACGGTTATCACGATCTGACTACCGTGATGTATCCCGTGCGCGGGCTTTACGACTATCTGGAGATCACGCCCGCGGTGTCGGACGGCGTGGAGTTCGTCGCGGCGGGCATGGCGGTGGACTGCCCGCCCGAGCAGAACATATGCGTGAAAGCTCACCGACTCATGCGCGCGCGGTACGGCGTCGGCGGGGTGCGGATCGTGCTCGACAAGCGCGTGCCGTTCGGCGCGGGGCTCGGCGGCGGATCATCGGACGGCACGGCCGTCATTATGGCGTTGAACGAACTGTTTTCGTTGCGTCTGAGCGAAGAGGAGCTTATAGCGGCGGCCGCGGAGTTGGGAAGCGACACCGCCTTTTTCGTGAGGAACACCCCGCAGCTGTGCGAGGGGCGCGGCGAGATTATGACTCCCGCGGCGGTCGATCTCGGCGGGATGACGATCGTGATAGTGAAACCCGCGGCGAGCGTCTCCACGCGCGAAGCCTATTCGGGCGTGCGGCCGTCGTTGCCCGCGCGGCCGCTGTCGGAACGCATAGCCGAACCTGTTGCGATGTGGCAGGGCAGCGTGAAGAACGATTTCGAGGAGTCGGTGTTCGCGCTGTACCCCGAAATAGGGGAGGCGAAGCGTGCGTTGCTCGATGCGGGGGCCGTCTATGCCTCGATGTCGGGCAGCGGTTCGGCCGTATTCGGACTGTTCGACGATCCCGCCGCGGCCGAGAAGCTGCGGACCATGACGCCGTATATATTCGGTATGTAACGGATTTTTGCAGTCCGCAGGACTGTGCGGGCCGCAGCCTCGGCGCGCGGAGGCCCGCTCTTGTTCGCCGACGGCTCACATTGCGGTCTCCGCAGGCCGCGCTCCGAGAACAATTATCGTCATAGTGCAAAAGAAGTCCGTCCCGCGCGGCTATGTCGATAATAGGGATTCTCCGTGCCCTTATTTGCAGGCGATCTTCTCCACGCGGCGCACGTGGCGGCCGCCCTCGAACGAGGTCGACAGGAACTTGTCGACGATCGCCACGGCCTCGTCGTTGTCGATGAAGCGTGCGGGGAGCACCAACACATTGGCATCGTTGTGCAGGCGCGTGAGCTCGGCAATCTCGGGAGCCCAGCAGAGACCCGCGCGAATGCCCTGATGTTTGTTGAGAGTCATGGCCATTCCCTCGCCCGAGCCGCAGAGTCCGATTCCCAATTCCGATTCTCCCGTCTCGACCGACACCGCCAAGGCGTGGGCGAAATCGGGGTAGTCGACGCTATCCTCCGAGTGCGTGCCGAAATCGGCCACTTCGTAGCCTTTGGTCGAGAGGTAACCCACCAGAAACTCTTTCATGTCGTAGCCCGCGTGGTCGCAGGCTATGCCTATCTTTTTCATGATCGTATTGTTTTGAGGTCAATCTCTTTTTCGGATGCAAAATTAGGAAATTTTCGCCGTTTGGGCATCGGCGGCGCCTCATATTTGTCGGCAATGATTAATTTTGCGACGATGAGGGCCATCCTTT
>CAYMIH010000056.1:0-13324 GCA_964390585.1 uncultured Alistipes sp.
GCGAGCCGCCGAGGATGGTAATGACCTCGGGCATTACCGAGATGTACGACAAAAACAAGCCGTTCGTAAATCCGAACGGCTTGTTTTTGTAACGGTTAATGATCGAACGTTACTTCTTGTCGCGCTCGGCGAGCAGCTTTATGAAGTAGCCGCCCACGACCGAACGGGCTTGGAATCCGACGTGAGTGGTGGTGTCGGTGTTGTACCAGTCGCTCATGGGTATGCGGTCGGTGGTCTCGTTCATGAAGGCGTGCACGGGAGCGATGAAGCGCTCGAACGTGGCCTTGTCGTCGGCCATGGTGGCGGTCCACACGATCCAGTCGGATTTGGTGTAGGCGCGGCGAATGTCGAGAGGCAGACCGTATTTGTTCTGACGGGTGAGGTAGTAGGCTATCTCGGTCGGGGCGATGTCGGCGTCGAATACGTTGTAACCGAGCAGCTTGTCCCACACTAAGTTGTATTTCTGGCTCCACGTGTCGCCCTCGTCGAACGTCAGGCGGTAGTGGTCGCCCGCGGCGGCCATCTCCTTCCAGCGAGCGGCCATCTCGCGGGCCTTGGCGGTGTACTTCTCCGCCACGTCGGTCTTGCCTGCCATACGGGCCATGTCGCCGTAGGCCGCCACGCCCACTATGGCCTTGATGGCGAGGTTGGCGTTGCGTGCCCAGTGACCAGCGAAGTCGTCGGTGCAGAGCTGGTTGGCGGGATCGGCGCCGTTCTCGACCAGATAGTCGGTCCATGCGGTGAGGGTGTCCCAATGCTTGAGCGCGTAATCGGCCTTACCCTCGGCCTTGCATATCGCGCCCGTGAGGATCACCATGTTGCCGCTCTCCTCGACGGGCATGTCGCCGCCGTAGGTCTGGCCGTTGGCCAGCGGGTAGGTGCCTATGTCGTGCGCGGGGAAGGGTTTGGTCCATTTGCCGCTCTCGCTGTAATAGAATATGAAGTTGAGCAGCGCCTTGGCGAACTCGGGGTTGTAGTAGAGGAACATCGGGGCCGAGGGGTAGGTGACGTCCACCGTGCCGATCGATCCGTTGCTGAAGTTCTCCTTCGAGAGCCATGCCAGTTCGCCCTGCGGGGTCTCGATGAGCTTGTGGGCCGCTATGGCCTGACGATAGGCCAGCGCGCACAGCTCGGCGTACTGCTTGCCTCCCGCCTCGGCGGCGTCGCGCATCAGTTCGGCGTCGAAACGCTCGCAGCGCTTCCTGAGCGAGCGGTATTCGTCGGCCGCCTTGGCGAACTGCGCCTCGATGGTGGTGTCGCCCTTGCGGTTCCAGTAGGGGCGGACGTTGTCGCCGAAATACTGTATGGAGTATATGTCGTCGTAACCCAGCATCACATATCCGTCGACGGGTTTGGCTCCTACCTTGCCCAGTTCGCTGCACAGAACCATCTGCGTGCCCTCGCTGCGGCCCTCCACGGTGCCTCGGTCGGCGAATTCGCGGCGCATGGCTACGGGATCGCCCACCGCGCCGCGGCTCGACGCCTTGTCGGCGGCCATGTGGAACCAGCCCCAGTCGATGCGCAGGTCGTCGCCCTTGCGTGCGAGGATCTTCTGGTCGACGGTGCCGCTCTTGACGTGGTTGAACCGCGAGTCGGCGTAACTCTCGGCGGTGCACTTCTGTCCCGACGAGTCGCGCGACCAGTCGGGCGAAGCCTCGAAATAGATCTGCACGTCGTGGTCGGCGCCGTCGTTCGACTCGACCACGTAAGATATGTAGTTGACGGGGCGCGATACCAGCTCGGGATCCTCCAGAAGCAGGGGAGCGGTGAAGGTCAGACGCAGATCGACGCCTCCGCAAGCGAAGTCGTAGATGGTGCGCGTGGCCTGCACGTCGGCCGAGAGCTGCTCGGCCGTGGCGGCCATCACCACGGCGTCGTTGCTGCGCTTGTATATGCCCAGATCGACCAGCGCGCCGCCCGTGCGGTTGTTGCAGTGCGCGGCGAGTACGATCTTGCCGTCGGCGGCCGTCGAGGCCAGCTCGGGCGAGATCTCGACCCAACGGTCCTTTTTCCACTCGTAGGGCGTAGAGACGATCTCCTTGCCGTTGAAATAGAGTTGGAATGTGTCGTCGTGCGAATACTTCACGAACAGCGTGCTGTTCTTGAGCTCGGCGGGATCGATCTCGACGGTGCGGCGCACCCAGATGTCCTTGGTGAGCCACGGCGTGTGGATGTTGGTCTCCTCGGGGGTGCCGAACGCCGCCTCGCCGTGCTTCCATGCCTTGTCGACGAAATCGACCGCCTGCCAGTCGCCGTGCGGGGCGTCGAAAGTGTAGGCGCCCGTCCAAGGCTCCTCGTACGATATGGGCGCTATGGCCTGCATGAGGCTCACCTCCTCGCCCATGAAGCGATAGAGCTTGCCGTCGACGCGCAGGGTTCCCATCAGGGGGAAGTCGCGTCCCGTCCAGTGCTTCACCTGACTGTCGTAGAGACGGTCGGTGGTCGACCATGCGCTGGTGTAGGGGTCGATGGTGATGAGCGGGTAGGCGGGAGCGCGCAGCTCGTTCTTCACCTGCTCGGGTGTCGTGGCGCACGAAAGGAGCATTGCCGTCGCGGCCGCCGCGAATAGTAGATTTTTTGTCATAAGTTCAAGATTCCGAATTTATACAACGGTTTTATCCCACAAATATAGGCATTTTATCACTTTTTGCCTATTTTTGCCGAATCGAAAAACATTTGGGTTATCCGATTCGGGTTTGTCGGAAAGCGGGGTGCAGCCTGCGGAGTGAGCGAATAGCGAGCCTCCGTGCGGCGAGGCTGCGGCTCGCGCAGTTTTTCGAACTGCAAGACATGGCATACGCGAAACGGGTAATTCCGAAACATTTGAACAATTATGATAAAAAAGGTTACGTTATCGCTGCTGGCGTGCGTCGCGATGATCCTTTCGGCCGCGGCCGACGAGGGAATGTGGCTGCCGAGCCTCATAGGTTCGCGCATAAAGGATATGCGCAGCAAGGGTTTCCGCCTCACGGCCGAGGATATCTATTCGGTCAACAAGGCCTCGATGAAGGATGCCGTGGTGCTGTTCGGCGGCGGATGTACGGGCGAGTTCGTCTCGGCCGAGGGACTGTTGCTCACCAACCACCACTGCGGTTACGGCTCGATACAGCAGCTTTCGTCGGTGGAGCACGACTATCTGACTCACGGATTCTGGGCGCCGTCGCGCGACGGTGAGCTGCCCGTGCCCGGGCTTTCGGTGCGCATACTGGTGCGCATGGAGGATGTGACGGACCGCGTGGCGGCGGGCGAGAAACCTGCCGACATAGCCAAGGCCGCCTCGGAGCAGGGCCATGCGGCCGACGTGCAGCCGATGTACTACGGCAACCAATATTTCCTGTTCGTGTACGACGTGTTCCGCGACGTGCGTCTGGTGGGTGCGCCACCCTCGTCGGTGGGCAAGTTCGGCGGCGACACCGACAACTGGGTGTGGCCGCGCCATACGGGCGACTTCTCGGTGTTCCGCGTCTATGCGGGCGAAGACAACCGCCCCGCCGAATACTCGAAGGCCAACCGTCCCTATCGTCCCAAACGTCATTTCCCCATATCGACGAAAGGCGTTGACGATGGCGATTTCACCATGATATACGGCTTCCCGGGCAATACGCAGGAGTATGTCACCTCGGATGCCGTGGAGTATGTGGCCGAGGTGTCGGACCCCATGAAGATAGAGCTGCGCACGCAGCGTCTCGACATAATCTCGGCCGCGCAGGCCGAGGACCCCGCGGTGCGCATACAGTATGCCTCGAAGCACGCCTCGATAGCCAACGCATGGAAAAAGTGGCAGGGCGAGGTGCTGGGACTGCGCCGTCTGGGTACGGCCGACAAGAAGCGGGCGTACGAGAAGCGGTTCGCCGAGTGGGCCGCCGCGAAGCCCGAGTATGCGGGGCTGCTCGACTCGATCCGCACGGCTTACGCCGCGGCCAAGCCCGAATATTACGTTTACGAACTCTACTCCGAGTCGGTGGGCGCTATCGAGGCGGTGCGTTTCGCGTCGCAGCTTACGGCGCGCCGCAGCCGCATGAAGGAGGGCGAGGATTTCGCCTCGGCGGCGCGGGAGATGCGCGGCAGTTTCATGAAGGATTATTCGCCGAAGATCGACCGCGCCATAGCGCGCCGCATGCTGGCCGAGTTCCTCGACCGCATGCCGGCCGACCGCGTTCCCGCCGAGCTTGCGGCGGCTGTGGCCGAGTGCGGCGGAGCGGACGCATATGTCGATCGGCTCTACGACGGCACCATGCTGTTCGGCGACGCGTTCGATCCCGCGGCGATAGACGACGATCCGATGGTGCGTTTCGTCGCCATGTTCTCGCCGCTGCGCAAGCGTATTGCCGAGTCGGCCTACCGCAACCTGAGCAACATTCCCTCGGTGGAGCGGTGGTACCGCCCCTTCGTGCGGGCATTGATGGAGTGGGACCGCGACCGCGCATTCTTCCCCGATGCCAACCTCACGCTCCGCGTGGCCTACGGCTCGGTGGCGGGGTATGAATATGCCGACGGCGAGTATCACCGTCCCGTGTCGACGCTGGAGGGCGTGATGGAGAAGGACAACCCCGAGATCTACGATTACGATGTGCCGCAGCGCCTTCGCGACATACACGCCGCGAAGGATTACGGCCGCTGGGGCTGCGATGTGGCGGGACGTGTCACCGTGCCCGTCTGCTTCCTCGCCACCAACCATACATCGGGCGGTAACTCGGGCTCGCCCGTGATAAACGGCCGCGGCGAGTTGGTGGGCATAAACTTCGACCGCACGTGGCGCTCGACGATGAGCGACATGGAGTTCGATCCCTCGATCTGCCGCAACATTTCGGTCGACATACGCTACGTGCTCTTCACCATCGACAAGCTGGGCGGGGCGTCGTATCTGCTCGACGAGATGGATCTGCGCCGATAAAACCGTAAGAGTCAGAGCCATGTTCGATACTCTGTTTACCGTGCACTCGGCCTTGCAGGCCGTGGTCGTCATCTCGCTCGTGTGCGCCGTGGGCCTTATATTCGGCAAGGTGCGCGTGTTGGGCGTGTCGCTCGGCGTGACGTTCGTATTCTTCGCGGGCATCGTGGCGGGACACTTCGGCATTACGATCGATCCGCAGATGCTGCTTTTCGCCGAGAATTTCGGTCTGGTGGTATTCGTCTATTCGCTCGGATTGCAGGTCGGCCCGGGATTCATGAGCGCGTTCCGTTCGGGCGGCGTGAAACTCAACATGCTGGGGCTGGCCGTGATAATTCTGGGAACGGCCATGGCTGTGGGATTCAGCTTCGGTTTCGGCATCCCGTTGTCGGACATGGCGGGAGTGCTGTGCGGCGCCACGACCAATACGCCCGCTCTCGGTGCGTCGCAGCAGACGCTGGCCCAGCTGGGACTGCCCACCTCGGCCCCCGCGCTGAGCTGTGCCGTCACCTATCCGTTAGGCGTGGTGGGGGTGATAATAGCCATTCTGCTTATGAATCGTCTGTGGGTGCGTCCGAGCGACGTGGCGGGACCCAACGAGGTGCATGTGAACAATACTTTCATCGCCACGCTGCGCGTGCAGAACCCGGGCGTGTTCGGGCGCGACATGCACACGGTGGCCGAACTGACGCACGTGCCTTTCGTCATTTCGCGTCTGTGGCGCGACGGCAAGGTGATGCTTCCGTCGAACGACACCGTGATGCAGGAGGGCGACCGCGTGCTGGTGGTCACCTCGCGCAAGGATATCGACACGGTGGAGGCCATGATAGGCAAGCGCGAAAGCATCGACTGGAACAACGACAATGTCGACTGGAACGCCATCGACAGCCAGTTGGTGTCGCGGAGGATAATCATCACGCGGCCCGAGATAAACGGCAAGCGTCTGGGGGCGCTGCGTCTGCGCAACAGCTACGGCATAAACATAAGCCGCATATACCGCAGCGGCGTGGCTCTGCTGGCGACGCCCGATCTGATGTTGCAGATGGGCGACTGCGTGGTGGTGGTCGGCAGCGGCGTGGCGGTGGAGAAGGTCGAGCGGGTGCTCGGCAACGCCGAAAAGGAGCTGAACGAACCGAATCTTACATCTATCTATATAGGGATCGTACTGGGACTGGTGCTCGGGGCCGTGCCGTTGTCGCTGCCCGGGGCGGCGGTGCCCGTCAAGTTAGGGTTGGCGGGAGGGCCCATCATAGTCGGCATACTTATAGGTACTTACGGGCCGCGTCTGCATCTGGTGACCTATACAACCCGCAGCGCCAATCTCATGTTGCGAGGATTCGGACTCTCGCTCTATCTGGCATGTCTGGGGCTCAGCTCGGGCGGCGATTTCTTCGAGACGGCGGTGAGCCGCACGGGAGCCGTGTGGTTGGGGCTGGGATTCCTCATCACGCTGGTGCCCGTAATCATGGTCGGAGTCGCCTCCATGCGGTGGTTCAGGGTCGATTTCGGCACCTCGTGCGGAATGCTCTGCGGCAGCATGGCCAATCCCATGGCGTTGAATTATGCAAACGATACGATTCCCGGGGAGCATGCGTCGGTCGCCTACGCCACCGTGTATCCGTTGTCGATGTTCGTGCGGGTGGTGATGGCGCAGTTGATATTGATGCTGTTTCTGTGACGGTTGTCGATGCTTTTGCGGGTAGGTTGTCGTAAATAGTGATTATTCTTGACCGAAAATTTTGCAGATTAAGAAATAGTGACTATATTTGCACACCTTTTCGAGAGAAAGGCTCTACGGCCGATCGCTCGGAATGAAAAGGCCCAGGTGGTGAAATTGGTAGACACGCTACTTTGAGGGGGTAGTGAACAATTAGGTTCGTGCAAGTTCGAGTCTTGTCCTGGGCACCGAAAACAACCCGTCGGAGAGATCCGACGGGTTGTTTTGTTTGTCGCGGAAGTGTTGCGGCTGTCGGTTATACGGATTGCATTTCGGTGTTGTCTTTTGTTCGGACCATGTGTTTGATTGCACGTCGAACGGTGCTCCATTTCGGGAATATCGCGAACGGACGCATGTTACCCCGATAGATGAGTATGACCAACAGCGATACCAATGCCGCGATGAGCAGCCAGCCGTATATCTCCTTCATCGATACGACGAGAGCCTGTATCTGCACCGTTCCGTAGAGTTGTCCGACGGGCGCGTGGGCCGTGTCGGGATTGAAATCGACGATATTAGAACCCAGCAGCGAGGCGTTTTTGGCCATCGTGTGATTCAGGAACTCTCCGATAAGCGCTGGCCCGAGCGTCGCTCCCATAACCGCGCCCGTGAATCCGTTGATGCTAAGGGCTTGCGGAAACACCTGAAACGGCAGTCCGCTTTGCACGATCGAGGTGAGGAAGATGATGGAGATTATCACCGAAGCGACGCCGCGGAGAAACAACGGTATGAAAAACATCTCCTTTTCGATGCCGTAATCGATGAAGAAGTAGAAACAGGCCAGATAGCCTGCGGCGAGGGCGAATGCAATGGCCGTCAAGGTCTTGTATCGCCATTTGCGCAATGCGAACGTGAAGTATGTGAAGGCGCACCCCGCGATGATTCCGACCAAGACGTACAGGTTCATGTCGATGAGGTTGGTGTCGTCGAATCCGAGTACGGTTGCGGCATAACCGTGTTCGAACACATGTTCGGTGGCGATCAGCGTGAAGAAGACGAGATAGATGCACGTGGCACGAATGACGTTGCGGTTTTTCATCGCCCTGAACGATATGTAGGGGTGGTGGAGGAACGTAGCCCGCCACAGGTTTATGCCGAGGCAGGCGAGGCCGATAGATGTCGCGCCTCTTATCTCCGCGGCGTCCCACCAATCGTAGAAATTGCCGTATACGCAGATGAACGTGAAGCAGAGCATGAATCCCGCCCAAAGGATCGCGCCTATCCAGTCGATGCCGAGCAGAGGGATGGACATGGGGCCGCGCACGGGCTTCACGAGGATCATTACCAGCAGCAGCATCAAGGCGAGCAGTCCGATCATGATATGGTGCATGTATTCCCATTGCAGGAAAAAAGCGGTGTAGACGGTGGCGATGCCGCTCAACTGTATCACGCTGTCGACTACCAAGTAGACATAGCAGAAGAATATCGCCATGTCGCGTACGGGGGTAAGCCATAACTGTATCGTGGAGTTGCATGCCAGCGTGGCCTGCATCCTGAACCATCCCGCCACCAGACAGGTGCCTACGAGCAGCGGTACGCTCGATGTGCGGGCGCATATAGCATTGGCCGCCATCAAGACCATGCCCGAGACGAGCAGCTGGGTTCGGGTGGAGAAGCGGAACTTGATGCGGAACATGACGGCGAAATTGACGGCCATGCCGATCAGCGAGGCATATCCCGCCATGAGAATATCCTCCTGCATCAACGCCGTCGTGCCCACCATGTCGGATACCGCGGCGAGATAGACTCCGCCCGAGAACTGGATTATCAGGACGAAGAGGATAAACAGAAACGGTTTAAGCCTCCGCGGGATGAAATCGGGGACGTCGGGTATGTCGAACGCCCCCTGCGGAACGTATCGGTCTGCCATGTCAATACTTCACGTTACATTCCACATTCATGCCTGCGCGCAGCAGTGCCATGTCCTCGGGTCTGTTGTCCGAGGTGAATTCGATCCTCACGGGTATGCGCTGGCGCACCTTCACGAAGTTACCCGCCGAATTGTCCTGCGGCATGAGCGACAGCGCCGCGCCGCTGGCTGTGGATATCGATCGGACCTCTCCGTTGAAAACGACGTCGGGAATGGCATCCACCCTTATCTCGACCTTGCTCTCGGGGGCGATGTGACGGAGTTGGGTCTCCTTGTAGTTGGCGGCGACCCACACCTCGCCCGAGTCGACGATATCGAGAAGCGTCTGCCCGGGCTGTACGAGCTGTCCTGCCTGTATCTCCTTGCGCGAGGTGTATCCGTCGCACGGTGCGACGATCACCGTGTAGCTCAGATTGAGTTCGGCCGTTTCGAGCAGAGCCTTGGCGAGTTCGATTCCTGCCTCCGACTGCGACATGCGCAGACGATTGACGTCGACGACCGACGATGTTGCCGAACGTTGTCGGACGAGCATTTCGTAACGTGCTTTCTTCGCCTCGTAATCGGTCTTGGCGCCGTCGTGCTGTTGGCGCGTGACGGCATCCCGCGCCAGAAGTTTCTCGTATCGCGCCAGATCGGTCGCCGCATTCTCCATCAACACTTTGGCTTCGGCTATGGATGCTTCGCTCACGGCTACGTTCGCCGAGGCCGACGCTATCGATCGGTCGGCGACGCCGCGTCCCGCGAGGGCATTCCGATAATCGGCGTTTGCGCGGGCGACGTTGAGGCGCATGTCGGCATCGTCGATTATCACCAGCGTGTCGCCTTTGCTGACCTTCTCGTACTCTTCAAATCGTATCTCCTTGATGTAGCCCTGCACACGGCTGTTGACGGGCACTATCTGTCGGCGCACCTGCGCGTTGTCGGTGAATTCGACATTGCCGAGGCGGATGAATTTGCTTCCGATCCACAATGCTGCCGCGGCCACTACCGCGACGGTGACGACATAAGAAATTATTTTTTTGTTGCGATGGTTCATATCTTTCCTGTGGTGAATAAGAGTTTGTAATAATAATAAATGATGTTGATGCGGGCATTTACGAGCTGCTGCTCCGCATCGAGTTTGGCGTTGGCCGCGTCGAGCATGTCGGTGATCAATGCCATGTCGGCCGAATATCGGGTCGAGGTCGTGTCGTAGTTGCGCTCGGCGAGCTCCACGCTTTTTTGTCGGGTCTTCAACTCCTCGTATGCCTCCATGTAGCGTACATAGTCGGCCCGCACGGCGATCGATATGTTTTCGTGTACGGCATCGAGTTCGTCGATGGCCTTGTGCGTGGCTGCGCGACTCTTTGCCAGCGTCTTGTTGCTTTTGTACAGCGACGATATGTTGTAGCTTATTCCGACCCCGACGTACCAATAGCTCAGGTTGCGATTTATGGGCGGAACCTCCACGAGAATGGGACCGTCGATGGTCCAACCCGCTTGGAGTCCTATTTTGAGCCGCCGCTCCGAACGCACGAGGGCCTCGGCCTTGCGGCTGATGTCGACGCCCGAACGCGCGAGACTCAACGACGGCGAATTTTCCGCCGCTTCGCGCTGCCACCGATATTCCCCATCCGTCGGCAGCGACTCGGCCAGAATGGCGGAATCGGGAACGATGACGGTCCCTTCGGGCAATCCTGCCGTAGTCACGAGATTGGTATTGAGGATGTCGAGGGTGTTGTTTATCTTGACAAGCTGCAATTCGAGATTCGACACCAAGAGTTCATAGCGCGTGATGTCGTTTTGCAGGGCCGTGCCCTGTTCGTAACGCGACCGCATCTCTTCCAGCACCTTTTCGGCTGCGGCTATGTTGCTCTCCACGACTCTGCGCAAATTGGTGTATTTGTAGATGTCGAGATAGAATCCCGTCAATTGGAAACGGATGTTGTCGCGTTGGAGCTCGGCGGCATACCGTGCGGCGGTCGATTTCAGTTCGGCGATCTCGATGGCGTTTTTCACGGCTCCGCCCGTGTAGATCGGCTGGGTTACATTCAGCGACAATCCGTTGCCGAAATGCGGTATGGGTGCTTTGGCGTAATCGCCGAAATTGCGATCGGTGGTGAACCCGTCGCCCATATAACTGAGCGACAACGACGTGTTTATGTCGGGCAGGCGACCTGCGCGCGCGACGCTCGTTTCGCGTTCGGCTTCGGCCTGCGCCGATAATGAAGGCCGGAGTTGGGCGCTGTTGGTCTCGGCTATCTCGAAAATCTTTTTCAAGGTGATTACCGACTGGCCGTAAGAGCGCGCTCCGCCGCTCAACAAGACCGCAACGAGCAGCCCTGCGAGCAATCGAAGATTGTTCATAAGGAAACTTTTTCTTTATGTGATGATGATTTAATATTCTGTCGGTCGGGGCGTGCGACCGATCCCGACTCGTTTATTTACGAGCCTTAAATCGAAGCGGTGCTTTTCCAGTTCTCCAGATAGCCCCAATTCTCGACGGGGGCATCGACGTTTGCGGTACGCTTATTTTCGGTGATCATATAAGCGCAACTCTTTATGAGTTGCACGGCAAAGTTACGAAAAAAATGTCAGTTTCGGATCGTGCGGATCGTTTTTTAAACGGTTTCGACAAAAAGGGGCTGCCGAAAAACAGTCGGCAGCCCCATCGATTTCTCGCTGATTTTATGATCGGGGATCGCGCGCGCGGCCCTGCGAAGATGGTCGCGGACCGCGGCGGATTCCCGCTACTTTATGGTGAACACCACACCGCCCGATACCCAGCAGTCGGGCATCGCGAGTCCGCCGAAGTCGAAATATTCGGTCGAGGTCAGGTTAGTGGCGTCGACATACAACTGCCACTTGCCGAGCGTATATGTCGCACGCGCGTCGAGCAGGAAGTAGGGGCGATAGTTGTGCGTTTCGCCGTTGCGGTCGGTGTATCCGCCCATACGGTCGTAGAGGGTGCCCGTGGCGGAGAGGGTGAAGCGACGGAACGGCGCCGTGTCGATGCGCATCGACAACTTGTTGTGCATGTGGTCGAGCTTGTATTGCGATATCACGGCATCGGAGTGCGAGTCCTGATGCACGTAACCGTAGGCCGCCTGTGCGCGGCGCATCCACCCGTCGGTGGTGTATGCCAGCGAAAATTCGATGCCCGCGGTGTTCATCTCGGTAATCTGCGTCGACTTCCAGTTGCCGTCGTCGGTGAGTTTCACCCAATCGATTATGTTGCGTCCGTGACGGTAGTAGGCGTAGAGCTTGGAACTCCAGCCGTTGCGGGTGAAATCGGCTCCTGCGTGCCATGTCACGGCATGTTCGGGCTTGAGGTTACGGTCGCTCTCGTAACCCTTGGCGGTGTAATATAGGTCGTTGAACGTCGGCAGACGCATCGACTCCACCGCGCCGACGTCGAACCGCAGGTAACGGCCAGCGGCATAGCTCGCGCCGACGCTCCAAAGGGCATCGGTGCCGTAATCGGAGTTGCTCAGCCCGACGGCTCCCGTGACGGTGAACCGCCGCCACTCCTTGGTGTGGCGCAGTATGGCGTTGAGCGTCGTGCGCCCCTTCTTGTGGTTGTAGTCGATGCCTCGAATGCGCTTCGGGTCGCACGGGTCGCCCAAAACGGTGCTGTAAATGTGGTTGTATGTAACGTCGGCCCCGACGGAGGTTTCGCCCGCGATCCAATCGTATGCCAAGCCCATCTCCGCACTGATGTTGTCGGTGATGTGATAATTGAACGGAACGTTCGATTCGTCGCCCTTTATCAACTCGTAACGGTCGGTGTTGTAGCGATAGCCGACGTTGGCCGTCACCATGAGCCGTTCTCCCTGCCTGAGCCATCGCAGCGATGCTATGGCCGTCGAGGTCTGTTCGTATTGGTCGGGATAGGCACGCGAATAGAAGCCGTTGGCCCCGAAAGCGCGGTTCTGATATCCCGCTTGAGCGTCGAAGAGTCCCCAACGCGAATCGTAGGTCATGCGCACGTAACCGTTGTAGTTAGTGAAGTCGGTGTTGTGCGTGTAGCCGTCGCTGTGACGGGCCGATCCCGTGACCATGAGGGTCATGCGGTCGGCGGTGTATCCGCCAGCGAGGGTGCCGTACATGTAGCCGTGCGCGCCGCCCGTGAGTTCCGCGCTTATGTAGCGGGGATAGAGCGGCGCCGTGCGTATGTCGACCGCGCCCGCGTATGCGCCCACGCCCGATATGCCGTCGATGACGTTCACGGCCGAGATCGCATTGATGTCGATGGGTAGCGAATGGGATTGGTGGCCGGTTCTTGCATCGGTGAAGTTGATGCCGTTGAGAGTGACCATTGTCTGGTCGAATGAACCGCCTCGGATAGAGATGTCGGTTTGTACACCCTTGCCGCCTCGTTCTCGGGTGTCGACGGCGGGCGACAGTCGCAAAGCAGACTCCAAGGTCTGCAAGGGCGCGACGCTCTCCGTCGAACGATTGAAAACAGGCGTTTGCGACGTGAGGCTGCGCGCCGTGGCTGCGCGGCGGCCCGAGACTCCCACCGCCTCCAGCTCTACCGAACGGTAGATCGAGGCGGTATCGGCGCTCATCTCCTGAGCGCGTCCCGTCGCAAGGGTGACGATCGACATCGTTAAGGCGAGTACGCCGATGGTTACCTGACGCCGAAGCGACGCGAATGCTCCGAAAGCATTGCGCGACCAGCGAGTCCAGCGCAGGACAGAGACGTGTACAAGTCTTTTCGATTGTTTTTTCATCTTACTGTTTGAGTTTTGAATTTATAAAAAACGGCAATTATATATGAAACAACCTTGTTTCGGAGCGTAGCGACCGAAGTCCCCTCCGAGGAGGGGATTTAGGGGAGGGTCAGATTCGAATAACGGCGAAA
>CAYMIH010000057.1:0-12133 GCA_964390585.1 uncultured Alistipes sp.
GAGCGCTATGCGGACTATGGAGGCCGCGGGGCTGAAATGTTATCGCGTGCGAACTTTGTGTGAATGTGACAGTATAGGGCAAGACAACCGACGGTACGGCATACTGGCTATTGACGACTGTATGGTCGTTGCCGAGGTGGTACGGTGTAAGAACTGTACCAGACGCCATACTGCCACAGTTGAGGCGCAGGGAGCCGACGGGTGCAGCCCCGCCCCGCCGAATATGAAGAACCGAACGGTGTATGCTCCCTTTGAAATGATCCCGTAAGCGTATGAGAAGAACAACGAGGATGTAGCACTGCACAATCGCGGAGTAATGGCGCGGCGCATACATATCGCCGACGTGTGGGACTCCGACGGGCGGCGGCTCGATGAACTGCGAGACGCTTTGCAAATATTGATAGAATAGTTTCGATGTGACGATAAAATATCGGTGACGTTGTGCCGAAATTGTGTGCCCGTCTAAAACAAACCAGCCGCTTACAATGAAGTAAGCGGCTGGTTTTCAGTGAGCGGTAAGCGGGACTCGAACCCGTGACCCTTGGCTTGGGAAGCCAATGCTCTACCAACTGAGCTACTACCGCAATTCCGTAATGCAAATATAGGGAACTTTTTCGATTCGACAACCGTCCGAGCGGCAAAAAACACGCGAAATAGATTTCGACGCGGTACGAGCCGTCCCACGAAACGCTCGCCCGCGACGACCGCCCGCGTCAATCCATCTTCAGCACGGCGAGGAACGCCGACTGCGGCACCTGCACCTGCCCCACCTGACGCATGCGCTTCTTGCCCGCCTTCTGCTTCTCCAACAACTTGCGTTTACGCGAGATATCACCGCCGTAGCATTTGGCCGTCACATCCTTGCGCACGGCCTTCACCGTCTCGCGCGCGATGATCTTGGCTCCGATGGCTGCCTGAATGGCTATGTCGAACTGCTGGCGCGGGATCAGCTCCTTCAGCTTCTCGCACATCTTGCGGCCGAAGTCGTAGGCGTGGTCGGCATATATGAGCGACGAAAGCGCGTCGACGGGCTCGCCGTTGAGCAATATGTCGAGTTTGGCGAGCTTGCTCGGCTCGTACCCCGTGCGATGGTAGTCGAACGAGGCATAACCCTTCGATATGCTCTTCAGCTTGTCGTAGAAGTCGAACACGATCTCCGACAGCGGCATGTCGAAATTGATCTCGACACGATCCTGCGTGATGAAATTCTGGTTTTTCATCACGCCGCGCTTGTCGATGCAGAGCTTTATGACGGCGCCGAGGAAATCGGCTTTGGTGATTATCTGCGCGAGGATGTAGGGCTCCTCGATCTTCGCCACCTTGGTTATCTCGGGCAGTCCCGACGGGTTGTGCACCTCCGTAACATCGCCCGAAGTGGTGGTGATGCGGTACGACACGTTGGGAACGGTGGTTATGACATCCATGTCGAACTCGCGGTAGAGGCGCTCCTGGATTATCTCCATGTGCAGCAGTCCGAGGAAGCCGCAGCGGAATCCGAATCCCAGCGCGAGCGAGCTTTCGGGCTCGAACGTGAGCGAGGCATCGTTCAACTGCAACTTTTCGAGCGACGCGCGCAGATCCTCGTACTGGTCGGCCTCCACGGGGTAGACGCCCGCGAAGACCATGGGCTTCACATCCTCGAAGCCCGCTATCGCCTCGCGGCACGGCGTGACGGCCGAGGTGATGGTGTCGCCCACTTTCACGTCGGTCGAGGTCTTTATGCCCGAGCAGATGTAACCCACGTCGCCAGCACGTACTTCCGTGCGCGGCTGCATCTTGAGTTTCAGCACGCCCACCTCGTCGGCATCGTACTCGCTCCCCGCATTGAAGAATTTCACGTGGTCGCCCTTGCGCAACGTGCCGTTGAACACGCGGTAGTAGGCTATCACGCCGCGGAACGGATTGAAGACCGAGTCGAATATAAGGGCCTGCAACGGAGCGTTATCGTCACCTTTCGGCGCGGGAATGCGCGCCACGATGGCCTCCAGCACATCCTCCACGCCCTGCCCCGTCTTGCCCGAGGCGAGCAGTATGTCTTCGTCCTTGCATCCGATCAGATCGATCACCTGATCCTTCACCTCGTCGATCATAGCCGACTCCACGTCGATCTTGTTCAGCACGGGGATGATCTCCAGATCGTGGCCGATGGCCAGATATAGATTCGAAATAGTCTGGGCCTGAATGCCTTGCGTGGCATCCACCACTAACAGGGCGCCCTCGCACGAAGCTATGGCGCGCGACACCTCGTACGAGAAGTCGACATGCCCCGGGGTGTCGATCAGGTTGAGCACATACGTCTGTCCGTCGCGGGCCGCGTACTCCATCTGTATGGCGTGGCTCTTGATGGTGATGCCCTTTTCGCGTTCGAGGTCCATATCGTCCAGCACCTGAGCCTGCATCTCGCGTTGGTTCAGGGTGTTGGTATACTCCAAAAGGCGGTCGGCCAGAGTCGATTTGCCGTGGTCGATATGAGCTATTATGCAAAAGTTACGTATGTTCTTCATCGTTCCGTTTCGTGTAATCGCGCAAATATACTAAAAAACGGCGACTCGTCAAAATGCGGACGAACGGCCGTTCCGAGGCAGAAAGATGCACTCCTCCCCCGATGCCGACTATCGGAGCTGCATGACCTCGGTTATGCCCAGCTCGTCGTACATCTTCTGCAATTCGGCCTCGTTACGGTCGGAAACCACCAGCAAGCGGTCGCCGACGGCGAGTTCGGTGTTGCCGCGGGGGACGAAATATTCGCCGAGGCGGAATATCATCACCACCAACGTGCTGTCGGCTATGTCGATATCGCGCAGTGTATTGCCTTTGCTCAACATCGCCTCCGTAACCTCTATCTCCGAGAAGTTGCTCTTTATGCTGTCGGGAATGCCGACCTTGAACAGCGGCTCCTTCTCCTCGAAAGCCAGCCCCAGCAGGTTGGCCATGCCGCTCACGGTGGTGCCCTGAACGCACAAAGAGATCAAAGTCACCATAAATACGACATTGAATATCATACGTCCGTTCTCCACTCCCGCCACGATGGGATAGGTGGCGAAGATGATGGGCACGGCGCCGCGAAGACCCACCCACGATACGAAGATCCGCGCACGCCCCGTAAACTTGCGGAACGGCAGCAGGCACAGGAAAACAGCTAAAGGTCGCGCCACGAGGATGAGGAACACGCCCACGGCACCGCCCAGAAGCAGCACTTCGGAGTGCATCAGCTCGTCGGAGTTGACCAGAAGACCGATGGTGAGGAACATGACGATCTGCGCCAGCCACGTGAAGCCGTCGAAGAACGACACCAGATTGCCGCGGTGGGCCAGCTTGTGGTTTCCGACCACGAGTCCCGTGATGTAGACGGCAAGATAGCCGTTGCCCCACACCAGCGTGGTGAACGAGAACGAGAAGAAGACGAAAGCCAGCAGGAGCACCGAATAGAGCGACACGTTGTTCTTGATGTTTATACGGTTGATGGTAAGAACCGCCAGACGGCCTATGCCGTAACCCAGTCCCGAGCCCACGACCATCTGCACAACGAACCGCAGTATGCTGTCGCCCATTGCAAACCCCTCGGCCGACGACGTTACCACCGACACCATCAAAATGGTGAGCATGTAGGCCATCGGGTCATTACTTCCGCTCTCCAGCTCAAGCAGCGGACGTAGGTTCTGCTTGAGCCCCTGCTTCTTGGTCCGAAGGATGGAGAATACCGACGCCGAGTCGGTAGAGGCCATCGTGGAGGCCAGCAGCAGAGCCACGGGGAACGACAGCGCCGGCCCCACCCACGACGAGAACAGGTAGATGAATCCGCCCGTGACGAACGCCGTGACGGCCACACCCGCCGTGGCGAGCACGATGCCCGGGCCGAGTATGGGTTTTATGACCGAGAACTTGGTGTCCATACCGCCCGAGAAGAGGATGATGCACAGCGCGATCATACCGATGAACTGCGTGATCTCGAAGGACTGGAAACTGATGAATTTCAACCCGAAGATCATACCCACCCCGAGGAAAAGCAACAGGGCGGGCGCACCGAAACGATAGGCCACCTTGCCCGCAACCACGGCCACGAAGAGCAGCAAGGCCCAAACCAACAATATATTCTCGCTCATATCTGTTTTTTTATATCTTTATCTTTATAAAATTTTCGGCAGGTAATTCGACCTCGCGGTGCGAGGTCGGCAGTTCGCCGCCGCCCCACGCGGCGGACTGCTCACGCACTCCCGCCGCCGTCGGCGAACCGCATCCGATCCGCCGGCCTCAGGTCCGCTTACCGCCGCACACGACCTTCATTTCGCATACGGGACGCATCTCCAGCTCGACATACTCGAACGCCCTGCATGCGGCGAACCCGCTCGCCGCGGACGAGTAGAGCACGGCCGTCACCGCCGACACTCCGCCCTGCGGAATGGCCCGCAAAGCCTCGAAATCGCCGCGACGGACGGCATCGACCACCTCGGCGGCCCGCTCCTTGTCGAACTTGAGCTCCTCGCGACGCAGGAAACATCCGTCGCCGCTATGATAAGGTGCCCCGCCGCCTCCGAACAGACGCACGGCGGCCGTTATTCCGCCCGAGAGCACCAGAACGACCCCGAACAGCACCAGAGCCGATTTCAGATCGGCATTGTCGGCCGAACCGCCGACAAATCCGTTTACAACCAACATGGCCGCACCCGCAACCAATAACAAAAGCGGTACCGCAACGCTCTTGCGGCGCTTTACGACAACGCCGTCGGGCAAGGCATACAATGCCTCGCACATATCGTATTTAGACATAATTCAATAAGTTAAAGTTAAACGGAATTATCTGATTCAGGCTTGCCGTATTTTTTTTGATATTTTGCGGCTCTTCGGAGCCGCGCGAGCCGCAGCCTCGCCCCGCTTAAGGCTCGCTGTTCGCTCGCTCCGCAGACTGCGACTCGCCTTTACAAGCCGAGATCGGATAATACCCAACATTTATATTAAAAAATCGTTTCCGTGAAAAATATTCGGCGAATCGGCAGCGCGTGCGCCGCCGTATACGGAAACGGCTAAATACGAAGCCGACGCGATACGTGGAGATAACGCTTCACGCAAAGCGCCGAACGGCGGATGTCGAAATCGAGAATGTATGTAACGCGCCCCGCATGCCTGTCGGCAACCGTCGAGGCGAACATCTTCGCCGCATTGTTCCCCGTGCGGCCCGACGCGCCGCGAACCGATGACGCGCCGCATCTCCCGACAGCGGCGGGTTCCGACGACGGCAGCAGCATATCGTCCTCGCCGCCGCACAGAATATCGCCTCCCCGATCGGTTATGCACTCCTGCACGGTAGAGATATCCTGCCGCGCGCGGTCGCCGCACGGCTGCTCACACACTTGGCCGACGAGCAGCCAGAGCACGGTACAGAGTATGGCGATCAATGTCCTGCGCATGGGTTACTGGGGTAAGAATGTGTATGTTATGGTTCCCTTGTGACGCTCGGGAGCCGACATGTCGATGTTGAACAGCGATTCGCGCGCCGCCTGCAACGCCGCCTCGCGCATGAGCTCGTCGCCGCCAGAGACCACCTTGGCCGAGAGCACCTCGCCGCCGCGGTCGATCGTCACCGACACCACGACCTGTCCGCCTGTGTCGCACATGTAGGCGGGCACCACCAGCCTGCGCTTGGTACGCACGGGATCCCTGAACTCGAAACGCACCGTCACGCCGCCCTTGACCTTCGAGTCCTGCCCGTCGGAGGTCTCGCTCTCGTTGCCGCCGCGCTCGGCGTCGAGGATCGACTGCGCCTCGGCCAGCCCCGCTTCGTAGGCGGCACGGTTGGCGTTCATTCCCGCCGCGATATCCTTGGCCGAAGCGTTCAGCTCCGAGGTCTTGGTGCCGCGGTCGTCCTTCAGATCCTCGTTCAGCACGGCGTCGTTCGAGGTTCGGTTGCGGACCGCCGACCAATCGATGTCCGACGCCAGCTTCTCCTCGATCTCGCGCTCCAGACGCTCCTTTTCGGATTCCAGATCCTCAAGGACCTGCAAATCGATGTAGATGCCCTGCTCGTGGGGCTTCGACCCGATCACGATCTTCGAACCGACGAAGATTATGCCCAGCACCAGATAGACGATTATCATCACGCTCAGACCCAGCCTGTGGTCGTAGGCCCACTCGCCCGCATCCTGCCGACGGTTGTCGAAAGGCAGGCGCAGGCGTTGCCGACGCGGCCTCTGCGGCGTGTGCGAAGGTTTCTCCTCCAAACTGTTTTGCGGTTCGATGTTCGACATATTCGCTCTCGGGTAATTGCAAATCTATTGCAAAAGTACGGTTTTTTTGCGAAATATTAGTATCTTTGCCCGCATTATTATATATACCGCTAAAATAAGACAACAACAAACTATAACGAACCATGCAGATCAAACAACAAACCCTCGCCGCCCCGATATCGTTCTCGGGCAAAGGGTTACACACCGGAGTACATGTTTCGATGACGGTAAATCCCGCTCCCGACAACAGCGGAATAGTATTTCGTCGCATCGACCTCGAAAATACGCCGACCGTGCCCGCGCTCTGCGAATACGTCACCGACACCTCGCGCGGAACCACAATAGAAAAGGGCGAGGCCAGAATAAGCACCGTAGAACACATTCTCTCGGCCCTGTGGAGCATGGGCGTGGATAACGCCTTGATCGACATCGACGCCCCCGAGACCCCCATCTTGGACGGATCGGCCCGCGAATACGTGCAGCGCATAAACGAAACGGGGCTCGTCGAGCAGAAGGCCGACCGCAAATATTACGAGGTGACCGAGAAGCAGGTATACACCATTCCCGACAAGGGCGTGGCCATCATCATCTACCCCGACAACGAGTTCACCGTGTCGGTGCACGTCGACTACAACTCGAAGGTGATAGGCAACCAGTACGCCACGCTGGACATGTACAACGACTACGCCGAGAAGATAGCCCCCAGCCGCACGTTCGTGTTCCTGCACGAGCTGGAGCCGCTGCTCAACATGAACCTCATCAAGGGCGGCGATCTGGACAACGCCATAGTGGTAGTGGAGAATCCCGTGTCGGACCGGCAGCTGGAGCACCTGAAAAAGGTATTCGGCAAGGAGGACATACGCGTGACGGACGGTTATCTGAACAATCTGCAACTGCGTTCGAGCAACGAGCTGGCCAGCCACAAGCTGCTCGACCTGCTGGGCGACTTCGCGCTGCTGGGCATGCGCATAAAGGGCCGCGTGTGGGCTTCGCGCCCGGGCCACTACGCCAACACCGAGTTCATGAAGCAGCTCTTACGCGCCATACGCCGCGACGGCGAAAAACCCGCGTTCAAATACAACCCCGCGAAACCCGCGCTGCTGGACATCAACCAAATACGCAAGCTGCTGCCCCACCGCTATCCGTTCCTTTTGATAGACAAAGTGTTCTATCTCGACGAATCGTCCATAGGCGCCATCAAGAACATCACGGCCAACGAACCCCAGTTCATGGGGCACTTCCCCGAGGAGCCCGTCATGCCGGGCGTGCTTCTGGTGGAGGCCATGGCTCAGGCGGGCGGCATCATAGTATTGGGCGGCGTGGAGCATCCCGAGGAGTACTCGACCTACTTCCTGCGCATCGACGGCGTGCGTTTCAAGCGTAAGGTCGTACCGGGCGACACGGTGCAGATCGAGGCGCACATCATAGAACCCGTGCGTCGCGGCATAGCCACGCTGGCGGGCAAGGTATTCGTCGGAGGCGTTCTGGCTTGCGAAGCCACGCTTATGGCACAAATCGTGAGAAACAAAAAATCGGAACAGAGCGAGTGATGATTAGCAATTTGGCATACGTGCATCCCGACGCGAAGTTGGGCGCGAACGTGGTCGTGGAGCCCTTCGCCTGCATTGCGGGCGACGTGGTGATAGGCGACGACTGTTGGATAGGTCCCTCGGCCGTCATACACGACGGCGCGCGCATCGGAAAAGGATGCCGCATACACCCCTGCGCATCGATAGCCTGCACCCCGCAGGATCTGAAATTCAAGGGCGAGTTCTCAACCGCCGAGATAGGCGACTACAACGACATACGCGAATATGTGACCATCAGCCGCGGCACCGCGTCGCGCGGCAAGACGGTGGTGGGTTCGCACAACCTCATAATGGCCTACGCGCACGTGGCGCACGACTGCGTGGTCGGCGACCGCAACGTCATCGTGAACCGCGTATCGCTCGCGGGCGAGGTCGAAGTGGGCGATTGGGTCGTGATCGGAGGACACACCGCCATACACCAATGGGTGCGCATAGGCAGCCACGCCATGATTCAGGGCATGTCGGGCGTATCGAAAGATATCCCGCCCTACATCACGGCGTCGAACGACGACCACTACGCAGGCATCAACAAGATAGGGCTCGCCCGTCGGGGATTCACTCCCGAGAGGATAATGGCCATCCACGAGGCGTGCCGCATACTGTTCCAGAGCGGACTCAACTACATGGACGCCTGCGACAAGGTGGAGACGGAACTGCCCGCTTCGCCCGACCGCGACTACCTGCTGGAGTTCATCCGCTCGTCGAAACGCGGCTGCATAAAGCAATATATACCATCGGCAGCGGAGTGATCGCGATCCGAGGAGAGAAGAGCAATCGCGGGATAATTTTTCGGAATTATCCCGCGATTCGTTATATGGCCCCGTACCTCCCGCCCCATGCGACTACGCGACGGACCGCATTCGCCGCAGGTAACCCGCGCGACGTGCGGCAGTAAACGAGATATTTCGAGGCATAAATGTCATTCGGCCGCCGCATGGCACTTGCCATATTGCGCAAAATGAGCTATATTTGCGGCGCAATGAGTTTTTCGGAAATTCGAAAATATCGCATCGCAGGCGCGTTGGCGCTGCTCGTGCTGTTCTGCACCTACACAGGCAGCATTACGCTCTTCATGCACCGCCACATCGTCAACGGATACGTCGTCGTACACTCCCACCCCTACAAGAACGCACCCGACACCGCGGGGCACACCCATACGGCGCAACAGTTCGGCACCATAGCGGCACTCTCGCTCTTCGTGGCCATAGCCGCCGTCGCGGCGCTCTGCCCGACGGTCGCCGTGCCCGACGTATCGGTCATATTCTCGGACGGCGCCACCCGACGCATGGAGTCGAGCCCCGTCAGTCACTACGGGCTGCGCGCACCTCCCGCATCTCTGTCGTAATCTTCAGGGCGAAAAACAGTCGCCCACTGCCGCCATGCTCGCCGCGAAGGCTCGGGCACGGCATATACTTATCATAACCCTTAACGACAGAGACTTCATGAGACTGAAATTCCTTTACACCGCAATATCGCTTACGGCGCTCTGCATCGCCGCAACCGCCGCCCCCGACAATACGGAACCTCAACGTCGCAAAACGAGCGACGCCAACGCCCACGGGCACGTAATAGACACAAAGACCGACGAACACATCCCCTTCGTCACCATATCGGTCAAGGGCACCACCATAGGCACCACGACCGACGCCACGGGCCATTACTATCTGAAAAACCTGCCCGAAGGCGAGATCACCGTCGTGGCCGAATCGGTGGGTTACAAAGCCGCGGAACAGACCGTCGCGGTCCGCAGCGGCAAAAGCATCGAGGTGAACTTCGAGATGAGCGAGGAGACGCTGGCGATGGACGCCGTGGTGGTGTCGGCCACCCGCAACGAGACCAACAAGAAGAGCACCGCCGTGGTGGTCAACGTAGTCTCGGCCAAGCTGTTCGAGAATACGGCCTCGACCAATCTCGCCGAATCGATGAAGTTCCAATCGGGCCTGCGCGTAGAGAACAACTGCGGCAACTGCGGCACCATGCAGCTGCGCATCAACGGTCTGGAGGGACAGTATTCGCAGATCCTGCTCGACTCGGCACCCATATTCAGCTCGCTGGCGGGAGTCTACGGATTGGAGCAGCTGCCCGTGGCGATGATCGAGCGCGTGGAGGTGATCCGCGGCGGCGGGTCGGCGCTGTTCGGCTCGAACGCCATAGGCGGCGTGGTGAACATCATAACCAAGGAGCCGCTGCGCAACTCGCTCACGGTGTCGAATCTGACCGACATAATCGAGGACGGCACGGCCGAATACAACACCTCGCTCAACGGATCGTTCGTGTCGGACGACGGCCGCGCGGGGCTCTATCTGTTCGGCATGATAAAGAACCGTTCGGCATACGATCGCAACGACGACGGATTCAGCGACATTCCGCAGGTGAAATCGGAGACGGTCGGATTCCGCGGCTACTACAAGACCTCGATCCGCTCGAAGCTGACGGCCGAGTACCACCACATTCACGAGTTCCGCCGCGGCGGCGACGCGCTCGACCTGCCGCCCCACATGGCCGAGATAGCCGAGCAGATCGAGCACGACATCGACGGCGGCAGCCTGCGTTTCGACGCCTTCTCGGCCGATTCGCGCCACCGGGGCAACGTGTACGTGTCGGCGCAGAGGATATCGCGCGACAGCTACTACGGCACGGGCAAGGATCCCGACGCATACGGCAAGACGAAGGATCTGACCGCCGTCGTGGGGGCGCAGTACACCTATTCGTTCGACAAATGCCTGTTCATGCCCGCGCAGTTCACCGTGGGCGGCGAGTACACATATAACGATCTCGACGACCACTCGATAGGGTTCGACCGCAAGTTGCAGCAAACCGTCCGCACGGCGGGCGCGTTCGTGCAGAACGAGTGGCGCAGCGACAAGTTCAACATCATCGTCGGCGGACGTCTCGACAAGCACAGCATGATCGACAAGCCCATATTCTCGCCGCGCGCCAACGTCCGCTACTCGCCGCACGAGAACGTGGGTCTGCGCCTGAGCTATTCAAGCGGCTACCGCGCGCCGCAGGCCTACAACGAGGATCTGCACATCGACGCGCTGAACAACCAGTCGGCCATAATAGTCCTCGACCCCGATCTGAAACCCGAGTATTCGCACAGCCTGAGCGGCTCGGCCGACCTCTACCACAACTTCGGAAAGTTGCAGGCCAATCTGCTCGTGGAGGGCTTCTACACCGATCTGGACGACGTGTTCACCCTGACCAAAACGGGCGAAGACGCGGAGGGCAACATCATAAAGATGCGCCACAACGCCTCGGGAGCCACGGTGGCGGGCATAACCTCGGAGCTGAAGATAGGCATCCCGAACGCTTTCGAGGTGCAGCTGGGATACACCTTCCAGCGCAGCCGCTACGACGAGCCCGAACGGTGGTCGGACGACGTGGAGCCGCAGCGGCGGATGTTCCGTACCCCCGACCACTACGGCTACCTGACCGCTTCGGCCGACATCACGCGCAACCTGCGCGCGTCGCTCTTCGGCAACTACACGGGTCGTATGCTCGTGCAGCACAACGCGGGCCGGATCGAACGCGACACCGACCGTCTGACGCCCGCATTCTGGGACATGGGACTGCGGTTCTCGTATCTGTTCCGCCTGACTAACGTAATCTCGATGCAGCTCGACGCGGGCGTGAAGAACATATTCGACAGCTTCCAGAGCGACCTCGACTACGGACCGTCGAAAGACTCGGTCTACATCTACGGCCCCTCGCTGCCGAGGACATACTTCGTCGGGCTGAAATTCACGATGTAAAAAAATCCCTCTTCGGGTGCAAACCGATCTGCATCCGAAGAGGGTATTTACAATTTTCGATAACAGAATTGTTTTGATTGCTGTTCGCCGACGGCGGAGGACACGCACGAGCCAACGGCGAGTAGCAGTCCGCCGCAAGGGGCGGCGGCGAACTGCGCGACTCGAAGAGTCGCATTACCGAATTATAATATATTCCGACCTCCACACGCCGAGGTTGCGGCCCACACGGCTCTGCGAGTCGCAAAAGAGCATTCGTCATTCCACATTTTTCTTTTTCGAAAAAGAAAGTGGCATGACGAGTTTTTAATTTATTAATAATGCGTTACCTTTTGTACGGACAAATTGCAGGCCGCAGGACTGCGCGGGCCGCAGCCTCCCGCCGCGGAGGCCCGCAACTCACTAACGTTCGACGCGTACCACCGCAGGCCGCGACCCGAGAACATTTCCGTCATCGCGCCTGCGGTTCTTCCAAAGTCGTGCGGGCCGATACGGGTCGGACTGACGCATGTATATCATCGAAAACTACGCCGCGCCGCGGCGTTATCTTCGGCGGCTCGCGCAAAGCGCG
>CAYMIH010000058.1:0-11998 GCA_964390585.1 uncultured Alistipes sp.
ATAATCTGAAACAACAATAACCTTCAAATGAAAACCACAGCATTTACCGAGTATCATATCGCGGCGGGCGCCAAGATGGCCGAGTTCGCGGGATACAACATGCCCATCGAATTCACGGGCATCAACGACGAGCACATGACCGTGCGCGAGAACGTCGGAGTGTTCGACGTGAGCCACATGGGCGAGATATGGGTCAAGGGCGAACGTGCCCTCGATCTGTTGCAGCGCATAACCACCAACGACGTGTCGAAGCTCTTCGACGGCAAGGTTCAGTACTCGACCATGCCCAACGGCCGCGGAGGCATAGTGGACGACGTTCTGGTGTACCGCTTCAGCGAGACCAAATACATGCTCTGCGTCAATGCGGCCAACGTCGAGAAGGACTGGCAGCACATCTGCGCCGAGGGCAAGGCTTTCGGCATGGAGGCGGGCCGCGAGCTGGAGAACGCGTCGGACAACATAGCCCAGCTCGCCATACAGGGCCCTGCGGCCATGAAATTGGTGCAGAAGATGTGCCCCGAACCGATCGAGGACATGGTGTACTACACCTTCAAGCAGACCAAGGTCGCGGGTTGCGACGTGATACTGTCGGCCACGGGCTACACGGGCTCGGGCGGCTGCGAGATATATATGTATAACAGCGACGCGGCCACCATATGGGACGCCATGTGGAAAGCGGGCGAGGAGTTCGGCTTGAAGAACATAGGTCTGGGCGCGCGCGACACGCTGCGTCTGGAGAAGGGCTTCGCGCTCTACGGCAACGATATCGACGATACCACCTCGCCGCTGGAGGCGGGTCTGGGCTGGGTGACCAAGTTCGCCGAGGGCAAGGATTTCATCGACCGCGACGTGATGGCGCGTCAGAAAGCCGAGGGCGTGCAGCGCAAATTAGTGGGATTCAAGATGATCGACCGCGGCGTACCCCGCCACGGCTATAAGCTGGCCAACCTCGACGGCGAGGAGATCGGCCACGTGACCTCGGGCACCATGTCGCCCATGCTCAAGTGCGGCATAGGTCTGGGTTACGTGAAGAGCGAGTACGCCGCGCTCGGCACCGTCGTGGCCGTGGTTATCCGCGACCGACTCATCAAGGCCGAAGTGGTGAAGTATCCGTTCGTATAGCGACAGGCAGGGCGGATGCCCTTTCGATACCGAGGCCCGACGCGATGCAGTCGGGCCTTTTTTCGTCGGTCGCGGGCGGCGTCTGCGCATCGGCGTAGGAGCCCTATTTTTGCTTGATATGCAAAGAAAAAACAGGTTGCGGATAGAAAAAACGCCTGAAAATTCGGGGGGGGGATTTTTTACTATATTTGTGCCGAATCGCCATCGGTAACGCTGTGCCGACGGAGAATCGAATTTGACGAACGGCGACGGTTCGCATCAGTCGCAAAGAAAAACATTTTATCCGAATGAAACCTCTATTTCCGTTTGCAGCCGCACTGCTGCTGCTCTTTACCGCCGTCGGCTGCTCGAAAGACGACGCGCCGACCGATCCCGAAGGGACCGTATCGCTCAACATGCTCAACTCCGACAACGGACACACGTGGTTGGGCAGCATGGGAGTATATATCGACAGTGGCGACAACTTCGTGTGCCGCAGTTGCAGCATGGCCGAGGCGGGTCCGTCGGGCGGAATATCGTCCATCGACCGCCTGCTGCTGAACAATCTGGCCAAGCAGGTGGCCGTGCGCGAGGGCTACGGCTATGCGGTGTACAGAGACGAAGATGTTCTCCGATTCCCGTCGGGACAGACCGCCCTGCTGGCCGACGCCGTGTATTACCGCATGAGGGTCGATACCCGCCTCACCGACAGCGAGACGGGGGAGTCCGTAGGCGCGCAGGTGAAATACAAGATCGACCGCGCCGAGCGCTATTCGCTGCCCATGCCCGAAGAATATGTGTACGACATGAGAAACTCGTACAGTTATTGGGTGACCGATCTGCCGCTCGACGAGATAGACGAGATGTTCGTCGATTGGCCGCTGGTGATCGAGGAGGTGGGCGATCCCGAGAGTCGGATGGTGCTGGTTTCGCGTGCCGACGGAGCGGATAGCAACATTTGCAGACTCTATATGCGTCAGAATGATGTCTGGTCGTATGCGTTGATCTATATCTGATCTTACGTTGCGTCACGACGCGCGAAACGGCCGCCCGACATGTTCGGACGGCCGTTTCGGCTTAAATGACGGGCGCGGATTCAGATTTTGGCGAGGGCTTGGTCGAGATCGGCTATTATGTCGTCGATGTGTTCGGTGCCTATGCTCAGCCGCACGGTCGACGGGGTGATGTGTTGCTGCGCAAGTTCGCTCTCGCTCATCTGCGAGTGGGTGGTGGTGTAGGGGTGTATCACCAGACTCTTCACGTCGGCCACGTTGGCCAGCAGCGAGAATATCTCCAGCGAATCGATGAATTTCCACGCACTCTCCGCTCCGCCCGCGATCTCTATGGTGAAGATGCTGCCCGCACCCTGAGGGAAGTATTTCTCATACAGAGCGTGGCTCGGATGATCGGGCAGCGACGGATGGCTTACGGAGGCCACCTTGGGATGCCCTGCGAGGAAATCCACCACTTTCAGCGCATTGGCCACGTGACGCTCCACGCGCAGCGACAGAGTCTCCAGCCCTTGGAGCAGGATGAAGGCGTTGAACGGCGATATGGCGGCGCCCGTGTCGCGCAGCAGCACGGCGCGTATGCGGGTCACGAACGCCGCGTCGCCCGCCACGTCGGCGAATACCGCGCCGTGGTAGTCGGGCGAGGGCTTGGCGAGGGTCGGGAATTTGTCGGCGCGGGCCTTCCAGTCGAAGCGTCCGCCGTCGACGATGACGCCGCCGAGGCTCGATCCGTGGCCGCCGATGAACTTGGTGGCCGAATGCACCACCACGTCGGCGCCGTGTTCGATGGGGCGTATAAGGAAGGGCGTGCCGAAGGTGTTGTCGACGATGAGCGGAATGCCGTGTCGGTGGGCCGTAGCGGCCACCGATTCTATGTCGGTGACGTCGGAGTTGGGGTTGCCGAACGTCTCGGCGTATACCGCTTTCGTCTCGGGACGTATGGCCGCTTCGAGGGCGCGGCTGTCGTTGACGTCGACTATGGTGCATGTTATGCCCTGCGAGGCCAGAGTGTGGGTTATCAGGTTGAACGACCCGCCGTAGAGGTTGTCGGCCGCGACGACGTGGTCGCCCGCGGTGAGAATGTTTTGCAGGACGTAGGTAACCGCCGCCGCTCCCGAGGCCACGGCAAGCGCCGCCGTACCGCCTTCGAGAGCCGCCATGCGACGCTCGAACACATCCTGCGTGGGATTGGTCAGACGTCCGTAGATGTTGCCCGCGTCGCGCAGGGCGAAACGGTCGGCGGCGTGCTGCGAGTCGCGGAACACGTACGATGTGGTCTGGTATATGGGCACCGCGCGCGCGTCGGTCGCGGGGTCGGGCCGCTCCTGCCCCGCATGGAGCTGGACGGTTTCGAATCGGAGTTTTCTTGTTGTCATAACTGTCGTTTTTTATTAAATAGTCTGCTTTTTTTCGGGTTGCGAGTCGTAGCCTGCGGCGGTGAGCGAACAGCGAGCCTCCGCGGGGCGAGGCTACGGCTCGCGCGGCTCCTCGGAGCCGCAGGATATCGACTTTATTCCTCTGTGTGTTTTCTCCCGCAAAATTACGATTGGCGGATTAATATGTCAACGATATCGTGAAATATGGAAAATATAACTATATTTGCCGTATATAACATTGTTTTCAACCATGCGGCCGCGCCGTGGCGGCCTCCCGAAGAATTTTATTCCATGAACGCTTTGGACAAAACCGATATCAGGATCCTGAAAATACTTCAGGAAAATTCGCGTCTGACGACCAAGGAACTCGCCGCACGCGTCAACCTCTCGCCCACGCCCGTGTTCGAACGTCTGCGCCGACTCGACGCCGCGGGGTATATCAAAAAGTACGTGGCCGTGCTGGACGCCGCCAAACTCAACTGCGGCTTCGCCGTATTCTGCCACGTGAAGCTGAGCCGCCTGAACAGCGAGGTGGCCTCGGAGTTCGAACGCGTGGTGCGCGGAATCCCCGAGGTCACCGAGTGCTACAACATATCGGGCGACTACGACTATCTGCTGAAGATACACGCTCCCGATATGAGGTATTACCGCGAGTTCCTCATCAACGTGCTGGGTGCTGTCGACAGTCTCGGATCGTTCACGAGCACCTTCGTCATGAACGAGGTGAAGCACGACTACGGCATCCCCATCCTCGACGACGGCAGGCCGTAGCGGGGTGTCGGGAGGCGACACCCCGCGCGATAGGTCGAAATCGTGCGACGCAGGCGTGCCGTTCGAATTTTATTTCGCCGAAAGGTCGGATATTCATCCGATTGTGCGTATATTTGTAACACGGCGCGTGCGGAGCACTCGTGACCGAGAACCGAAAAATCTTTAACCCGAATAATATTTCCGACATGAATCTATCAAAATCGATCTTCATTTCGACAGTCGTTGCGGCGGGAGTCGTCGCGGCGGCGTGCGACGGCGTTCGCGAACCCGTGGCGACTTTCGTCGAGGCCGACGATCCGTCGACGCTCTCGGTCGACGCCGAGGCGGCATGGGCCAAGACCCGCAAGGGACTTCACGGAGCATGGGGCGATCCCGACCTGCGTTACTCGCGCAACGAGGTGCCGCAGCTGCTCGACGGCGAGAGCTTCGAGATCACGGCTTGGCGCGGCGAGCGCGCATCGGCTCAGATACTCCTGTGGACGGCCGACGGCGCCGACGGCGTGGAGTGCCGCGCGGAGGATTTCAAGGGCGACGGCAAGTCGCTGCCCGCATCGATCGCACGCACGCGTTTCGTGCGTTACACGCTGGCCGACAGTCGGTTCAGCGTGGGCGGAGAGACCATCCTTTCGCCCGACATGCTCGACACCTTGTCGCGCTTCGACATGTCGCCGCGCACCGTGCGTCCCGTGTGGGTGACGGTCGAGGTGCCGCGCGATGCCGCGGCGGGAGTCTACCGCTCGCAGATCGTGGTGACGGGGAAGGGCTGCGGCAAGGTCCGCCTGCCTCTTAAGCTGGTGGTGCAGGATCGCACGCTGCCAGCGCCCGAAGATTGGAACTACCACCTCGATCTGTGGCAGCACCCCACCTCGGTGGCCCGCGCGCAGGGGCTCGAAGTGTGGAGCGACGCCCATTTCGAGGCCATGAAACCAATTATGGCCATGCTCGCCGCGGCGGGACAGAAGGTGGTGACCGCCACGCTCAACAAGGACCCGTGGAACCACCAGTGCTACGACGGCTACGCCAACATGATCGAGTGGACCCTCCGTCGGGACGGCACGTGGAGCTACGACTATGCGGTGTTCGACCGCTGGGTGGAGATGATGTTCTCGCTGGGCATCGACAAGATGATAAACTGCTATTCGATGGTGCCGTGGAACTGCGAACTCGACTACTTCGACGAGGCGCAGGGCAAGACCGTGACGGTGAAGGCCGAGCCCGGGACGCCCATCTTCCCGAAGATATGGGAACCCTTCCTGCTCGACTTCAAGAGGCACTTGGCCGACAAGGACTGGCTGGGCATAACCAACATAGCGATGGACGAGCGTTCGCCCGAGGCGATGGACGCCGCGGTGAAGGTGCTGGAGAAGTGCGCCCCCGAAATGGGATTCGCGCTGGCCGACAACCACAAGTCGTACAAGAAGTACACCATGATGCGCGATGTGTGTGTGGCGCAGGGGCAGCCCGCCGACCATGCCGACATCGAGGCGCGTCGCGCGCAGGGCTTCAGCACCACGTTCTACGTATGCTGCGGTCCGCTCTATCCCAACACCTTCACCTACTCGGCGCCGTTCGAGGCCGAGCTTCTGGGCTGGTACGGCCTCGCGTGGGACTACGACGGCATGCTGCGCTGGGCCTACAATTCATGGCCCGCCGATCCGCAGATCGATTCGCGCTACGGATCGTGGAGCTCGGGCGACACCTATCTGGTCTACCCCTATGCCCGCTCGTCGGTGCGCTTCGAGCGCCTGATCGACGGCATCGAGGCTGCGGAGAAGGTGCGCGCGCTGCGTAGGGCGGGAGTCGACACCTCGGCCGTGGAGGCCGTGTTGGCCAAGATCCGCACCACCAACGTGAACGACCACACGCAGCCGTGGAGACAGATAACGGCCGAGGCGCGCGCCGCCCTCGCCGAGGCTTCGGATCGCGCAGATCTTCAGAACCGCAAAATATCCGAATAAAATAAGATAATTACCTTCGGAATAAAACCATCCGTCATGAAACGATTGCTTATCATTCTGTTGGCGGCGGCCGTTCTGCCCCTCGCGGCGCAGGAGTACGGCCAGAACCGCACCATCAAGATCTGGGACAACTCCACGGCTCCCCACTCCAGCGAACTTGCGTCGCCCGAGGCGGAGACCTCGCCCAATATCATCGGCTCCGTCACCGAAGCCGTGCTCTACGTTTTCGAGGCCGACCCCGCCAAGGCTACGGGGCAGGCGATCGTGATATGCCCGGGCGGCGGATACGCCGTGGTGTGCATGAGCTACGAGGGCGTGGAGATGGCCAAATGGCTGGCCTCGCAGGGCATCACCTGCGGTGTGCTGAAGTACCGCATGCCCAACGGACACAAGGAGGTGCCTTTGGAGGATGCCGTGGAGGCGCTGCGCATCATGCGCCGCAACGCCGCCGACCTTAGGATCGATCCCGCGAAGGTGGGAATAATGGGATTTTCGGCGGGCGGCCACTTGGCGGCCTACACCTCGAATTTCGCACCCGAAGGCGAAAAGCCCGCCTTCTCGATCCTCTTCTATCCCGTCATCACGGGCGAGGAGGGGCTTTGCCACAAAGGCTCGTTCGACAATCTGTTGGGGGCCGACGCCACGGCCGCGCAGCGTGCCGAGTATTCGCTCGAAACGCGCGTCACGCGCTCCACGCCGCCCGCCCTGCTGCTCCTCTCGGACCACGACACGGTGGTGCCTCCCATCAGCAGCACGCGTTACTACAATGCGCTCAAGAAGCACGGCATAAAGGCTTCGATGCACATCTATCCCGAGGGCTGGCACGGCTGGGGCATCAGTGCCGATTTCCCCTACCGCGAGGCTTGGCAGGCGTCGCTGCTCGATTGGCTGAAGTTGTTGTAACGGGTCTCTGACGTAATACGGCAGGCCGCAGTTTTCGCTGCGGCCTGCTGCCGTTATGCGGGGTGAGCGCTGCGGACTGCGCGACTGCATGCGTCGGCACGGTCGATTTCGGACTATTTGCTCCGTCTTCGCAGCCAAACGGTGAAGGCGATAAAGACGATATAGATTGCCACGCATGCGGTAATGTCGATTTCGATCTCGAAAGAGAGCGCTTTCGCCGAGGCGCCCCATTGTGCGACGGCCTCCAACGCACCGCCCGCGACCTCCATCACCCGAGCTGCCGCGGGCGCGGCGTCAGGCAGCGGCGCGAGCGACCAAACGATGCCCGCGCCTAACAGCACGGCGCTCGGCAATATCGCCGCGGGCCCCGTCACGATGCTCATGAACGAAACGGCGCCGAAAAACAGAGCGGCCGACGGCATGGTGGCCGTCGCTGCGGCGAAACTCACGGCCGTTAAGCCCCAAAGCCGTCTGCCGATGCGTTTCATCGTTCCGACGAATCGGGTTCGCAGGCCGACGTCGCGTTTTTCCTTTCGCCGTTCGATGTCGTCTCTTCGCCCGAGCCGTCCTAACGGCACTCCCCATTCCGTTATGGCCGCGACGGCCGCGAACGACATGATGAACCCCGCATCGGCGATGTTGCGCGCATCGAACAGCAACATTACGAAAGCCGTCAGAGCCAACGAGTTCAACGTATCGAATCGCACGCTCAGTCCCGTTGCGAGTTGCAGTACGGTGAACATCGCGGCCGCTCGCGTCACGCTCGGCGAGAGGCCTGCCACCGCGGCGTAGAGCCATATTGCCGCCACGGCTGCCGCGCAGCGCAGCAGGTGTCCGCGCCGCAGCAGCGGCATCCACCACAACAGCAGATTTACGATCGCGAATACGAATCCGACGTGCAGTCCCGAAACGGCCAGCAGATGGGCCGTGCCCGCGCGCGAGTAGCGACGCCGCATATCGGGCGTTATACCCGATCTGTCGCCCACGGCCACGGCGCGAGTCAGAGCCTCGATCTCGGGCGGCAACCCGAGTCGTTTGATCCTCTCGACGGCCCGCGTTTGCAGGCGGCTGCCGAAAGAGGCGCCCTCCGCACGTCGGGACATGATGTTTTGCGGCGTGACAGTCACCTGTCCGACAAATCCCATTCGCGCCATGTAGCGTTCGTAACCGTCGTTCGAATGCCTCGAATAGGGTTTTATGCGGCAGAGTGCGACGATGCGTTCGCCTGCGGACAAATCGAGCGACGGATCGGCCGATATACGCACGGCGCGGCAGTGCGTGTCGACACCCTCGGCGGTTTCGAACGCCGCGATGCGGCCTTCCGCTATCAAAATCCCGTCGCGGCGGGCCGTTATCTCGTCCACCGCGATCTCCGCCACACCCTCCCCGACGGGAGTATGCGACGAGTCGTATCGCAGCTCGGCGGCGCACCATCCCGCCATGAACAGCGCCAAGCAGATATATACATCGGCCGCGATCGGCCGACGCGCCGCCCTCGCGGCTGCGATGCATGCTCCGAATCCCGCCGCCGCGCCCCACAACGGGAGCGTGAAGCCGCCTGCCGCGATTATGCCCGCCGCGACGGGAATGAGCGCTTTGATCATGGGCGCGCTTTCGAGTATGTTTTCCGAGGTTCGCTTCACGGGTCGGCGGGTTAAGGTCAATCGTAAAGATAGGCAAAATAGCGGTTAAAAACAATTGTAATAATTGCTTTGCGGATGTTTTGCGCCGACTGCCGTTCGCCGACGGCGGCGGGAATGAAGTGTCGGTATTCGGGCGGCAGCCTGCGGGGACCGCATGCGAACGTAAAGTGAGTTGCGGGCCTCCGCGTGCCGAGGCTGCGGCCCGCGCGACTCCGAAGAGTCGCAGGCGTGAAAAGATAGCCCGTCATACTGACGAGCCGTCGGGCGAAGATTGGCATCGCAAACGGGTGGTTTTTGCTGTTCGCCGACGGCGGTCGGAATGCGACAGCAGTCCGCCGCATGGGGCGGCGGCGAACTGCGCTTTTTCCGAAATCGCTTCTGCCGCGGGATTAGCTGACGCATGTGTAACGTCGAGAAACTTCGCCGCTATGCGGCGTTATCTTCGGCGGCTCGCGCAAAGCGCGCCCTCCCCCGCAGCCTCCCGACAGCGGAGGCCCGAGGATAAAAGTGCGGAATGACGTGGGTGGCCTCGGATCTTGCCCTGCCATTCGCCGTCCGCACGAAAAAACGACCGTGTCCCCCGAAAGAGAGGCACGGTCGTGACAGCATCAATAAATATGTAATTCTACGAAAAGAGTTCTGTTTAGGTCGGACTGTCGTCCGCAACCCGTCGTCCGAAGCGTCTATTTGCGGCCGAACTTGAGATCGACGCCCACGCCCAGCACGCCGCTGCGACGCTTGTAGAGGGTGGTGCAATCGATATCGCCCACCAAAGTCGAAACTTTGCTATCCACCGTGCGCTTGTCGTAAAGCGAGATAAAATAACCTGCGTTCAGACGCACTTTTTCGCTTATGTTCCACGCGCCGCCGATGCCTATCGAAGTTGCGCTGAGCACGTGGTTGGTGTCGGTGAAGTATGCGTCCGAGGGGCTGTACACCGTGCGTTGCACGCCCGCACTCACGAGGAATTTCTTCGACAGGTCGTATTCGGCGCCGAACATGTATTCGGCCGTACCCGCATCGATCAAGGTCTGTTTGTTGTCGACCATGTGGGCATCCTTGTCGAAAAAGTAGTGATACTCGGCCGTAAGGCGCAGGCGTCCGTCGACGAGCGATCGGCCCAGCGCGAGGCTCAGCAGGGCGGGTATGTCGTTCGGAGTCTTGCCGCCGTCGGCGTATGCGTTGCCCGCGGCCTCGCCCAGATCGTCGCGGTCGGTGTGGTTAGTGAGAGTCATGGCGGTGCGGAACTCGTAACGTGCCGAAGCCGACCAGCCGCCCTTTTTGAAATAGAGAGCCAGCACGGGATTCACGCCCCAACCCTTCTGTATGCAGTCCACATATTTGTCGTGCGTGAGTTCGGCGTATGCCGCGGCCAACCCCGCGAGTTGCGGTTGGTTCATGCTCTGCAACAGTCCCGATATGGTGGTCAGAAAGTCGTCGGCACGCATCATATCGCCGTTGAGTCCCAACGAGGGCGCCGTGGGATTGACCATTATGTCGTTTATGTGGCCGTCGTATTTGTTGCGCGTGTAGTTCAGTCGCACCATCGCCGAGGCCGAAAGCCAGTCGGTAAGACGATAGGCGAAGCCGATCTGTCCCGACAGATTCATCGTAAGACCGCGGAACGAACAGGCCATCGAATACTGCGACGCCGAGAGCCCGTAAGCCTGACCCAATGCCGTGATGGCCGAAGGCAACACGGCGAACTGTTGTTCGAACGATCCGAGACCATCGTTGAACTTCACGCGACCGCCGCCGCCCGATACGCCCGCCGAGAGAAACAGGGCCCAGCGATCGTGTTTGTAGGTGACGTATATGTTGGGCACCACGGGCGACCATATCTTGCCCTTGAATGTCTGCGAACTGTTGCCCGGGGTCATGGCGCTCATGGCGAAAGGAGCGTAGTCCATGCTCGTGGTACGGGTCATGAATGCGCTCTGGGCGTTGAGCGACAGCATCCAGCCGTCGTCCATGAATGCGGTACCCGCGGGGTTGTAGTAGGGCGCGTCGGCATCGAGGGTGACCCCGCGCGTGATGTGGCGCAGGAATGCCACGCTCTGATTCGTGTTGGTGAGAATGCCTCCGGCGAGCGCGCTGCCCGCAAGGGCTATCGAGACCGCCGTGGCGAGAATGAATTTTCCGATTTTCATGTGTGCGATAATATTAATTGCTCGTACGCAAAATTTTACTTTTGAATCATCCGCGTTTTGAATCTCCCGAGGGCATCTTCCCCGCCGTCGCGACGGGTCGGCTGCTGTCGTTTCACGCGATTGTCGTTCGCCGAGGCCGACATCCGCACGACCTCGGGGCATTTCGACGGCGGCAGAGCTTTCGCCGAAACGGTTGCAAAAATGGACGAATATTTCCGATCCTCAAAAAATATGTGGTCTATCGGCCCATCGGGGTACGAACAAACTGCGCCGAGTGGCGTAAATGGTGTATTATGTGGCGAAAATACCCGCAAAATATTCAAAAAAGGAATAACTATGTCCGAAAAGGCGCGATATCGAGGAGGCTTCGATACAATTTTACGCGTCGCATGCGAATGCGCGATTCGACATCTCGACTCGCGGTGCGGCGACCGCAGCGTGCAACTCTGTCTGTCGCCTTGCCGCGGAACACTATGCTTGCGCACTCGGCGTCGATGTTCGGCCGCTCGAACACCTCGGCGCACGATCCGATTATACAGCCGCGGTATCGGAACTCATGGGACCGCCGACCGTCGGATTCGATTTTGCGCGGTGGAACTCAATATATAATGTATGCAATTCCGCCCGTATTCGGGGCGGTATATATAATATAGGTAAAAAGTCGAAAAATTAAAAAATATTCATAATTCGCGAAAAAATGTTCGGAAAAGTTTGCACGTATCGATTTTATGTCTACCTTTGCATCCGCAATCAGGAAATGAGTCTTTCGAAGTGGCGATCAGACCGACTGTGAGGCGGTTTTGAAGCGAATCGAAACTTGATCTCGAAGAGAGATTGCAAAAAAAAGTTCTTGAAAAATTTGCGGGTTCAAAATATTTGAGTTACCTTTGCACCACTTTCCGCTCCGAAAAACGGACGGAGATTTTTCAAACGGTTCTTTGATTTACTGGTTTTTAATGAGAGAAAATTGTAGTATTTATCTGTCAATTCTTTAACGAGAAGAAGTAGTCAGGACTCTAACAATACATTATATTAATACAATGGAGAGTTTGATCCTGGCTCAGGATGAACGCTAGCGGCAGGCCT
>CAYMIH010000059.1:0-11675 GCA_964390585.1 uncultured Alistipes sp.
CTAATTTATCGACAAATACATTCCGCAGGCCCGCAAAATGCTTACACATCGAAACTCAATTCGGCATTTTCGGCATTCGGGGAGCGACCCGAACGCACGCCGACGTTACAAATAGATACCATAAAAAGAAAAAGGCATTATCCGATCTCGGCTTGTAATTGCGAGCGCAGCCTGCGGAGAGAGCGAACAGCGAGCCTCCGCGCGGGCGAGGCTGCGGCTCGCGCGGCTCTGAAGAGCCGCAGAATAACAAGCCCCAAAACAGATTACGATAGATATGTGAAATGATTTCTACTCTTCATTGTTGCACTTGTTTTGTAGTATTTTAAAAAGTGCGCGAAACCGGAACTTGATGGTATCTTAATTCATCCGTGATTCGGAACGGGAGTAACAGATACAACAAGTTAGGAATCGCGCATCTTTATTACGCGTTCCTAACTGTTCGTCTGTTACTTGCTTAATTTTCGAATCTTTATGAATTAAGACAAACAGCTGCAACTATATCAATAGTCGCTTATGTATTTCTTCCGACAAAGAAGAAGAATTATTATTTATCTCCAAAATATTTCAATCTTTTATTCTCTTTCAATTATAGTTTTATTGAAACGACACTCCGAAAAAAGCGAATCCGCACCGTCCGAAAAAGGACGACACGGATTTTTGGTGCGGTTCGGCACGGGGCGGATCATCGTTTCAGATCGAGACGCTCGATCCATTTGCGGACGTCGGGACCCGCCTCCGACGCTTTGCTGCCGCGCACGGTGAAGCCTTCGAGCAGCTCGGCGTCGGGACATATCTTGCGAATGTCGTCGAGCGTGTGGGCGAAGCGGCTGCCCTCGTGCGTCATGAAAGGCACGATCTTCTTTCCCTTGAAGTCGTGCGACGAGAGGAACGTGGCCACGGCGGGCGCCATGGTGTACCACCAGCAGGGCGAGCCGACGAAGATCACGTCGTAGTCGTCCATGTCGAGCGGAATATCCTTTATCTCGGGACGGAATCCCGACTCCACCTCTTTCTTGGCGCAGTCGACCACCTCGCGGTACTCGGTCGGGTAGGGCTTGACGGTCTCTATGCGGGCTATGTCGCCGCCCGCCGCCTCGTGTATCATCTCGGCCACCGCTCGGGTGTTGCCGCTGTGCGAGAAGTATACGGTGAGTATCCTTTTCCCGCCGTTTTGCGCATCGGCTCCCGTCGCGCCTGCTACGGCTGCGAAGGTGAGCATCAAAAGTCTTTTTTTCATAAGCAATCGTATGTTTTAATGTACTGAAATTTCACTGTCGCGATGGTAAATCCGACGGTCGACTGCCCGCGGTTCGTCGGTCCTACGGAATGCTGTTCGCCGACGGCGGCAGGAATGCGCGAGCCTTGGGCGAAGCAGCAGTCCGCCGCGTGGGGCGGCGGCGAACTGCGCGGTTCGAAGAACCGCAGTTGTAACGCCTGTTTCATTATCGTCACGTCGTGCCTCCGAGTCCGCTGGCCGATTGTTTTCAGTTGCAAATTTACCGCCTTGTTCCATCATGCGGATAATACGGATTACGGGTGTTGCAACCGATTTTACGGAAAGCGTGCCGCCGACGTTCGCAGCGGAATTAAAAAACCGTATATTTGCAACAACGATAACATGGACTGCGGGCGGACATCGGGTTCGTCTGCGCACCGCAAAATTGCTGCGATATGAGCGATATTCTGACTCTCGATCATGTGTATGAATACAACGCCCTCATGGGTGTGGAGACGCTGCACCCTCTGGTGAGCGTGATCGATTTCTCGAAGTGCGCCCCGATGCGCCACACGCTTCACAACTTCGGATTCTATACCGTGTTTCTCAAACAGGTGCATTGCGGCGATATGCGTTACGGCCGTCAGTACTACGATTATCAGGAGGGTACGCTGGTGTGCGTGGCGCCGCGGCAGGTCTACGGCGTCGAGGACGACGGCACCGTGTTCCAGCCCAAGGGGTGGGCGCTATGTTTCCATCCCGATCTGTTCCGCGGGGCGCCGCTGGCCTCGCGCATGCGGGAATATACCTTTTTCTCCTACGAGGTCAACGAGGCCCTGCATCTGTCGGAGCAGGAGCGTGCCATGGTGATCGACTGCCTCGGCAAGATCGACACCGAACTGCACCACGCCGTCGACAACCACACCAAACGGCTGCTCTGCGCGAGTATAGAGCTTCTGCTCGACTACTGCGTGCGTTTCTACGAGCGTCAGTTCATCACCCGATCCAACGTGAACAGCGACGTGCTGCTGCGTTTCGAGCGTCTGTTGGACGACTATTTCCGCTCCGACCTCCCGCAGACCGAAGGCATCCCCACCGTGCGCCGTTTCGCCGAAGAGGTGTGTCTGTCGCCCAACTATTTCGGCGATCTGGTGAAGAAAGAGACGGGGCGCACGGCGCAGGAGCATATTCGGTCGCGACTTATCGACATAGCCAAGGAGCGTATACTCGATCGCGGCCGATCGGTCGCCGAGGTGGCTTACGAGCTGGGATTCAAATATCCGCAGCACTTCAGCCGTCTGTTCAAGAAGACCACGGGCTGCACTCCCAACGAATACCGCGCGTTGAACTGATCGGACGGTTTTTTATCCTCCCGCATGCGGCGGTTCAGTTACTTTTCCGTATATTTGTCGGAAGATAAAACAGCGCTTTTATGATAGACGAATTGCTGGAATACAACCGCGCTTTCGTGGCCGAGAAGGGTTACGAGTCGTATTTGACCAACAAGTATCCCGACAAGAAAATTGCCGTCGTCACCTGCATGGATACCCGTCTGGTGGAGTTGATACCTGCCGCGCTCGGCATCCGCAACGGCGACGTGAAGATGATAAAGAATGCGGGCGGCACCATTACGCACCCCTTCGGCAGCGCCATGCGCAGCCTGCTGGTGGGCATCTACGAACTCGGGGTCGAGGAGATCATGATAATAGGCCATACCGACTGCGGCGCGCAGCATATGGACAGCAAGGTGATGTTGCAACATATCCGTGCCCACGGCGTCACGAACGAGCAGCTGGAGATGATGGAGTATTGCAACATCGACCTGCACGCGTGGCTCAGCGGCTTCGACGACGTGGAGAAATCGGTGCGCGGCAGCGTCCATCTGGTAAAGCACCATCCTCTGGTTCCCAAAGACATAGTGGTCCGCGGATTCATCATCGACTCGGTGACGGGCGAATTGAGGGAGTTCGAAAATATAGAGTAAATTACCTGTCGGCGGCTGCGGGGGGGGGCGCACCGAAGGTGCGAGCCGCCGACAGGTAGTAATGCCGTAGGCATTACATAAATGTAAAAAATGAAAACTGTCAAACACATCCTTTCGGCGGCGCTGGCCATAGTCGCCGCACTTGCCGCCTCGGCGCAGAACGGCCGTCCCGCCGTCGACGCCTCGCAGCTGCCCCGCACCATTCAGTCGGGCCCCTACAAGGCGGGCCATATTCAGGGCATCGCCGTCGACACCGAGCGGCAGTATATCTACTATTCCTACACCACCATGCTCGTCAAGGCCGACATGCAGGGCAACGTGGTCGGCTCGGTCAAAGGGCTGCTGGGGCATCTGGGGTGTCTCGACTTCAACGACGAGGACGGTCGGGTTTACGGCTCGCTGGAGTATAAGAACGACGCCATAGGCAAAGGCATCCTGCGCATGGAGAGCAGCGATCGGCAGCTCGACAACGCCTTCTATATCGCGGTGTTCGATGTCGACCGCATCACGCGCATGGACATGGATGCCGAGAAGGACGGCATCATGACCACGGTATATCTCCCGACCGTGCTGGACGACTATCTGGCCGAGGTCGAGACCGCCGAGGGGCGCCGCCCCCACCGCTTCGGGTGCAGCGGCATCGACGGCGTGAGCTTCGGACCCCGTTTCGGCCGTCGCGGCGGCCGCATGTACCTTACCGTCGCCTACGGCATCTACGGCGAGACCGACCGTTCGGACAACGACTATCAGGTGCTTCTGCAATACGACACCCGCAATTGGCGGCGCTGCGAGAGGCCTCTCTCGCAGGATAACATGCACACCGAGGGGCCCGCGCGTCCCGACGGCGTGTACTTCGCCTTTACGGGCAACACCACCTACGGCGTGCAGAATCTGGAGTACGACGCCGACACGGGCTGCTGGTTCATGGCCGTGTACGGGGGCCGAAAGCCGCAATATCCCAACTACACCCTCTTCGCCGTCGACGGCGTGGCCCGCCCCGCGCGCGAATCCTTGCGGGGAGTGCCTTACGTGCGCCGCGGCAATGTGGTGCCGCTTAAAGATGGTGCGGGCGGATGGAATTTCAAGTACGGCGCCACGGGACTGTGCTCGCTGGGCGGCGGATATTTCTATATCTCCGAGAATTACAGGAATGAAAACGGGCAGGGCAGCGTGATCCGTCTCTACCGTTTTACGGGCGTTGCCGAGGCTCCGTTCGAGGCTGCGGAGTGATCCGAAAAGATTTCGTGCGATGGACCGAGACAAGGCGATAGCCGAGATAGATTGGTATGCGGACCTCGTCGACCGCAAGATCCGACGCTGGGGCCGCGACCTCATGCCCGAGCATCGCGAGCGGCTGCGCGGCAATATCGCCGACGTGGCTGAGCGTCGCGAACAATTGAGTTTCGTGCAGTACGCCGACGGCTACTATATCGGCGAGGTCGACGAGGAGGGGCTCCGTCAGGGTTACGGCATCTATACCCGCACCACGGCCGACCGCAACCGATGGGTCATGCAGGCGGGATTCTGGCAGCAGGACCGCCCGATGGGGTCGCACACGCTCTACGACTCCGACGCACCCGCGGGCAAGCATTGTTTGGCTTCCGTCTATTACCACGGCGAGCGTCGGCGCGAGCGCGGCAGGATCGAATACTCGCTTTCGGCCGACGGCTTCAGCATAGCGCGCCGCAAATACCGACGCTACGAGGGTTTCTCGGCCTCGACCATGCTCGTCGGGCTGACGTTGATCTATGTCGCGGTGCTGCTTCTGACCCGCAATTCGCGCATCGGATTGGTCTGTACGGGCGTCGTCGCGTTGCTCTATCTGGTGGGCTCGCTGCGCGAGAAGCGGTGATCTCTTCCCGATCGGCGGGGCGGGGCTCTTAACAAATGCAACCCGCCCCGAACTCGGGGAAGTTCGGGGCGGGTGATTGTCGTGACGGGCCGCAAGCGGCCCTTCGTAACATCTCTATTCGAGGTCGTCGGCTTTCACATGCATGACCTTTCCGTCGCGCATGATGACGAGTTCGCCGTCCTCTTTCTTGGCTTTTTCTTTCAAACGTTGCTGGGCCAGCAATATGCCTGCATCTATTTTCTCCTGCATCTGCTCGATTTCGATCTCGCTCATATTGTCCGTGTTTAACATTAACCGTTACATTTTGCTTATCTTTCTATACGATAACGTATCGACTACTTCTCTTATTTCGTCGTGGGTACCGTAAGCTATTTTTTTCACTCCCTCGACCGAACTGTTGTCGTATATGACCCAATAGTCGCAAATGGGGGTATACAGATCGGTCAGATACCGCAGTCCGCGGTAGTAACGTCTCCTGACCACTTCGGGCGGCACGTTGTGCCCTCCCTCGGCCACGCGCCTTGCCACGCGCTCCACCGCCTGCTCGGGAGTGGGCAGCCAGAAATAGAGCAGCGACACGAAATAGCCTTTCGCCCGGGCCATGCGGATGAATCGCGCGTAATATCTCGTGGCCAGAGTGGTCTCGATGGCGAAATCGGCCCCGTCGGACATGAGTACGTCCATGCGCTGCCGCATCAGACGGCCCGCTTCGATCGACACTTTCGACGGATTGAACGGCGAAAGCCCCTTGGCGATCTCGTCGGCGTTGACGAATTCGCGGCACTCCAGCATCTCGGGCAATACGGCGTATGACGCCGTCGTCTTGCCTGCACCGTTGCATCCCGCTATGATATAAAGTTTAGGCATACGCGCAATTATCCCAAACGCAAAGTTAACAATAACTTTTTATTTTCCAAAACCGAGCCATAACGGCTCCCCGTGTCCGAAGTTGTGCGCAAACGGCTGCGATGATTCTTTCGGGTTGTAATACAACGAAAAAGGTATTATATTTGCTATATGCGCGAATATCGTTCACAATATTGTCAACATTGTAAAACATTCGATTTATGGAAACAGCAACGGCAACCAAAAAATTTACGCTTGTCCCTCTGCCCTACGACAAGAAGGCTCTCGAACCGTACATCTCGGCCGAGACGCTCACCTATCATCACGACAAGCACATGGCGACTTACGTAAACAAACTCAACGAACTCATAGCCGACACGCATTACGACGGCATGACTCTCGAAGATATAATACGCGAGGCCGACGGTCCTTTGTTCAACAATGCGGCGCAGGCGTGGAACCACGAATTTTACTTCGCCCAGTTCTCGCCCGAACCGCGCAAGATGCCCGCGGGCGAACTGCTTGCCGCCGTGAACACCGCTTTCGGCAGCGTCGACAAACTGAAGGAGCACATTAACGCCGAGGCCGCCGCGCTCTTCGGTTCGGGATGGGTATGGCTCGCGTCCAACTACGACGGCGAGCTGATTATCGTTCCCAAGCCCAACGCGGGGAATCCCCTTACCGACGGATTGCGTCCGCTGCTGGCTGTCGACGTTTGGGAACATGCCTATTACATCGATTTCCGCAACGTGCGTGCCGACGGCGTGAAAGCGTTGTGGAATGTTCTCGACTGGGGCAAGGTCGAGGAGCGTTACGCCGCGAAGTAGTCGCGCGACCGATCCCTGTAAAACGAATCGGCTGCCCGAACATTCGGACAGCCGATTCGAAGTATTTGCATAGACAGAAGCATCCGCAATGCCCGATTGATCGGGCATTTTCCCAAGGTTATACCGCGTCTGTCGCGAGTCGATGTTTTCTATGAACAATGTCGCGTCCAAACAATGATAAGGTCGGGCTCGTACTCGTTCAATCGTCGTCTTCGAGAATGAAGATCTTCTCGACGGGTTTGGAGAATGTGCGTGCTATCTTCAGGGCCAGAACGGTCGAGGGGACGAACTTTCCGCTCTCGATGGCATTGATCGTCTGTCGGCTCACCCCGACCGCATCGGCCAGCCGCTGCTGCGTCATGCGCAGTTCGGCGCGTTCGACTCGTATCCTGTTATTCATCGTCCGTCGAATTTTTCAGTTTCCGCATTCGCAGCCTGAACAGAATCAGGAATACGATTACGGTCGTGAACATGTTGTATACCATCACGTCGAGGAACCGTATGTCGTACACCGTCAGCGTCGCTGCTATGAGCAGCGCGTAGCTCGTGTAGAGTGCGGCGAGCAGGCATTCGAGGCGTATGGCCCCTATCATTTCGTCCTCGATCTTTTCGCGCGAGCACGATACGAATATCGCGCCGAGGCATATCCCGATGATGGCCGTGTTGTTGAGCAGACGGGTCATCGTCTGCGAAGCGAGGCAGGCGCGCAGCGGCGAATTTTCGTCTGCGGGGAGCAGATAGGCCGGCATTCCGTCGAATCCGTCCAATGCCATCATGGCACCGAGCACGGCGGCGGGAATCAACATGGCCCAACCGACTTTCCGAAAGCCGTGGGGCAGAAGCATCGATTTCATTTTGTGTCGTTTTTTGGTTTTACATTCCGATACGTGTATTCGAATACACTGCAAATGTAATGCATATTTTACAAAATGCAAAATATAAACGACAAAAATGTATTGTCGGCAGGTTGCGGCCGTGCAGTTCTGTGGAGTGTTGTGACGAATGTTCGGGGTGTCCGTATGCAGTCCGCCGCAGTGAGGCAGTGGCGAACTGCACGACTCTGACGAGTCGCAGGCGAGGTTTGGCATCTTAACGTTCTGCAAACGGTAAAATGTGGAATGATGTGTCGGTATTCGGGCGGCAGCCTGCGGTGGTCCGCCTTGATAAGCGAAGAGCGAATAGCGGGCCTCCGCGGGGCAGAGGCTGCGGCCCGCACAGTCCTGCGGACTGCAACATACTGCGTCACGCCACCGTGACGGGAGAGCGTGTGTTTCATTTATCTTCGGCGGCTGCGGGGGCCACCGAAAGTACGAGCCGCCGAAGATAACACCGCTGCGCGGCGTAGTTCTCGGTACATGCTGCGGCGGACTGCACGACTCTGAAAGGTCGCCAACGCCCCGCGTTCTAAAACTCCGACGTGAAGTGGAATCGGATATCCTTGAAATTCTCCTGCGCCAAGGCCAGAGCGTAGCTCGTGTCGGCGAGGAACACATCGCGGCCGTGCTTGTCGACTGCCATGTTGGAGTGCTTGCGACGTTTGAAGTCGGCCAGCTGCTCGGCGTTGTCGCTCTCGATCCAGCACGCCTTGTGTATCGAAATGGGTTCCCAGCGGCACGAGGCTCCGTATTCGTGTTCCAGACGATACTGTATCACCTCGAATTGCAGCGCGCCGACCGTTCCGATGATCTTGCGGCCGTTGAGGCTCGACGTGAAGAGCTGCGCCACGCCCTCGTCCATCAACTGGTCGATACCCTTGGCGAGCTGCTTGAATTTCAGCGGGTCGGCATTCTCTATGTAGCGGAACAGCTCGGGCGAGAACGACGGTATGCCCGTGAATTTCAGCTTTTCGCCCTCGGTGAAGGTGTCGCCTATCTTGAATGTTCCCGTGTCGTGCAGGCCCACTATGTCGCCCGGGTATGCGAAGTCGATGACCGACTTCTTCTCGGCCATGAACGCCGTGGGCGACGAGAATTTGAGCTGTTTGCCGCTGCGCACGTGCAGATAGTTCTTGTTGCGTTCGAATGTGCCCGAGCATATCTTCAGAAAGGCTATTCGGTCGCGGTGGTTGGGGTCCATGTTGGCGTGTATCTTGAACACGAATCCCGTCATTTTTGCCTCGGCGGGCTCGACGGTCCGCGTCTCGGTCGTCGACGGACGGGGCGAGGGGGCTATGCGTATGAAGCACTCCAGAAGCTCGCGCACGCCGAAATTGTTCACCGCCGAACCGAAGAATACGGGTGCCAGCGTACCGTTCAGGTAGGCTTCGCGCTCGAACGGGTCGTACACGCCCTCGACCAGTTCGAGGTTTTCGCGCAGCTGCTCGGCGAATTTCGGGGTTATGTACCTGTCGAGCTCGGGCGACGTGATGTCGCTGAAATCCACCGTTGCGGCGTCGGCCGTCTGCCGCTCGTCGGTGGTGAAGAGCGAGAGGTTATGCTCGAAGATGTTGTATACGCCCTTGAACGTGTCGCCGCTCGATATGGGAAATGCCAGCGGACGCACGCGTATCTTCAGCTCGCGCTCCACCTCGTCCAGAAGATCGAACGGATCCTTGCACGGGCGGTCCAACTTGTTGATGAACACCATCACGGGGGTGTTGCGCATGCGGCACACGTTCATCAGCTTGCGCGTCTGCGTCTCGACGCCCTTAGCGCCGTCGATGACTATGATTACCGAATCCACGGCGGTGAGGGTACGGTAGGTGTCCTCGGCGAAATCCTCGTGACCCGGGGTGTCGAGGATGTTGATCTTCACGTCCTTGTAGTTGAATCCCATGACCGACGTGGCCACCGATATGCCTCGCTGGCGCTCGATCTCCATGAAGTCGGACGTGGCGCCCTTCTTTATCTTGTTGCTCTTTACGGCTCCCGCCACGTGTATGGCGCCGCCGAACAGAAGCAGTTTTTCGGTGAGTGTGGTCTTTCCCGCATCGGGGTGCGATATGATAGCGAACGTTCTGCGCTTTGTGATTTCGTCGATCAACGCCATGATTTTCTCCGTTTTATTTTGCGACTGCAAAGATAATATAACCCCCGAAGCGAAGCAAATTTAACGGCGTGCGATTTGATCGGGTTTCGCGATTCGATATTATAAAGATGGCCTTTGGGCTTTCAATTGCGAGGCGTAGCCTGCGGAGCGAGCGAATAGCGAGCCTCCGCGGGGCAGAGGCTACGGCTCGCGCGGCTCTGAAGAGCCGCAAAATATTAAACATAAAGCAGAGGTTACGTTTTACGATTCAGACAATAAATATGATGGCCTTTCGACTCGCAATTACAAGCCGAGATCGGATAATGCCTTTTTCTTTTTATGGTATCGATTTGTAATGTCGGCGTGCGTTCGGGTCGTTCCCCGAATGCCGAAAATGCCGAATCGTATTTCGATGTGTAAGCATATTGCGGACCTGCTGAATGTATTTGTCGATAAATTAGCGATATCGTGTGCAAGAAAATGTAATTTATGGTTGCAGGCTATGATAATTTTGCTTATATTCGTATCGGATTCCGTATTTTACAAAAAAGTGGTTATGATGAAGTGGCTGATATTGTTATTGGCATCGACGGCGGTATTGTCGGTTTCGGCGCAGGAGACTTTTACGCTCGACGACGGGACTGTCGTTACGGCTGTCCCGAGGGGTTATTCGAGCGCTCTTCCGAGTGAATTTGCACGTATGTTCAAAGGCATGGTAGTCGACGAGAGCGGTAATCCGATCGAGGGGGTACAGGTATCCATGTGCCATAACATGATTTTCCCGCAGATCTACGGCGGTGCGAGCAATCGCAAGGGCGAGTTTTCGGTGCAACTGAACCGAGGCGAGTATATCGCCGAGTTCTCGGCCGTCGGATACGAGAAGAAGCGCATCGAGATGGATATGATGCGCGACGTGACCCTCGATGAACCGATCGTGCTGTCTGCGGCGGATGGCGACAAGCCCGAAGCGGGCCGTAATACCATAAAGTATATGCGTCAGAGTTATCAGGTCAATTTCAAGCCCGATTCATATCGCGATGATTGTACGTTGGCCGATATTTTGGCTGTCGAGGTGCCGTTTTTCGATATTTGGGACGATGTTCCCAAAGTGTTGCAGAATCCTAAATTCGAAATATGCCTGAATAAACAGACGTTGAATGTCGATGTTTCAGTCATGAAAAATTATTTCTCGTCTGTATCTGCGGCAGATGTAGTGAGCATCAAGATTGTCTCGGCGAGCATGGCTATGGATCTGCCCACTACCGTTTTTATAACCACGAAATAGTCGGGTGACGGATATAAGGTAATTTCCCCGTTTTGCGAAATACGATGTGTTTGGCCAAGTCTATCGATATTATTTTATAATCTTTTGGTTTAATATTTTGCAGCTCTTTGGAGCCGTGCGGGCCGCAGCCTCGGCGCGCGGAGGCCCGCAACTCACTTTACGTTCGTTTGCTGTCTCCGCAGGCTGCGACCCGAATATATTATAAGGTAATGCGACTCTTTGGAGTCGCGCAGTTCGCCGCCGCCCCATGCGGCGGACTGCTGTCGCATTCCTGCCGCCGTCGGCGAACAGCAACGATAGCATGACGTGAGTTTTGTAATCCGCAGGCTACGACTCGCGATCGCGGTCCTTTCGGTCAACCCCCGACAGGTCCAACCGCCCCGCAAGCCGATCCATTATAAATAACCCGCCGCGAACGCATTTACGCTACTCCGCAGTTTCGGCGGCACCTTCGGCAGCCTGCGACTGCGCGGCATTGCGCATGACCTCGGTAAGATAGGTCTCAATCTGCTCGGCCGTGGTATTCTTCAGCAGCACCTGCTTCTTGTCATCCAGAAGATAGATGCGCGGCATGGCGCGCAGATCGTAAAGAATCTCCGACTTCAGACGGCCAGTGACGTCGCGGGCGTTGATCCATTCGGCTGGAATGTCGCTCTTGTGCTTCTCCCACGCGGCCGCGTCGGCCGACGGGAACACGG
>CAYMIH010000060.1:0-11576 GCA_964390585.1 uncultured Alistipes sp.
CCGCCCGAATATATTATAATGTTAGGTATTGCGACCGCCGTCGGCGAACAGCGAATTTTGCAGTCCGCAGAACTGCGCGAGCCTAAAGGGGATAATACCCTTTATTTTTATAATTCTTGCTATATTTGTACTAATATATACACCCAAATCCGATGAATGAAATAACCGTTATCCAAAACAAAATCTACGAGATCCGCGGACAACGCGTGATGTTGGATTTCGATCTCGCTGCGTTGTATCAAGTTACGACCAGCGCATTGAACCAAGCCGTAAAACGTAACATGGAACGCTTCCCCGATGAATTCATGTTCCGACTATCGGAATTTGAGTGGAACGACATGTCGTCACAATTTGTTACGACATACAGAACGAAACGACCGAAAACCTCTTTGCCATTTGCTTTTACGGAACAGGGCGTAGCGATGCTATCGGCCGTACTGCGCAGCCCGACGGCTATTAAGATGAGTATTTCGATCATGCGCGCCTTCGTAGCCATGCGCAACTACATCGCCACGACGGCGACGGTGACGGCCGAGCTGGCCGAAATACGTGCTAAACTGGCCCTGCTGGAGCGCAACGACGAGGATAATGCCGAGGCGATCAACGACCTCTCGGAGGACATGCGCAAGGAGTTGGACAGTATCTATGCAGCGATCGCGGCCCTTTCGGTCAAACCTCGACAGGTGCAGCCGCCCCGCAAGCCGATCGGCTTCAAGCAATACGATAAATAGTCTGCCGCGACCGTATTACAGTCTACGACAGCCATATATAAAACCAATCATGACCCAAAAGCAAGCCATACAACTTTTCGAGCAGCGCAAAGTGCGCACCGTGTGGGACGACGAGGCCCAAAAATGGTACTGCTCCATCGTCGATGTGGTGGCCGTCCTGACCGACAGCCCCGACGCCGCAGCCTATTGGCGCAAGTTGAAACAGCGACTGAAAGCCGAAGGAAATGAAACCGTGACAAATTGTCACGGTTTGAAAATGCCTGCCGCCGACGGTAAGATGCGCATGACCGATGTCGCAGATACCGAGCAACTTTTCCGTCTCGTGCAGTCGATCCCCTCGCCCAAGGCCGAGCCGTTCAAACAGTGGCTGGCCTCGCTGGGCCGCGAGCGGCTGGAAGAGATGGACGACCCCGAAATAGGCATCGACCGCATGCTGGAGTACTACCACCGCAAGGGATATTCGGAAAATTGGATCAACCAACGGTTGAAATCCATCGAGGTACGCAAAGAGTTGACCGACGAATGGGAGCGTCGCGGCGTGAAAAAGGGTGCGGAGTATGCGACTCTGACCAACATTATCACACAAGGATGGTCGGGCATGACGACTCGGCAGTATAAGCGATATAAAGGTCTGAAAACCGAGAGCTTGCGCGACAACATGACCAACCTCGAATTGGTGCTCAACATGCTTGCCGAGGCGTCGACGGCCGAGATATCCAAAGAGAAACGGCCCCGCACGATAGCCCAGAACCGCAAGGTGGCGGCCGAGGGCGGTTCGGTTGCGGCGGCTGCCCGCAAGACGCTCGAAGCCCGAACAGGCAAAAAAGTGGTTTCGCGGCTCAATGCCAAACAAGTTTTGACGGCCGAGCAGGCATTGGCGACCGAGCAGACCGAGCGAATCGAAGCGGCAGAGGAAGACAAATAAATTCCGTGATACATATTGCAGATTCCGCAAAAAAATTACTTTTGCAACAGGATAAAGAGTCGTTCGTTCTTTATGGCGATGTCCGTCGGACATCGAGGTTCGTGCGACGTGCGCATTAACTCCTTAACAGCAAGCATTACGACCGTCGAAGACATAGCTCTCACTTTCGTGCCGCAGCTGGGCTTGAGGGGTGCGGTGCATCTGTTGAGATGCTTCGGATCCGCCGCGGCCGTATATTCGGCTTCGGAGGAGGAGTTGCGCGTACACGCCGAGCTGCGTGCCGATATCGCACGTTCCATTGTCGGCGGCAAAGGCATGCGCGACGCCGAGCGCGAATTGGCGTATTGCCGTCGACACGGCATAACGCCCATAGCCTCGACGGACGACGACTATCCGCCGCTGCTGCGCGAGATATGCGATTATCCCGCAGTGATATATGTGAAAGGCGATGCGAAGGCGTTGACGGGGCATTCCGTGGCGTTCGTCGGCACGCGCAAGATGACCTCCTACGGCAACCGCATGTGCGAAACGTTGATGCGCCAGCTGGCCGAGGCGGCACCCGATACGGTCGTGGTGAGCGGATTGGCCTACGGCGTCGATGCCGCATGCCACCGCGCCGCCGTGGATTACGGTCTTAAGACGGTCGGGGTGCTGGCCAACGTCTTGCCCGCCGTGACGCCTGCCGCCCACGAGCGGCTGGCCTCCTCGATGATCGCAGGGGGCGGGGCGCTGGTCACGGAGCTCAATTCGCAGACGAAGCAGAACGGACGCTATTTCGTGCCGCGCAACCGCCTGATAGCGGGGATGTGCGCCGCCACGGTGATCGTGGAGTCGCCCGAGGCGGGCGGCGCAATGGTGACGGCCGCGTTCGCCGACGGCTACGACCGCACGCTGCTGGCCGTGCCCGGGCGTGCGACCGACGAGTGCTCGCGCGGCACGAACGCCTTGATCTTCAATCGTAAGGCGCAGCCCGTAATGTCGGCGCGCGATATTCTGCACGAACTTATGTGGGACGTGCGGACGGAGAAAGTACCCCAAAAGACGGAGGCCGATCTTTCGGACGAGGCGCGCGGGCTGCTGCGGCTCTTCGATTCCGATCCCGTGACGATGGACGTGCTGCAACTGCGCAGCGGCCTTGCGCTCGGCGAACTGTCGGCGCTATTGATGGATATGGAGTTCGACGGCGCGGTGCGACGCGTGTCGGGCAACAGATATGAAAAGACGATATGACCAAGAGACGTAAAACTGATTGGCGGCAACTGCTGCGAAGCCTTGCCGTAGGCGCCGCGATCGCCGCGACGATATTGTGCATGATCCCCCTCTTCCCCGAGCTGCGGGCATTCCTGAAGGGCCCGATGATACGCGACGGGCTGGGTGTGTTCATGGTCTATTGGATCGCGGCCATATTGCTGTTCGTGGCGGCCATGCTACTGCAAACGGTGATTCACGAAGCGGGGCATCTGGTGTGCGGACTGTTGACGGGCTATCGGTTCTCGTCGTTCCGCATAGGCAGCTTCATGCTCTATCGCGGCGACGAAGGCCTGCGTTTCGGACGTTTCAGCGTGGCGGGCACGGGCGGACAGTGCCTTATGGAACCTGCGGACACGACGGATCCCGAGACCATGCCCTACAAAATCTACCTATTGGGCGGCGTGACGGCCAACATAGTGGCAGCCGTTGCGGCATTCGTGGCGAGTCGGTATGTGTCGTGTGTGCTCGGGAATTATCTCCTTGCTGCGGTCGTGATGTCGGGAGTGTTGGCGGCTCTGCTGAACGGCATACCGATGCGCATGGGCGGCATTCCTAACGACGGCTGCACGGTGCGGATGATGGGCCGCAGCGCCGAAATGAGGCGCATGATGTGGGTGCAGCTCAAGATCAACGCCCTCTATTCACGCGGCACGATGCTACGCGACATGCCCGACGAGTGGTTCCGTCTGCCCGCAGAGGCCGACATGTCGAACCATCTGTATGCCGCCGTAGCGGGGATGGACGCTTCGCGCCGCATGGAGTGCCGCGATTTCGCGGGGGCTTACGACCGTCTGGAAGCCATGCGCGCCGCGGGAGACAATCTTATCGGGTTGTTCCGCATGGAGGCGGCATGCGAGCAGATGGCGGCGGGCGTGCTGACGCACCGTCCCCGCACGGAGATAGAGCGTATTTTCACCGCCGACGTCGAACGGTATGCGCGGCTCTACTCGCGCTACATGATAAGCCGCGCCATTACGATATATATATGGGAACGTTTCGTGCGCCGCGACGGCGCCAAGGCGTCGGAGGCCGCTCGGCGCGTGCGTGTCATGGCCGAGCGCTATCCCGTGCGCGGCGAGGCCGCCGCATGCGTCGAACTGCTGGATTGGATCGAAACGCTTGATGATGAAGAGTATGGAGTTGATTGACACCCATTCGCACCTATACGCCGAGGAGTTCGACGCCGACCGCGCCGAGTGCCTCGCGCGTGCCCGACGGAGCGGCGTCGTGGAACTGCTTCTGCCCGCGATAGACTCCGAGAGCCACGAACGGCTATTCGCGCTGGCCGCGGCCGAGCCCGAGTCGTGCCGCCCGATGATGGGACTGCACCCCACGTCGGTGAACGACAATCCGCGCTGGCGCGACGAGCTGGCCGAGGTCGAGCGCTATTTGTCGTCGCCGCCGCACGGCCTGCATTTCTGCGCCGTGGGCGAAATCGGGTTGGACTACTATTGGAGCGGCGATTTCAAGGCCGAGCAGCGCGAGGCATTCATCGCACAGTGCCGTCTGGCAGCGCGTATGGACCTGCCAGTGGCCATCCACACCCGCGCCGCGTGGGACGACATGTGCGAAATTCTCGAAGCCGAGACGGCCCGCGCCTCGGAACGCGGCGAACGGCTGCGCGGCGTGCTGCATGCCTTCTCGGAGAGTGCCGACGTCTATCGGCGGCTGCGAACGTGCGGCGATTTTCTGTTCGGCATAGGCGGCGTGGTGACGTTCAAGAAGAGTGCAGTGGCTGCGGCGGTCGTCGAGATGGAGTTGGAGCATATCGTACTGGAGACCGACTGTCCCTATCTCACCCCCGTGCCCCATCGCGGCGAGCGCAACGAATCGGCCTACGTGAGCCTCGTGTGCGACAAGGTCGCCGAACTGAAAGGCATCGCGCCCGAACGGGTGGCGGCCGTCACCACGGAGAACGCGCGCAGGATGTTTGCGACGGCAGGGACGGTTCGGGACGATTTGTAATCGCGGTCGCAGCCTGCGGAGTCCGCGGATGAGCGATAAGCGAATAGCGGGCCTCCGCGGCGGGAGGCTGCGGCCCGCGCGACTCTAACGAGTCGCATTTATTGAAATAATATAAATTACATACAGATGAACATAGCCAATGACGGCACGAGGTCGTCGATACTTATAATCTATACGGGCGGAACCATCGGCATGAAGATGGACGCCGCCACGGGTGCTTTGGTGCCATTCGATTTTTCGGGCATATACCAAGAGTTTCCGTCGCTGCGCAGGCTCAACGTCGACATCGACGTGCACACCATGCCGCAGCTCATCGACTCGTCGAACGTGCGTCCGAGCGACTGGTGCGCCATCGCGGGCGTCATACGCGACAATTACGAGCGTTACGACGGCTTCGTGATCCTGCACGGCACCGACACCATGTCGTACAGCGCCTCGGCCCTGAGCTTCATGCTGGAAAACTTGGCCAAGCCCGTGGTATTCACGGGGAGCCAGATCCCGATAGGAGTGCTGCGCACCGACGGCCGCGAGAACCTGATTACAGCCATCGAGATCGCGGGCGCCAAGACCGACGGCCGCGCTACCGTCCCCGAGGTGTCGCTCTTCTTCCACAACCGCCTGTGCCGCGGCAACCGAACGCACAAGGTCAGCGCCGAGGAGATGGACGCCTTCAGCTCGCCCAACTACCCGCCGCTGGCCGAGGCGGGAGTAAAGATAATGTACAATTTTCCGGCCATCACAAAAATAGATCGGGTCACCTATCCGTTGAATATAGCGACCATGCTCAACGAAGGCGTGGCCATCGTGAAGCTCTTCCCGGGCATCGGCGAATATACGCTGCGGGCGCTACTCGCGGTGGAGGGATTGCGCGGCGTGGTGCTGGAGACCTACGGCGCGGGCAACGCGCCCACGAGCGAATGGTTCCTCGGCCTGATGCGCGAGACGGTGGAGCGCGGGGTGGTGGTGTTCAACGTCACGCAGTGCGACAACGGATCGGTCGAAATGCAGCTCTACGAGACGGGGCAGCGCCTGCGCGCGGCGGGCGTACTGTCGGCCCACGACATGACCGCCGAGGCCGCCATCACCAAATTGATGTACGTACTGGGCAAAAATCTGCCGTTCGACCGCAGCGCGGAACTGCTTACGAAGCCTCTCAGAGGAGAATTTACAATGTGAGGGTATTGCGTGTAAAAAAAATTATTCTTATATTTCGGTCCGTAAAGTGTGCCGAATGCGCCGCCGAGACGGAGGCGAAATAAGGCGCAAAGATGCAATATGTTGACGGACAACACATTATGCCGCGAACGCAAAATTGTGCGATTTCGTCGCTTCGCAATGCCGAAAAGGCCGACAGCGACGTTTGCGCGTCGGCAAAGCGTCCGAAATGCCTATTTGGCGGATGAAAAAACGCATAAAAGAATTTTTAACAACATAAAACTAAAACGAGTAACAAAAACACTAATTAAAAATTATTAAAAACAGCTATGAAAAAATTCTTTATGATTTTGTCGGTTGCCGTTACTTCGCTCGGCACCGTAAGCGCGCTGGCACAGGAGGCTGCCGTAAATGCAGAGACCGATCTGGCGGGTGAAAGCATGCACCAGGTTCTGATGCAGAAGTTCCTCGAGGGAGGTTGGGGCTGGATGTTGCCCGTGCTCGTATGCTTGGTTCTCGGTTTGGCCATCGCCATCGAGCGTATGCTTTTCCTCACCTTCTCTAACATCAACTCGAAGAAATTCATCGCCAAGGTCGAGGAGGCTCTCAACAACGGCGGTATAGAGGCAGCCAAGGATGTTTGCCGCAACACCAAGGGCCCCATCGCTTCTATCTACTATCAGGGTCTGGATCGTTACGATCAGGGTCTGGATGCAGTCGAGAAGGCTGTGGTATCTTACGGTTCGGTTCAGACGGGCCAGATGGAGTCGGGTCTTTCGTGGATCGGTCTGTTCATCGCTCTTTCGCCCATGTTGGGATTCATGGGTACCGTTGTGGGTATGATCGGTGCATTCGACCAGATCCAGGCTGCGGGCGATATCTCACCGACCATCGTTGCCGGCGGTATCAAGGTCGCTCTGTTGACTACGTTGATGGGTCTTATCGCTGCTGTGATTCTCCAGTTGTTCTACAACTACATCATATCGAAGATCGACTCGCTCGTTAACGATATGGAGGATGCCTCGATCACTTTGGTCGATATCCTGACCGCTTACAGCAAGAAATAAGTAAGACCTTAAAACAGAATTGAAACAATGGAGAAAATATTTAAAACCTTATTGATCGTATTGCTGGCCGTATCGGCGGTATTGGTCTTGTGGGGTGTATTCTCTACTCCCGACAAACCCGCCACCGCTGCCGAGGCTCCCGCGATCAGTTATAACCTCGTCTGGGGTTATATCCTGCTGGGTGCGGCCGTGATCGTCGCTCTGTTCAGCGCCGCCATGGGTCTGGTTACCAAGCCCGCGGGCCTGAAAGGTGCGCTCGTTTCGCTCGTTGCCATCGTGGCTATCGTGGTGATCGCTTATATCGTGGCTTCGGGTCACGATTACCAGATCGTCGATTTGCAGAACAGCGCTTACTTCGGCCGCAGCGAGACGGTTCTGACCGATACCAGCATCCTCATCACCTATGTGGCCATGGCGGGTGCCGTTATCGCAGCCATTTATTCGGCCGTTGCCGATTCACTCAAATAACAAAGGAGATTTACAATGGCAGGAAATAAAAGAAAAGTACAGGAGATCAATGCCGGCTCGATGGCCGATATTGCTTTCTTGCTGCTCATCTTCTTCCTTGTCGCTACCACGATGAACACCGACACGGGTCTTGTGCGTGTGCTTCCGCCCATGCCGCCCGAGGATGTGAAACTCGAGGATATAAAGGTTAAGGACCGTAATATACTGCTGGTGTTCGTGAGCCCGGGCGGTAATATAATGGTCGGCGATGAGGAGATGCAGATTCAGGGCGTGAAGGATAAGGCCAAGGAGTTTATCCTCAATCCGATGGAGGACGAAAATCTTCCCGAGAAGAAGGAGACCGAACTCGAATTGCCCGACGGCAGCAAGTGGGTATATCCCGTGAGCGAAGGCGTCGTATCTCTGCAAACGACCCGTGATACGAATTACGACGTTTATATCATGGTGCAAAACGAGCTCACCCGTGCTTTCAACGAAGTGCGCAACGAGGTCGCCATGTCGAAGTTCGGCGCCAAATTCTCGGAGCTTCCCGAGGAGCAGCGCAATGTAATAACCAAAGCGGTACCGTTGAAGGTTTCGGAGGCGGAGCCGCGTAAAGCGAACAAGAAGTAGTTATGGCAGTAATGAAAAAGAAGGGCAACAAAGGTTTGCCCGCTATCTCGACCGCATCGCTACCCGACGTGATCTTCATGATCCTCTTCTTCTTCATGGTGTCGACCACCATGCGCGATCAGGAGGTTCTGGTTCGCTTCAAACTCCCCGAGGCTTCCGAGGTTCAGAAGCTGGAGAAGAAGAATCTGGTCAGCTACATCAACATCGGCCAGCCTACCCCGAGCATGCAGGCCAAGTACGGTACCGCTACCCAGATTCAGTTGAACGAATCGTATAAGACCGCCAAGGATATCGGTGATTTTATCGCTGCGGAGCGCGACCAGCTCAACGAGGCCGACCGTTCGCAGATGACCGTATGTATCAAATCGGACCAGTTCACCAAGATGGGTTTGATTACGGACGTCAAGCAGGAGCTTCGTCGTGCCAACGCACTGAAGATATCTTACGCTGCAATAAAGTCGGCAGGTTATTAATCCCGATTTTGTAGAATATTCTCGAAATGCTCGTCCCGAAATGGGACGGGCATTTTTTTGTCGGGCCCGATCTGTTCGGGTCCGTAATGTTATATCTGCGGTTTTTCGGAGCCGCGCGAGCCGCAGCCGCACGCCGCACGCCGAGACCGCCCCTCGCACCAAATAGGGTCTGTCGCGGAGCTATCTGCCGCATTGCAGACTAACCCCACCTCTGAACCGCGTTCGGCAGACGGACGCAATCACGCCCGAACCGCCGCGACAGAGACGAAACCACGCTCCGCAACCCGCACCTCGAAAGGACTTTAGATAGCCCGGCATAAAGAGGAGGGAGCGTTGAATGCAGGAAAATGGAATACAGGAAAAGCGGGGAAAAGAATGCGGGGAAAACGGCAATGCGCCCGCAAAAATGGCCGGCATAACAAATTTATTTAACCCTCTGAGAACTGCATATTCGAAAAAGTTCGAATGCAGTACGAATAAAAAAAGGGGCTGCCCGAATGTCGGGCAGCCCTCAATCCAAATATTAAATTATACGTCTCCTTTCGAGGAGCCGCACGCCGAAGCGTGCGGAGGCCTCGATCTATTCAAGACTCTTAGCAAACGTATTACCCGTCTTAACGTCCTCAGGAACATCGAAAGTAACGTCGTTCTTGGCAGTATAGTTTCTCGAATCGCCAGTCATCACCGATATTAAACCGCCGATATAAGAAGTACCATCACTTTCCGCATAAAGTTTAACGTTCTCGGCAACCTTGATTTCGACATTCGAAATGTTAACGTCACTTGCCGAGCCTTTGTAAGCAAGACCTCCGACATAGCAAGCTGCGGGCTTGGTAACTTTGTCATCGCCGATAACATCGATCGTGAGATTCTCGACATTGAGAGCAGTTACATTCGCCTCCAAACCGAACATCGAGTAGTACTGTGCCTTCGTCAAGGTGGCAGTGACTCCCTCTTCGTCGTAATTCGTCACCAGAACATTGCTTATCTTGTAGCTGTTACCATTGAGAGTTAAGGCAGTAGTTGATGTGCCGCTCACCCAAGGCTTTTCACACAGATCGATATGGTTCTTCAGGACAACGGATTTAATACTAGCGGTCGACACAGCGTTGGCCAACGCCTCGGCAGTAGAAGGATAACCCATCGTTCCGCCTTTAAGGCCCGTCCACAAGCTGATCACAGTATCGTTGTTATTGTCGACGATAACAGAGAAATATTTAGCATCATCCGTCTCGGCAATGATATCCATGATCGACGTCTTGACATTTTCCGTCTTTACATCTTTAACGGTTACGATTGCTCCCTCTTTATCGCCGAGGATCTGGCCGAATCGGGGAGTTCCATTCGCATAATCCGAAAGATCGGCACTGTCGTTAATCGAGAGGGTCTCGGCAATCAATATTTCAACATCATCATATTTGGGATAATCGCCTTTCACGAGATCGGTGGCGGCATTCACCTCGGTAGCGTTCACCGAACCTACAAGAGCAGCACTGAAAGTCTTGTCGTCGGCATTGTCGAGAATTGTGATCTCTCCGCCTGAGATTTGGCTATCGACGAAAGGTACGTTCGTATCGGCAATGAACTTGATGCATGATGCATCGTCGGCCAAATCCTCACTCTTGACAAACACGTTAGCATTCTCGATAACGAGATTCTTTATCGACGCTTTGACGTTGTCTGCGAAAATACCGTTTCCGCTCGTCGTCACGCTCATGTCGGATATCGTCACGTTATCGCCGCTGCCTACCAACGCATATTCGACATCGTCGGGGAACACGAAGCTACCCTTGTTCGTGTCGACATTGTTCGTATTAAGATACCAAAGATAAGCATTTTTCATATCTTCGGGAAGCTCCGAAACATACATATCGTCGATCACACTGCAATCGATATTGTTAATTATCACAGCAGTCTTGAATTTGTCGGTACCATCATCATTCCATTTGAGATCGGTAGGTGCGTTATCAATTTCATTGTTGATGGCATACACATACCTCAAGAAGTCCTCCGCATTCGAAATAATGGTCTTGTCCGTCATACCGATAGAGAGGGTAAGGAGATCATCGTTCACTACAGTCTTATTAGGGTTGGTCTCGTAGGTCGTCTCAGACATTTGATCAAGAGTAATACTTTCTTTTGATCCGTCCTCAAGAGTTGCCTCAAACGAGAATGTGACTTTGTTCATACTAATACCCGACGGTATGACAAATACCAAATTCTCCGCTTGGGTATAATTGAGAGCATGTCCTCCGTTACCAAAATCAATATCGACGCTGCTTTCGGCGTTGCTTTCGTCTAATTTGAATACGAATTCATCTGCTCCGAAATTAACAAAACCTTTACCGCTCAAATTTACGTCGTTATTATCTTTATCTTTCAACGACATAGAGAGGTTCTTGAGCGTACCAACACCTTTCACGGGAATGCGAATATAAGAAGCTACCGGATAGAATGTAATTAGCTGCCCCTCCTTGTATTCCTCTTCAACAGCTACCGCAGGAGCAGTCATAGTAGCGATCGAGTTACTACGATAACGTTGTTGTTTAGGAATGTTCATTGTCACTACAATATCATCGTCAGTCTCTTCAATTTTGGTTCCCTTGTCATAAGGATATACCATATAATACGTAGTATTCTCGGTGCCCAGATATGACAAATCATTCCCTATAGCAGTGAATTCAGCTTTTTCACCTTCGGATTTAGCAATAAACGGTATATTCTCGCTCTCCATCCCTGACGATACGCCGATCATATCGCCCAGATCCCATGTATATATATATTCGTTATCCCCTTCGACAAAGCCCAATCGAGTTTCATTGGTATTGCCGATGGTCATGCTGGCAATAAATGCCGTTGCACCGCTTTTAGCTACGGGAGCGAGCTCGGTACTGTCTTTCGAGCAACTGCCCAACAGAAGCGCTGCGGC
>CAYMIH010000061.1:0-11426 GCA_964390585.1 uncultured Alistipes sp.
TCGCGAACGTAAAGTGAGTTGCGGGCCTCCGCGCGCCGAGGCTGCGGCCTGCGCGGCTCTAAAGAGCCGCAAAATATTAAACCCCAAGCAGATGGTTACATATTACAATCCAGTGCTGCGGCATTCTTAACAGGCAAGATTGAATACATAATCCCGCAATTCGGAACGACGCGATGAAAACTCGCTAAATTATAGCAATTTATATTCGATCGCGGATTTTCGGGCCGTTTCTGCCGTTTTCCCGACATGGCTAACAATTGCCTGATATTTGTCCGAAAAATGCCGCGATAACAAAACAAATTCGCTATATTTGCCGTTGGAAGCAACAAACAGAAACGAGGCGACGCTCGCTCTTGCCAAAGCGATTCGGTGCAAACGGATCGTCGCGATGCAGATCGACGCGCACGGATCTCGGAAAATGAAAGATATGTATCATATAGGGTTGGATATAGGTTCAACAACCATCAAGACTGTGGTAGCAGATCACACAGGAGCGATGCTGTTTTCCCGTTACGAACGACATAACGCCCATATATCGGAAAGTTTGAAAATGATGCTGAACGATATACAGGGACAACTCGGAATAGCAAAGGCTTCCATTCGCGTCACAGGATCCGTAGGCATGGGAATAGCCGAAAAATACGGGCTCGATTTCGTGCAGGAGGTAATAGCGGCCACGACCTATGTGAACAGAATGCGAAACGGGATAGAGACGTTGATAGATATCGGTGGCGAAGATGCAAAAATAGTATTCTTCAGGAATGGGGAAACCACCGATTTACGAATGAACGGCAATTGCGCGGGAGGAACCGGAGCATTCATCGACCAAATGGCTATTCTGTTGGATGTCTCTACCGATGAATTGAGTCGTCTTGCAATGAAAGCGGAGCGCATTCATCCGATAGCCTCCCGCTGCGGCGTGTTCGGCAAAACCGATATCCAAAATCTGATAGCCCGAAACGTCAGCAAAGAAGAGATTGCAGCCTCTATTTTCCATGCCGTCGCCGTGCAGGTCGTCGTCACACTCGCACACGGATGTCGGATAGGTACGCCCGTATTGCTGTGCGGGGGTCCGTTCACGTTCTTGCCGGCTTTGCGTCAGGCTTTCGAGACCTATCTTCATTGGTCGGAAAACGATGTCATTCTTCCCGAAAACAGTCATTTGCTTCCCGCATGGGGTGCGGCGCTGATGAAAGACGACTCTGAAGCCGTTGATCTGAACGGGTTGATTGAGAGATTAGACGATTCTGCCGCATCGGAACTTTCGCACACTAGATTGGAGGCCCTATTCCAAGACGAAGAAGAATACCATAATTGGAGGTCGCGCATTTCACGCTCCTCAACTATCGTGAAAGAGTCGGGCCGAAAACGTGAAGAGGTCACTTTGGGCATAGATTCGGGTTCCACGACTACCAAAATAGTTATATTGAACAGCCGTAACGAACTGCTTTACACCTATTATCAGAACAATAACGGAAACCCCATAACAGCCGTCAGAAAAGGTCTGTCGCAGTTTATGGAAGAGTGCGACAAGGCCGGAACCGAAATAATAATCACGGGAAGTTGTGCGACGGGTTATGGCGAGGATTTGATAAAAAACGCCTTCCATCTGAATACGGGGATTATCGAAACCATAGCCCATTATACGGCGGCCCGTCATGTGATGCCCGAAGTGTCATTCATCCTCGATATCGGAGGGCAGGACATGAAAGCCATTTTCGTGTCGGGGAACGTTATCAATCGCATCGAGATAAATGAAGCCTGTTCATCGGGATGCGGCTCGTTCATCGAAACATTCGCCCGTTCTTTGGGATACACGGTGACCGATTTCGCGAAAGCGGCTTGCCGCTCCCAACATCCGTATGACTTAGGCACCCGTTGTACCGTTTTCATGAACTCAAGAGTGAAACAAGCTCTGCGAGAAGGATGCGCGATAGAAGACATTTCCGCCGGATTATCTTATTCCGTCATAAGGAACTGTCTGTATAAGGTGCTAAAAATAAAAGACATAAAATGTCTGGGCAACCACATTGCAGTACAAGGAGGTACAATGAGGAACGATGCGGTGGTGCGTGCCTTCGAAAAACTGACGGGACAACAGGTTTTCCGCAGCGATTACCCCGAATTGATGGGGGCTATGGGATGCGCTTTGTATGCAAGACAATATCGATTTTCCGCTGTTTCTTTGAACGAAATGCTGGAGAACGCCATGTTCACTACGGAACAGAAACAGTGTCGCGGGTGCGAGAATCAATGCGGCATTACCGTTTATCGTTTCTCGGGTGGAAACCGTTATTATTCGGGCAACCGTTGCGAAAGGTTCTTTTCGAATAAAGGCGAAGATTGTCAGGCAGGAACGAACGTGTATGCACAAAAATACGATTTGTTGTTCACCCCGATTGCTCCGACGCAAAGAGGTGCGATGACCGTAGGAATTCCACGTTGCTTAAATATGTACGAGGAATTTCCTTTTTGGCAGGCTCTGTTCGCAAATGCGGGGATCCGCGTGCGGCTTTCCGATCCCTCTTCTTTCAAAACTTATGAAGAAGAGGCACGTAAGGTTATGTCCGACAATATCTGCTTCCCCGCAAAATTGGTCCATAGCCACATCCGAAATCTGGTTGCAAAACAAGTCGACCGTATCTTCATGCCTTTCGTCGTTTTCGAGCGGAAAGACGGAGGCGTGAACAGTTACAACTGCCCCATTGTGTCAGGATATTCGGAAGTGGTAAAGGGTACGACCGCCACCGATATTCCGATCGACTCTCCCGCCGTTACGTTCAAAGACAAGAGATTGCTTTACAACCAATGCCGTAAGTATTTACGCGGACTCGGCATTGCCGATGCCGTAATAAAGAGAGCGTTTGCGAAGGCGTGGGACGCCCAAGTTAATTTCGAGAAACGACTTACGCTTGTCAACCGAAAAGTGTTCGAACAAGGAAAGGCGGAAAACAGACTGACGGTATTGCTTGCCGGACGACCTTATCATTCCGATCCGCTGATACAGCACAAGGTCGCGGATATGATTGCAGGCATGGGTGTGAATGTAATCACCGACGATATTGTAAGGGACATGGATATTCCGATGGATGATATCCATTTCGTCCGACAATGGGCTTATGCCAATCGGATAATCAAAGCGGCCAAATGGGCCGCTTTACAGGGAGATGAGGTACAATTCATGCAAATGACTTCATTCGGATGCGGCCCCGATGCGTTTTTAACCGACGAAGTATCATATTTGTTGCAACGCTACGGGAAAACGCCGACTTTTCTGAAAATAGACGATGTGTGTCATATCGGCTCTCTCAGATTGAGGGTGAGGTCCGTTATAGAGAGTCTGAAACTGTCCGTAAGTGAAAACAGACAGAAGGAGGTCGCTGCGTTCGTTACCACCCCTCCTTTTACAAAAGCAGAACGTAACCGTAAAATCATCGCTCCGTTTTTCACTTCATTCATCTCGCCTCTCATTCCGCCGTTAATGCGCTTGGCCGGATACGATGTGGAGATTCTTCCCATCAGTGACGCGGAGTCCTGCACTTGGGGACTGCGCTATGCAAACAATGAAGTGTGCTATCCTGCGACCCTGATTGTCGGTGATATTATAAAAGCATTTGACGAGGGAAAATATAATCCGATGGAAACGGCCGTCGCCATCACGCAGACAGGGGGACAATGCCGTGCTTCGAGTTATATCAGTCTGATAAAAAAGGCACTCGTAGAAGCGGGGTTCGGGAATGTTCCCGTGCTTTCGCTCACGTTCGGTTCTTCTCCGTTGGGAAACAATCAGTCGGGCTTCAATATAAATTGGTTCAAAATGCTTCCGATCGTGATAGATTCTCTATTATACAGCGATTGTATTTCCAAGTTCTATCATGCGTCCGTAGTACGTGAAAAAGAAAAGGGGCAAGCCCAACAACTGAAAGACACTTATCTGAATGCGGCAAAGGATATCATCAACCGCAATTCGCCGAAAGAGTTTCAAATCTGTTTGGCTTCGGCGGCGAAAGATTTCGACCGTATTGTCCGTGATGCGGAGCATCCCCGTGTGGGAGTGGTGGGAGAAATCTTTTTGAAGTTCAATTCGTTCGCCCAACATAACATCTGCGAATGGCTGTCGGAAAAAGGAATAGAAGTCGTTCCCCCTTTGCTGACCGAGTTTTTCACGCAAGGGTTCGTAAATTACGAAGTAAAGCAAACCAGCGGAATAAAACATAAGATCATTCCGAATCGTTTGATACACAAATTATACGACATAGTTTGGCAGCGGGTGGAACGGTTCAACCGTACAGCCCGAGCCTTTCGATATTTTACTCCTTTTGAAAACGTTTTCGACAAGGCGAATAAGGCGGAAGAGGTCATATCCTTAAATGCACGGTTCGGGGAAGGTTGGATACTGCCTGCCGAGATCCTTTCGCTTGCATCGCAAAACGTAAAGCATATCATCAGTATGCAACCTTTCGGATGCATAGCCAATCACATAGTATCCAAAGGAGTGGAAAACAGAATAAAACGAATTTGCCCCGATATACATATTCTGTCACTTGATTTCGACAGTGGAGTGAGCGAAGTAAATGTAACCAACCGCCTCCTTTTATTTATCGACAACTTGAAGCATTAATAAAAGGAGGCGACTGCGGACGATACGGCGGAACGGGAACGTATCTATTTCAACTGTTTGTAGTACACGAAATCTTCGTCGACCAGCTCGGGGTGGAATATCTTCACCATGTCGCGCAGCACGAGGTCGGGATTCACTACGGCCGACTCCCAATAATCGTTGCCGCCGGCGGCATTGGTGCGTGCATTGTTGTTATAGACACAGCCGTTGCGGAAGCAGCGGGTATCGGTAAATTTCGGGCAGGCGGCTTTCAGTTCGTCGAGCGTGTTCGCCGCGCCCACGTTCAGCCACACATCGGCCGCCGAAGCGAGCCGATAAGCCTCCTCCAAGTCGATGGGCGTCGAGGAGTTGCCCGTGTTCTTCTTGCAGATGTAATCGCCTCCCGCGTCGGTAATCAGCCTCACGACATAGTTTTCCGACGAGGGCATGAACCACGAATCGCCGTAGGGTGTGTTGAGCATGACCGACGGCGCGTCGAGGGCACTGTCCGCAACCCGCTGCTTCAGCGCATTGTATCTGATCGGAATTTCGGCGAACACCTTTTCGCCTTTAGCGCGCTCTCCGACGACCTCCGAGAGCATCACTAACCACTCGGCCTTGCCCAGCGGCGACTCTTCGAGGTAATCGCCGACATACATGAACGGGATGCCGAGCTCCTTGAGCTTGCTCTCCATAGTACTTGCCCCGTTTATGCCGTAGAGCAGCACGAGGTCGGGATCGAGCGAGAGCAGCAGCTCATAGTCGACATTCCCCTCGTAACCCACGTCGCCGATTCGGTCGCGACGAGCCTGAACGTCGGAATTGGAGATGTAGTCGATTCCCGAAACGCCGACCACGCGTCCGACTTCGCCTACGGCGTCGAGCATGGCGATATGGGTCGAGGACATCGCCACGATGCGCCGCGCATCCCCTTCGAGTACCTGTCCGTCGAAACCTTCGGGAACGCTCTCTCCGTCGCGGGCGATGAACAATCGGGCAGCGATGCCATCCGCGCCCTGCCAAGGGTTCGTGACGGTAATCAATATGCTCTGCCTGCCGTCGGATCCTGCGATCTCGAATCCCGAGGCATATTCGGGCACATAAAGCAGTCGGTCGAAATCGGCAAGGTCGGAACTCTCGTCGCGGCAGCCTGCGAATACCGACGCAAGCAACAATATCAGGCTCAGGGATTTTAATACTTTCATATCGTTATCGATTTGCGGTTACATTTTTTTCTTGCTTTTCCCGAATTTCGGGGTGATGCCGATGAAAAACTCGAAGTTGATGCCCGGCATCGGGCGCGACAGCACCGAGAGATAGTCCTCGTCGAACAGGTTATTGACGGCGAGTTTCAACTGCATGTCCAGCGGCTTGAACGACAACATCTTCTCTAACGAGATGTTGCTCATGAAATACGGCGGCAGGTGCCCCGTCAGCGTGTAGTCGTTGCTCGACATGGTGAAACGTTCCGAGTAGCAGGCCCACTTGTAGAGGAACGCCCACGTCCGCCACGACAGACGGCCTGTCAGCGAGGCGGAGTGCTTCGGCACGTAAGGCAGCTGTTTTCCCACCGATTGGTCGGCGGGCGACATCTTCTCGCCTTCGTTGATGGAGGGTGTCCACGAGTAGGAGCCGTTCAGGTCGATCAACCACTCCTTTGCGGGTCGCACGGCGAAATCGGCCTTTACCTCGACACCGTAGGCATGGACCTTTTTCACGTTGCGCGGCGAGAAGAAACCCTTGGTCGTCGGCAGCCAGATGATCCAGTCGTCGATGTAGGAGTCGAACCAGCTCGCGCTGCCGCTCAGTTTACAGATGCCCTTTTTGCCGACATCGAAGCTCACGCCCGCGTCGTAACTGAAGCCGTGTTCGTTTTTCAGATCGGGATTGCCGCCGGGCAGGAAGTAAAGGTCGTTCAGGGTGGGGAAACGGTAGTTGCGCGACACGGAGGCCTTCGCCATCACGTTCCCCTTGCGCGAGAGCAGTCCGTCGATGAAGAGTGCGGGAATGAGCGGAGCCCATTTGTCGCCCGACATCTCCTCGCGCAAGACCAGCGACAAACCTATCGGCTCGATCGGCTGCCACTTGGCTGACACCGAGCCCGATAGTTCCACGCGCCCCTTGTCGTAGCCCACTATGGCTTTGTCGCCGTCCTGAAGAATGATGTTCTTGTCTTCGCTGCGCACGAAGTGCTGGTATACGGATACGTTCGAGGTGAAGAACCATTTGCCGCTCGGCGAGTATTCCCCCTCCGCCTGTCCGTAGAACGTGTTCACTTTGCTGCGCGAGCGGGTCATGGATGCCCAATTGCCGAGAGCGACCTCCCGCTTGTAATCATAAGCCATCCACGTGTGTATATAGCCGCCTTTCACGCCGACCTTCCAATTGCTTTTGATGTGGTCCCACGACAAAACGCCTCGGAACGTCTGTTCCCGCTGGCGGTTCTCGAAATCGGTCGCGTCGCCGTAGTCGGTGGTCAGCATCGGCAGTTCCCGATTGGAGTCGATGTACCATGCGTTCAATCCGAGTTTGTCGCCCTTTCGCGTGTCGTAGTACACCTCCTGAAGCAGATGCAGGTCCTTGAACGAGCCCGATCGGTTGCGCTCCTCGGGATGATATTGCCCGATGATGTTCTTGTCCTCGTCGTAGATGTTTATCTTCTTGTCGTGATTGATGTATTTGTAGTCGTTGGGCGACGACGAATAGACGGCGCGGGTGGAGACGTGCCAGCGGTCGCTGCCGTAGGTGAAGCGAGCGAACTCGTCGAACGTTCGGAACGACCCGATGCCCTGCACGTATTGGGCATGGAAGCCCTCGCCGACATGGGGCGCGGTGCCGAGTTTGACGAGGCCGCCGAGGCCGCCGCCCGTCTCGCTCACCGACGAGGTGCCGTGCAGCAGCGAGGCGTCGTCGATAAAGTAGGATGGGATCATCGAGAAGTCGGTCATGCCCAGCATGGGGTTGTTGATGCGCATGCCGTTCCATGTCACCTGCGTGTGCGAGGGCGACGTACCGCGAAAGGCGACGGTGGAGAGCGTGGCGCGTCCGTAGCTCTTGACGAATACCGAAGAGTTGAACGTCAGGATGTCCGCCATCGACAGGGCGATGTTCTCTTTCAGCGCGACCGAATCGAACTTCGTCTTCTGCACGCCGATCTCTTTCATGGGGCGTTTGCCCCACACCGTAACCTCGTCTATTCGGTGGATGCGCCGTGTGATGTCCTGTGCCGACACTCCCGTCGTGAACAGGAGGCAGAATGCGACGATTATTGCTTTTTTCATTGTGTGCCTCCTTGTTTATTTCCAACAAAATGCGCCGGGGACAATCCCGACATAAAATTCATCGATCGGATCGCCCTCGGGCGAATAGCGGTAAATGACGCCCTGCTGTCGGTAGTCGATGGCATCGGCCACATACACCTCCCCGTTGGCGGGGTTTACCGTCAGACCGTAGAACTTGGTATCGCGGTATTCGATGAACGGGCGCACGGGGACACGGTTGGCAGTCACGTCCATGCACCAGATATCATTATTTATCCAGTATAGCTTGTCCCGTTCGCCGTTCAAACAGACTTCCGAAGAGATGTCGCCCTGTTCCAAAACGAACATCTTTTCGATTTCGAACGTTTCGGCGTCGATCCTGTAAAGAGCAGGATTCTCGTAACCGTAAGGGCTGCCTTCATAGCCGCCGTCGGTCACCGTCCACATCTTATTGTACTTGTCCATCACCAGCGACGTGGGCTGGATACCGACTTTCAGTTCACCGACCACTCGGTCCGTCTCGGTGTCGATTTTGATGATGCGGTTCTGGTACGACCAGCAGTTGCAATAGACGTACTTGCCGTACTGCACCATCTGCTCGGTGGAGCCGCTCTCCATCGTCATGTCGGGCACTTGGATATAGCCGATGATTTCGTATCTCTTCGGATTGACGATGAAAATGCGGTTGTCCCACAATTGGGTTACGTAGGCCTTTTCGTCGCTCAGGAAATGGATGTAGCGCGGCGAGGTCAGATTCTCGATGCGTCCCGTCTCTTTGAAGGTATCGAGGTCGATGGCGAAAATCACGTGGGAATTGTTCACCACGATCCAGCCCTTGTTGTCGTAGATGCACATCGACTGCGCCACGTCGCCTAATTTGTAGCCGTTCGCACGGAGAAAAACCTCGTTCTGTACAGTCTCGATTTCAGGAACATAGTACGACAGGGAAGCATTGCCGTACTGGAAATTTCCTTCATTGACGATGAACAATCCCGCATCGGAGGCATCGAAATCTTCAGGCTCGTTGTACTCCCATTTCATACACCCTGCGAAATGGAGGCATAACAGTGTTAAAATAAGTGCCTTAACGGCATTGCGACAGCGTAGGAACGGCATATTCGATTATTAAAGTTATTGAAACCGCAATCCACGGAATCGCTTTAAAGCGATTCCGTGGATTCGGCAGTGAATATTTGTGGTAACGATTCTGTCATAAACAATACCGTAGCGTCAGGATAATCTCGTTGCCGACAATCAATGCGGCGTAGTTTTCTTCGCCCAAAACCACATCCCAGCTGCTGATGTAGTTATCGGTACCCACGAACGGGTTTTCATCGTCATCGTTGCATCCGCAGAATGCAACAGCGCAAAAAAGCGCAACGATTAAATAATACAGTTTCTTCATATACAACATATATTTAATTTAGCGCTATTTCAGATTGTAGTCCCAGAATCCGAGAACTTCTGTCGACACCTCGCCGAGCACACCTGCTTCCGATAAAACGCCGCATTGCACCTTGATGAAATCGATGTATTTGAGATCCACGGGCTGCCGATCGGGGTACATGGCATTCTCTATTTTGAAATAGTTGTAGTTGGGACCTGCGTTGTAATTGTCGTCATCCGTCAAGCGGTCGCTGCCGAAATTGTCAGCATAGCCCCAGTCGAAAGGCTTGTTCGCCCAAATGGAGTCATACTCCGTGCGCGGTTTGAGGCGAGTGCCCGTCAACGTATAACTGTCGTTTTTCTGCCACGACGGATATACGGGGTGCAGCGTTATCGTTCCCGTGTTATTGTCGCTGTCCACCCATACGATCGGCATTCCCGAAGCTGACGGTTTGTAATAGGTTACGGAGTAATTGTAACGAGTCTCCGGCTTGTCCGCCTCGCTTCCCCTGAGTTCATACCAAGTGTCGTCGGGCAGCCCGTTTCCGTTTTCATCCTGCATCACCCATACTATACCCGGCTCGTTGCTCGTCTCGAACGAGTTGCCCTGAATGGCGAAATCGTACTCGCCCTCTTTGTTCAAAACGCTGTGGTCGAACCCTACGACGATATACCCGCCGAAAGAGCCCAAAGATACGTAGTTAGCGGTGTTGATGAAATTCTCGGCCTCTTCACATGCTTTTGCCATGGTGACTGCCGAAATCTGATGAACGAATTGCCCGGGCGCAGGCATCACTTCGTAGACCTTGACTTTTTTCGCTTGGCTGGAGGCCGTGGCGGGCCGATAATTATCGTCCTCTGTCCGATCCAGACAATTTACGACGATGCTCGCCGTTTGGGACATGTCGCCATCCGTAACGGTAACCGTTATGGTATTTTCTCCGACCGTTTCGGGCATGTAGTCGAACGTAGCGCCGTTCGCCCCCGATTGCAACTCCCGATCGACCGTCCATTCATACGTAACATTCTCAGACGATGTATTTTGTACCAACGGAGCAAGACAAATCATCCGTCCGCGGAAAACCTCTATTTTGTCCTGCTGAAAGGTCACCGACAACTGCGGCTGCGGGTACACGCGAATACCCATCGTCGCACCGGCCTGACCGTCTTCGTTTTTGACCGTCAGACGCAGCGAATACAAGCCTTCTTCTTCAGAGGTAAACGTATATGTGGTCTCCGTTCCGACCTCCTCGCCGTCCAAAGTCCACAAATATTCCGCATCCTCGCCGTTGTTTACGGCAGGTTCGATGACGATCGATTTGCCGACCGAGGTTTGCATCTCTTTCGGGAGAACGACAGCAGGAAAGAGCTTGTCGACAACATCGATGCGGATCTCCTCTTTTACGCTGCCGTTATCGGCATCGACGCAGAAAGTGAAGTAGAACTCCCCTGCCATAGGAGCCGAAAACGTATAGGAGAGTTCTTGACCGACCGTTTGGCCTTTGTCGTCCAGCCATTTGTACTTCGGGTTGACGGCATCGATAACCGTCGGCGTGACCGTTACCGACTTCATCACCTTGACCGAATATACGCCTGTCCCGTTTTCGAACGCGATCCGGGGGACTTTGGTATTCGGCGCCTCAATATCCTCGTCCTTGTTGCACGACAAAAGGAGGCACGACGCCATCAGGAATATGCCCGACAAGGAAAGCCATAGATTTTTACCGTAAATTTTCTTCATATTCGCTGTATTTGCACACTTTAAACCGCGAAATGAAGGAGAAGAAATAAAAAAGCTAAAAATACCGACCTTTTTATAGAACTTCAACCCGTGATCCCGCAGGTGTATAATCTCAAATCCCAAAGGCAGGTCTTCTGACTTATTCCGGTTTTGTTGCGCCTTCCCGACATGAAGTCAGTGGCAGGTTGCAACAACCTTCATGGAATTTACAGCAGCGGGTACTGTTTCGGACTCACACCGAATTCCCTTTTAATCCTCTTTGCAGAGGACACCTTTCCGATAACAAAAGTATAAATAAATATCGTTATTATATCTTCTTTTGCAAATTATTTTTCTATTTTGATTATAAATCCACCGTATTTCTTGTAATTCGGCCTGTCGGATAAACGGTTCTTCATTCAAGGAGAGTTGCCGTACTTCGTCCGCCTCACGAGCCTGA
>CAYMIH010000062.1:0-11003 GCA_964390585.1 uncultured Alistipes sp.
GTCGGTATTCGAGTTGGGGTTGCTGTTCGCCGACGGCGGGACTTTATCTTCGGCGACTGCGGGCGCAGCCTGCGGAGCCCGCGAGAATGAGCGGTGAGCGAATAGCGGGCCTCCGATGTCGGGAGGCTGCGGCCCGCGCGACTCTGAAGAGTCGCAGGCATCATGACGGGATGGCATCGGCGAACTGCACGGCTCGAAGAGCCGCATGTTTCATGACAGGAAATAATATTGCAGTTCGTCAGAACTGCGCGGGCCACAGCCTCGGCGTGCGGAGGGACCGCAACTTACTTTACGTTCGCATGCGGTCCCCGCAGGCTGCGGCCCGAAAACAATTGGTGTCATGCCTCCGAGCCACATTACTCCTTTATGCCGAAACGACCGAAACCCCGCGTCGACGGCGGAATTTCGGTCGCTTTGCTATCGCAAGGTTTGCGAGCCCCTTTAATTTATCAGCGGCAGGAACGAATAGTTCATCGAGTAGTCGAGCATCTGCTCCACGTAGTCGGTCTTTCGCACGAGTTTCACGTCCGCGATCTCGCCGTCTTTCATTACGGGCTCGTAATCGGGATTGATGAAGCCGCTGTAAGGCTCGATTCCGAGGCGGGCGTAACGCTCCAGCACCTCCTTGTGAAGCTCGGGATCGATCTTCACCGCGTATTTCTCCACGAGGGCGCGTCCCGCTTCGTAGTCGCCCGTTGACTTTATGCGCTGCACCTCGCGCAGCATCTCGCCGAAGAGCGTGCGCAGACGCTCGAAATCGTTCACCACGATGTAGCGCTTGCCATCCTGCTCGACCCACTCTATTACGTTGTCGGCCTTGCCGTGCTCGTAGCACCACTCGGCTATCATCTTGCGGTTGCGCATGTGGGCCTCCTCGACGTTCTTGCCGAGTTCGATTCGCGCCAGCTGCGTCATCATGCCGTTCATGATGTAGTCGGCATACTGCGCCTTGGCCACGTCGAACGAGGGGACGAGTCCTATCTCCACCATCTTGGGATCACCGAGGTAGTAGAGTCCGAACAGGTCGGCGCGCGCCTCTTCGAGCGTCGAGGTGTAGCTCTTGAGCTCGCCGCCCTTCACTCCCGCGGCGAGCTGTCCCGAGCCGTGTCCGAGGCACTCGTGCAGATCGGTGTGCAGGTCATCGGCCTGCTTGCCGTACTTGGCCATGCGCTCGCGGTCCTCGGCGCGAAGCACGAACTCCTCGTTGAATCCGTTGCCCTGCGCCGCCTTGTCGTAGGCGTAGGTTATGTTGTCGATGGTCACCGACTTCGAGCCGTACTCCTTGCGGATCCAGTCGGCGTTGGGCAGGTTGATACCGATCGGGGTGGCGGGGTAGCAGTCGCCGCCCAGCATGGCTACGGTTATCACCTTGGCCGACACGCCTTTCACCTCCTTCTTGCGGAATGCGGGGTCGATGGGCGAATTGTCCTCGAACCACTGCGCGTTTTGCGATATTATCTGCGTGCGGCGGCATGCCGTGCTGTCCATGAAGTTTACGGTACTCTCCCACGAGGCCTTGCGGCCGAGCGGGTCGCCGTAATCCTCGATGAAGCCGTTCACGAAATCGACGTTCGAGGTGTTGTCGCCCACCCAGAGTATGTTGTAGCGGTCGAACTCACGCAAATCGCCCGTGCGGTAGTAGTTTATCAGGGCCTCGATGATGCTCTTCTGCGGCTGTTCGGCCACCTCGGCGGCGAGCGTCAGCCATCGGATTATCTGCTGTATGGCGGCCGAGTACATGCCTCCGAGGCGCCACGTGCGCTCCACGATCTTACCCGAATCGTCTTTCACCAGCTTCGAGTTCAGACCGTACGAGATTGGTTGCCTGTCATCGGGATCGGCCATCGCGGCGTAGAAATCCTCCGCCTCCTTCATGGTCACGTTCTCGTAGTAGTTGCAGGCCGATGTGGCCACCAGATCATCGCCGTCGGTTTGGTTGAGGCGCGTGGGGAAGAGCGCGGGATCGAAAATTATGTCGCTCAACAGCTCCGCGCCGATCGGCATCTCGTTGGTGTCTACGTATTTGCCGAGCATGCTCCCGAACCACTCGCGCGAGAACTCGGGACGGAACTTGTCGTTCGAGTAGTGGTGGTGTATTCCGTTGGCGAACCACACCTTTTTCAGATACTTCTCCAAGGCCTTGAAGTCGGCCGCGTCGCGATCGCCGTCATACTTCGTGTAGATGTTCTCCAAGGCGTGGCGCACGGTGAGATTGTATTTGAAATTTTGGTCGAAAAGTATGTCGCGGCCGCATTTGGCGGCCTCGGCCAGATAATATATCAACTTTTTCTGTTGCAGCGGCAGGTTGTCGAACTCGGGAACCTCGTAACGCAGCACTTTGATATCGTCGAAACGATCCACTATCCACGGCATGTCGTCGGTTGCCGTCTGTTCGGTGTCGGCCGCCTTGCCGCGGCAGGAATAAAGAGTCGAAAGCGTAATACTCATAATCGTCGCAATTAGAATTGATCCACCGGTTCTCATAATTTTCGTTCGGGTTCGTTAAATATTTCGTGTCAAAGTTATTGTTTTTTTCGTTTCGGCTGTCTAATATTCGCGAAAATAGTGATCGGTCGGCCATTATACTACGCTGTTCACCGTCGACAGGGATCGGGGTGGTTGTCGGAAGAGATTCCAATATTTCCGACAAGCCGAGGGCAGAGACGAAACTTGTACGGACTATTCCCTTGCGAGAAAACGACTGTGAAGCGAATCGTTTTGCAACCCTTGCGAGTCGCAAAATACGGAATGATGTTGAATGTTTTTGCAGTCCGCAGGACTGTGCGGGCCGCAGCCTCGGCGCGCGGAGGCCCGCAATGGCATTCGCTTCGTTGCGTTCTCCGCAGGCCGCTGCCCGAGAACAATAGACGTCATGCCACCGAACGGTGACTTCCGAACTGCTGCCGACATAGCACGGCTATATCGAACTTTTCAGGCATTTTTATTGTCAAATGCGAATCCCTTGCCGCGCATTTCACCCCTTATCTCGTATTTTCGCCACGTATTTTAAGGTTTCGGCACCTGTGAGCTGCGAAAGTCACATTCTTTTCATCTTTTTGCGCCGAATGTCGATATTCGCACGAAAATGGATGATCTCCGAGTCGGACGGACCAATCGAGGTCACGAAAATTCGTTAAGGTTATGAATCGTTTTTCTTTGGAAGGCATGGTGAGGAGCAATTGGAACGAAGCGGTCCTTAAGGATCGTTCGGGAAATCGTATGCTCTTCTCCGATCTCGTGCGCGGGATATGCAGGTTTCATATATTCTTCGAGGAGGCAGGTATATCGGCCGGCGACAGAATCACGCTGTGCGGCGACGGTTCGTTGTGCCACGACGCGGCGCGTTTCGCGGTGCGATTGTATAAGGCGTTGCCCGTCGAGATCCCGAGCGACTTCTCCGCGGCCGCAATAACGGAATCGCTGTGGCGCTCCGATTCGGTACTGCTTATGATCGACGGTACAGCATGGAGACGTCTGGAGGGCGGCTATTCGCTGCGGGCGATGCCCGATGCCGTCTGTCTGGACGACGGTTCGGTATTGCGTGCGCGGCGAGCGGTCGAACGAGCCGCCGAGCGTGTCGATGCGCTCTACGCCGAGCAATATCCGCAGGGAATATGCGCGAGCGACGTGAGCGCCGCGACGGCTGCGGAGCTGCTCGACATGCTGCGGACGGAAAAGAGATTGGCAGGGTAGAAAATAGAGCGGGCCGCGGTGAAAGCGGCCCGTTTTAGTGTCATATCTTGGGGCAGGTGGCGCTGCGGGCCTCGAACCACGGGTTGTGCAGGTCGGATTTGTTGTACAGCAGCGGCGTGCCTTCGGGGTACGACAACGTGCTGCCGCCCGCCTCGGCGAGGATCAGCTCGCCCGCCGCGGTATCCCATTCGTAGGTGTTGGTGGTGCGCACGTAGTAGTCGACGGCGCCTTCGGCCAGCAGGCAGAATTTGTAGGAGCTGCCTTGCTCCACGATCTCCAGATCGGGATTGGCGGCGCGCAGTTCGTCTATGCGGCCGAATGTCTCGGGCGTCTGGTGCGAACGCGACACCGCGACGCGGAATCCGTCGTGGCGGTTGCTCTCCAGCGGCAGCCGTTCGCGCATTTCGAAGATTCTGCGGGCGTCGTAGGCAGGTTCGTCCTGCGGTTCGATGTCGCGCAGCATGTAGGCTCCGTGTCCCTTGGCCGCCATGTACATCTTGCGGTGGTAGGGTACGTAGAGCACCGACGCCACGCACACGTTTTCGGCCATGAGGGCTATGTTGACCGTAAATTCGTTGTTACCCTTGATGAACTCTACCGTGCCGTCCAGAGGGTCGACCAGCAGGAACAGATCCCAGTTGCGCCGCTCGTCGAAGAGCATTTCGCGTCCCTCCTCGCTCAGCACGGGTATGCGGGTGGTGCCGAGATACTCCTTTATGGTGGTGTGTGCCACGCGGTCGGCGATCGTTATGGGGGTCTTGTCGCTTTTGATGCTTATGTCGTAGTCGTCGCGGTTCTTGTATATCTTCATTATGGCCGCCCCCGCTTTTACGGCGGCGTTGAAGCATTGCGGCAGAAGTTTCTCTCTGATCTGTTCTTCTATTTGATTTACAGCCATCATTCAGTTTAGATTTTAGATCGTTCGTAAAATTAGTCATTATTTACGAAATCGTAAATTTTTGCGGTCGAAAAAAGTCTTTGATTCGACTAAAATGACATAATATTGTCTTTAGAGAACAGCCGTCGGGCGATGTGGCGATCGCGGTGTAGCGTGCTGCCGCGAAGAGTGCCGCTGCGGTTGCGGCTGTCGCTGCGGCGATCGCCTTGTCGAACAACAATATCTCCAATATGAATAACGGAGCGAGCAGCAAAAAAATTGCGCTCCACGCAACGATTTTCGTGCGGCGCAGGTTGCATATGCGGTAGATGAGCGGCAGACGTATGCGCAGTACCGAACGGCTCGGGATGCGGCGCATGATGTGCGGTGTGAAGCCGCCTTGATTTATTACCGTTTCGCGTCGGAAGACGATGCACGGGGTGTCGGCGGTCGAGCGCAGTGCCTCCGTGTGTCGCGCGGAGGCGGATATGGCCGTCGCTGCCGTCTCCACGGCGTCGGGCATGAGGTAATCGGAGGCTCCGACGGGCAGAATGTAGTCGTAGGATGCCGCCGCGGTGCCCGCGTCGAGGTCCTCGTACTGCGTGGCGCGGGTGCGGTCGACGAGCACCAGTCGTCGGTAGTTGCGTCGGCGCGAGCGGTAAAGGGCGCGTATACGTGCCGCAGGGAGTTCGTCGGATTCGGGCGTGTTGACCCTTATCATGCCGTAGTGCGTCATGATGTCGCGGAAGGCGTCGGGCGAGCGTTCGGCATCCAGCACGACTATGAGTTCGTAGAGGTCGTATTCCGAGCCGAGCAGATTTTCGATGTGTTCGATGTTTTTCACGCCGCTGCATACGGTCGATATCCCGACGAATCCGAGCGATTCGCAGCATCCGACCGTTTCGGCGGCGAGGAATCTGTGTCGTCGGAGTGCGCGGTCCGTGCGTACGGCGTGCAGTGCGGCCGCCGCGAGTATGATTGCGAGCAGCGCGAGAATGGCGTATTGAACTATTTGCATACCAGATCGCGTTTGTATGAGTTTATCAATGTTTCGGCGTAACGGCTCTCTTTTTCCGAGAGCAGCGTGCGTATGGCGCGTGTGGAGTATCCCGCGAGAGTCAGGTAACGGCACAGCTCTTTGCGCTGTTCGGGCGTGAAATCGGTCATGCGTTTGCGGATCGCTGCGCGTCCGAGCGGGCGCCCGAGCGATGCGAGCGTGTAGATGGCTTCGCGGACCGTTTGCGGATCGGGATCGGAGGCTATGATGTTGCCGAGCGATTTGTCGGCCGACTCGATGCCGAAGTTGCGTACTATGGCCATGCCCAACATGCGTAGATTGCGATTGGCGTTGGTCAGCAGCGGTTCGAAGGCTATCGGCAGCAGACCGCGCCGCAGCAGGGCGATGATGCGTGCCGTGTCGAACGGCGTGAGCCGATAGGGGTATGCGGCCAAGGTACGCACGGCCATCGACGGGTTGGCCGCAAGTATGGCTATGAGTGCCGAGACGCGCACGTCGCGGTTGCGTGAGCGGGTGTAGCGTGCCGGCAGAGCCGATATGTCGCGGTGCGATGGCACGGAACTAAGCAGCGTGAGCAGATAGGCTCGGCGAATGCCGTGCGACATGCGTATGCGGCGCAGGAGAAACCGATCGAGCGCGTTGCGGTCGACGATCTCACGCAACGTCGAGATATCGGATCCGTAGGTGTGACGCATGGCGAGATGCATCGCCTCGGCCAATGCCATGCGTTGTCGCGGGGTGTCGGCTTTCGTCTCCTCGACCGCCTTTCCGTCCGAAGCGAGGGCACGGATTATACGATGCAGATATGCCTCTTCCAATTTGTCGCGGGATGAGGGGATGTTGCGGTTGCGACGTTCGACGGCCGCCGCGGCAGCCAGACAGACGATGGCGACTGTCACGGCGACGGCGGTCAGTATGAGCGCTGCCGTATTCACGCCTCGTCAGATTTATTCGTTTCGGTCGCGACTTTGTGCCGCAAACGGCTCATGCACAGAGGGAATGTCAGGTATTGGTCGACGCCGCAGTCGAGCAGGCTCAGTACGGTCTGTTCCGATTGCTGCCACGATACCACGTATACGGCGGGCTGTCTTCTCAGGTCGAAGCGCAGGCGTCGGATGAATTCCGAGCCGTTCATGAACGGCGCGACGGCGAGGACGATCACCAAATCGGGGTGCTCGTGCATGCACGCGGCGACGGTCTGCCGTGTCGAGGTGCAGCACACCACGTGCGCACCCGTGCCGTCGACCATGTCGGCTATCATGCGTCCCACGATGCCGCGCCGAGAATATATGACGATTTTTCCTCTGTCCATTTCGGCTGAAGTTTGCCGTGCGTGACGAACGAAAAATGTGCCAAACGTCGATCGGCGCGGAAAATAAATGTCAGCTTGCGGAAATACCCGTTTTCATCGAGGGCGATTTGCTGTTCGCCGACGGCGGAGGAATGCTTTAGCAATCCGCCGCGTGGGGCGGCGGCGGACTGCCTACATCGCAACGCGATGTCGAAACATATGTCCGAAGCCTTCGGATAACGATATTTTTCGTCATAAACATAAAAAATATGTTGTCAATTGTTGCATAGCGATAATTTTTAGTATATTTGCAGGCCGAAATTCGGCAAAATACATAATATACTTTAGTTAAATGTACGTTATAGTAGAGATCGCAGGTCAGCAGTTCAAAGCTGAAAAGGGTCGTAAGCTCTATGTTCACCGTCTTCAGGGCGACGTCGAGTCGTCGGTGAGCTTCGACAAAGTCCTGCTTGCAGACAACGACGGTCAGGTTAAGGTAGGTGCACCTGCAATAGAAGGCGCCTCGGTAAAATGTAAGATCTTGAAGCATCTCAAGGACGAGAAGGTTCTGGTGTTCAAGAAGAAGCGCAGAACCGGTTATCAGAAGTGCAATGGTCATCGTCAGTATCTGACTCAGGTTCTCGTTGAGGATATTGTTGCATAATTAAAATTAGAGAAACATGGCACACAAAAAAGGAGTAGGTAGTTCGAAGAACGGCCGTGAGTCGGAGAGCAAACGACTCGGTGTAAAGCTCTTCGGTGGTCAGTTCGCTAAGGCCGGCAACATCATCGTTCGTCAGAGAGGTACCGTTCACAACCCGGGTGAGAACGTGGGTATGGGTAAAGATCACACGCTGTTCGCATTGGTCGACGGCACTGTCGAGTTCTGCAAGAAGTCGTCGGGTAAATCTTATGTAAGCGTAACTCCTCTGGCCGAGTAGGTCGGGGCGTAACCGAATAGAAAAGGCGGGTCGGATTTTCCGACCCGTTTTTTGTCGTGCTTGCGGAGTGACGCGATGTTTTTCGCGGCATTGTGTCGAGTCGCTGAATTCGCAAAATAAACGGCGGCGCCGATGCGGATAGTCATCGACATTTTATAACTTTGTCGCAGTAATGATCCGATGCCATGAAGACAGTAGTAAAATTTCTCGATGACCTTGCGCGCAATAACGACCGCGATTGGTTCGAAGCCAACAAAGAGCGTTACAAAGAGGCCAAACGCCGTTTCGACGACTTTGCCGCCCGTTATATCGATGCCGTCGCGGCATTCGACCCCTCGGTGGCGGGGTTGACACTCAGGGATGCCACCTATCGCATCTATCGCGATACGCGGTTCAGTGCCGATAAGAGTCCGTATAAGATCTATATGGGTGTTTTTGCATGTCCGCGAGGCAAGAAATCGGGTAATGCGGGGTATTATCTGCACATAGAACCCGCCACCGATACCTATCTCATCTGCTCGGGGTTCTATCCTCAGCCTGCGGGAGTGTTGCGCAGCATCCGTGAGGAGATCATGACCGAAGGCGAGGCGTTCGAGGCGGCCGTGAAGGCTGCCGAGGGATTCGATTTCGACTGGCAGACCGCCTATAAGCGCATGCCGCGCGGATGCAATGCCGATGACGAATATTCGAAATACTATATGTTGCGCGATTTCTGTCTGAACAAATATTTGGATCGCGAGTCCGTTCTTGCCGATGATTTTCTCGACCGTGCGGTCGAGGAGTTGAGCCATGCGCGCAGCTATAACGACATACTCAATCGCTGTATCGAGTATGCCCGCGAAATGGGGTGGTAGAGATCGATTCCGAGTTTTTGAGGATTCGTGAGCGCCTGCGCATTTTGCGGCATGTGTCGATATGAATAAAACGGGGCTGTCTAAGACTTGTCAGACAGCCCTTTCCGTGTCGAGCGCGTTTTCGGGCGAGATGCAGACGTTGTTCTGCGCCATGTCGTCGGGTCCCCTTTCGGCTTGCAGTTGCGAGACTTAGCCTGCGGCCCGCGCAGTTCAGCGGACTGCAACACACTGCGTCATGCCCCGAACGCAGTGAGGATTGGCATCTCGAACGATTTGTTTTCGGAAGCGATTCCAATCATTTTCCTTTCTGCGAAAGAAAAATGTGGAATGACGGGATGGTCTCGGGTATTTGGCAGCTGTTCGCCGACGGCGGTGTGCGGGTAAAATTTATCTTCGGCGGCTGCGGGGGTCGCGCTTTGCGCGAGCCGCCGAAGATAACGCCGCGTCGCGGCGAAGCTCTCGGTACATGGCTCGGCGAACTGCGCGACTCGGAGAGTCGCATTACCTAACATTATAATATATTCGGACAGCAGCCTGCGGATTACAAAACTTGCGTCATGCTGTCGTTGCTGTTCGCCGACGGCGGTCGGAATGCGACAGCAGTCCGCCGCATTGGGGGCGGCGGCGAACTGCACGACTCTTAAAGAGTCGCAAAATAGATGGTCTTTTAGCTTGCAGTTGCGAGTCGTAGCTGCGGATTACAAATCTTGCGTCATGTTATCGTTGCTGTTCGCCGACGGCGGCGTGAATGCGATAGCAGTCCGCCGCATGGGGCGGCGGCGAACTGCGCGACTCCAAAGAGTCGCAAAATATTAAACCAAAAATATTTAATGTATTCAATTGTGAGTCGTAGCCTGCGGAGCAAGCGAATAGCGAGCCTCCGCGGGGCAGAGGCTACGGCTCGCGCGGCTCCGAGGAGCCGCAAAACATTAAACCATAGATGATTATTTCCTTATCTGACTGTCGTAGAAAGCGATACGCTCGCGGTAAACTTTCTCGACGACTTGTTTTAATTGGTTGATTTTCAATAATAGAGCATCTGCTTCATCTTTCGTAATCACGAATTTGGGGTTATAACGTGCTTCCAAATAGGCACGACGCAGCAGATCAAATAAATGTTTCTCCTCATTCGTATTTTGAGGAAATATTTTATGTAATTCTTTAGTGTACCGCTTGACTTTTTTTAGCAATATTTTAAGGTCATGTTCCTTATACCCGTAAAGACTGTAAACCAATATAACGGCTTTGATCAAATTTTCCGATATCTGATGCAGATTAAAAGTACAATCGGCATAAGCTTTATCTGCATAGTCTATTTGAAAATAACGGTAATGCCGATCGGCTTTATATTGTTTTACGGCATAATACTCTAATGCCATGTCTTTGATCTCCGAATAATTCAATTCGCGCGGTGTGGCCAATGTGTATTCTCCGCTGTCGTAGAGCATCACACCCTCGTTTACGGCATCGACATAGAAATAGCGGCCCTCCGACAGTGCATTGTTCAGTTTGGAGATACTTTCGCTAATAAGTTGGATTTTAGTAATTTCTTCCTCGTCTTTGCCCTTTGAGAAGCGATCGCGAATGCGGCTTTCCATATTGCCTTCGCTCTTGCCCAGTCGCTTTTTCGAAACAACCAGTATATCATAATCGCTATTGAATTCTATCAATCCGCCGCCATAATCTTGGGTTACGTCGTGGCGGACGAACGTATTTTTAGCGTAGCTGCCGAACAAAATAATCATTCCGACATCCTGTATCTCCTCGCGTATCAATGTCACGAGCTGCCGCAGATCGGTCTGTACGAATTGTGGTAAAAAGTCTATCGAAGTCTTCATATCCACAAAATTACGCAGATTTTCCCAAAAAAACATGCCCGAATCGTGTAAAATTAGATTTTATTTTCTATCTTTGTCTTAGAATTTCTTAAAGCGTCGTTGTATAGGGGCAACATAGGTTGTCCATGAACGAATGAAAATTGCAACTATGATGCAAACTTTAAGGAATTATCACAATTCGGCATAGCCGACGGACATAACAATAAAGGGTAAACAACTCTTTATACCTCTTGACAAACATAGGAACCTCTTTCGGGAGGGTTTGAAACAGGTATAAATGTTGTCAGTCCTTGTTATGTTCTGCCCTGTCGTGGGCAGGACAAGCAAGGGCGCAGGACAGCTTCTGTTTCGGGTTTCCTATGACTGGTCGAGAGGGCTGACACCGCGCCCTCTTTTTATTTTATGCGGGCGCATTCATCTACCCAATATTTCGAAAGTTATGCGCCGCCTATTTCAGGAAATAAAGTATACGGATTGCACCGACCGAATGA
>CAYMIH010000063.1:0-10449 GCA_964390585.1 uncultured Alistipes sp.
ACTCGCGACCCCAACCTTGGCAAGGTTGTGCTCTACCAACTGAGCTATTTCCGCATTATTTTATTTGCAACCCGCGGCATCTGACCCGATTGCGAGTGCAAAGATATACCAAATTTTTCACTATCCAAATTTTTTTGACGGAAAAAATCACGACTGCACCTTACAAACGCGACGACAGACCGTACAATGGCGTTTTTTTCTTACCTTTGGGAACTCGATTTTAATCCTTCGAATGAAGAACATTACGGAAATATTCGTCGAACTTGGCCGTCGGATGCGCGATTTCGGACGCGATGAACGTTCGCTCGGGTGTATAGACGAGGCCGTCGCGGCCAACGAATGGTTCACCGCTGCGGACGTGCGCATGGCCGCCGATGCCGTTCGCGAAGAGTTTCTCGACGAATCGAAGCTGAAAAATTGGCTGTCGAAATACGATTTACGTGCGATCGAACCGTGCCGCGTGGCAATCATAATGGCGGGAAACATTCCGTTCGTGGGATTTTTCGATATGATGTGCGCGCTTCTGTGCGGACACGAGGTGTTGATGAAACCGTCGCGGAAGGACTCCGCGACCATCGCATATGCGGTCGATACGCTGCGCGAGATATGCGGCGACATCCCTCTGCGGTACTGCGACGACGACATCGCGGCCGATATGGTGATCGCCACGGGCGGCGACAGTGCCGCGAAATATTTCCGCAGCCGTTTCGCCGACATCCCCGCATTGATCCGCGGAAGCCGTCATTCGGCGGCCGTGCTCGCGGGCGACGAGACGCAGGCCGAGTTGCATGGACTGCGCCGCGACATATTCTCTTACTTCGGCCTCGGGTGCCGTAGCGTGTCGCTCGTTTTCGTGCCGCGAGGCTATGAAGTCGATCTCGAAGGGCCCGAGACGACCAACTCCATGTATCGCGACAATTATTTGTACACCAAAGCCATGCTGTGCATGAACGGAGTCCCGTTCTCCGATCGGGGCGGATACGTGGCTGTCGAGTCGTGCGGATTCTCCGATTCGTTGAGCCGTGTGAACTATTGCCGCTACGACGATATCTCCGAGGTTGAAGAGTGGCTTCGCCTTCACGACGACGAAATACAATGCGTCGTGTCGCGCCTTGCCGTGCATCCTCGGCGCGCGGAGTTCGGACGGGCGCAATACCCCGCCCTGTCCGATTATGCCGACGGCACTGATGTTATGGAATTTCTAAAAGCCCGAAAGATATGATGAAACAATACGATTTCGACAAACCTACGGAGCGTCGCGGCACGCACTGCGTGAAGCACGACGGCCTGAAAGAGACCTACGGACGCGACGATCTGCTGCCGCTGTGGGTGGCCGACATGGATTTCGAGACCCCCGATTTCGTGATAGACGCCATGAAACGGCGTCTGGAGCATCCCGTGTTCGGATACACGATGGAGTACGACAGCTATCGGCAGAGCATAATCGATTGGCTGGCCCGACGCCATGACTGGCATGTGGAGCGCGAGTGGCTGCGTTACATCCCGGGTATAGTGAAGGGCATCGGCATGGTCGTCAACGCCCTTACCCGAACGGGCGACAAGATCATAATCCAACCTCCCGTCTACCATCCTTTCCGTATCGTGCCCGAGTCCAACGGCCGCGAGGTGGTTTGCAATCCGTTGAAACCGACCGACGACGGAGGCTACGAAATGGATTTCGACGGGTTGGAACGCATCATAGACGACAGATGCAAGGTGTTGATTCTTGCCAATCCTCACAATCCCGTCGGCATCGTGTGGGACCGTGCGACGCTGTGCCGTCTGGCCGATATCGCGGCGGCGCACGGCATGATCGTCATTTCGGACGAGATACATTGCGACATGGCTCTGTACGGCAACCGCCACATCCCGTTCGCATCGGTGTCGGACGCAGCCGCGCGATGCAGCATAACTTTCGGCGCGCCGTCCAAGACGTTCAACATAGCAGGCATCGTGAGCTCGTATGCCGTGGTGCCCGATGCGGATCTGCGCGAACGGTTCTTCTCGTGGCTTGCGGCCAACGAGTTCGACATGGCTACCATATTCGCCATGACGGCCACCGAAGCCGCGTTCAACGGGGGCGACGAGTGGCGTAGCCAAATGCTCAGCTACGTGGAGGGCAACATCGATTTCGTCGACGGCTTCCTGCGGCGCAATATCCCCGAGGTGCATGCCGTGAAGCCTCAGGCTTCGTTCCTCGTGTGGCTCGATTTCTCGGAACTCGGACTGCCGCACGACCGTCTGGTCGACATGATCGTCGGCGACGCGCGGCTGGCGATGAACGACGGCGCGATGTTCGGCCGCGGCGGCGAGCAGCACATGCGCATGAACGTCGGTACGCAGCGTTCCGTGGTGGCTGAGGCGATAAACCGCCTGAAGGCGGCCGTGGACGGGATTCGACGATAAAAAATACGCGGGGAGCAGAAAAGCGCCCCGCGTTTTGTCGACAACGAGTCGGGATCAATCCGCCTGCGACGCCTGAGGCGCCTCCGACGGCCGCTCCGCCGCTTTTTGCGTCTCGGGCCGTTTTGCCCGATCGCTGCTTGCCGAGTCGGACGGATCGGCATCGACGAGGAAATGTATCCCGATGCACGACAGACCCAAGTAGATTACGATAAGCCGTCCCAAGGCTCTTATTTCGGGCATCACCTCGGTGAGCGACGCGCCCATGGTCTGTATCCTGACGAATCCCGGGGCGCCGTGCGTGCTGGGGAATATGCTCGCCAGCCGAACCATCCATTGCGGCATGGCCTCGGCGGGATACGATGCTCCGCTTAGCAGGAACAGCGGGATCGACGACCACAGCAGCATCATTAGCGACGTCTCGCGGCGGCGGAACAGCGTCGACACGGCTATTCCCATGAATATGCAGGCGAACAGATACATGGTCATGAATACGACTATCGTCGAGGCCTTTCCGTTCATCGGATAGTGGAACAGTCGGTAATGTACGTTGAGCAGATAGAACGACGACACGGCGTATATCGACGCGTACACCAACGCCTTGCCCGTCACGATGGGCAGGGTCGACAGCCGTTTGCTGCCCTTGGGCTTGAGCTTGCCGTAGAGTCCCTGCTCGCGCCATGTGCCGCCTATCATGCCGATGCCGATAAGCAGCGTCTGCTGGATTATGAGCATTAGAATCGGCGGCATGACGAACGTGCCGTAACCCAGATAGGGGTTGAACAGCGAATGGCTTTGATATATTACGGGCTGCGTGATGGCTTTGGCCTGCGGGATGTTGGCCCCGCGGGCTATGAGCCGCTGGAACTCCACCATGGCGCCCGTGGTGTTGATTCCCGCCACCATCTCCTGAAACGCCTGACGGTACATCAACATGTAGCTGGCGTCGAGACAGATTGCCACCGTAGCCATCTGCCCGCCGAGCAACATCTTCTCGTAGTTGTCGGGGATGTATATTATGCCGTATATGTCGCGTTCGTAGAATTTGCGCTCGGCCTCGGCCATGTCGTCGAGTTCGTAGGCTATGACGGTGTTGGGCCCCATACCTATGGCCTCTATGAGCTTTCGGCTGGTGTCGGTCTTGCTCATGTCGACCACTCCTATCGGTACGTTTCTCAGCACCTGCGAACCGTACGTGAGCGAATAGATGGTGGCGTAGATGAGCGGCGCGAACACCATGATTAGTATCACGCCCGCATCGCGGAATATGTGGGCATACTCGTTGCGCATCACTATGCAGAGCTGCCTTCGGTGCGATTTTACGGTATGTGTGAGTTTGCTCATGATCGTTTACATTTTACCCCAGTAACTGCTGTCGAGCGATATCCTGCGCAGGCGCGGAAGCACCAGCAGCGGGAGTATCTGGAATGCGGCCATGCAACACAGGTCGTGGATCGAATACGCCGCGGGTGCGCCGCGCAGCGCCTGATCCACTATCATGTCGGTGAAGTAGGTGAACGGGAATATGTAGCAGAATATCTGTATGCCCTTGAACATGGCCATGACGGGGAACGTGAGTCCCGACAGCGAAAAGGCCATGACCGAATATCCGCCTCCGAGCGACATCGCCAAACGCATGTCGGCCGTGAGTCCGATAACGAATATCGATATTCCCATATAGCTCGCGATGAATACCACGCACCCCGCGAACAACATGGTGAAGCTGCCGTTCAGAGGCACGTTTATCACGTCGAACAGCAGGAAGAACATCAACAGCGCCATCAACGTCATCGACATGAATACGGGCAGCAGTTTGCCCGTCAGCGCGCGGAACAACGATCCCTCGGCCGTCTCGATCCATTCGCGGGCCGTGGAGTAACGCAGCTCCGAACCTATGGCGAATATGGTTGCCAGCACCGTGAATATCATTATCATCATCGGCATGAAGCTCGGCGAGAGGTAGTATGCGTAGTTGGTGTAGGGATTGAACAGCACGTGTTTGTCGAACCTCACGGGCATGGCCTGCGCCATGGCCTGTTTTTCGGTGAGTCCCTGCTTCATCATGATCTGCAACTCTATTCCCGTGTCGAAAGTGGTGACGGTCGTCAGCAGATCTTTCGATATGAGTCCGTTCGTCAGCACGTTGTCGCCCGAAATGTATGCCTCGACATGGGTGGAGGTGTTGCCGAGGATGTTTTTCTCGAAGAACGAGGGTATCTGCACTATGGCGTGCACCTTTCCCTCGCGAATGAGCCGTTCGCCTTCGTCGATATCGGTTATCTCGTAACGCACTTCGGTTTCGGGTGCGGCACCGATCATGTCGATTAACTTGCGCGAGAGCGTCGTATGGTCTTCGTCGAGCACGGCCACGGGCAGATTGTGCGGTATGCCGGCCTCGAATATTGCGGTGAAGAAGAGGAACGATACGATCGGCAGCACCGTGAGCAGCAGGAAATAGGACTTGTAGTCCGCAATCCGTCGCAGTTCGCGCCGCATGACCGCATATATGTTGCGCAGAGATCGCATTGTCCTTCGATTTTTATTCTCCCACTTTGTCCCAGTCCACCAACACGCTCATTCCCGGGCGTATGCGCCGCACCTCGTCCGTGGGACGCGCCTTGACGGCGAAGGTGCGTATGTCGAAACTGCCCTGCGTGCGCGTGGCGTTCCATGTCGCGAAATCGGCCTGCACCGATATGTATGTCACCTCCAGCTCCACGTCGCGGTCGAGAGCGGGGACGTAACCCGTCATCCGCGTGCCGATCTTTATGCGCGGCAGCATGGTCTCCTTGATGTTGAACGTCACCCACACGTCCGAGGTGTCGAGTATGGCCACCACGGGGTAGCCCGTGCCCACCAGCTCGCCCTGCTCGGCTATGATGGTCGACACCTCGCCGTCGACGGGCGAGTACACCATAGCGTCGCCGATGTACGACTCCACCTCGCTCACGGCACCCTCGGCCTGACGCACCTGAGCCGCCGCGGCCTTCTTCTCCTCCTTGCTGGCTCCGTCCAGCGCGAGGTCGTATTGAGCCTTGGCCGCCATCTCCGTCGCCTCCATTGCGCGGTAGTTGGCCTCGGCCTCGTCGTATTGCTGTGCGGGGACCACGCCCTGCTCGTAGAGAGCCTTCACGCGCTCGAAGGTCTTCTCGGCGAGCAGCTTGCCTGCCTGCGCCTTCTGCCACATGTTGAGGGCGGCCTCTTTCTGAGGCTTGCGCGTTCCGGCCAGAGCCTTTTCGTCCATTGCCGCCGCGGCGCTCTTCGCCGCCTCGGCCTGACGCAGCTTGGCGTCCAGCTCGGGCGTCGAGAGCACGTATAGCAGCTCTCCTTTGGTCACCTGCTGTCCCTGCTCGACCTTCATCTCCTCGATGCGGCCCGCTATCTTCGACGATGCCTTGTAGCTCGTGCACTCCACCGTACCCTGAATTATGGTCGGCTCCGATTTCTTCAGATAATATCCCACCAATGCTACGGCTGCTATTATCACGACCAAGGCGATAATGAGCCAAATGACATTTCTTTTTTTCATAATCGTGCTTATGTCTCTTTAGTTATTGTCGAATGTGATTTGTCGCGCATCGATGCGGCGGGCGTACGAGGTGAATTCGTTGCTCACTCCCGCGGCCTCCAGCAGTTTGGCCAGCGCCACGTCGTAAGAGAAAGCCATCTGTATTCGTTCGGTGCGCACCTTGGCCAGATTCAGTTCGGCGTCGATAAGGTCCGAAGCCGAGCTCATGCCGTTGAGAAACGCCGCGTTCTTTGCGCGGAGATACTCCTCGGCGAAACGTATCGACGACTCCACCGATTCGAACTGGTTGTAATAGTTGAGCAGTTGGTTGTAGAGCTTCTCCACCAGAACCGATATGTCCTGACGCGCCTTGGTCTCCAGCTGCTCGACGCGTCTCACGGTCTGCTTGGCCGCCGAGTATTTGTATTCGCGGTTCAGGCCGTCGAATATCTTGAAGCTCACGCCCACGCCCACGGCCCATCGGGGCAGCATGTTCGTGACTTGATAGTTGTAGATCGAACCGCCTCCCATGGCCACCACCTGCGGGAAGTAGTCCGAGCGCTGGAGGCGTACCCCCTCCTCGGCCAGCCTGCGTTTGAGCGTCACTTGATTCAGCAGGGGATTGCTGTTCGAAGCCAGCGACTTGTAATACTCCACGTCCTCGATCTGCTGCACCACGAACATGTTGGTTATCGGCACATAATCGGTGTCGACCGAGGCGAGCGTGTTGTTGAGGGCATCTTTTATGGTCTCCAGTTGCAGCTGCGCGTTCTTGAGTTCGCGCTCGGCCTCGGCCATTTTGAATTCGACGTACAGTTTCTCCGAGGTTGCCAGCATTCCCTGCTTTTCGAGTGCCACGGCATCGGTCAGGTGACGTCTTATGCCGTCGGCGACCTGACTGCGGACCTTCACCACCTGCGCGGCCAGCGCCAAGCCGTAGTAACGTTCCACGAGCTCCGATATCAGTTCGTTTCGGGTCTGCATGCCTTGCTGTCCCGCCGTCGATTCGTCTATCCGCGCCGCTCTGTTGGCCGCGTTTATCTTTCCGCCGAGGAACAGCGGCACCGTGATTTCGCCGCCCACGAATCCGAAGCTGCGGTCCTGCAACGTGTATTTCCAGTCGAGTCCCGCCACCGATCCCAGCGCACTCTGGAGGAACCCCGCCATCTGCTGGCTAATGATTCCGTTCTGTACTCCCGAGGTTATCAAATCGCCGGCCATTGAACTTGCGGGACCTTTCAGATCGTTGGCATCGATGGCTATGTCGTCACCCGCATATATGTAGCTGCCCACCGCTGTGATCTTGGGCATGCGCAGTCCGATGGCGGCCTGACGCTGGCGTTTGGCGGCCGTCTCTTCATATTGCGCGGCTTTTATTGCGGGGTTCTCGGTCGTGGCTATCGTCACGGCCTCTTCGAGCGAAATCATGCGTCGTCCGTCGGTTTGAGCCGATCCCGACAAGATTGCGAACGACAGGAAAATCAAAATCGGATATTTTCTCATAATCGGAGGTACTTGATTAACGTCGGCAAATATAAACCCCTTTTTCGATTATAAGAAACCCGATGTCCGAATCGGAGAAAAGATTGCCGTTTTACAACATTTTGCATGCCGTATGCTGTTGCAAATGTTCATTTTGACGGCCGAACGGAACGTTTTGCCATCGAACGCGGAGCCGCCTTGCGCCGACTTCGGCAAGGCGTGAAGAATGCCGCATTCAAAGCGGACGTTTCAGGCGTATGAACGTGATCTCGGGGCGCGCTCCGATGCGCATCGGATACAGTACGCAGCCTATGCCGTCGTTGATGTAAAGGGCCCGTCCCTCCTGCTCGTAGAGTCCGCTCCAGCGGGGATATACCAAGCGTGCAGGCGATATGCCCCGCTCGCCTGCGGGGAACTTCATCTGCATGGCGTGCACGTGGCCCGACAGCGTAAGGTCGGCGAAGCGTTTTTCGAGTATCGGGGTCCACATTTGCGGAATGTGGGCCAACGTGATGTCGAACACCGAATCGGGAACCGATGCGTATATCTCGTCCAACTCGACGTCGGGGATGTGCGACGAGTGGCGTTCCTTCGCCCAAGCGCGCGAGAACGATATGCCCGTCACCGCTATCGAGTCCGCGCCGCGGCGGATGTATTCGGTGCGGTCGTCGAGTACCCGCCATCCGACCTCCGTCTCTTTCTCTATGAGGCGTGCCGTGTTCTCTTCGGGCGTGAGCGATACGGAGTCGCGTATGTATACTCCTATGTCGTGATTCCCTATCACCGAAAACACTCCGTCGGGAGCCGAGAACCGCGCGAGGGCGCGGGCTATCGGCGTGTCGATCTCGGTGTAGCGTATGTTCACCAGATCGCCGCAGAACGCCACCATGTCGGGGTGCAGCGATTCGCACAACTCGGCTATGCGTTCCAGCTCCTTCTGCGGCCGCAGCATGGTACCTATATGCAGGTCGGAGATCAACGCTATCCCGTATCCGTCGAACGCGGCGGGCAGACGGTCCGACTCGATCGTTATGCGCTTCACCTCGTAGTCGGTGCGCGTGACGGCCATGCCGTATACGAGCGTCGCGATCATGGCAAGACTCACCGCCGCTCCCGCCGCGCGGACCGCCCTTTTGCGCGACAGCACCGCTGCGATGTTGAACGGCACTCGCGACACGGCCGTAATCATATATAGGTAAAACATCCATGCCGAAAACATCATCACGCCCGTGGTGTTGTCGCGCGTGAATATGAAAACGACCGCCATGCTCAGGAACGGCAGCAGGTCGGCGGCGAGGGCGCATACGGTTATCGCCGTGCGGCGTTTGCGGCTTGCGCCGCGGAACAGACGCCTTACGGCCGCCATGTCCGCGGCGATCATGGCGAGTGAAAACAGTGCGATGAACCAAATCATACGGTTGAAAATTTACAGTGCCGCGGGGTGCGTCGGGATTCGCTCCTTTGGCATATTAGTTGCTTGAATATCGGACAAAGATAGAACATTTTAATCATGCAGCAGCTAAAAAAATAGTCAGTTATTCAATCAAAATCAATTCAAAGTATGAAAAAATCAAAACTTCTGATCGCCGCCGTGTTTTTGGCGTTGTGCGCACAAGGCGCATCGGCGCAGCGCCGCAACCGGCGCGACGAACGGTATAAGCCGACGATATACATGATTGCCGTCGAGCAGACCGATACCGTGTCGCGTTGTCCCATGCAGCAGGCTGTGGCCCAAAAGAACATGGCCGCGGCGAACGCCCGTCAGGATTTCGAGCAGACGCTCCGCACGGGTTTCCAGCAGGCGCATAATCCGCAGTTCGTCTTCGCCACGAAGGACAACAAGTTCGCGCTCGGTATCGGCGGTTATATCAATCTCCGTGCGAGCTACGATCTGAAGGGTGCGGTGGACAACATCGATTTCATCCCTTACGATATCCCCATGCAGGAGACCTATGCCAACCGCCAGCGTTTGATGATGGACGCCACCACGTCGCGTCTGTTCACCAAGGCCGTCATCAACTCGCGCGCGCTGGGACGCGTGGTCGCATACGTCGACATGGACTTCCGCGGCGGCGAGGAGTTCAGTTACACGCCGCGTCTGCGTTCGGCCTATGTGTCGTTGCTGGGCATCACGGCGGGTCGCGACATCACCACGTTCTGCGATTTGCAGGCCGCACCGTTGACTGTCGATTTTCAGGGCCCCAACGCCTATAATCTCAATTTCGCCACCATGCTGCGCTATGAAATAGATTTCATGCAGGATCATTTCACCTTCGGCGTGGCTGCCGAGATGCCGACAGTGAGCGGAACCTACGATGAAACTTTCCGTCCCATATCGCAGCGCGTGCCCGACATACCGCTCTATTTGCAGTTTGCGTGGGGCAATAACCGCCAAAGCCATTTCCGCGCCTCGGGAGTATTGCGCAACATGTATCTGCACAATGCCGCCACCGAGAAGAACACGAGCCTCTTCGGCTGGGGCGTGCAGGCGAGCGGCCGCGTCGAGACCTGTCCCTATTTCACCCTGTTCTTCAACGGAATCTACGGCGAAGGAATCACTCCCTACATTCAGGATCTCACGGGCAGCGGACTCGATTTTACGCCCGATCCCGAAAACTCTCTGCGCATACAGACCATGCCCATGTGGGCTTGGCAGGCCTCGGGTCAGGTCGATTTCATCCCGTCGAAATTATGGGTCTCGGGCGGTTATTCGACCGCACGTGTCGAGAAGCACCACGGCTATTACGCCGAGACCGAGTACAAGCGCGGAAACTACATGTTCGGAAACATATTCTACCAGCCGACTCCCAACTGCCGCATAGCGGCCGAGTATCTGCACGGATCGCGTACCGACATGAACAGCTTGAAAAGCGAGGCGAACCGCCTGAGCCTCATGATCCAATACAACTTCTGATCTCGGTCGCAACGACTCGGATCCGAGGCTGTCCGACGCTTTTGTCGGGCGGCCTTTTTAGTAGATCCCCGAAAAATAGCGACCGCTGTTTGCCGACTGCGACGGAATGCAAAAGCGTAAAGCGAATGGATATTATCCTTTT
>CAYMIH010000064.1:0-10384 GCA_964390585.1 uncultured Alistipes sp.
TAGGCCGTCTTGTAATAGACCCTGCGGTTGGTCAGATCTATGGCCGAGGTCCATTGCGTCGCGCTCGGTATGTCGGGGCTCCCGCCTTCGGGATGTTCGATTCCTATCGGCACGTCGAAGTTGTTGAGCAGATGAAAACACTGCTGCACGGTATCGAAACCCGTTGCGCGCTGCGGGGCCGTCGCCCTGAAGAACGCCGCGCGAATGAAGCGCGAAGGAGGCGTGGCATCGCCCGGGATGCCGAGGAAGCCCGAATTTCCGCCTATCGGTTGCAGCTCGATGCCGCTCAACCGCTGCCCGGGAGCGCTGCCCGGGTAGAGATTCACATAGTTGTTCAGATTGGTAAGATGCCATTCGAACCCGGGCGCATTGGTCAGCACGCCCACCTCGTTTTCGTAGAAATGCGGCACGCCGTCCACGATCTCCAGCACGACCTGACGCCCCGAGGGTTCGCCTATGCGCCAGTGCACCACCGACATTTCGGCCAGCCCCACGATCCGCACCGACGATATCGCCGCCTTGAGTTCGTCGATGGTGGAGAATTGCGACAATATCCATGTCACCACCTGCAAATCGCCCAACGTACGCTCGTTCTGCGACGGATCGTAACTCTCGTAGCCGCCGTAGCGCGGGAAGAAAAAGAGTCCCGCCGACAGTCCCGCCTCGTTGATTCCCTCGGCGATGAACTCCGTACGCGCCACCGACATTCCCACCAGTCCGTACTTGGCGACGAAAAGCATCCCGTCCTCGCCCGTCGGGGTGAACGATCTTATGCGTTCGCTCCGCGGAATAATCACATATTCGCTCTCCAGCTCTCCGAGCGCCCACTCTATCGTGCGCGACTGTATGTAACTGCCGTCGGCCGCAGTAAGCGAGATGCCCGTGCATGCCACGGCCTGAAACGTTCCGCAACATCCGACCAGCATACCTGCCAAAATACCGTTCTTATTCATATTTTACGAAAAATTATAAGGTTCGGCCGTTACGCAGTAATTTTCGTGCCATAAGGGAAAACTGACCCCGATAAGGTCGATTTTTTCACCCGAATGGTTAATTTTGCGGACAAAACCCGTAATCCGCATGTTGCACCGTTTCGAACTACCCGTCGACGCGATTCCGCTGCCCCGACTCTTCACGTGGCCCTTCGCCTACACGCCCCATCCCCTGAGCCGCATGGCCGCCGAGCAGACGCAGCGTTACATAGCCTCGCGCGACGACTGGCGCGAGGAACTCGGCCGCGGCAAGATGTTCGGCGTGCTCACGGTGCGCGACGCCGACGGGACGTTGGGTTTTCTGGCCGCCTTCTCGGGCAATCTGGACGGCACCAACCGCCACGACTATTTCGTGCCGCCCGTCTACGACATGCTGCGGCCCGACGACTTCTTCCGTCGCGAGGAGGCCGAAATATCGATCATCAACCGCCGTGTGGCCGAACTCGAACGAAGCGACGGGTACATCGCGGCGCGGGAAAGCCTCAAAAAGGCCGAACGCGATGCCGAATGCGGGATCGAGGCCATGAAACGGAGCATGAAACTCTCGAAACAGTCGCGCGCGGCACGTCGCGCCGCGGGTGAGGACGAGGCTGCTCTCGTACTCGAGAGTCAGCGCGAAAACGCCGACCTCCAAAGGCTCAAGCATCATCACAAACAGCTCGTCGAGCAGGCGCGCGCACGACTCGCCGAATACGAGCGCGAGGTAGAGGCTCTACGTACCGAGCGACGACGACGTTCCGCCGAGCTTCAGATGCGTATCTTCCGACAGTTCCGCACGCTCAACGCGCGCGGCGAGGAGCGCGACCTTTGCAGCCTCTTCGCCCCGACGCCCCAACGCATACCGCCCGCGGGCGCGGGCGAGTGCGCCGCGCCCAAGCTGCTGCAATACGCCTATCGGCACGGCATGCAGCCTCTGGCAATGGCCGAGTTCTGGTGGGGCCGATCGCCCAAAGGCGAGGTGCGCCGCCACGGCAACTACTACCCCGCCTGCAACGGCAAATGCAAACCCATACTGCTGCACATGCTCGAAGGGTTAGAGGTGGAGCCCAATCCGCTGTCGGGCATCGAGCCGCCCGAACCGCGGATCGTGTGGGAGGACGACCACGCGGTCGCAATCGACAAGCCGGGCGGAATGCTCTCCGTGACGGGGAAATCGGGTGTGCGGTCGGTCGAGGAGTGGGCGCACGAGCGTTATCCCGACATCGCGGGTCCCGTCATCGTACATCGGCTCGACCAATCGACCTCGGGGCTGCTTCTGCTGGCCAAGAGCAAGGAGGCGCACAAGGCTTTGCAGGCGCAGTTCATAAACCACACCGTCAAAAAGAGCTACGTCGCGCTGCTGGACGGCACGGTCGAACCGCAAAGCGGGACCATATCGCTGCCTTTGAAGCTCGACTACGACCACCGCCCGCGCCAAATGGTCGCGCCCGACGGCCGCAGTGCGGTAACCCGTTACGAGGTGATCGGCCGCGAAGGCACTCGGACTCGGGTGCGTTTCTACCCGCTGACGGGCCGCACCCACCAGCTGCGCGTACATGCGGCGCATGCCGAGGGGCTCGATGCCCCCATCGTCGGCGACGACATCTACGGCACGGGCGGCGGGCGGCTCTGCCTGCATGCCGAGACCATAGAGTTCGACCACCCCGCCGACGGGCGGCGCATACGGCTGCACTCCCCCGCCGAGTTCTGATCGCGGCGCGGCCGCAAAAATATCGCTCCCGAAGAACAATTATCTCGTTTTTTGATTAACTTTGCCCGCAGATAAATACAAAGGGGTGCCCGATGCGGGCTGAGATCATACCCTCGAACCTGATGCAGTCAGTACTGCCGTAGGAATTGTGTATCGCGTTTCTCCTGCAAGCGGTTTCCCGTTGCATTTATCGCCAATACCAACAATACGGATTTGTCTGCTATTCGGAGCGCAGCGACCCAAGTCCCCTCCCAAGGAGGGGATTTAGGGGAGGGTAGAATTTGTACAACGGCGAAGCCGTAGTGCGTATGCCGTCCTCGCTGCGAAACCTTCGGTCGAAGCGAATCCGTTGAAAAGAACTTAATAGTATGACCGTATACGTAAACGGCAAAGCCGTAGAGACGAATGCCGCCGACATAGCCGCCCTGCACGGCGAGCTGGGCCTGCCCGACATGGTGGCGATAGCCCTCGGCGACCGCGTGGTCCCGCGCGCGGAGTGGCCCGAACGACGATTGTCGGAGGGCGACAAATTAGTTATAATCAAAATGGCTTGCGGAGGATGAACCCGATCGGATTGCAGTTCATAACCCACTTCACCGAGCGCCACACCTACCTCGACTCGGCACGCATAGCTCTGGAGGGCGGCTGCCGATGGGTGCAGTTGCGCATGAAGGATGCCGACGAGGATCTTTTCGTCGCCACGGCCCGCGAGGTGCGCACGCTGTGCGACCGCTTCGGCGCGACGTTCGTAATCGACGACCGTGCCGAGCTGGTCGGCGCGACGGGAGCCGACGGCGTGCACCTCGGCAAGAACGACATGCCCGTCGCCGAGGCGCGGCGGATGCTCGGTCCCGACATCGTAATCGGAGGCACGGCCAACACTTTCGACGACGTGAAGGCCCTCGCCGAGGCGGGAGCCGACTACATAGGCTGCGGGCCGTTCCGCTTCACCACCACCAAACAGAGGCTCAGCCCCGTACTCGGGCTCGAAGGGTACCGCGACATCGTGCGGCGCATGCGCGAGAGCGGTATCGGACTGCCCATAGTGGCCATAGGCGGCATAACGTTCGACGACATCGGTCCGATCATGCGCACGGGCGTGACGGGCATAGCCCTGTCGGGATCGGTACTGCGCGCCGACGACCCCGCGGCGGAGATGCGGCGCGTGGTCGAGGCCGTGGAATTTCATAACAGGACAAACGAATAAACATTCGACATATATGGAAAAACTCGTTATAGCGGGCCGCGAATTTTCGTCGCGACTCTTTCTCGGAACGGGAAAATTCGGCTCCAACGCCCTTATGGAGCAGGCCATAGCGGCCTCGGGCACCGAAATGGTCACCGTGGCCATGAAACGCATAGAGCTCGGCGACGAGGAGGACGACATGATGAAACACATCGTAAATCCCCGCATCCGTCTGCTGCCCAACACCTCGGGCGTGCGCAACGCCGAGGAGGCCGTATTCGCCGCCCAAATGGCGCGCGAGGCGTTCGGCACCGAGTGGCTCAAGTTGGAGATACATCCCGATCCCCGCTATCTGCTGCCCGATTCGGTCGAGACTCTTAAAGCGACCGAAAAGCTGGTCGGGATGGGCTTCACGGTACTGCCCTACTGTCAGGCCGATCCCACGCTCTGCAAGCGTCTGGAGGAGGCGGGCGCGGCGGCCGTCATGCCGCTCGGCGCGCCGATAGGCAGCAACCGCGGTCTGCGCACGCGCGACTTCCTGCGCATCATAATCGAGCAATCGACCATCCCCGTGGTGGTCGACGCGGGCATAGGGGCGCCGAGCCACGCTGCCGAGGCGATGGAGATGGGTGCCGCCGCCTGCTTGGTCAACACCGCCATAGCCGTCGCGGGCGATCCCGTGGCCATGGCCGAGGCGTTCCGCGGCGCGGTAGAGGCGGGCCGCAGGGCTTTCGAGGCGGGACTCGGCATGCAGACGTCAGATTTCGAGGCCGAGGCCAGTTCGCCGCTCACCGCATTCCTCGACGAATAGAAACCACCCTGCCCCGCGAGGCGAGGTGCGGTTCGCGCGGCTCAAAAGAGCCGCAATTATATTACGCCCATAAAATAATACGATTACGAAATACATGAAACCCGAAATAAAATATTCACGTTCGCACAAGGTCTACGTTCGGGGAAAGCTCCATCCCGAAATCCGAGTAGCCATGCGCCGCATCGAGCAGGTGCCGAGCGTCCGTGTCGACGAAAACGGCGAGAAACACTATACGCCCAACCCCGACGTATATGTCTACGACACCAGCGGAGCATTCAGCGACCCCGACATCGAGGTCGATCTGCGCAAGGGGCTGCCTCGTCTGCGCGAGGGGTGGATCGCCGCACGCGGCGATGTGGAGCGTCTGCCCGAGATAAGCTCGGAGTACGGACGCATGCGCCGCGACGACCGCTCGCTCGACGCGCTGCGTTTCGAACACATAGCCCTGCCCTACCGCGCCAAGCGCGGCGCCGCCATCACGCAGATGGCCTACGCCAAACGCGGCGTGGTGACTCCCGAGATGGAATACGTCGCCATCCGCGAGAACATGAACTGCGAGCAGGCGGGCATCGAGACCCGCATAACGCCCGAGTTCGTGCGCCGCGAGATAGCCGAGGGCCGCGCCGTGCTGCCCGCCAACATCAACCACCCCGAGGCCGAGCCGATGATAATAGGCCGCAACTTTCTGGTGAAGATCAACACCAACATCGGCAACTCGGCCACCACGTCGGGCATCGAGGAGGAGGTGGAGAAGGCGTTGTGGAGCTGCAAGTGGGGCGGCGACACGCTGATGGACCTCTCGACGGGCGCCAACATCCACGAGACCCGCGAATGGATCATCCGCAACTGCCCCGTGCCCGTGGGTACGGTACCCATCTATCAGGCGCTGGAGAAGGTCGGCGGCCGCGTGGAGGAGCTCACGTGGGAGATATACCGCGACACGCTCGTCGAGCAGTGCGAACAGGGGGTCGACTACTTCACCATCCATGCGGGAATACGCCGCAAGAACGTCCATCTGGCCGACAAGCGTCTGTGCGGCATCGTGAGCCGCGGCGGCAGCATCGTGAGCAAATGGTGTCTGGTCCACGACCGCGAGAGCTTCCTCTACGAACATTTCGACGAGATCTGCGACATACTGGCCGCATACGACGTGGCCGTGTCGCTGGGCGACGGCCTGCGCCCCGGGTCGATAGCCGACGCCAACGACGAGGCGCAGTTCGCCGAACTCGACACGCTCGGCGAGCTGGTGCAGCGCGCGTGGGCCAAAGACGTGCAGGCTTTCATCGAGGGACCCGGGCACGTGCCTATGCACAAGATACGCGAGAACATGGAGCGCCAGCGCGAGAAGTGCCACGACGCGCCGTTCTACACGCTGGGCCCCATCGTCACCGACATAGCGCCCGGGTACGACCACATAACCTCGGCCATCGGAGCGGCGCAGATCGGGTGGCTCGGCACGGCCATGCTGTGCTACGTCACGCCCAAGGAGCATCTCGCGCTACCCGACAAGGAGGACGTGCGCACGGGCGTGGTGACCTACAAGATCGCCGCCCATGCCGCCGACCTCGCCAAGGGGCACCCGGGGGCGCAGATGCGCGACGACGCCCTGAGCAAGGCGCGTTTCGAATTCCGCTGGAAAGACCAGTTCGACCTGTCGTTCGATCCCGAACGCGCCATGCAGTACTTCCATGCGGGGCGTCACACCGACGGCGAGTACTGCACCATGTGCGGACCCAATTTCTGCGCCATGCGTCTGAGCCGCGACATACGCCGCGAATTCGCCGACAGGCAGACGGCCGACAAAATGTAATGTCATGACGTCGCTGCGCGAAACACTCGCCTCACGCCGCATGTCGCGCGCTCGGATCGACCGCACGGCGGATGAGGCTGCGGCCGATCCCGAACTCTTCGGAGAGTTGCTTGCGTTGCTCGACGACAGCGAGACCGCAGTGGCATGGCATGCCGCATGGACTCTGGAGAAGGTCGCGGCACGCAGTCCCGAACTCTTCGCCGAGCGGCGCGCCGAGATCACGGCCCGCGCCATGACCGAGCGTCACTCGGGGATTCAACGGCTGCTGCTGAGTATCGTGTACCATCTGTCCGACGAGGAGGAACCCGACGTCGATCTGCTGGATTTCTGCCTCGACGGCATCTTCTCCCCGAAGCTGAGCGTGGCTTCGCGCTCGCTGTGCAGCAAGATAGCCTACTCGCTCTGCCGCCGTCACGCGGAACTGCGGGCCGAGCTCCGCGCCTGCATGGAGAGTGTCGACGACGAGTGCCTGCCCACGGCCGTGGCCTCGGTGAGGCGAAACATATTGAAAAAACTGAACAGATGAATCGCTGTTCGCCGACAGCGGAGGATTGCAAGAGCCGTAAAGCGAATTGCAGTCCGCCGCTCGGGGTGGCGGCGAACTGCCGACATGGCAGGGCCATGTCGAGAATATTTTTGCGGACAAGAAATAAAAACCATAAAAAATGTTTTCCGAACAATTAGAGAAAATATCGTGGGAGGAGACGACCGCGGCGATCATGTCGAAGACCGACGCCGACGTGCGCCGCGCCCTCGCGGCACGCCGCTGCACCGTCGACGACTTCATGGCGCTCGTGTCGCCCGCGGCCGCGCCCTATCTGGAGACTATGGCTCGCCTGAGCCGACGCTACACAATGGAGCGCTTCGGCAAAACGATGTCGATGTTCATACCGCTCTATCTCACCAATTCGTGCACCAATTCGTGCGTATACTGCGGGTTCCACATCTCGAACCCCATGAAGCGCACCATACTCGCGCCCGCCGAGATCGAGAACGAGTACCGCGCCATAAAACGGCTCGGCCCGTTCGAGAATCTGCTTCTGGTCACGGGCGAGAATCCCGCGGCGGCGGGCGTGGACTACATAGCCCGCGCGCTCGATCTGGCCAAGCCCTACTTCAGCAACCTGAAGATAGAGGTCATGCCGCTTTCGGCCGAGAATTACGCTAAACTGAAGGGCCACGGCCTGAACGGCGTGATATGCTTTCAGGAGACCTACAACCGTGCGCGCTACAACGTCTACCATCCGCGCGGCATGAAGTCGAAATTCGAGTGGCGCGTCAACGGATTCGACCGCATGGGGCAGGCGGGCGTGCACTCCATAGGTTTGGGAGTGTTGATCGGTCTGGAGGATTGGCGCACCGACATCACCATGATGGCCCGCCACCTGCGCTACCTGCAAAAACACTATTGGAAGACCCGTTACAGCGTCAACTTCCCGCGCATGCGCCCCGCCGAGAACCAAGGGTTCCAACCCAACGTGATAATGAGCGATCGCGAGCTTGCGCAGGTGACTTTCGCCATGCGCATATTCGACCACGACGTCGACATATCCTACTCCACGCGCGAACCCGCCGCGATACGCGACCACATGGCTGCGTTAGGCGTCACCACCATGTCGGCGGCCAGCAAGACTGAGCCCGGGGGCTACTTCACCTACCCGCAGGCGCTGGAGCAATTCCACGTGAGTGACGAACGCACGGTCGGCGAGGTGGAGCGGGCGTTGAAGAGAGCGGGGATCGAACCCGTGTGGAAAGACTGGGACGCCTCGTTCGATCTGTACGACACGCGTAAAGCCGTCGGATTATGACACGTTACGCACGGCAGACCATGCTGCCCGAGATCGGCGGCGAGGGGCAGCGCAAGTTGCGCGACGCCCGCGTGCTGGTCGTCGGTGCTGGAGGACTCGGCTCGCCCGTACTGCTCTACCTCGCGGGGGCGGGCGTGGGGCGCATAGGCATAGTCGACAACGACGTGGTGAGCCTTACAAATCTGCACCGTCAGGTACTCTACACGGAGTGCGACCTCGATATGCCCAAGGCCGAATGCGCCGCACGGCGCCTGCGCGAAATGAACGGCGAAGCGATAGTCGAACCCTGTGTCGCGCGTCTTACGCAGGAGAATGCCCGCGAGATCGTATCGCGCTACGATCTGGTAGTCGATGCCTGCGACAACGTGGCCACGCGTTACATTCTCGACGAGGTGACGGCCGAGGCCGAAATACCCTACGTTTACGGTGCGATATGCGGTTTCGAGGGGCAGGTGTCGGTGTTCAACCACGGGGAGCGCCCGCGCAGATACCGCGGTCTGTGGCCCGACGAGCAGGCGATGCTGCGCGTCGATGCGCCGAAAGGCGTCGTGGGCGTCACGCCCGCCGTCGTGGGTGCCGTCGAGGCGAGCGAGGCGCTGAAGATAATATGCGGTTACGGCGAGACGCTCGCGGGACGGCTCTGGACGATCGACCTGCGCACCATGCAGGCGCAAATCTTCGAATTGCCGTGAGACTGATCGTGATAACACGCCCCGACATGTTCGACGGCGAAGCCGCATGGATCGCGGCTCTGTTCCGCGCGGGGTTGCCGATCCTGCATCTGCGCAAGCCCGACGCCTCGGCCGAGGAGGTACGGCGCCTGCTCGGCGACATCCCGTCGGAGTTTCACGGCCGCATCGTGCTGCACGACCGATTCGCGCTATGCGGCGAGTTCGCGTTGCGCGGCGTACACCTCAACGGCCGCAATCCCCTGCCGCCCGAGAATCACGGCGGCTCCGTCAGCCGCTCGTGCCATACGCTCGACGAGGTGCGGCGATACAAGCCCGCGTGCGATTACGTGACTCTAAGCCCGATATTCGACAGCATCTCGAAACGGGGCTACTCATCGGCATTCGCCTCGGCGCAGATAGAAAAGGCACGCGACGAGGGTATCATCGACGACAAGGTGATCGCCTTGGGCGGCATAACCGCCGAGCGCCTGCCCGCCGTCCGACGGATGGGATTCGGCGGGGCCGCCGTACTCGGCGCCATATGGAGCGCGCCCGACAGAGACACGGCCGCCGCGCGGATAGAAAACATTTTGAACCTATTGTAACACCATGCAAGAGAAGATCATACCCGCCAAAGTGCTCTCCATAGCAGGCTCCGACCCTTCGGGCGGCGCGGGCATTCAGGCCGATATAAAGACCGTCACATCATTGGGCGGATACGCCGCCGCGGCCATGACGGCACTCACCATTCAGAACACCGAAGGGGTGCGCGGGGTGTTCCCCGTGCCGTCGGCGACGGTGGCCGAGCAGATCGCCGCCGTCATGGAGGACATAGAGCCGCAGGCCGTGAAGATCGGGATGGTGAACGACGCCGACATCGTGCGGGTGATATCCGAAGCCATCGTGAGGTACGCGCCGCGATACGTCGTCGTCGACCCCGTGATGGTCTCGACGAGCGGCCACAGGCTCATAGGCGAGAATGTCGCCGCGCGGCTCGAAAGCGACCTTATACCCCGTGCGACGATCGTCACCCCCAACATGAGCGAGGCGGAGGTGCTGTGGCGTCGGCCGATCGACTCCGTAGAGAGTATGGAGCGGGCCGCCGAGGAGCTCGCGCGGCGCTACGGCACGGCCGTGCTCGTCAAGGGCGGACACCTCGACGGCGACAAGATGTGCGACATACTCTGCGACGGCAGCGAGACATATCGGTTCACGGCCGAACGTATCGCGACCCGCAATCTGCACGGAACAGGATGCACCCTGTCATCGGCCATAGCCACGCTGCTCGCGCAGGGCCGCGACATGTACGATGCCGTCGCGGAGGCCAAACGCTACGTGAGCCGCGCCATCGAGGCGGGCAGCCGCATGGCCATAGGCCGCGGCAACGGGCCGCTGTGGCACGGGGTCGGGACGGAG
>CAYMIH010000065.1:0-10053 GCA_964390585.1 uncultured Alistipes sp.
GGAATGTCGCTCTTGTGCTTCTCCCACGCGGCCGCGTCGGCCGACGGGAACACGGCCAGCACGGTGACGCCGCCCGCACGTTGCAGATAGCTCGTCATGCGCGCCTGCGTGAGGCGGAAACGCTCGATCTTGCAATCCACGCAGTCGGGGTCGTAGAAGAAGAGTATCGTCACGGGAGAGACCACCTCCGAGAGCTTCGATCGGCTGCCATCGGCCTGCTCGAACTCGAAGTCGACAGCCGCGCTGCCCGCGTTGTTCATCTCCAGCAGGACCAGATGCTTCTGGTAAGGCTCCTTGTCGGCCTTGGCGATCTTTTTCGACACCAGACCCGCACGCAGCAAAGAGCGGTAAGCCGATTCGTTGTACATGGGCGACGACACACCGTAGAGATATTTGTCGCCTAAAGCCAGCAGGCGCACCACACCCGTCTTGCTCGCCTCGGCTCGCTTCACGGCCGCGGCCCACGAGCGGTCCAACGCCTCGTCGTCGAGCAGCACGAAGATCGACACCATGTCGACGAAACCCTGCTCCAGCACATCGTCCGACACGGTATTGAAATCGACATTGTCCCAATAGTGCTCGCCCAAATACTTCGCCCGTGCGACATGGTCGGTAATATCCTCGGGGATGGTTATCATGGGAAACTTCTCCTGCGCCGCGACATGCGCCGATGCCGCCGCAAGCAGCAGGAAGACAATCAAAATACGTTTCATTATCCTTACAATTATTAATGCGATAAAACAAATGTAAAAAATTATTTCCGTTCCTCCAAACGTTGCGGACGATATAATAACGCAACAGCGCGGCCGAATGTTGCGACGGAGTGTTCTCAGGTTCGCCGTCGTCGGCAGGACTGCACGAGCCACGGGCGAGAATCGGCGGAGGGCTAACATGTCCGTTTTTCGATATCGCACGGCGATATCGGCAGTTCGCCGCCGCCCCACGCGGCGGACTGCTAAAGCATTCACGCCGCCGTCGGCGAACAGCAAACGATACGCAATCCCCCGCCCCTCTTGCCTGCGATCATTTTTTGCGGCGCGGGAAATAATGTATAACTTTGCGAAATAACTTACGATCGGTATGAGCAAACCTTTGGCAGAGCGGCTGCGGCCCCGCACGCTCGACGAATACATAGGCCAGACGCATCTGGTGGGACCCGACGGCGTGTTCCGCAAGTTCCTCGAAACGGGAAACGTGCCGTCGTTCATACTGTGGGGGCCCCCGGGTGTGGGCAAGACCACGCTCGCCAAGCTGGTGGCAAGCAGCCTCGATAGGCCGTTCCACACCCTCTCGGCCGTGACGTCGGGCGTGAAGGAGGTGCGCGAGGTGATAGAGTCGGCCCGCAAACAGAGCCTTTTCAACCGCTCGAACGCATTCCTGTTCATCGACGAGATCCACCGTTTCAACAAGAGCCAGCAGGATTCGCTGCTCGGCGCGGTGGAGCAGGGCACGGTGACCCTCATAGGAGCCACCACCGAGAACCCCTCGTTCGAGGTGATCTCGCCGCTGCTGAGCCGCTGTCAGGTCTACATCCTCAAGCCGATGAACGACGAGGAGTTGGGCACGCTGCTCGACCGCGCCGTAACCACGGACGAGGAGCTGCGGCAGCGCAACGTGAAGGTGGAGCAGACCGACGCACTGTTCAAATTCTCGGGCGGCGACGCCCGCAAGCTACTCAACATACTCGACATCATGGCGGGCGCGACCGACGGCGACATAACGATCACCGACGACTTCGTGACCCGTTGCCTGCAACAGAACATAGCGCTCTACGACAAGAACGGCGAACAGCACTACGACATCATCTCGGCCTTTATAAAATCGGTGCGCGGCAGCGACCCCAACGCCGCCATATACTATCTGGCACGCATGCTCGCGGGCGGCGAGGAGCCGCGTTTCATAGCGCGGCGACTCGTCATCCTCGCTTCGGAGGACATCGGACTGGCCAATCCCAACGCACTGCTGCTGGCCAACGCGTGTTTCGACACGGTGCACAAGATCGGCATGCCCGAGGCGCGCATAACGCTGGCCGAGACGACCATATATCTGGCCACGAGCCCCAAGAGCAACTCGGCCTACATGGCGATAAACGCGGCGCTCGGGTTCGTGTCGCACGACACGACCAACCGTCCCGTGCCGCTGCATCTGCGCAACGCGCCCACGCGGCTGATGGACGAGGCGGGCTACGGCAAGGGATACAAATACGCCCACGATTTCGACGGCAGCTTCGTCGAGCAGGAGTTTCTGCCCGAATCGCTCTCGGGCAAAAAGTTTTACGAGCCCAACACGCAGAACGCTTCCGAGGCGAAAATAGCCGAGCGGATGAGGCAGCTGTGGGGCAAGAAATACGAATAAGGGTATGCTATTTGAAACGCAACCATTTCGTTAAGCCGAGTGCAATCGAGCTTGCTCGAATTGCCGAGGCGAGAAATGGAAGAATGAAATTCAACGCAAAAAATCGCGATACACAATGTACTACAAATCGTTCATAATGTTTTTATCGATGCTCGTTCTCGCCGAGGCTGCGGAAGCGACCGAGACGGCGGCAGCCGCACCCGAAAAGCGGACATATCTCTATGCGGTGAAGGATGCCGATTCGCTCTATCTCGACCACTACGTGTCGCCCGCAGCCGAGGGATTGCGGCCGTGCATGATATTCGTATTCGGCGGAGGCTTCGTGGACGGCACCCGTGACCGAGAGCAGTACCTGCCCTACTTCGATTTTCTGACGCGAAACGGCTACGACGTGGTGTCGATAGATTACCGACTGGGGTTGAAGCCGCTGCGGGGCGTCGACCGCAAGATCTCCACGCGCGAGATGGTGGGGTTGTTCAACAACGCCGTGTCGATCGCCGTCGAGGATCTGTTCAGCGCCACCCTTTTCGTACTCGACAACGCCGAAGAGTGGATGATCGACACCGACATGATAGTCACGTGCGGATCGAGCGCGGGCGCCATAACAGTGTTGCAGGCCGAAAATGCCGTATGCAACCACGCTTTGGCGGCGGCCGTGCTGCCCAAGGGATTCAACTATGCGGGCGTGATCTCGTTCGCGGGCGCGATATTCTCTGTCGACGGAGCGCCCAAATGGGAGCGCGAGCCCGCACCCGTGATGTTTTTCCACGGCAACGCCGACAGTCAGGTGCCGTTCGAGAAGGCGTCGCTGTTAGGCGTGGGATTCTACGGCTCGAAATTCATATTCGGCCAATTCGAGAAGCACGATTGGCCCTGCTGGTTCTACACGCTCGATTATCAGGATCATGCGATGGCCGTCACCCCAATGGACGCCAACCGCAACGAGATCATGACCTTCCTCGACGACTTCGTGCGCGACCGTCGCCGCATGACCGTCATAACCGAGGTGCGCAGCGACGAATTTCCGCCCCGCAACACCAAGTTCAAGGTGATGGATTACGTCAAGGCCAATTATTCGGAGTAGATTACAATTCCGACGCATTATTTCGATATCGCGTTGCGATATCGGCAGTTCGCCGCCGCCCCACGCGGCGGACTGCAACTCGCCGAAGCTCGTGCAGCCTGCCGCCGTCGGCGAACAGCGGACAATGACGGATATTTCGCAGGCAAACTCAAAAAACCACTGCCCATGAAACGAATAGGAATAATCTCCGACACACACGGCACGTTCGACGACACGCTGCGCCGATTCCTGCAAGACGTGGACGAAATATGGCACGCGGGTGATTTCGGCTCGATGGAGACTGCCGACGAGATAGCGGCATTCAAACCTCTGCGCGGCGTTTACGGCAACATCGACGGCGGCATGACGCACCGCGTATACAAGGAGTTCGCATGTTTCGAGTGCGAGAAGAAGCGGATACTCATGACCCACATAGGCGGCTACCCGCGCCGCTATTCGCCGAAAGCCGTAGGCATGATACAGAGCGCGCGGCCCGACATATTCGTCGCGGGGCACTCGCATATTCTGAAGGTGATGTACGATCCCGTCTACTCGCTGCTGCACATAAACCCGGGCGCGGCGGGCGAATACGGGTTCCACAAGGTGCGCACGGCCGTGCGACTCACCGTCGACGGCGACGACATTCGCGACATGGAGATCGGCGAGTGGCCGCGGCGCGGATAGGCGTGCGGACGCCCCCGATGCCGCACGCCTACGACAGGTCGTCCGACGCCGACTCCTCGTGCGGCACGGCGACGAACAGATCGCGGTCCGACGGCCATGTCTTCACTTTCGACATGGCATCGCGGACCATGCGGCCGATGGAGTTGGTGAACGATGCGCCGCGGTAGTTGCTGGTGTTTGTGATGAAGACATAGGAGAGTCCGCCCGCACGGTTCTCGATATAGGCGCACGTGCCCGACATGGTGCCCGTGCGGATCAGCGATCGGCTGCGGCTGTCGTAGCGCGCCCAGCCCAACGCATAATCGCCCTTGCGGGCTATGCGTTTCATCTCGGCCACGCTCTGCGGGGTGAGGATGTCGGGCACGCCGTCGAGCCCGTCGACCGAAGCCACCAGACGCAGCAGCTCGGCCGCCGAACACACCCACGCTCCCGCACCCTGCAATCCCGTGATGTCGTTGCCGCCGTACTCGCGCGGCCGCATTCGGCCCGAGCCGTCGTACGACTCGATGGTCTCGCCCGGGTCGTGGCCGTAGTATTTCACCTCGCGGGGGTAGCGCTCCTCGTAGTAGTTGCGCGCTATGTGCATGTCGTAGCACCCCGCGGGCCACAGCACATGTTTCTGGAGATACTCCTCGTAACCCATTCCCGACACCTTCTCGATCACGCGCGACAGCACCAGATAGCCGATGTTGGAGTACTGAGCCGAGCCCCCGGGCTTGTCGCGCAGACGCTGGCGGAGCTGAAAGGCTATGAGCTGGTCGGCCGTGGGCGAGGTATCCATATCCTCCCACCGCATGACGTCGGTTATGCGGAACATGGGGTCGCCCAGACGGCGGCTGAAGCCCGAGGTGTGGTTGAGCAGATGGCGCACGGTGATGTCGGCGGCACGCTTGTCCTTGATGTCGAGCAGCTCGGGGTCGTTGAGAATGCCCGTCTCGCCGAACACCCGATCGTCGAGCGTGAGCAGCCCCTCGTCGCACAGCTTCATGATCCCTATGGCGGTGATGAGTTTCGACGCCGAGGCTATACGGTAGATATCGCCCGCCTCGGCCTCGCGGTCGCGCTCCTTGTCGGCCCAGCCGAATCCCTTGCAGTAGATCAGATGCTCGTCCTTCATGACGGCCAGCGATGCGCCGCGGATGTTGTTGCGCGCCATCCAGTTGCGGATGTGGCGCTCCATCTGCGCGGTGGCGGGCAGATCGGATACCGAATTGCTGAGCGAATCGTTGAGACGGTAGCCGATCTCGCTCTCGGGCAAGGCGAGGTCGTCGCTGCCGCCGCACGAACGCAACGCGAAAAACAGGCTGCACGCCAAAACGGCGGCGCCGAGCAATAACTTATATGGTTTCATTCGAAATCGTTTTTACCGCATGCAAATATAACGATTTAATCCCGTAACGGCAAACCGCCATGCGTGCCCCGACATGCAAAAAAACGCCGTCGGCGCACCGTGACCGACGGCAATCGACCGTCGCGTTTGGTTTTTGCGGAAAAAACGCCTATTTTTGTCATCGAACAGGGTTTCAAACGGGTCGGACTACCCGTTTGGATTAAAAGGGAATCAGGTGAGAATCCTGAACAGTCCCGCTGCTGTAAGTTCCGAAAAAGTTCCGACATCTCTGAGCCACTGGTTCTTCGCGAATCGGGAAGGCGTCGGAATGGAGCGAGTCAGAAGACCTGCCCTTTCATTAAAGGCCGTATCGCTCGTGGGTTAGTGCTACGGTACGAAAAATTTTAATCCCGAATAACAGTTTCGGAAAGAACCTAAAAACGCATCTGACCATGTGTGAATGTTTCGTGCGCCTTTCATCCGAAGGCCTCGCGGGGCGTGCTTGCGGCACTGCCTCGGAATTTTCACGGCCTTGTCCCGCCGTGTGTGTCAAGTCGCCCGCCGCGCAGGCGGCGGGCGGCAGCCCAAACAGAACGGAAAACCCCGAAAAAGAGTCGAACCATGTTTAAGAATTTCGCAGGATACCACATCGTAGAGGCTTACCACGACTGGAAAAGCCACACAAAAATTTCGAGTCCCAAAGGGGTGAAAATCGCAAAACTGGCCGTGACCATCGCCGTCACTGCGATCATCTGGTTTCTGCCCGCGTCGTGCATGTTCATTCCCGACATCACGGTGGTGGAGCAGCGTCTGCTGGCCATATTCGCGTTCGCCACGCTGATGTGGATACTGGAGGCCGTGCCGTCGTGGACCACGTCGGTAGCCGTGGTGGTGCTGTTGCTGCTCACGGTGTCGGACAGCAGTCTGTGGTTCATGCGCGAGGCCGCGCCCGCCCGCGAGTTAGGAACGCTGGTGAAGTACAAGTCGATCATACAGTGCTTCGCCGACCCCATCATCATGCTCTTCATAGGCGGATTCATACTGGCCATAGCCGCCACCAAGACGGGGCTCGACGCCTCGGTGGCGCGCGTGCTTCTCAGGCCGTTCGGCTCGCAGTCGAAATACGTGCTGTTGGGATTCATACTCATCACGGCCGTCTTCTCGATGTTCATAAGCAACACCGCCACGGCCGCCATGATGCTCACCTTCCTGACGCCCGTGCTCAAGACGCTGCCCGCCGACGGCAAGGGCAAGACGGGACTGGCGCTGTCGATACCCATAGCGGCCAACATAGGCGGCATAGCGACACCCATAGGCACGCCTCCCAACGCCATAGCGCTGAAATACCTCAACGACCCCGAAGGGCTCGATCTCAACATCGGCTTCGGCGAATGGACCATGCTGATGCTGCCCTTCACGCTGTTGCTGCTCTTCATCGCATGGAGGTTGCTCCTGCGGCTCTTCCCGTTCAAGCAAAAGCAGATACATCTGGTCATCGAGAGCGGCTCGCGGCACGACGCCCAATCGATGATCGTCTACGCGACCTTCGCGGTGACGGTGCTGATGTGGATGTTCGACAAATTCACGGGCGTGAACGCCAACGCGGTGGCTATGATCCCCATAGCGGTATTCTGCCTGACGGGCATAATCACCAAGAAGGATCTGGAGGAGATAAGTTGGAGCGTGCTGTGGATGGTGGCAGGCGGCTTCGCGCTCGGCGTGGCGCTCAACGAATCGGGACTGGCCGGCAACATGATAGAGTCCATACCGTTCGCGTCGTGGTCGCCCGTAGCCGTCATCGTCGGCTCGGGACTGCTGTGCTGGCTTATGGCCAACTTCATATCGCACACCGCCACCGCGGCTCTGCTCGTACCCATACTCGCCATTGCGGGCGCGGGAATGAAAGAGCAGCTCGCGGCGCTGGGCGGCGTGGAGACGCTGCTCATAGGCGTGGCGCTCGGATCGTCGCTCGCCATGGTGCTGCCCATCAGTACGCCTCCCAACGCATTGGCCCACTCGACGGGAATGGTGGCCCAGCGCGACATGGAGAAGGTGGGCATAATCATGGGAATGATCGGACTGCTGCTCGGCTACACGCTGCTCGTCGTGACGGGCTCGGCAGGAATCATATAGGAACAGCGACCCGCCTTCATCGGCATGGAGGCGGGTTGTAAATGAACCTCATATTTTATACTTTTGTCCTTTCAAACGAAAACAACGACGAATGAGACGCCTCGCATTTACCATAATCATGCTGCTCGGCCCGATAGTGATGCTCGCCCAAAGCGATTCGGCGGCGATGGTCAAAGAGCAGATAAAACGCGAAATAATCGAAGAGCTGCGCAACGGACGCGACGCCGAGCAAAAGGCGCGGCCGAAGCTGCTGAAGCCCTACGGATTCGTGCGCAACTACATCTGCTACGACACCCGCCAGTGCATAACCACCATGGGCGAGATGTTCAACATCATGCCCAAGGACGTGCTCCCCAACGAGGACGGGAGCGAGGACCTGAACGCCGTGCACGAGATGACTTTCGTGTCGTTCACCACGCGTCTGGGAGTCGACATAAACGGCCCTGCGATTTGGAAAGCGGCCGCCACGGCCAAGATCGAGGCCGACTTCTGCGGGTTCGGATCGAACAACACCATGCTGCGCATACGTCAGGCATACGTGCGGCTGGCATGGGACCGCGTGTCGGTCACGTGCGGACAGACGTGGCACCCGATGGTGATACAGGTCATGCCGTCGATATCGGGACTCGCTTCGGGCGCGCCCTTCTCGCCGTTCAACCGTTCGCCGCAGATAGCCGTCAGCGTCGGCATGAACAGGGGCTGGAACCTCACGGCCGCGGCGCTGTACCAGTTCCCCAACACCTCGGTGGGACCCGACGGCACCTCGTTCAACTACTCGCGCTGGAGTCTGTGGCCCGAGCTGTACGCCTCGGTGAAGCATGCGGGCGAGCACCTCACGGTGGGCGCGGGCGTCGACGTGCTGAGCATCATGCCCCGCAAGACGAGCACGGCGCGGAGGACGGCGACAATCGACGGCGCGGAGACGGTGACCGACATTACGGTGCGCGTGCACGACCGCGTGACGGGCATATCGCCCGAAGTGTTCGCCGACTACAAAAACGGACTTTTCAACGTGAAAGGCAAGGTGATATACGGGCAGAACACGGCCCATCTGACCATGATAAGCGGCTTCGGCGCCACCTCGTACGACCCCGCCACGGGTTCGTACGACTACGCCCCGCTGCGCTCGGTGACCTCGTGGCTCAACTTCACCTACGGCAGCCGCTGCAAGGCGGGCATAATGGGCGGATTCTCGCAGAATCTCGGCGCCCGCAAGGATTTCATCTCGACCGACGACTACTGGGTGCGCGGTGCGAAAAACACCGATTACATCTGGCGCGTAAGTCCGTCGTTCACCTACACGACAGGCGCTCTGGCCCTTGCGCTGGAGATGGATTACACGGCCGTGGGATACGGCGACGAGGCCATCGACGGACGTGTGAAGGCTTTGCGCACGGTCGACAACTGGCGCATATGCACCATGATACGCTACTCGTTCTGACGGGGGCCCGTCAGGGCCGCGGCTATTCCTCGGCCTTGCGGCTTATGTCGGCCGTCACGGCGCCCGTGAAGGCCGTCAGGTCACGCGGCGCGATGCGGATCTGCAAGCCCCGCACTCCCGCGCTGACGTAGATGAAATCGTGCAGCTCGCAGCTCTCGTGAATATATGTCGGGAAGCGCTTCTTCATGCCTATGGGCGAGCATCCGCCGCGGATGTATCCCGTCACGGGCAGCAGCTCCTTCATGTGCAGCATCTCCACGCGCTTGTTGCCCGAAACCTTGGCCGCGGCCTTGAGGTCGACCTCGTGGTCACCCGGGACGACGCACACCAGATATCCCGTCCTGTCGCCGCAGAGCACCAGCGTCTTGAATACCGTGGCGATATCCTCGCCCAGCTCCTCGGCCACGTGCACGGCGGCGAGATTCGATTCGTCCACCGTGTAGGGGATCAGTTCGTAGGCTATTCCCGCCCGATCGAGCAGGCGGGCCGCATTGGTCTTTTCGATTCTGTTTTTTGCCATAGCGATATTTTTTGTAATTGCGGCTCCTCGGAGCCGCGCGAGCCGCAGCCTCGCCCCGCGGAGGCTCGCTGTTCGCTCACCCCGCAGGCTGCGACTCGTTTCCCGACAAGCCCGAAGCGGATAATTCCTTTCAGAAAAACATGTTTCCTCCGCAAATTTATCGATTAACGGCGAAATTGCGGCGTTCGGCAGCCGTTTTTCTTGCCGATGCCGATCTGCATTTGCATTCGGTGGCATGACGTTATTACTGCGACTCTAAAGAGTCGCGCAGTTCGCTGCCGCCGTCGGCGAACCGCAGCCCAAGCCCGAATGTCTACACGTCATTCCACATTTTTTGTTCGTTGAACAAAAAATGATTGGAATCTCTACCGCCCCTACCGTTTGAGATGCCAATCCTCGCCTTAAGGCTCGGTGGCATGACGCGGTATGTGCAATGCAAGAAACCGCGCCGCGGTGCGGCGTTATCTTCGGCGGCTCGCGCAAAGCGCGACCCCCGCAGCCGCCGAAGATAAATTCTAACGAGCAAT
>CAYMIH010000066.1:0-9896 GCA_964390585.1 uncultured Alistipes sp.
CGTTCGGTGGCATGACGGACTATCTTTCATAAAACAGGCGTTACGCCTGCGACTCCTTAGAGTCGCGCGGGCCGCAGCACCTTCGCCGCGGAGCGGCGTTATCTTCGGCGGCTCGCACCTTTGGTGCGACCCCCGCAGCCGCCGAAGATAAATTTCATCCGCAACCCGCCGCCGGCGAACAGCAAGCCAAAAACCGAAAAATGCAGTCCGCAGGACTGTGCGGGCCGCAGCCTCGCCCCGCGGAGGCCCGCTGTCGTTCGCAAATGCTCACACAGCGGTCCCCGCAGTCTGCCGCCCGAACGCGTATTCGCAGACAGCGGACTGCATATGAAAGCCGTGGGCCGCGCCATTCGGCATAAAAAACTTCATAACCAATCAAACAACCTGAACAATGGAACAAAACAGAACAAAAAGCACGGCGGTGGCGGTGGGCAACCGAAGTCCCGAGCCGCTCTTCGCCCTTTCGGGCCGCACGGTGCAGAGCGACAAATTCTGGCGCTGGGGCGATGACAACATGTTGCCCTACGCCCTCTCGCTCATGTCGCGCCGCTCGACCACCCACCGCCGCATAATAAACGACAAGGCCGACTACATAGCGGGCAAAGGCTTCTCGTTCGACGAGCGGCTGCCCCTGCTGGGGCGCTTGGCCGAACGGATCAACGGCGACGGCGAATCGCTGCGCACCGTCCTGAGCCGATTGGCGTTCGACAAGTCGCTGATGGGCAACGCATTTCTCGAAATCGTGACCGACGAGAAACGCTCGTTCCTGTCGCTCTACCACCAAGATGCCTCGCGGTGCCGCATAGCGCGCGACAACCGCCATGTGATGCTGCACCACGACTGGAGCGCCTTCAAGCCCGACGAGGCGCGCACGCTGCCGCTCTATCCGCTGTTCGAGAGTCAGAGCGACGGATCGCTGCGCGCCATGATACACTACAAGGAGTACGAGCCGATGTTCACCCACTACGGCGTGCCGAAGTACATCGCGGGCATGGGCGTGTCGGCCATAGCCTACAAGACCGACTGCTGGAACATAGCTCGTCTCGACAACTCGTTCCAGCTCTCGGGCGTGATGATGCTCGACGCCACGGCCGACAGCGAGGCCGAGGCCGAACGCATAGTGCGTATGGCCGAGCAGCGTTTCGCGGGCAATCCGGGGCAGGTGATGTTCGTCATAAAGGAGGGCTCCGAGACCGACAACTCGCGGTTCATACCCATCGAGGCTTGCAACGAGGGCGATTGGAGCGCGCTGCACGAGCAGGCCACGAGCGACATAGTGATAGCCCACTCGTGGTTCCGCTCGCTCAGCGGACTCGACTACTCGTCGGGATTCAGCTCGGAACGCATACTGCACGAGTACGAGGTGGCTCTCAATACCGTCATTCTGGCCGAGCAGGAGGAGCTGATGGAGCCCGTAAAGAGCGTCATCCGCGAGGTGGCGGGCGTAGACGCCTCGTCGCTGGAGATCGTCAACCGACCGCCGACGCGTTCGAAGCCCATATACATGAAGGTGTGGGAGGCGCGCAAGGCCGACGGGCTCGATTTCGATCCCGACGACGAACGCCAGCAGCCCTATCTGTCGCAGATCACCAAGTACAACATAACCCGAATAGATTAGGTCGGCGGCGAACTGCACGACTCGGAGAGTCGCATTACCTAATTATAATATATTCGGGCAGCAGCCTGCGGGGACCGCGGTGTGAGCATTCGCGAACAACAGCGGGCCTCCGCGCGCGGAGGCTGCGGCCCGCACAGTCCTGCGGACTGTAATATTCACACGCGTCAACCCATCCCGCGGCAGAAGCGATTTCGGGAAAAGGGCGGACGTAGCTTTAAGAATCGGAGACTTTATATAAATATTTGCGGTTCTTCAGAACCGCGCAGTTCGCCGCCGCCCCACTGCGGCGGACTGCTGTCGCATTCCGACCGCCGTCGGCGAACAGTATAAAATATCGTAGTAATACAACTGCCGCAGGAACGGACCATCAATTTATTCACAAAAACCATTACCACACAATCATGAACAACATCATCACACCTGCCGATGCGGTGCGCCTTGCGTTCACCGACGGCGAATACATCTCGCCCGACGTGGTGGGCGAGGCCGATATCGAAGCGGCCGTCCGCCGCCGCTTGGAACCCGTCGCGGGCCGCGCCCTGTGCGAGGCCCTGCGCGGCGGATCCTATCCCGATTTCGTGAGGAACTACGCGGCTCCCGCCCTCGCGCTCTGCGTGCGCGTCATGGTGCAGCCGCGCCTGAATGCCGCCACGGGGCAGACGGGGCTTGCCGTGCCCGCGGGCACGAACCGCAAGGCGGCCGACGCCGATGCCCGCGCCGAGCTTTCGAGGGCGCTGCGCGTGAGGGCGCGCGAGGCGGTGCACCGCATGTCGGACTATCTGGACGAGCATGCCGACGCCATGCCCGAATACGATCCCCGACGTAACATACTCAAACGCTGCTGCTGCGATGGAGGCTTTGTACAGATACGCTAACGGCTGCGCGGGGAGTCTCGCGGCGCTCTTCGCACCCGTCGCGCCGCTGATGTGGTGCGTGGCGGCATTCATAGGCATCGATTTCGTCACGGGGGTGGCCGCCTCGCGCGCCGAGGCCCGCCGCTGCGGCCGCGCATGGTATTTCGAGAGCCGCGAGGCGTGGCGCACGGTGCGCAAGCTGGGTTTCGCGATAGTCGCCATAACCATGGCCCGCATCGTCGATACACTCCCCGCGGGGCTGTTCCCGCCCGATTTCGCGCGGCTCTTCGCAGGGTTCGTGTGCGGCGTGGAGATGTGGTCGTTTCTCGAAAACGCCTGCCGCATGGGCGACACGCGTCTGCTGCGCCGTCTGCGCCGCTTCGTGAAGGAGAACAAGAGAGAGGAGGCCGAAGATGAGTAGAGGTATCGACAATTGCAACCCGGGCAACATACGCCGTTCGCAGGTGCGTTACCGCGGCGAGGTGCACCCCTCGCGCGACCCCGATTTCAAGCAGTTCGAATCGATGGAGTGGGGCTATCGGGCCATGTTCGTGCTGCTCGACACCTATCGCGTGCGCTACGGGCTCGACACCCTGCGCCGCATGATCTCGCGCTACGCCCCGCCCGAGGAGAACCACACCGCGCTCTACGTGAAGGCCGTGTGCGACCGCACGGGCATCGGGGCCGACGAGAAGATCGACACCCGCGACCGCGCCACGATGGTGCCCGTCGTGGCGGCCATGTCGCAGATCGAAAACGGCGCCCGCGCCGTCCGCGCCGAGGTGGAGCGCGGCTTCGATCTCACGGGATTCTGACTCTCGGCCGTCGGCACACGCCCCGACGACGCCTCGGTCCCGCGACTCGGAGGAGGAGCAGCCGTTTTCGGCGGCCGCGCCGATCAGAACGGATAGCCCACGCCGAAGTTAAGAGCGGTGTTTTTCCACTTGAGATTGTGGATCCACTTCGATTCGTCCACGCGGTTGGGGCTGTATATCTGTATACCCCAATCCAGACGCAGGATCACGAATTTGATGTCGAGGCGCAGACCGATGCCGCTGTTGAATCCCAGCTGTTTGTAGAATCTGTCGAAACGGAATATTCCCTCTTCGGGCACTTGCGATTTGTCCATGCCCAGATACCACACGTTGCCCAGATCGAAGAATGTGGCGCCGTGGAACATGCCCCATATGGGGAACCGCAGTTCGAGGTTGGCCTCCAGACGCATGTCGCCCATCTGCACGGGATAGGGCGTATCCTCGGCGGGGGTGCTGCCCGGGCCGAGGGTTCGGGGCGTCCATCCGCGCATGCTGTTGCTTCCGCCCACGTAGAACAGACGGTCGAAAGGCAATGCGATGGAGTTGCCGTAGGGCACGCCCACGCCCGCGAACAAGCGGCCCGCTACGGCCGACTTCTCGCCGAGCATGATCTGGCGGCTGATGCTTATATCGCCGCGCACGTATTGCGAGTAGCGCACGCCGAGGATGTTGTAATACCCTTCGGAAGTCTTTTTCGAGAAGGCGCGCTCGAACAGATTGAGCAGATTGCCCGCCGATTCGAAGTTGATGCGCATGCCTATCTGCCTGTTGGGATTGGCGTAGGCATACGACGCCGACAGCCCGACTATGGCCTGAGTCATGTAGCTCTGACGCAGGTATTCGTTCTTGAGCGATTCGAAGAAGTCTTGGTTTATGTAGCCCACGTTGATCCAGTTCAGGTCGATGGGGCGTATCTGGTAGTTGTAGCGTCCGTTGATGCTGCGCCACGAGTAGGTCCACGTCGCGCGCGAGAGGTCGCGGCGGTAATAGGGGCGGTCCTGATAGTTGAACGACAGCTCGACCTTGGTTCGGGGCATGTTGATCTTGCGCGTCGAGAGTCGGAACGGCAGTATGAAGCGCGGGAACGACAGTCCGACGGTGATGCCCAGTTCGTTGGCCCGCCGCTTGCCCATGCCGTGGGTCTTCATGTATTCGTAACCCACCGTGAAGGCGGTGTTGAGCGTCTCCACGCCGCGGAACAGGTTGCGGTTCTGGTACCCGATGGTGGCGTTCACGCCGTAGAAGCTCGACGTGGTGCTACCCTCCAGCTCGACGCTGAAGCCCTGCTTGAGCGTGGGTGTGGCGAGAATGTAACAGCGCAAATACCCCTCGCCGATGTCGTCGAATCGGTCGGGCGAATAGGGCTTGCGGCCCTCGCCCGCATAGTGCACGTAAGTGGTGTCGTTCTCGCTGCGCGGCACCTCTTCGAAAGCTATGCGCGCGCTTTTGAAGTAGCCCAAAGCCATTATCTCGTTGTAGGTGCGGTCGACCTGCGCCGCGCTGTAAACGGTGTTGGGCGTGAGCGGTATGGCAGTACGCAGCACTGCGGGGCGCACGTTGGGGGTGCCTTCGGTGATGATGTCGAGCCCTCGGTAATGCACCGTGTCGAGCAGGCGGCTGCTGTTGAGCTGCATGCGGTCGATCGTGGGATTGTAGTCGGGGATGACGTCGATGGAGGCTATGCGATAGACGCGGTTGTTGTCCATGATGGCGCGGCCGCGTTCGTCGTATCCCGCGATGTTGCGTTTCACGATCATCTTTATGCCCACCTTGCGGTCGCCGAGCAGCGTGTCGACGCGGTATTCGATGTTGTTGACCGAGAAGTTGTAGTATCCGCGGTCGTTCAGATAGGAGGCTATGCGCTCGCGCTCCTTGTCGAGCGTGGTGATGTCGAATATCTCGCCCACGTGCAGCAGCGACGACAGCGAGTCGGCGTCGATCAGCGGGGCCAGCAGCTTGTCGCGGAAGTCGTACGATATGCTGCTTATGCGGTAGGGTTCGCCCTGATGTGTGCGGTAGGTGACGTATGCGCGCTTGCGGCGGCGGGTGGTGTCGACGTCGTACTCGACGGTCGAGGAGTAGTAGCCGCGCGAATCCATGTAGGTCTTGAGGTTCTGCGCGCTCTTGTGCGTGAGCGACATGTCGAGCAGCACGGGCGGCTGGCCCACCTTGCGCTTGAAGTTGTTCCACCAGTTGTCCTTGTCGGGATTGGCCAGATTGTAGGCCCACACGTAGAAGTTGGTGCCCAGAAAACGCTTGTTGGGCGTCTGGCGCACGTACTGTTCGAGCCGCGACGAGCTGATGCGCTCGTCCTTGGGGGCCTGCCTGTCGTCCTCGACGGTGACCTTTTGCAGGAAATACTCCCCCTCGGGGATCCTGCGCGTGACGCTGCATGCCGAGCACGCCATGCCCAGCAGAATGATTATCGCTCTCCGTATTGCAATGGGGCGCATCAGTAACCGATTATTGTGCGTTGATACTCTTCACGAAACGGTCGTATGCGGCCGTCTCGCCGTCGTAACTCTCCGTGCGCACGACGGCCGTTATGCCCGTCTCGTCGTGCTCGGCCGTGCCGCGCCACTCGTATGTGGCGTTGCCCGTGAGGCGCGTCACGATGCGTCCGCCCTCCGTGCGGCAGAGGCAGCGCACCATGCCGCCGCGGTTGTAGACCTCGATGGGCTCCCCCTCGCGGCAGGCGCCCGTCATCACGGCCGCCGTGCTGCATGCCGTCATGGCCGTGCCGCACGAAAAGGTGATGCCCGCGCCGCGCTCGAAGGTGGCGGCGAAGAGGGCCTGCGGGCCGCGCCGCTCGTAGAGGCTGACGTTTATTCCGCGCGGGAAATCCTCCCTCAGCCGCGTGACGGCCTCGCCCATGCGCATCAGCGCCCGCATGTCGATCCGCTCCACCTCGGCCACGATGTGGGGATTGCCCAAATTGAGCGCCGTAAACCGCAGCGACCCGTCGAGCGAGGGAATGATCTCGGCCGTGAAGCGCTCGGCGCCGCGGGCGAATCCGAAGTCGTCGCTCGCGGTGCGCACCTCGATGTCGACGCCGTAGGTCGGTATTTCGGGCGCGATCCGCTCGGCGCGGCAGGCGGGATAGCGGCGGCCGCCCGAGAGCAGCGTGAAGCTCTCGGCGTGCAGATAGCGTTCGTCGGCCAGACGCGCCACGCAGCGTATGCCGTTGCCGCACATCTCGGCCTCCGAGCCGTCGGGGTTGAACATCCGCATGGCGTAGAGACCCTCGACGAGCACCGTGTACAGCACTCCGTCGCACCGTCCCGACTCCTCGCGGGCGCACAGGTCGCGGGCGAAAGCGCCCAAATCGCGGGGTGCGGCGGCACCCTCCGCCGTGAGGTCGATCATCATGAACTCGTTGCCCGAGCCGTGGCATTTTATGATTTCCGTAAGCATCTTCGAGGGAATAACGTTTCGTTGCCGAAAATATCGTTCAAAAATACGAATATTTCGTCCGCCGCGCAAATATATTTTCGCGCGGCGCTCTTTTCGCAATACCTTGCGGACGAAATATGAGCTCCGAGGCCGCATCTTTGTCGAATTTTTGCTAATTTTACGCTTCGAATACGGCGCGGCCGTATCGAATCCGTTTAACGCATAACGTTTCCGATGAAAGAGAAGTTCATAATGGCCGGATCCACGGCCCTGCACATAGCCGACTCGGGCAAGGGCGACCGCTGCGTGGTGCTGCTGCACGGGTATCTCGAATCGATGTACGTGTGGGACGATTTCGTCCCGCTGCTCACCCCCTCGGTGCGCGTTGTAACGCTCGACATCCCCGGGCACGGCATCTCGGAGGTGAAGGGCGAGGTGCACACCATGGACATGATGGCCGCCGCGGTGCGCGACATGCTCGACGCCCTCGGCATAGAACGCGTCACGCTGGTGGGCCACTCGATGGGCGGCTACGTCTCGCTGGCCTTCTGCGCCGCCTATCCCGAACGGCTGGACGGCGTGGTGCTGCTCAGCTCGTCGCCTTTCCCCGACGACGAGACGAAGCGCGAGAACCGCCGCCGCGAGATCGCTCTGGTGCGGGCTGGAAAGAAGGACGTGCTCGCGCACGTCGCTCCCGAGACGGGCTTCGCCGAGGCCAACCGCGTCCGTCTGAAGAAGTATATCGACGATCTGGTCGAGCAGGTGCACATCACCGAGGACGAGGGCATCGTGGCGCTGCTCGAAGGCATGATCGAACGTCCCGACCGCAACGAGATGCTGCGCGCGAGCCGTGTGCCGCAGCTCTTCATTCTGGGCAAGCACGACAACTACATCCCTCTCGAAGCGGCCGAAAGGATCGTCGAGGCCAATCCGCAGGCGCGGGTCGTGTGGCTCGAAAACTCGGGACACATGGGATTCATCGAAGAGCCCCGAAAGACGGCCGACGCCATCCTCGACTTCGTTTTGCACGGTGAATCGGCCGACGCTCCGACCGCGGAGCAGACGACGGACTGATCTCCGCACCCGATCCGCATGACAAAGAGACGAGCCATACATCACAGAATCTTCGAGGTCGCGGCGACGCTGCTCGCGATAGCCGTCGTCACCACTTCGCGCTCGCTGTTTGCGCCCCTCGCCGACGAGATGCTGCCCAACGTCGCCGCGCCGATAGGCACCCTGTTGCAGGGCGTTCAAGCGCGGTTTCCGCTGTGGTCGGCCGTCGCATGGGCCGTGACGCTCTTCGTCGCGGGTCTCAACACGGGCCGTTACGGCGTGAAATATTCGCTGTACCCCGCCTACACTTTGATGTCAATCCCGCTGTCGGGCGCCGTGGCCGCGACCATAACGGTCAGCGGCGACTATCTGGTGACCTCGGCGGCGATGATTCTCACGCTGCTCGGATCGAAATACATCATGCGCTGCATAATGCGTTCGGGAAGCTACGGCGATCTGTCGCTCTCGATGCTCTGTTTCGGGGCGCTGCCGCTCGTATTCGCTCCCGCCGCCGCCATCTATGCCGTCATGCCGCTGCTCGTGCTGGTCGTGAAAGCCAAGTGGCGCGACCTGACGGTGGCCGTAGCCAGTCTGGTGTTTCCGCTGTTCGCCTGCTGCTATACGGCGTGGCTCCGCGGAGGCGATTTCGCAGCGCCCGTGCAAGAGTTGTGCGAATCCGCGGCGACACCGAGCGGATACTCCTTCATTCGTACACTCAATCCCGCGGGTCTCGCTTTGACGGGGGTGATATTGACCATGATGTTCTGCGCCGTGTCGCTCATAATCTCCGACCGCTATTCGCTGAAGACGAAGTCGCGCGCCGTGATGCGGTTCAATGCGCTGCTCGTGCTGTTCATGTGCGGACTATTCTTTCTGCCGAGCGGCACCGCCACGCTCTTCGCTCTCGCGGCCGTGCCCGCGTCGATTCTCATGCCGTTGATATTCGTGCGCATGGGTACGGGATTCACCGAACTGCTCTACCGCCTGCTGCTGTTGTGCGCCGCGGCCAACGCAGTCGTCATGAGCATGTGACCTGTCAGGCCATGCGGCTCTGGCGGCGCCACTGCACGATGCCGTTCACGGCATTCACCGTATAGAAAGCGTATTTGACCACCATCAAGGCGGCATGCGGCTCGCCCTTTACGGTGCCTACGGTCCACAACGCCACGCTCAGCAGGTTTATCATCAGCCACAGCACCCACTGCTCCCAGAATGCGCATGTCATGAGGTATTGCGCCACGATGGCGATGATGGTGATGGCCGCATCCTTCAGCGGCTGCGAATCCTCGGTATAACGGTCCAGCACGAAAGCAAGCAGGGCGATCACGACGACGGATGCGACGCTCCAGAACGCAATCTGTCCGCGTGTCATGCCGCGCGACTGCACGCGCGACTCGTCGTCCCGCTGGTGGCGGCGGCGCCACGCGAAGTAACCCACGAACTGCATCGGCACGTAATAGAAGGCGTGCAGGGCCGCGCTGCCGTAGTATTGCGATTTGTAGGCTATGTAGGCGTAGAGCCCCACGTTCACAAGTCCGAACAGGAAGTTGAGAATGCTGCGTCGGGCGCTCAGCACCACGCCCATCACTCCCGCCGCCAGCACGATGAATCCCAGAACGTCGAACTCTCCCGAGAGTGCGGAATAGGCGCTCGCGGTTATTATCGGTCCGAGAATCAAAATATAGTCGAGCGGGCGCAGCGTGGTGCGCGAAACGAATTTTGCCATTGCGTGTAATGCTTGATGTTTGGAGGCACAAAGGTATAAAAAAAGAGGTGCTTATGCGTAAAAACCGTTCGATAATTTCTTAACGGCGGTTCGATATCGTCGGGCGATATCGGTAGTTTGCCGACGTCGGCGAACTGCTGCCAAATATCCGGGCCATTCTGTCATTCCACATTTTTCTTTCGCAGAAAGGAAAATGATTGGAATCTCTTCCGAAAACACAACCGTTTGAGATGCCAATCCTCACTGCGTTCGGTGGCATGACGTATTTGCAGTCCTACGGACTGCGCGGGCCGCAGCCTCTGCCCCGAAAACACATTGTCAGCGATGCCGATCCTTGTCTGACGGCGAGAAACTGCGCCGCGCCGCGGCGTTATCTTCGGCGGCTCGCGCTAAAGCGCGACCCCCGCAGCAGCCGAAGATAAATTTTACCCGAGATC
>CAYMIH010000067.1:0-9685 GCA_964390585.1 uncultured Alistipes sp.
CTTAATCGCCTGCGATTGGAGCGGAGCGACCGAAGTCCCCTCCGAGGAGGGGATTTAGGGGAGGGTCAGAATTGCAAACGCGGCCGGAGGCCGCGGGTAACGGCCGTCGGATGCGGGATCAGGCTGCAGAAATTATGGGGATTGTTTTATTATTTTGATATGTACGTGGAGATAGACGGCAATTCGGGATTCTGCTTCGGCGTGGTGCGGGCCATATCGAAGGCAGAGGCCGCGCTGGCCGAATCGGGCGGCGAGGTATACTCGTTGGGCGACATCGTGCACAACCGCATGGAGGTGCAGCGCCTCGAAAACATGGGGCTGCGCACGGTCATGCACGACGACATGCCCTCGCTCGGCGGCCGCGACCTGTTCATCCGCGCGCACGGCGAACCGCCCTCGACTTTCGAGCGGGCGGCGGCATTCGACATACGTGTCATCGACGCCACGTGTCCCGTGGTGGCGCAGTTGCAGCGCAAGGTGGTGGCGGCCCACGAGCAGATGAAGGCCGTGGGCGGTCAGGTGGTGATCCTCGGAAAGAAGGGTCATGCCGAGGTGGTGGGGCTTACGGGTCAGGTAGCCGATCCCACCATAGTTGTGGAGCGCGAAGAGGATCTGGGACAGATCGATTTCACGCGTCCGATATTCTTCCTGTCGCAGACCACGCAGAGCGTGGGACTGTTCTGGACGCTGGCCGACCGCATGAAGGAGCTGTTGGGCGACGAGCGGATGCTCACGGTGGACGATACGATATGCCGCCGCGTGTCGAACCGCGAGCGGGCGCTCGCGGAGTTCGCGGGGCGTTTCGACGTGGTGATCTTCGTGTGCGGCAAGAAGTCGAGCAACGGCAAGGTGCTCTTCGACGTGTGTCGCGAGGCCAATGCCCGCAGCTACAATATCGAGGAGGAGAGCGAGTTGAACCCCGAATGGTTCGCCGATTGCACGAGCGTGGGCATCTGCGGAGCCACCTCCACGCCCGCGTGGCTCATGAGCCGCGTGGCCGACGCCGTGCGCGAGCGCTTCGCATAGAGGGGCTGCCGTTCGCCGACGGCGCGGGCGTAACGCCCGTTTTATGACGAGACCGTTTCGGTTCGCCGACGGCGGAGAACGCATTCGAGCGTTAAGCGAGTTGCAGTCCGCCGCGCGGGGAGGGGCGGCGAACTGCCGATATCGCAGAGCGATATCGAGATACCCGCGGGTTAGGGTTTTTATAATTAATTTTGCTGTTATGAGATACGCAATCAGGGCGATAAAATATTTCGTCGCATTCGTCGTTTTATATTTGGGCGTGACGTGGCTGAGCATGTACGCCTCGGGGTTGGACGTCTCCGTGCGGGATTCGGTCCTCGCCACGATGCACACACCGCGCGGCATGGCGCTGGCTGCGGCCGTGGTGCTGCTCTCGGCCGTCTATCCGCGCTTCGGGTTCATCACGCGCCGCGTGGAGGCATCGACGGAGGAGGACCGCGAACAGATAACGTCGGCTTTCGCGGCGGCGGGGTTCCGCCTCGCGGCCGAGGAGGACGGCGTGATGATCTTCCGTGCCGACAACGTCGTGCGCCGCCTTATGCTTCTTTTCGAGGACGAGATGCGCGTGGAGCAGTACGGGCAGTGGGTCGAGATCACGGGCATACGTCGCGCCGTGGCGCGCACGGCCTATCGGTTGGAGTGGTACATGGATAACAAGAGAAGATGAAAAGAGTGATCATAAGATTTTTCGCGCGCGGCGGCGTGCTCCTTACGGCCGCGGCCGTGGTGGCTACGGGCGTATGGGCCGTGAAGGACGACTTCGGGCTGGGACGCAATATGGAGATAATGGTGAACATGATGCGCGAGCTGTCGACGCAGTATGTCGACGAGGTGTCGCCCGACAAACTCATGTCGGACGGCGCGGCGGGCATGGTGCGCAACCTCGACCCCTACACCAACTACATGTCGGAGGAGGGTATGGACGAGTTCGAAGTGATGGCCACGGGCAAATACGGCGGCGTGGGCGCCACGATACGCATGAAGCGCGACAGCAGCGGCGTGGTGGTGGCGCAGCCCTACAAGGGGTCGCCCTCCGATCTGGCGGGTCTGAAGATAGGCGATCGGTTCGTGCGCATCGACGGCGAGGACGTGACGAAGTGCACCACGGCCGAGATATCGTCGAAGCTCAAGGGTAACCCGGGAACCAAGGTCCGACTGGCCGTCGAGCGTCTGATGACGGGCGAGGTGGAGGAGATGGAGCTTACGCGCGCCCGCATCTCGATCCCGGGCGTGCCCTATGCGGGCTTCGTGGCCGACGGCATAGGTTACATACGCCACAGCGACTTCACCGACGGATGTTACGACGAGATGCGCGCCGCGGTGGAGCGTCTGCGCGCCGACGGCGACCTGAAAGGGCTTATCCTCGACTATCGCGACAACGGCGGCGGCAGCGTGCCCGAGGCGATCAAGATACTCTCGATGTTCCTGCCCAAGGGCACCGAGGTGCTGACGATGAAAGGGCGCACCGAGCGGTCGACGCACACATACGCCACCGAATCGAACCCCGTGCTGCCCGACGTGCCCATGGCGGTGCTCATAAACGACAATACGGCCTCGGCCTCGGAGATCGTGAGCGGAGCGTTGCAGGATACCGACCGCGCCGTGCTCATGGGGCAGCGCTCCTACGGCAAGGGTCTGGTGCAGACGCTGGTGCCGCTGGGCTACAACGCCTATCTGAAACTCACCACCGCCAAGTACTACATTCCTTCGGGACGCTGCGTGCAGCGCATCAACTACTCGGCGCATAACGACAAGAGCGGCGCCGAGGTGGTTCCCGACTCGCTCATCCGCGAGTTCTCGACGCGCAACGGCCGCAAGGTGTACGACGGCAAGGGCCTGATGCCCGACGTGAAGATCGAGCCCGAGTATATCAGCTCCTTCGCCGTGATGCTCTACAATCTGGGCTACGTGGAGGAATTCCTCGACGGTTACATGCGCCGCCATCCCGACATGACGGTCGACAACGCCACCTTCACCGTATCGGACGCCGATTACGAGGATTTCATGAAGTTCATGGAGGACAAGGAGGTACCCTACGAGTCGCAGACGCGCATGGCTCTCGATCTGCTCAAACGCACCTCGAAAGAGGAGCGTTACGACACGGAGTTCGCCGACGAACTGCAACGCTTAGAGTCGAAACTCAAGGACCAGAAGACGGACAACCTGCGCCGCTACCGCACCGAGATATCGGAGCTGCTCGACAACGACATAGTGCTGCGCCACAACTATTACGAGGGTGTCATAGAGCACAATCTCGTGTCGGACAGCACCGTGATGAAGGCCGTGGAGCTGCTGCGCGACGGCGAGCGCTACGCGAAGATCTTGCGCGAGCAGGACACCGAGCGCAATTGATCGGCGGGAGAAGGGATGAAATTCTTGAGCAAAATAAAATTCTCGTTTCGAGGCAGGTTATCGATCCTCACGGTCGGCATGGTGCTGGCCGTGATGTCGTTGTTGTACACCAACAAACTCGCAGGCGTCCTGAAACAGAAGGAGCAGAACGACGTGGAGCTGTGGGTGGCGGCGATGGAGCGCGTGAGTCGCGAAACGTTCGGCAACTATCTGGTCGACCCGCTCATATCGGCCATCGTGAGTACGCAGAACAACATCCCGTTCATCATCACCGACGAGAATCTCAACTTCGTGTCGAGCAACCGCATTCCGAACGAAGTAATTCAGGATCCCGAGAAGTTCCGCCGCAAGCTCGACGAGCTTACCGAGGAGAACACCCCCCGCACGGTGCGCATCATGTGGACGGGTAATCGGTGCCACATCATATTTTACGGCAAGTCGCAGTTGCTGCGCGCGCTCTACTGGTTCCCTTATGTGCAGTGGGGCATCATCGCCATATTCCTGCTCTTCGCCTACATAGCGCTGCAATCGACCAAACAGGACGAACAGAATCGAGTGTGGATAGGTCTGGCCAAGGAGACGGCCCACCAGTTAGGCACGCCCACCTCGTCGCTGCTGGGCTGGATCGAATATCTGCGCACGCAGGATGTCGACCCCGCCGTCGTGGACGAGATGAACAAGGATCTGGCGCACCTGATGAAGATCGTCGACCGCTTCTCGAAGATCGGATCGGAGACCGTGCTGTCGCTCAACAACGTGAACGAGGTGGTGGGCGAGTCGGTGATGTATTTCCGCAAACGCATCCCGCGCAACGTCACCCTGTCGTACAACGGACTGGCCATAGCTCCCGTGCAGGCCAACCTGAATGTGGCGCTGTTCGAATGGGTGGTCGAGAATCTCATGAAGAACGCGCTCGACGCCATTCAGGGCCACGGCGCCATCGACGTCAAGGTGTGGTCGAACGACAAGTCGGTGATGATCGACGTGAAGGATACGGGCAAGGGCATCCCCAAAAGCAACTGGAAACGCATATTCGAACCCGGGTTCACCACCAAGACGCGCGGATGGGGCCTCGGCCTCTCGCTCTCGCGCCGCATAGTCGAGGATTACCACCAAGGCAAGATCGCCGTGGCGGATTCCGAAGTGGGGCGCGGCACCACGTTCCGCATAACTCTTAACCGCGTGAGCGAATGATATCCCCGCAGACAGATACGACGAACATTCCGCAGCACGACACTGTCGTCGGGAGCGTGCGCCCGACGGACGGCATCGTACCCGACGTCGCCGACAGCCTCGCGGGGGCGAACGGCGTTACGGGTCCTATCGATTCGGCCGACAGCCTTTCGTCCGCGGACGGCGTTTCGGCCGACTCCGTTTTCGGCTTCGTACCGACGCTCGACTCCGCCTTCTGCGCGATGCCGTCGGAGCGGCATGTCGGGCACGGGAAGTGGCGCGCCGCCGAAGCCGCCGAGGTGTTCGGCGACGGGTCGTCGCTCGCCGAGGGCGTGGCTGCCGATTCGCTTACGGAGGCCGTGGTGCAGCCGACGGTCGGAGCGGAAGAGGCGGACGACGATGTTTGGGCCGCAGCCGCGGTCAATCTGCTGGTCATAGGCGTCGTGTCGGTCTACATGTTCTGCATATACCGTTATTTCGACGACGTGGCGGCGCTGTTCCGTTCGGTATTCCGCCGCAGCGTCATGGCGTCGAGCCGCGTGGTGGAGCGTCGCCGCAGCGAGATATTTTACAGCTTCCTCGGCAAACTGTTTCTGCTGGGCGCGGCGTTCGTCGGGGTCTTGGCATCGGAAGCGGCGCTGCACGACGGCGCATTCGAAGATATCGACATACTCTACGTGCCGCTTGCGGCCGTGGGCGTTTTTTTCGCCGTAACGGTCGCGCAGTATATTCTGCTTGCGGGCGTGGGATTGGTCACACGGTCGTTCTCCGACGTGACGACGCTCGTGCGCATACGGCTGTCCTATTTCGCTCTGGCGACGGTCATGGCGGCCCCCGTCATGCTTGTGGCGCGGATATCGTCGGGCGCGGCCGCCGAAGCGTGGTTCGTCGCGGGAAGCCTTGCGGCAGGCGTGGCGGCGTTTTTCTTCCTGCGCGAGAGTCTCATGTTCTTTATTTCTAAAAAAATTTCGATTTTGCATTGGTTTTTGTACCTTTGCACAATCGAAATCATGCCGCTGAGTCTGCTATGGCAGGCGGCTGTCAGATTGAGACTGTAAAAACGCTTCGAGAATGGTGAAAAAAATTTTGATATCGCAACCGCGTCCTGCGGTGATTGAGAAATCTCCTTTTTATGAATTGGCGGGCAAACACAAGGTCGAGGTCGACTTTCGGCCTTTGATCCGCGTGGTCGGCGTGACGCTCAAGGAGTTCCGTGCCCAGCGAATCGAGATACTCGACCATACGGCCGTGATCTTCACTTCGCGCACCACGGTCGACAGCTTTTTCAAGGTGTGCGAGGATGCGCGCATAACCGTTCCCGAGACGATGAAGTATATCTGCAACACCGAGGCCGTGGCGCTCTACCTCCAGAAATACATCGTCTACCGCAAACGCAAGATATCGTTCGCCGACGGATCGTTCACGGGTCTGCTGGAGCTCATCATCAAGCACAAGAGCGAACGCTTCCTGCTGGCGCTCAGCGAGCCGCACAAACCCGAGCTGCCCGAGACGCTGGCCAAACTGAAGATCGATTTCGACCCCGTCATTCTGGCGCTTACGGTGGCCGCCGACATGAGCGACATACGCCCCGCCGATTACGACGTTCTGGCGCTCTACTCGCCTTCGGACGTGAAGAGCGTGCTGGAGAATTTCAAGGTCGAGGAGCTGCCCGTGGTGGCGACTTTCGGCGAAGGCACCCTGCGCGCCGCTCTGGAGGCAAGCATGAAGGTGCGCGCTTCGGCTCCGTCGCCCGAGGCTCCGTCGATGGTGAAGGCTCTCGATCTCTACATCGCCAAGGTGAAGAAGGGCGAGGAGGTAGGCGAAGTGGAGCTTACGAGCGACGAAGCGAAAGAGGAGTTCATCCGTTCGCAGCAAAGCAAGCTCGCCAAAAAGAGCCGCACGCGTCACGCTGCGGCCGACAAGCGATAACCGATGGAACGGACGGAAGCCACACCTCACAACAAGCCTTTCGCACTGCCGCGCTGCGAGCGTCTGCGATCGATGAAGGCCATCCGCCGTATGTTCGGCGAGGGGCAGGGCGGGTTCGTCTATCCTTTCCGTTACGTCTTTGTGGTCGATCGCGCCGAGGAGGCCGTTCCCGTGTCGGACGGCTCCATCGAGATGCTCTTCTCGGTTCCCAAGAAATTCCACAAACGGGCCAATCGCCGCAACCTGCTCAAACGACGCACCCGCGAAGCCTATCGGCTCGGCCGCGAGGAGTTGCGCCGTGCGGCGATCGCATCGGGCACCGAGGTCGATGCGGCGTTGATATATTCGGCCAAAGAGTGTCACAGCTATAAGACCATAGAACATGCGGTGCGACGGATTCTGGAGCAGATCGGCGAGCGTATTTAAGTATGTATGCGCACTGCCGCTGCTGGCGGCGGTACAGTTCTACCGCCACTGCATATCGCCTTTCACACCTCCGTCGTGTCGTTTCACGCCCACCTGTTCGGCCTACGCCGTCGAGGCGCTGCGCAAGTACGGGCCGATAAAGGGCGGGTGGCTTACGCTCAAACGCTTGTCGCGCTGCCATCCGTGGGGCGGCAGCGGATACGACCCCGTGCCGTGATGATTCGGCGTACTGCCGATACGGACATAAAAGACTCCCCCGAAAGTCGGCAAGGCTTTCGGGGGAGCTTCGTTTGACGCAATGCGTTATTTCACGAATTTGGCATTGGCCAGATAGTCAGCGCTCTTGCGTGCCGCCTCGAATACATGCTCCATGATCTGTTCCTGCGACAGTTTGCTGCCGTCGGCATTCTTCTTGTCGCGCAGCCATCCCGGGGTCTCGATCTCGACCACGTAATCCTTCATGCCGTTCTTGTAGAACTGCTTGAATATTCCCTCGAAATCGATGTCGCCGCTCTCGCCGATCACGAAGTCGTCCTTCACGTGCAGCATCTTGATGCGCTTGGGATATTTTTTCAGATACTCCACGGGATCCTTGCCGCCCTTGGAGCACCAGTATACATCCAACTCGAAGCATACGTAGCGGGGATCGGTGTTCTCCACCAGATACTCCCACATGACCTTGTCGCTGTCCTTGAGTTTCTTGTACTCGCCCGAGTGGTTGTGGTAACCCAGCTTGAGACCGTACTCGGCCGCGATCTTGCCTATGCGGTTGAAGTAGGCGCACATCTGCTTGAGACCCGCCTCGGTGTAGTCGACGCCGTAGCTCGGGATCACGAAATAACGGCCGCCGCACGCCTTCTGTATCTCGAAGAGCTGACGCCAGCGCGCTTCGATCTCGGCCTCCTTGGCGGGATCCTCCTGAATGCTCGAATGGGTCGATACGATCTCCACGCCGTTGGCGTCGCACAGTGCCTTGAAGTCGGCGGGCTCCATGCCGAACACCTTGGTGTCGCCGCCCCACTGCACCAGCTCGACGTTGTTGTAGCCCAGATCGGCCAGACGCTCGATCGATGTTTTGGGATCTTTCTGTACGGCCGACATCACCGAATAGAGCTGGATGCCGATCTTCTTGTTTTTCTTGGCCGACGCCTGTTGAGGCACGACGGCCGCCACCAACGCCGCCGCGACGAACATGGCCGCGAAGACATTACGCAAAATACTCTTTGGTTTCATTGTTTTATGGTTTTGTAAGGTTCTTCGAAACGGTTATACAATATGCAAATATAACGAAAAAACGCGACATATCGACGTTTTGCCCCGACTGACGCAGCATTCGCATGCAGCGTCGGTCGGCAGTGGATTGCAATCGGTTGAAATTCATCGCTATACTCCTGCGTGCGGAGGTTGCTCTGCCGCAGGGCCGAAAAATTCGTCCGCACAGCGGTTGCAAATCCCGAAAATAACAGTTAATTTTGGATATTCGCAGCCGATGTGCGCCGTGCGTCGGGGTGCGGAGCCGATGAAGATTAACCGACCCGAGCTTCGGACAGGCCGCACAAGGCCTCGGCCGCAGCGGGAAAAACCGCATAAATTTATGGACAAGAAACATCTGTACGCCAAAAAGTACACCAATGCCGACTTCTACACCGACGGCAAATTCAACGAGCAGACGGCCAAAAAGGCTTTCCTCGACATGTTCGAGCACTACGGCATCCCCTTCACGCCATTCCTCGAAGCCAACTTCTGGGTCGCCGACTTCGGTCTGGGCGACTTCGAGCACGTGGGCATGGGCGGCGTGTTCTGGATCAACAACCCCGACTACCGCTACTTCGGCCACGAGATCTACCTGCTGCCTTCGCAGATGATCGTCGAGCATTACCATGTGGAGTCGGAGTTCCCCGCCAAGCACGAGAGCTGGCAGGTGCGCTGCGGCAGCGTCTACAATTTCGGCATAGGCGACCCCACGCCCAATCCTCCCGCACTGCCCGAGAGCCAGAAGGACTACATCACCGTGTCGAATTATCACGTCATGAACACGGGCGACATAAGCGCACTCAAGGAGTTGAAATCGCGCCACTTCCTGATGGCGGGCGAGCAGGGCGCCGTGGTCACCGAGTATGGCACCTACCACGACAACGGCGGTCTGCGCTTCACCAATCCGAAAGCGAGTCTTTAAGATAAAAAGGAGTTAAATCATGAGAACTTTAAGCCATTTCGGCATCCCGAGCGCCGAAAAGATCGAGGGAGCTGCGTATATCGAGCCCCTCAAAGTCTCGGTGACCGACTATTCGAAGAGTCCCAACAAGATCGAGTTCCTCTATTTCGAGCCCGACAGCCCCATGCACGAGCTGATTCAATCGCGTGCGCATGTCGCCTACGACGTGCCTTGCATCAAGACGGCCGTCGAAGACGCCAAGGTGCTGCTCGAACCACTCGACTGCGGCGATATGATCATCGCGTTCGTCGAGGAGGAGGGCGTGGCGATAGAGCTTATCGAACGGAAATAATTTCGGGCCTCGGCCCCATAAGATTCACCCCCGACGGCGTTGCGTCCGTCGGGGGTGAGATTTTTTCGGCCGTTCGGCATGTGTGTATGACATTTATCTTCGGCGGTTTCGAGGGGGGGGGCTTCGGGGAGCTTCAGGGGGCTTCAGGCGCAAACTGCCGCAGATAACACCGCGCTGTGGCGTGGTATGACGTGAGTGTTGCAGTCCGTAGGACTGTGCGGGCCGCAGCCTCTGCCTCACGGAAGCCCGAATAATAATTTAAGTATTGCGAC
>CAYMIH010000068.1:0-9186 GCA_964390585.1 uncultured Alistipes sp.
CCGCAGTGGGGCGGCGGCGAACTGCACGGTTCAAAGAACCGTAAATTATTTCGTCATTCCACATTTTGCGGCTCGAAAGAGTTGCAAAATGATCGGAATCCCAACCGACAATTTCCCGTTTGTGATGCCAATCCTCACGCCTGCGACTCTTCAGAGTCGCGCGGGCCGCAGCCTCTGCCCCGCGGAGGCCCGCTATTCGCATTCGCTCATCGCGCGGTCTCCGCAGGCTGCGACCCGAATATTACTGCGGCTCACAGAGTCGTGCAGTCCGCCGCGAGGGGAGGGGAACGGCAAACAGCATCCAAACACCCCGATACCACCCACGTCACTCCGCATTTTCCATACGTAAGGACAAAATGAACGGAATAATAGTCATCTCCCGCTTACATAATAATATATAACCAATATTATCGACAAAAACAATTACGCTATTGAGTAAATTATTCACTAACTTTGTAACTCGTCAACACACGCGTAACAATGTTTCGTAAACTATTCCTCATCGCGACCGTATATACGGCCACCGTGGTGCTCATGGCGCTGCAAAAGCCTCTGTTTCTGCTGTGGTATGCCGAACGGGCAGCCGATGCCTCGGCTGCGGAGCTGGCCGCCGTGTCGTGGCACGGCCTGCTGCTCGACTCCACCGTTGCGGGTTACATAACCGCCGTACCTTGGCTGCTGATGCTCGTCGCCGTGTGGATCCCCATCCCCGAGCGCGCCATGCGCCGCACGCTGAACGCATATTTCGTCGCGGTGTCTGTCGTCGTGGCGCTTATCGTGAGCGTCGACATGGGATTGTTCCGATACTGGGATTTCCGTCTCGACAGCACCGTATTGCCCTACCTCAAAACCCCGAAAGAGGCCGCGGCCAGCATAACGCCGTCCGATCTGTGGCCCGCGCTCGCACTCTTCGTCGCCTACGGCGCGGCGATGATCGCGGCATACGCGGGGATCGGCAGGATATACCGCACCGAAAGGGAGCCCGCGGGCCGACTCATTTCGTCGCTCGCGCTGCTGCTTGTCGGCGGAGTACTTTTCCTTGCCATACGCGGAGGCACGGGCACCGCGCCCGCCAACGTGAGCAAGGTCTACTTCAGCAACAACATGTTTCTGAATCAGGCGGCCACCAACCCCGTGTTTTCGTTCCTGTCGTCGGCGGCGCGCTCGGAGCTCGACGGCGGCGACTACCGATATTTCTCCGACGCGGAGCGCGAACGGATATTCGATTCGCTGCACGGCGGCAGCCGTCGCAGTGCGGATACCGCGCAGGTGCTGGCCGTTCGCAGGCCTAACGTGGTTCTGGTTCTGCTGGAGAGCTTCGGCCGCACCGTCACCGATGCGGTGATCGACGGCGACAGCGTGGCACCCAACCTCGCCCGCGCCGCCCGCGAAGGCATACGGTTCGACAACATGATGGCCAACTCGTTCCGTACCGACCGCGGTCAGGCGGCCGTAATGAGCGGATTCCCCGCCCACCCCGTGGTATCGATAATGAAATATCCGAGCAAGGCGCACACTCTGCCCGCCATAGCGCGTTCGCTGCGCCGCGAGGGTTATACCACGACATTCACCTACGGCGGCGACGCCGATTTCACCAATACCATGTCGTATCTCTACGGCACGGGGGTCGAACGCGTGACCGACCGACGCAATCTGCATTTCGACGCCCCGACCTCAAAATGGGGCTATGCCGACGACGTGGTGTGCGACTACTTCACGGACGAAGTGCTCGAACTCGCGGCCGAGGGGCGGCCGTTTTTCGCCACCCTCCTGACGCTCAGTTCGCACGAGCCGTTCGACGTGCCTTACGACCGATTCGAGAACCGCATACTCAACGCCGCGGCTTTCACCGACGAATGCGTCGGGCGCATGCTCGACCGCTGGCGCCGTTCGCCCGCATGGGACGACCTGCTGGTGATCCTCGTCGCCGACCACGGCATAGCCTATCCCGACGATTTGCAGATAGGCGATCTCGCCCGCCAGCGCATCCCCATGATCTGGACGGGAGGGGCCGTGAACGGCCCCGCGACCGTCGACACCTACGCCTCGCAGACCGATCTGGCCCCCACGCTCCTCGCTCAGATGGGCATCGACGCCCGCGAGTTCGTCTACGGCCGCGACATATTCGACCCCTCGGAACCGCATTTCGGATTCTGGACGTTCAACAACGCGTTCGGCATGATAGACGGGGGGGGGTACGTCGTCTACAACTGCACGGCCGACGCCGTGACCGACTCTGCGGGCGACGCGCATACGGTGGAACGGCTCACCGAACGGGGCAAGGCCATTGTTCAAACCATTCACGACGACATCCGACAACGATAAAGGCCCGCAAAGCATGAAACGAATATTCACGATACTGCTGCTCACCGCCGTGTTGTTCGTCGTCGACCTCGCGGTCGGATCGGTCAACATCTCGCCGCGCGAGGTATGGGCCGCTCTCACGGGCGGCGACTGCGATCCCGTAACGGCGAAAATCGTCCTCGACATACGATTGATGAAGGCCGTGACAGCACTTTTGGCAGGCATGTCGCTGGCCGTAAGCGGACTGTTGATGCAGACCCTTTTCCGCAATCCTCTGGCGGGACCCTACGTGCTCGGCATAAGCTCGGGGGCGAGTCTGGGCGTGGCGATCTTCATCCTCGGCGCACCCGTGCTGGGGCTCGCGGGCCATCCGTGGTTCTCGGCCTTGGGTGTAGCGGGTGCGGCATGGATAGGGGCGGCGGCCACGCTCGCGGCCGTGGCGGCCGTAAGCCGCCGCATAAAGGATATAATGGTGATACTCATTCTGGGGATGATGATAGGGTCGGCCGTGAGCGCCGTGGTACAGATACTCCAATATCTGAGCAACGAGGAGGCCTTGAAGAGTTTCGTCGTGTGGACCATGGGATCGCTCGGCGACATCACCTCCGTGCAGCTTCTTTTGGCGGTGCCCGCCGTGGCGGCAGGCATGACGATAGCCGTAGCCGTCATAAAGCCGCTCAACCTGATGCTCTTGGGCGAATCATACGCCCGAACGATGGGGCTCGACGTAAAACGCACGCGCATGTTGATACTGCTCGCCACGACGCTGCTGGCGGGAACCGTCACGGCCTTCTGCGGCCCGATAGGGTTCATCGGGCTGGCCATACCCCACGTGGCCCGAATAATTTTCCGCAATGCCGATCACCGCACGCTCCTGCCCGCTGCCGCACTGACGGGCGCCGCGGCGCTGCTCGCATGCGACATAGTGTCGAAACTGCTCACACTGCCCGTCAACACCGTCACGGCCCTGATGGGCATACCGATAGTGGTGTGGGTGGTAATCCGAAACAAAAACATGGTATGACCCGCATGATACGACTCGAAAACCTGACCCTCGCCTACGGCGCCCGCACGCTCATCCGCAACGTGACGGCCGAAGTGCCGTGCGGGCGTCTCACGGCCCTCGTCGGCCGCAACGGCACGGGCAAAAGCACATTGCTGCGGGCCATTGCGGGTCTGGGCAGCATTGCTGCGGGCCGCATACTCGTGGACGGCCGTGAGGTCGGGAGTCTCTCTCCCGCCGAGATGGCCGTTACCGTCGCGCTCGTGACCACCGACAGGGTGCGCATAGCCGATCTGCGGTGCCGCGACGTGGTGGCTCTCGGGCGCGCCCCCTACACCGATTGGATTGGGCGTTTGCAGCGTGACGACATTCGGATCGTCGAGCGTTCGCTCGCGCTCGTGGGGATGGAGAGCTACGCCGACAAGACGATGGACCGCATGTCCGACGGCGAATGCCAGCGCATAATGATCGCCCGCGCGCTGGCCCAGCAGACGCCCGTCATGCTGCTCGACGAGCCGACGGCGTTCCTCGACATGCCCAACCGATACGAACTCTGCACCCTGCTGCGCCGTCTGGCTCGCGAGGAGGAGAAATGCGTGCTCTTCTCGACGCACGAACTCGATATAGCTCTCGCGCTCTGCGACGACATAGCCCTTATCGCGCCGCCCGATCTGCAACTCCTGCCCACCGACGAGATGGTGCGCAGCGGCCACATCGAACGTCTTTTCACGGGCGACACGGTAACGTTCGATCCGCGGACGCGCAACATAACGGTACGGGACCCCGAATGACGGAGACCGTCGCCGCACGAAAAAAGCCGCTCCCGAGAGTCGGGAACGGCTTTCGTAAATCGATAACCGCGCCGAGTCTACCCCAACTTCTCGCCGAAAGCCAGATCGCCCGCATCGCCTATGCCCGGGACGATATAGGCCCGCGAGGTAAGTTCGGCATCCACGGCGCCGACCCACAGCGTGGTATCTTTCGACGGCAGATGCTTCATCGCATAATCCACGCCCTGCTCGCTCGCGATGACCGATGCGATATGGGTGTGCGCGGGCCGTCCTCCCTTTCTGCACAAGGCTTCGTAGGCCAGCACGAGCGAGGTGCCCGTAGCCAGCATGGGATCGACCAGCAGCATGGTCTTGCCCTCCAGATCGCAGCACGAGATGTACTCCACCTTGACCGTGAACTTGCCGTCCTTGCCGCTCTTGCGGTAGGCCGAGACGAAGGCGTTGCGCGCGTCGTCGAAATAGTTCAGAAAGCCCTGATGCAGCGGCAGTCCCGCACGGAGAATGGTCGCCACGACTATCTCGTCGCTTATCATCTCCACGGGAGCCTCGCCCAACGGCGTCTCGATGATGCGGGTCTTGTAGTCGAGCGTCTTCGAGATCTCGTAGCTCATCACCTCGCCTATGCGTTCGATGTTGCGGCGGAAACGCATGGAATCCGTCTGTACATGCTTGTCGCGGATCTGCGCGATAAATTTGTTGAGAATCGTATTCTCCTTGTTAAGAATGTGGATCATCGGATGTTATTTTTGGCCAATTTGTTCCGCTTCGCCCTCCGTGCCGACATCGGCACCGTCGAGCATAGGTGCTAATAGAGAAAATTGTTGAACGGATAGCGTCCCGCGTGTATCTCGCGCACCATGCCGTAGAGGTCCGAACGCAGCTTGTCGATATTCGTCCGCTCGGCCGCCGAGATGAATATGCACGGCGTGTTGGCCTTGGCGATCCAGCTGCGCCGCAGATCGTCGAGCGACATGTTGGCACGCGTGGCGGGAGTGAGGTCGTCCTCCTCTTTCTTTATATATGTATAGGCGTCTATCTTGTTGAAGACCAGATAAACGGGCTTCTCTCCCGCGCCTATGTCCCGCAAAGTCTGCTTCACCACCGCTATCTGTTCCTCGAAATTGGGATGCGAGATATCGACCACGTGTACCAGCAGATCGGCTTCGCGCACCTCGTCGAGCGTCGACTTGAACGACTCGATCAACTCGGTGGGCAGCTTGCGGATGAATCCCACGGTGTCGGACAAAAGGAACGGCAGGTTGTCGAAAACCACCTTGCGCACCGTGGTGTCGAGCGTGGCGAAGAGTTTGTTTTCGGCGAACACCTCGCTCTTGGAGATGAGGTTCATCAACGTCGACTTGCCCACATTGGTATATCCCACTAACGCCACACGCACCATCGAGCCGCGGTTGGAACGCTGCACGGCCATCTGACGATCGATCTTGGCGAGCTCCTCCTTGAGCTTCGATATTCGGTTGCGGACTATGCGGCGGTCGGTCTCGATCTCGCGCTCGCCCGCGCCGCCGCGGGTTCCCGTGCCGCCCCTCTGACGTTCGAGGTGGGTCCACATACCCGCCAGACGCGGCAGCATATATTCGTATTGGGCCAGCTGCACCTGAGTCTTGGCGTATGCGGTGCGTGCCCGCGACATGAATATGTCGAGGATCAGACGCGTGCGGTCGAGTATGCGGCACGGCATGGCCTTCTCGATGTTGCGGGTCTGCGACGGCGAGAGTTCGTCGTCGAATATCGCCACGTCGATCTCGTTCTCGGCGCAGTAGGCCGCGATCTCCTCCAGCTTGCCCGGGCCGACGTATATCCGCGACGAGGGTTGGGGCATACGCTGCGTGAAACGGCGCACCGAGACTATGTCGGCCGTCTCGGCCAGAAACTCCAGTTCGCCGAGGAACTCCTCGGTCTGCCCGACGCTCTGTCCGTCGCGTATCACGGCCACGACCACTCCGCGTTCGCGTTCGTCGCGCGGCGCCTCGGCCGAAGACGATATGTCGTTATTGCTGTTTGCCATCCGCAGGGGGTTATTGTCATTCGCACGAAATCCGCCACTGCGCCGAACTCGGTGCGGCAGCGAATTTCATTGAAAATGTATATATACAAAAAAGTATCCCGCAAAAACCGTACGCGGGATACTTCATGTCGGGAAAATCAATTCTGGATACGGAAATCCACGGGCAGCGTATACTTCACGCGCACGGGCTGGTTGCGCTGCTGTCCGGGCTCCCATTTGGGCGAGGTCTTCAGCACTCGCACGGCCTCGTCGGCCAGCGAGCGGTCGGGCGACTGCAACACCTCGATGTTGGTGAGCGTACCGTCCTTCTCGACCACGAACGACAGGACTACCTTACCCGATACGCCGTTCTCCTGAGCGATCTGCGGATAACGCACGCGCTCCTGAACCCAGTTGCGGAACTTGTTCAGGTCGCCGCCTTGGAACGTGGGCATCTTCTCTACCTTGATGAAAGGCTGGTCGTCCTCGATCTCCTCCTCCTCGACCTCCACTACTTGGGTGGTGATCTCCAGATCGTCGGCGAAGTCCTCGAACGATATGTCGGTGGTGATCTTGGCGTCGTTTGTCACGATATCGAGGATATCGTTGAACACTTTGATCTCCACTTTCTGGGGCTGCTCGGGCGGTTTCTGCTCGTTACGGGTAATCTCGGTGATCTCCTCCTCGATGGGACCGTAGTTGTTATCGACCTTCTCGATACGGTACTCCTTGGGAGTGTAAAGGAAAGCTGCGATCACGGCCAGCAGGGCTATGATCAAGCCAATCTCAAGGAACAGACCCTTTTTGTTCTGAAGATCTGCCTTAGGTGATTTTTTGATTTCCATACAGTTTTATTATTCTAAATTTAATATGTTCATCGGGTTAGGTCGGCGCGACCCGCCGCGGCCACACGAACCGCACGGCCTCCGCGCATGGTCCGACAGCCCCTCGCAGGCGGATACGGCTGCGGTTCTTTTGGCAAATATAATCATAAAAATCCGAAAAAGAATGCGTCGATGATAAAAATCTGCATTTTTTTCGGATTTGCGGCGGTTTCGGGAATGTCGGGCGGTGCTCGGAAGCGGCGCGGCATTTTTGCCGATAGGGAGATTTTTTCGTACTTTTGCGCCGACAAGCAAACCTCAAGAATGCAGGATACCGCCATAGAACCTCTTTACGGAAAGAACCTCGCGCAGCTGCGGGAGATATGCGCCGCCGAGGGTCTGCCGCGCTTCGCCGCAGGGCAGATCGCGCGCCACCTCTACGTGCGTCGGGCGACCGATTTCGCGCAGATGACCGATCTGTCGCTCGCGGCGCGCGCACGGCTCGCCGAGAAATACGCCGTGGGGGCCGAAGCGCCGCTGCGCGAGACGGTATCGGCCGACGGCACCAAGAAATATCTGTTCCGCACATCGCAGGGGGCGTTCATCGAGTCGGCGTACATACCCGACGGCGAGCGCGCCACGCTGTGCGTGTCGTCGCAGGCGGGGTGCCGCATGGGCTGCCGCTTCTGCGCCACGGGACGGCAGGGTTTGCAGCACTCGCTCTCGGCCGCCGAGATAGTCAACCAGATACTGTCGGTACCCGAGAGCGGGCGGCTCACCAATCTGGTATTCATGGGCATGGGCGAGCCGTTGGACAACACCGACAATCTGCTGGCGGCCATAGAGACCGTCACCGCCCCGTGGGGCATGGCGTGGTCGCCCACGCGCATAACGGTGTCGACGGCGGGCATAGCGCGCGACTTGCCGCGGCTGCTCGAAGAGACGAAGGTGCACATAGCCGTGAGCCTCCACAATCCGTTCCACGACCAGCGGGCCGAGATAATGCCCATAGAGAACGCCTACCCCATACGCGAAGTGGCCGGCATACTGCGCCGCCACGACTTCACGGGCCAGCGCCGCGTGTCGTTCGAATACATACTGATGGAGGGTCTGAACGACTCGCCCGCCCACATAAAGGAGCTGTGCCGCCTGCTGGACGGAATAAAGTGCCGCATCAACCTCATACGGTTCCACAAGATCCCCGACTCGCCCTACTTCTCGCCCTCGGAGGAGAGGATGCGGGCATTCCGCGACACGCTCACCGCGCGCGGAATACAGACCACCATACGCGCCTCGCGCGGCGAGGACATCGGGGCCGCCTGCGGGCTGCTGTCGACGGCAGAGAGGCAGCGCAAGGATTCATAAAAATTTCGCGAACATGATCTCGATTATAACGAAATATTTCCCCGATCTGACCGAGCGGCAGCGCGCGCAGTACGAGTCGCTCTACGGGCTCTACGCCGACTGGAACGCCAAGATCAACGTCGTCTCGCGCAAGGATTTCGACCAGCTCTATCTGCGCCACGTGCTCCACTCGCTGGCCATAGCCAAGGTGTGCCGCTTCGAGGCGGGGGCGCGCATTCTCGACGTGGGGTGCGGCGGCGGATTCCCGAGCGTGCCGCTGGCCATCATGTTCCCCGAAGCGCATTTCACGGCGGCCGACTCCATCGGCAAGAAGATAACCGTAGTGCGAGGGGTGTGCGAGGGGGCGGGAATAGACAACGTCGACGCCCGCAACGTCCGCGTCGAGCAGATCGGCGAGAAGTTCGACTACGCGGTATCGCGCGCCGTGACCGAGATGCCCGCATTCGTCAAATGGGTGCGCGGCAAGATCGAACGCGGCCGCCGCGGCACGCTCGACAACGGCATACTCTATCTCAAGGGCGGCGACCTTGAGGCCGAACTCGCGGCCACGCGCATGAAGTGGCGCGAATACCCCATCTCGGAGTTCTTCGAGGAGGAGTTTTTCGAGACCAAGAAGGTGGTCTACACGGCCATGTAACGACGGGCAGACGCAGCCGTAAAGGCTGTTCGCCGTCGGCGGCCGGAATGCGCGAGCGCAAAGCGAGCAGCAGTCCGCCGCGTGGGGCGGCGGCGAACTGCCGATATCGCACAGCGATATCAAAATACTACTTCCCCACTATCTTCTGCACGCGCTCGTTCGAGTAGTCGATCGGCGAGTTGGCGCGCAGGTCGTCCATCAACACCTCGGTGAGCAGGATATCCTCGCACACGGCATTCTCGGCCTCGACGGCCTTA
>CAYMIH010000069.1:0-8973 GCA_964390585.1 uncultured Alistipes sp.
AAAAAACGAAATTCGAAAATTAAGTAAAATCCTTCGGAACTATCTGATTTAGGCTTGTGATCGCGAGGCGTAGCCTGCGGAGCGAGCGAACAGCGAGCCTCCGCGGGGCGAGGCTACGGCTCGCGCGGCTCTGAAGAGCCGCAAAACAACCCCTGTCCGGACATGCTCGAACAGGGGAATTTACGTCTGCGCACGACATTCGTGCGACGATCCCGAACAGGAATCAAATATTGGCTACGGAACGATTTCGTCGCTTGCGCGACGACGAAACGGCAGGTGTCAAAAACGAAATGACATGCCGATTGGCATCGTCGATAACCGAATTTTCCAACGACGTCAGATAGATTCGGGTCGTATGCTCGGAGGTATGCCCCATGCCCTCGCTGATGATCGAAACGGGAACGTTGTGGTTACGTGCCACCGAGGCCCAACTATGCCGCGAGGTGTAGGAGGAGAGGCCCGTTTCGAGCCCCAGCATTTCGGACAGCAGTTTCAATCGGCGGTTGTAATAATTGAGCGCAACGGAATATTGTTTGTAAGCCGTCTCGGGGTCCTCGCTCGTCAATATCGGGAACACGTACGGCGTATGCCTCACGCTGTCGGCATATCGGTCAACCAACAATTTCATGCAGGGCTCCACCCGCACCGAAAGCCTTTGCCCTGTCTTGCGCCTGTCGTAACGCAGAATGCCGTCGCGAATGTCGGCCTTACGCAGATAGGCCATGTCGACGAATGCCATGCCGCGGGCATAAAAACTGAACATGAACAGATCGCGTGTCAACTCCAGCGACTGCGAACCGCCGACATCGAGATGCAGAAGACGCGATATCACATCTTCGTCGACGGCACGCTTGCGGGTGCGATCGACACCCGTATAGACGTTCCGAAACGGGAAAGTCTGCTCGACAAGCCGTTTTTGCACGGCCCGATTATACACCGCCCGCAGGATGCGCATGTAAAACGACACGGTGTTGCGCACCACGCCGCGACGAAGCAGATACTCGTTGTAGCCCTCCACGATATCCTCGCTGAAGGCGGCCAGAGGCAGATCGTCCCCGTTGAGATAAGCCGAGAAACTCTCCGACGCATAGTGATAGTTACGTGCCGTACCCAGATTCCCCGCAGTCGTCAATTGCCGTATGCGAATGCGCATGAAGTGCAGGAAAGCGATTCGACGTTCGGGATCCTTGAATCGCTCGACCACATCGTCGGCAACGAAATCGCCGCCTTCGCGCTCCAACTCCGCCACGATGCGGCGCAACAATTTCGTCCCGCCGTCGATTTTGCGTTGCAAATGATCCGCATCCGCGCCGCTGCCGACGACGCGCTGCCGATCGGGATTCCATTGCAACGGAAGCAGACGAACATCGGAGATAATGCGGCGAGTTTCGCGAAGATGAGTAATTTGATAATAGACGGAGCCCGCCTTTCCCGCTACGTTCGATTGACGTAATTTTACCTTAATTGATACCATAATCACATAGTTATTAATTCAGGCAATTATATACAATTTATTCCTATTTCGGAACAAAACGACAAGGCCCGCGCAGAGAATCCGAAAGCACGAAATAGGCTAAAAGAGACCGACTACGACGAAAAAAAGGGCTGTCCCTGCATGGGACAGCCCTCGGTGTACGGAGCGAAAACTCGCTCGCGGCATTTACGTTACCGTCAATTGTAACCGTGCTTGTCGATTTCGAGCACGATAGGATCCACGTTATACGGATGCGAAGCCACCTTCACGTAACCATCGTTCTGGTTCAGATCGCCCTTGTTATCCACAATGGCAGACTCGGGAACGGGCCACAGCACGTTGTGAACGGCTATACGGAAGATACCTTTGGCATACTGCACGTAACCCGTGTCGCTGTACGAGGTGTTAGTTCCGTTGCCCTTGTAGTAGAAGTCGTTGTGGGCAACCACCCAGTCGAAATAGAAGTTGTATCCCAAATCGGTGCAGGGATTGGTCGTACCCGTACCCTCGGGACCCGAGAAGTTGGTCATCGAGTAGGTGCGTCCGTTCCACTCGCAGGTCTTGCCCGTGCGGGCATACATGTAGCTTATGCGCACAAGTTCGACGTGACGGGGCTCGTTGTAATACAGCTCGCGGGCGCGCTCTGCCAACACGGCCGAGATACCCGCTTCGTCGGCGGTGAGATCCTCGGCACCCGCACGACGACGTACCTCGTTGAGCATTGCCGCGCAGTTTGAATTATCGCCTTTCCAATAGTAAGCCTCGGCCATGATGAGGTAAGCCTCGGCCGAACGATAAACATACCACGGGGTGTAACCGCCCTGCCAGTCACTAGAGCGCGTCTCGTCGGGCACGTACAGAATGTAGTGCGGCCAGCGGAACCAGCAGCGGGTAGAATCGGCCACCGTCATGCCTACCGGACGAATCAGGTGCTGGGCATAATACTCGTCGTTGCTTGACTTGAGCGAAAGGTTGTTGTAATACAGATCCTCCATCTCGCGCCACGACTTGGCCGACAAGTCGTCGGGATCGTCGGCATTGATGCCGTACATGGGACCGCGCATATCGTTCTTCTCCTTATCGCCCCAGATCTCGTACTGGTAGTATGCCGAAGGACGCATGGTGGCAATGCCTCGGCCGACGTTGAAGTCGTTGTCGAGATAGCCGCCCTTGCCGTTGGCAGTGCTGCCAAGGTCGATGGTGCAACCCGTAGCGCCCTTGGGGGTCTTGACCGAACCGTTAGCCCAGTAGGGACTGCCGTTACGCATGGTATACACACGATCCGAGCCCTGATCCTTGGTATCCTCGGTCGAAACCACGATGTGGAGTATCTCGGTATTCGCTATGCTCATCTTCGCTGCACGTGAGTGCAGGTCGAGCATAAGGTTGCCCGAAGTATTGTCGAACTGAATGGCCTTGATCAGCGGGTGTGCAGCCACGATCTCGCGGCCCACCTCGATGGCACGGTCGTAACGGCCCGTAACCAGACAGAACTTCATGAGCAACAGACCGCAAGCGCCTTTCGAAATGGCACCCATGTCGTTGTCGTCGGTCACCCACTCGTAGGCGAACTCCATGTCATAGTAGCACTGCTCGGCGATCGAGAAGCGGTCGTAAGACGAGAAGTTGTCCTCGGGGGTACGAATCTCATGGTCGATCCAAGGCACGTCGCCGAACTGGTGGATCATCTTGTAGTAGCGATAAGCACGGTGGAAATAGCACTTTCCTATCACCTCGTTCTCCTCGGCTTCGCTCTCAAAAGTGGCATTGGAACGACGGTCGAGAGCCGTGTTGGCATACTTGATACCCTTGAAACCCTCCGACCAGTACCAGCTCATCTGGTTGCTGTCCACCGAAGCGGCAAGTCCCGTGGGGGTCATCTGCGTGATGAAGTCGCACATCGACGACGAAGCGTCGGTCTTACCGTTCACCGCTATGTCCGATGTGAACATCTCGGTGAGGATGGGAGCGCCGTCGCCGAAGAACTCGTGACGCATGTTACGCTCGGCAGCCACCAACGCAGCCTCCAAACCCGCCGAGTTTACATATGTATTTTCGGGTGCGAAGAACGAGAGAGGCTTAGGGTCGAGCCAGCTCTTGTCGCACGAACCCAACAGCAGCGAAACGGCCGCTGCGGGAATTATATATTTGATCGATTTTTTCATAATTCACTCTTTTGGGGGATTACATTGTAAAGTTCAGGTTGATGTTCCACGTGCGCGGAGTGAGGTCGCCCTGCTCGGGGTCGCCCAGATACCAACCCGTCACAACGAAAGCGTTACGAACGGTGAGCGAAACGGTGGCACTCTGCACCCATATCTTGCTCAGCCACTTCTTGGGCAGGCGATACGACAGAGCGATGCTCTCCATGCGGACGAAATCCTTCTTCACGTAGTTGTTACCCTTGTTCGTCGAACCTATACGAGCATAATCGTTGGTCGGGTTGTCCACCGTCCAGCGGCCGATCTCGATGGTCGTGTGACGGTCGGGCTGGCTGATGGCATTGGCCGCACGGTTCAGCGTGCCATACTGGCCGAAGTTGCCGTAAAGCAGGAACGAGAGCGAGATGCCGTTCTTGAAGTTGAACTCGTTGCGCCACGAAGCACGGTAACGAGGCGTGGTATAACCCTGCCATACCTTATCGTCGGTGTTCAGCACGCCGTCGTCGTTGACGTCGAGATACTTGAAATCACCGGGCTTCAGACCGTAACGGGCAGCCTCCTCCTCTTCGTCTAACTGCCATACGCCGATACGCTTGTAGCCGTAGATCTGGTTGGTGTCATGACCTATGTACCAACCGTTGTTCACGTCGTCCTCCTCACGTTGGCCGATAACGTTGCCGTCATCGTCGTATACATCGACATAATTGCCGTAGAGGTGCACGATCTTGCGGCGGTTGAGCGAGAAGGTAACCGAAGAATCCCACGAGAACACGCGGTTCTGCACGGGGGTGGCGTTGAGCGTAAGCTCGAAACCGTGGTTATTGAGCTGACCGAGGTTGTCGTACACGCTGCTGAATCCCGTGATCGAGGGGATCGAACGCGACACGAGCATATCCTTGGTCTTGGCCACGTAGAACTCGGCCGATCCGCGCAGGACGTTGTTGAACAGACCGAAGTCCAAACCGAAGTTCCACGACTCGGTGGTCTCCCACGACAGCTCCTTGTTGGCGAGCTTGTCTACCCAAATCTGCGACGTGGTGTAGACACCGCCTGTGGTAGAATCGATGTAGGGATGGAGCGACGAGGTCAGCGTCGAGAGAGCGGCGTAGCGGCCGATATCGCGGTTACCGTTCTGGCCCCACGACACGCGCAGCTTACCGTAGTTGAGCCACGACGACGCTTTTTCCATGAACTTCTCGTTGGTGAATACCCAACCCACCGCGACTGCGGGGAAAGTAGCACGCGGATTGCCGCTGCCGAATGCCGAATAGCCGTCGCGGCGAACCGATGCGGTAAGCATGTAGGTATCGTTGAACGAGTAGTAGAGACGTGCCATGAGTGCATCGCCCGTATCGTAGGTATCCTCCGACGAAATCGACTGCTCGGTACCCGCCTGCATGCGGTGCCAGCCCAGAATATCCAGCGGCGAGAAGTCGGTGGCACTCATCGAATCCGACCAATACTGGTTCTTCTCGGCGTTCTGCAACAGAGTGACGTTGATGTTGTGCTTGCCGAACTGCTTCTGCCAGCGAATCACGTTATCCACCTGCCAATTGTAGGTCTTCTGGTGCTGACGGGTAGCCGAACCGTTTGTGGCCGAATATTCGGGCGAATCCGACGAATAGTGGTTGTAATACTCGTACCACTTGAAATAAGGAGTATAGTTCATCTGATACTCGATGCCGAACGGCAACTGTATCTTGGTGTAGATGCTGGCATTCAACGTCTGAGTTACCTGACGACGATCGATGTAGGTATTGGCGAAGAATGGGTTGAGCGTGTTGTTGTCGCCCGAAGGATAGCGATAATAGGGACTCTCGGGATCCATCGTGAAGGTCGTGTAGGGAGAGTTGTTCTCACGCTGTCCGTGATCGGCCTGCAAATATCCGCCCTTACGCTCGGCGAACGCAGCATTCATGCCGACGGTCATCCACTTCGACACTTTCGACTCCAGATTGAGTCGGGTACGCAGGTTGGTGTAACGGTTGCCCACGATAACGCCCTCGCGATCGGCATAACCTATCGACCAATAATAAGAGGTATTGTCGTTACGATTGGCGATGCTGGCGGTGTAGTCCTGCTGAAGACCCGTCTGGTAAACGATATCGTCCCAATCGGTTTCGATACCTGCCAGATAGTTGTCCTGCTCGATGGTCTTGAACTCCAAACGGCTCAACCAAGTACGCAAGAGCGTCTCCTCGTCGGGAAGCGAAGTCGCGGGAGTAGCCTGATCGTAGTTGTACCACGTGAGCTGATCGACGGTCTGCAAATTACGCGGATCGCGGAACTTCTCGGGTACTTTCAGACGCTCCTCGGTGGTGAGCTGGCCCTCCTCGTAATCCTGACGGAACTGAACGAAGCCGGCACCGTCCAACACGTTCACGGGACGCGCGCGGTTCACGAAACCGATATTGGCATTGAAAGTGATGGTCGGACGACCGCCCTGACCTCTTTTGGTGTTGATACAGATAACGCCGTTAGACGACTTGGCACCGTAGATGGCGGCCGAAGAGGCATCCTTCAGCACATCGACGCTGGCCACGTCCTGAGGGTTGATGTCGGTAATCGAGCCGTTGTAGATCACACCGTCGAGCACGATGAGGGGCGACGAGCCCGCCGACAGGGTGGTGGTACCGCGGATCGAGTAGCTGCCCGCAGCCTCGGCATCGGTCGTCATGCTGACCTGAAGGCCCGCAGCGGCCGAACGAAGCAGGTCGGAAACCGAACGGGGAGCCTCGGCAGTCATCTTTTCGGTATTCACCGTCGAGATGGCACCCGTAAGGTCCTTCTTCTTGGCCGTACCGTAACCGATCACGACGACCTCTTCGAGCTGGGCTTTATCCTCGTCCAGCACCACGTCGATGGTGGTTTTGGAGCCGACGACGATCTGCTGCTCCACATATCCGACGTAAGAGATTTGCAAAACGGGATTTTTGCTTTGCAAAGCGAGAGAATAATGTCCGTTGACATCGGTGAACACGCCGTTGGTGGTACCCTTTTCAACCACGTTGGCTCCTATCACCGGAGTTCCTTCGGCATCCTTTACGACACCGTTGACCGTCTTGGGCTGAGCAAAAGCCGACAGACAACCGATCCCGACCATAACGGCCAACAACAAAACGCGTTGTACGGCATTACGGAGGGGGGGGGGAATTGTGTAGGTTCAATTTCATAATTCCGATTTGAATTTTGGTTTGTTTAGGTTTTTTAAATTTGGTCATAAAATAAATTGAATACGACATGTCGCATACCCGACATAACGTCGTATCGATCGGTATGGATTGCGACTCGCGCCGCCCCGATCGAACGGCAAACAACACCTCGCACCTTTAATTAATAAATACGGCACGGCATGACCGCTGCCGACCGCATCGCAGAGCAATCTTACATAAATACTTCGTAATTTTTTTATTAAGTTATTTTTGAGGTTAGCATTATTCTTTCCAAGTACAAATATATAGGTTTCGCACAAAAACACCAAATCTTCGAAGAACTTTTTACGACATTTTTTCATCAATAATTATTGACCATACCGCAAACTCAAGCATCCGTTTCGTTTCGAAATATAAGTAAATACCCTGATATAAATACACTTACCTACATAAAAGGCATCCTGCCGCTTTTGTTTCGGCAGAGGGGGGGGGAAATTGCGAATCACGACGTCGTTCGTAAGAAATATAGAATATATTTATCCTTATATTCCCATATGCAGCCACAGCCGCGGACAGAGATGTAGCCACATTCGCCACAAGCCGCAATATTAATAAATATAATTTGATATGCGTAAACGCCCGACAAAGCACGCTTCGTGTCGTCATGGCAATCCGCAAAGAAAAAAACGTAATTTTTTGAAAAATTCGTCGATGACAATCCCGCGTTCGCCGCAAAATTCGACGGCCGAACGACGCTTTTCGCAATCGGTCGCCGAGATCAATCCTCGATTATATAGATATACTCGTCGGGACGCTGCATGTGGAATTTCTCGCGGGCATACTGCTCCAGATACTCGTCGTAATCGAGGCGTTTCAACATCGTGCTGTCCTCCTCGATACGGGCGCGGAAATGGTCGCGCCGAGCCTCCAGACGCCCTATGCGGTGCTCGACCTTTATGACGGTAATGAGGTTACGCACGGTAAGCACCGCCGTATATACGAAGATCACGGCCGTGACGCCGAACCATATCTTCTTGCTTATTTTACCGTTCATATTCATCGCAGCAGCATCGTTTTTTAGGGAATGTGCATGAACTTGTGCGTCTGCACCGATATGCTCCACTTGGGGTTCGCCTTGGCGTACTCCACTATCGCGGGCATGATACGCTCGTAAACGCTCCACTCGGGTTGCAGATAGAGGCGGCAGTAACGCCCCGCACGGGCCGCATTCCGCTCGGCCCACTCGAAATCGGCTTCGCTCTGAATGATCACCTTCAATTCGTGCGCACGGCCGAACGCCTCGTCCAGAGGCGGCTGTTGACGCTTGGGCGACAGACACACCCAATCGAAATCGCCGCTGAAAGGGTGCGTGCCCGACGTTTCGAGGAATATCTCCAGCCCCTCGCCGCGCAGCGCCGACGTGAGCGGTCGCAGCGGATAGAGCAACGGTTCGCCGCCCGTGATGACGATAGCCTGCGCGGCGCAGGCCTTCGCACGCGCCACGACCACCTCGATATCCACGGGCGGGAACACGCGCGGATTCCAAGTGTATTTGGCGTCGCACCAGCGGCATCCCACGTCGCAGCCGCCCAATCGGATGAAGTAGGCGGGCTTGCCCGTGTGGTATCCCTCGCCCTGAATGGTGTAGAAATCCTCCACCAGAGGCAGGCGGCGGCCGCCGTCGAGCATATCGCTATTCGTCGATGACATAAATATCTTTCAAATTGCGTCCCAGCTGGTTGTAATCGAGGCCGTAGCCCACGATGAACTCGTTGCCGATCGACAGGGCCGTGTAGTCGATCGGATACTCGTACAGGAACTTGTCGGGCTTGAAGAACAGAGTGCAGATGGCTATGCTCGCGGGACGTTTCGCCCGCAGGTGGTCGAGCAGGTAGTTCATGCTGTGCCCCGTCTCCACTATGTCCTCCACTATTATTATGTCGCGTCCCTCGATATCGAAGTCGACCCCGAACTGCTGCTTGACGACTCCCGTCGATTCTGTGCCCTCGTAAGAGGAGATCTTCACGAATGCCAACTGGCTGTCGAAAGAGGTCTTGCGCACCAGATCGCTCATGAAGAGGAACGATCCGCTCAACACGCCCAGAAACACGGGAGTGCGGCCCGCATAACGTTCGTTCAGTTTCTCGGCCACGCGCTCCACCGCAGCGTCGATCTGCTCGGCGGG
>CAYMIH010000070.1:0-8795 GCA_964390585.1 uncultured Alistipes sp.
GAAGAGCCGCAAAATATCCGAATAAAATACGGCAAGCCTAAATCAGATAGTTCCGAAACGAATTGCAGTCCGCCGTATGGGGCAGCGGCGAACTGCCGACATGCTATGTCGAAATTTTATCGGGTATTTTGCGGATAATCATGATGATTTCCCCGATAAGGCTCCGTTCGCCGTCGGCAGATGAGATATTCCCGATATTTTTTCTAATTTTGAACCCCGTGAAGACAATCCCGATCATAATCGTCATGCTGGCAGCGGCATTCGCACCGCTGTCGCTCGTGTCGTTTCCCGAAACGGATGTCGTCGTCGCGGAGCGTGCGGCGGCTCCTCGGGTCCGACGGGCGCGCATCGTGGCGGCGGGCGATCTGATGCAGCACATGCCGCAGGTCGCGGCGGCGCGGCGCTCCGACGGACGTTACGATTACCGCGAGTCGTTCCGCCATGTGGCCCGCTATTTCCGCGAGGCCGATTTGGCGATAGTCAATCTCGAAACCACCCTTTCCGACGAGGGGCCCTATTCGGGATACCCCTGTTTCCGCTCGCCTTCGGAGGTGGCCGACGCCATGCGCGACATGCATATCGATCTGGCCGTGATGGCCAACAACCACTGCTGCGACCGTGGCGCGTCGGGCATCGTGTCCACGACCGACATCCTCGACCGCCGCGGCATAGCCCGCACGGGGGTGTTCCGCGACAGTCTCGACCGCGAACTGAATAACATAGCCTATCTGAAACGCGGCGGCATCTCGTTCGCCGTCGTCAACTACACCTACGGCACCAACGGCATCCCCATACCGCGCGGCACGGTGGTGAACATGCTCGACACGGCCGTCATGGCCCGCGATCTGGCCTCGATAGATCGCCGACGCGCCGATTGCGTGATCGCCGCCGTGCATTGGGGCAACGAATACGAGCGGCGCCCGAACGGCGACCAGCGTGCCGTGGCGGCATTCCTGCACCGTCACGGAGTCGACATCGTCATAGGCAGCCATCCCCATGTGGTGCAGCCGTTCGAGATCGAGTCCGACGGCGGCGTGACGTTCTATTCACTGGGTAATTTCGTGTCGAACCAGCGCAAACGCTATTGCGACGGCGGATTGATGGCGGTCGTTGATGTGACCCTCGCGCCCGACGGGCGGCTGTCGTTCGAAACGGATGCTGTTCCCGTGTGGGTCATGTGCCCGAAGTATGCGATTCTGCCGCCCGAGGTGGGCGATACGCTGCGCATGAGTGCCGCCGCCCGCCGCGCCTACGGGCTGTTTATGAACGACACGCGCGAGCTGTCGGGGTTGTAAATATCGGTCGCCGCACCGCCAAAAGTAATCCGCCTCTGTCCTATTGCAGACAGAGGCGGATTTGTTCGTGGCGTTCGGCCGTTTAGTAATTCTCTTTCTTTGGCTCGAAGTATGCCTGCGGATGGTTGCATGCGGGGCACTTGAGCGGAGCCTCCTTGGCCTTGCATACGTAGCCGCAGTTGCGGCACTGCCACCATATCTCGTTGTCGCGCACGAAGAAATTGCCGTCGGTTATGCGGCTGAGCAGCTTCAGATAACGGATCTCGTGTTCGGTCTCCACCTTTGCGACCTGACGGAACGTGTTGGCTATATCCGCGAAACCCTCCTGCTCTGCCGTATCTGCGAAGCTCGAATAGAGCACGTCCCACTCTTCGTGCTCGCCCTGCGCGGCGGCCAGAAGATTTTCGGGGGTCGAGCCTATGCGTCCCGCGGGATACGAAGCCGTTATGGTTACGTCGCCGCCTTCGAGGTATTTGAAGAAACGCTTCGCATGCTCTTTCTCCTGCTCGGCGGTCTCCATGAATACACCCGCTATCTGTTCATAACCCTCTTTTTTCGCAACGCTCGCGAAGAAGGTGTAACGGGTGCGTGCCTGACTCTCGCCAGCGAATGCCTTGAGCAGATTCTGCTCGGTCAAAGTTCCTTTGATGCTTTCCATTGTAATGTTTGTTTTATGCGTGAATGGATTCTGTTTTTTCTTATTGCAAAGATATATGAAAATTCGATGCCGCAATAATATTTTCGATCATATTATCTTATACTTCAATAAGGTTTTTCTATCATGCGATTGTCGTCGGCCGTCGGATTCGATTCCGCGGCGAAGAAACTTCGGTACATCGAAATATATAATCGCCATAAATTTTGTACACCCGTCGGCTTGTGCTATCTTTGCAAGGATATACGGAATCAAATAAAAACCAAATATAATGGCAGACGAAAAAATCATCTTCTCGATGGTGGGCGTGTCGAAGACGTTCACCAATCAAAAGAGAGTTCTCAACAACATCTACCTGTCGTTCTTCTACGGAGCCAAGATCGGCATCATCGGTCTCAACGGATCGGGCAAGTCGACATTGATGAAGATCATCGCGGGCATCGACAAGAACTATCAGGGCGAGGTGGTCTTCGCCCCCGGGTATTCGGTGGGTTATCTGGAGCAGGAGCCCAAGCTCGACGACTCGAAGACCGTGAAGCAGGTCGTGGAGGAGGGATGCGCCGCCACGGCGGCCCTGCTCAAGGAGTACGAGGATATCAACATGAAGTTGTGCGAACCCATGTCGGACGACGAGATGAACCGCCTCATCGAGCGTCAGGGCGAGTTGTACGAACAGATCGATCATGTGAACGGCTGGGAATTGGACAGCGTGCTGGAGCGTGCGATGGACGCCCTGCGATGCCCCGATCCCGACCAGAGCGTCAAGGTGCTGTCGGGCGGCGAGCGTCGCCGCGTGGCCTTGTGCCGCCTGCTGTTGCAGCAGCCCGACGTGCTGCTGCTCGACGAGCCCACCAACCACCTCGACGCCGAGAGCATCGACTGGCTCGAACAGCATTTGCAGCAATACAAAGGTACCGTCATCGCCGTCACCCACGACCGTTACTTCCTCGACAACGTGGCGGGCTGGATCCTCGAACTCGACCGCGGCGAGGGCATTCCGTGGAAAGGCAACTACTCGGGCTGGCTCGACCAGAAGACCAAGCGTCTGGCGATGGAGGAGAAGCAGGAGAGCAAACGCCGCAAGACGCTGGAGCGCGAGTTGGAGTGGGTGCGCATGTCGCCTTCGGGCCGCCGCGCCAAGAGCAAGGCGCGTCTGTCGGCCTACGACAAGATGCTCAATGAGGATGTTAAGCAGAAGGAGGAGAAGCTGGAGATCTTCATCCCCAACGGTCCGCGTCTGGGCGACGTGGTGATCGAGGCGCACGACGTGAAGAAGGTCTTCGGCGACCGCATCCTGTACGAGGGGCTAAACTTCTCGCTGCCGCCCGCGGGCATCGTCGGCGTGATAGGTCCCAACGGAACGGGCAAGACCACCCTTTTCCGCATGATTATGGGTCTGGAGCAGCCTACCGAGGGAACCTTCACCGTCGGTCAGACGGTGAAGCTGGCCTACGTGGACCAGCAGCACAAGTCGATCGATCCCGAAAAGAGCGTCTACGAGGTCATCTCGCAGAACAGCGACCTTATAACGCTGGGCAACCGTCAGATACCGTCGCGCGCATACGTGGCGCGCTTCAACTTTTCGGGCGCCGATCAGGAGAAGAAGTGCGGCATGCTGTCGGGCGGCGAGCGCAACCGCCTGCATCTGGCTCTGGCTCTGAAGGAGGAGGGCAACGTGCTGTTGCTCGACGAACCTACCAACGACATCGACGTCAATACGTTGCGTGCGCTGGAGGAGGGTTTGGAGAACTTCGCGGGCTGTGCCGTGGTGATCTCGCACGACCGCTGGTTCCTCGACCGCATAGCCACCCATATCCTCTCGTTCGAGGGCGACTCGAAAGCGGTGTTCTACGAGGGCTCGTACAGCGAATACGAGGAGTGGAAACGCGCGCAGGGCGAGGACACGGCGCCCAAGAGGGTGAAGTATCGGAAACTGATGGAATAATTTCAACAATATTGAATCGATGTTCAATAATATTAAAACGAAGTTCGATATTATTGAAGTCGGAATTAATAAAGTAAAAACGCAATGGCACAGAAACCTTCAATACCCAAAGGTACGCGCGACTTCTCGCCTGCCGAGATGATGCGCCGTACATATATTTTCGAAACGATAAAAAGCGTGTTCCGCACCTACGGATTCGCGCCCTTAGAGACACCCGCGATGGAGAACCTGTCTACTCTGCTGGGCAAGTACGGCGACGAGGGCGACAAACTGCTTTTCAAGATACTCAATTCGGGCGACTACGCGGCGGGGCTCGCCGACGCCGAGGTGCGTTCGGCGTCGCGCATCTGCGAAAAGGGTCTGCGTTACGACCTGACCGTTCCTTTCGCCCGCTATGTGGTTCAACATCAAGGCGAAATAACGTTCCCGTTCAAACGTTACCAGATTCAGCCCGTGTGGCGTGCCGACCGTCCGCAGAAGGGCCGCTACCGCGAGTTCTACCAGTGCGACGTGGACGTCATAGGCTCGCGTTCGCTGCTCAACGAGGTGGAGCTCGTGGAGATCGTGGAACGCGTGTTCGGCAAGCTGGGAATCGGCGTGACGCTTAAGATGAACAACCGCAAGATACTGTACGGCATAGCCGAAACCATAGGTCATGCCGACAAGATGACGGATATCACGGTGGCCATCGACAAGCTGGAGAAGATAGGCATCGACAACGTGAAGGCCGAGCTGGCCGAGCGCGGATTGGACGACGGGGCGATAGCCAAGCTGCAACCGATACTCGAACTGAGCGGCGACAACGACGAGAAACTCGCCAAGCTGCGCGACGTGATAGGAGACTCGGCGACGGGCCTGCGCGGCGTGGAGGAGATGACAGAGATATTCGGCTACGTGAAGGCTTTGGGCATATCGCTGCCCATAGAGCTCGACCTGTCGCTGGCACGCGGTTTGAACTACTACACGGGCGCCATATTCGAGGTGAAAGCCAACGATTTCGCCATCGGATCGATCTGCGGCGGAGGACGTTACGACGACCTGACGGGGATATTCGGCATGCCCGACACCTCGGGCGTGGGCATATCGTTCGGCGCCGACCGCATTTACGACGTGATGGTGGGTCTCGATCTCTTTCCCGAGGAGGTCAATTTCTCGACCAAGGTGCTGTTCGTCAATCTCGGCGCCGACGAGTGCATGGCCTCGCTGGCGATGATGCGCGCCCTGCGCGGCCGCGGCGTGGCGACGGAGATCTATCCCGAGGCGGCCAAGATGAAGAAGCAGATGGAGTATGCCAACCGCCGCATGATACCCTACGTGGTCATCGTGGGCAGCAACGAGCTGGAATCGCGCGCCGCCACGGTTAAGGACATGCGTACCGGCAAGCAGCGCACCGTGGCGTTCGATGCCGTCTGCGACGAGCTGGCGTAAGGGGCCGAGCCCGCGGTGGGCGCAGGCCTGAAAACATAAAACAGAATCGTATTATGAAAAAGATATTGTTTTCGGCGTTTTTCGTCGTCGTGTGTTTAAGCGCCTCGGCGCAGACGGACGATGCTGCCGAGCAGTTGCAGAAACTCAACCGTTTCTATCGCTATCTGAACGGCATGTATGTCGACACGGTGGAGATGAAACCTCTGGTGGAGAATGCCATTCGCGGCATGCTGTCGGAACTCGATCCGCATTCGGTGTATCTCGACGCCGAGGAGATGCGTGCGCAGACCGAGGCTTTCGACGGCGAGTTCAGCGGCATAGGCATAGAGTACAATATCCTCAACGATTCGATAATAGTGGTCAACACGGTGGTCAACGGGCCTGCCGAGACGGTCGGCATGCGTCCCAACGACCGCATAGTGATCATCGACGGCGAGAATGCCGTGGGGCTGAAACGCAGCGACGTGCCCTCGCGCCTGCGCGGACCCCGCGGGACGAAGGTGAAGATAGGCGTGGCGCGGCGCGGCGTGCCCGAGATACTCGATTTCGACATTACGCGCGACAATATTCCTCTCAATACGGTGGATGCCGCGTTTCGGGTCGACGAGCGCACGGGGTACATAAAGGTCAACCGATTCGGACGCACCACCATGCGCGAGTTCCGCGAGGCGATGGCGAAGATGGAGGGAGTCGAATCACTGATTATGGACCTTAGCGGCAACGGCGGAGGATTGCTCGATCAGGCAGTGGAGATGGCGGGATACTTCCTGCCCGAAGGGGCGTTGGTGGTGTCGACCGAGGGCCGAGCCGTATCTCCCGAGCGTTACGCGTCGTCGCGGGGAAACGAGTTCGACGGCCGCGTGGTCGTTATCATAAACGAGAACTCGGCGTCGGCGAGCGAGATCGTGGCGGGGGCGTTGCAGGATTGGGACCGCGGAGTGATAGTCGGCCGCGACAGCTTCGGCAAGGGGCTGGTGCAGCGTCAGGTCGCTCTGGGCGACGGCTCGGCCGTCAGAATCACTGTTGCGCGCTATCACACCCCTACGGGGCGCGTCATACAGCGTCCGTACGAAAAGGGACACAAGGAGGAGTATTACAAATCGTTCGCGAACCGTCTGCGCGGCGAGAAGGCCGATTCCACGCAGACGGCGGCGGGACGTCCCGTGTACGAGACCATACGTTCGCATCGAAAGGTCTACGGCGGCGGAGGCATCGAGCCCGACGTGAAGATCGAGATCGACACGACCGACATATCGGACTACGTGATGAAGATCGTGGCGCAGGGCGTATACGGCGATTTTATAATGACCTACATGGATCGTAATCGCGAGCGGCTGGCTGCCGAGTATCCCGATTTCGCGAAATTCGAGTCCGAGTTCTCTTTCAGCGACGACGACATGAAGCTCCTGACGGAGATGGCCGCAGCGAAAGGCATCGAGTTCGACGAAGAGCAGTTCGCACGGTCGCGGCGGTTGATCGAAAATCAATTGACGGCTCTGGCGGCTCAGAGACTCTACACTTCGTCGGAATTTTACAGATATATCAATCCTCGTGAGAATGAGTATTTTACTAAGGCGTTAGAGATTGCGGGCAGTGACGGCGGAGCGTATGAAGCGATTCTGAAGTCGGAATAATTAGGAAACATTTGAAAATCGGAAAAAAATTACATATTTTTGGAAATAATTTAACAACCGATTTCATATGGCTTCAGAATCTGCATCCGATCGATGCGAAACAAACGAAGGGTTCGGCGATTCGATTTTCTCGAAGATGATAAAGGCCGGACACCGTACCTATTTTCTGGACGTGAAGACTACGCGTGCAAACGATTATTTCCTGACTATAACCGAGTTGCGAAAGAAAATTACGCCTCGCGGAACAGAGAACGAACGCAACAAGGTTTTTCTTTACAAAGAGGATTTCGAGAAGTTCGCGAGCTGTTTTGCCGAGACTCTCGAATTCGTTCGCAACATCTCCGAAACGGACGATTACAAATTGAAAGAGTAGCGAAAACATGATGGCGGAGCGCAAGCGCGAAAAAGTGATATTGGGTTTCAGCGGCGGTATGGACAGCGTTACTGCCGCTCGCTTTTTGTCGGAGTGCGGCTTCGGGGTCGTAGCTCTCACGCTCGACACCACGGGCGATACCCGCTTTGTAGAACATGCCCGTGCCGCTGCCGCCGAGGCGGGGGCAGAACACGTAGTGAGGGACGTGCGGAGCGTATTCTCGGAGGAGATCGTGGATCATTTCGTCAGCAGTTACCTGTCGGGGCGCACGCCGTCGCCGTGCGTGCGGTGCAACCCGTTGATAAAGTGGCGCTATCTGACCGAGGAGGCCGATCGTCGGGGCGCGCGGTTCGTGGCCACGGGCCATTACTTCAATATAGTCGAACACAACGGCCGATTCTACGTGTCGCGGGCCGATGATCGTACCAAGGACCAGTCCTATTACCTGTGGGGATTGTCGCAGGGCGTGCTTTCGCGGGCGCTGACGCCGATGGGGCACGTGATGAAAAGCGAGATAAAGGCGGCGTTCGCCGACAAGCGCGAGAGCATGGGGCTGTGTTTCCTGCAAGGTTGCGGCTGCCGCGAGTTCATCGAACGGCACTCTCCTGCCGCCTCGCGCAGGGGCGATATCGTCGACACACGGGGACGCGTGGTCGGGAGGCACGACGGCGTAGCGTTCTACACCATAGGGCAGAAACGCGGATTGGAGGGCGCGGCGGGACGGCCCGTTGTAGCGATCGATGCGGAACGTAACAGATTAATCGTCGGAGATGATTCCGACTTATATCATACGACGCTTGAAATAGGCGAATGCAATGTGGTCGACGAGGAGGAGTTCCTGACCTCGACCGACATAGAGGTCGTCATTCGCGGCGTGGGCCGCAATCCCGAGGGGTATATGCTTGGGGCGGAACGGATTGCGGGCGGTTACCGCATATGGCTCGACGGCGCGGCGTGGGCACCCGCGGCGGGACAGCCCGCAGTGTTCTACCGCGGCGACCGCGTGATAGGCGGCGGCATCGTGGAGAGGTATTATTAGGGCGGCGACGAGCCTTTTTGTGGTTACGGGTTGTTGAATGTTAACAGTGCAAATCTTCTTCGTTCAGGCAAATGTCAGTGTACAGCGATATGTTCCCCGACTTGGTCTTGCGTTTCTGCGGGTTTATTGGCTCTTTTGAATTTCCAATATTTTTGTTGCTCTTGTTGCTCGATTGTTTACAAGCAACAAGAGTACAACAAAATTACAGTAAATAGGGAGTAACTTAAAAACAAATAACCTTAAAATTTTAATTATCTTAAATTGTTGAGTAAAAATGAGATATTTACTCATTTTTACTTCCTATTTACTCCGGGTTACTTTGCTGTTTTTTGTTGTCATATTTTCCTCGTTTACGATGCAGCATATTATGCCAATTGATTATCAATAGTTTACGGCTTAAAAGATAGACTGCTCAAAAATTTACTT
>CAYMIH010000071.1:0-8780 GCA_964390585.1 uncultured Alistipes sp.
TGCTGGGTGCCGGGCACCGACCACGCCTCGATAGCCACCGAGGCCAAGGTGGTGGCCAAGCTCAAGGCCGAGGGCATCGACAAGGCGAGCCTCACGCGCGAGGAGTTCCTCGCCCACGCATGGGAGTGGAAGGAGAAGCACGGCGGCATAATCCTCAAGCAGCTGCGCAAGTTAGGCGCCTCGTGCGACTGGGACCGCACATGCTTCACGATGGACGAGGCACGCACCGAGAGCGTGATAAAAGTCTTCGTCGACCTCTACAACAAGGGCAAGATCTACCGCGGAGTGCGCATGGTGCACTGGGACCCCTCGGCAAAGACCGCGCTGTCGGACGAGGAGGTGATATATAAGGAGTCGCAGGGCAAGCTCTACTACCTGCGCTACAAGATCGAGGGCAGCGACCGCTGCCTTATAGTGGCCACCACCCGCCCCGAGACGATTTTGGGAGATACGGCCGTGTGCCTCAACCCCAACGACGAGCGTTACAAGGACATTCCCGCCGACGCGCGCGTGATCGTGCCGCTGGTGGGCCGCTCGATACCCGTCATCCGCGACGAGTACGTCGACATAGAGTTCGGAACGGGCGCGCTGAAGGTGACCCCCGCGCACGACGTGAACGACTACATGCTCGGCGAGAAGTACAACCTCGAAACCATAGACATATTCAACGACGACGGCACCATCAACGACAAGGTGGGCATGTACGTGGGCATGGACCGCTTCGAGTGCCGCAAGGTGATCGAGGGCGACTTGCAGGCCGCGGGTCTTATGGAGAAGGTGGAGCCCTACACCAACAACGTGGGATACTCGGAGCGCACGGGAGCGGCCATAGAGCCCAAGCTCTCGATGCAGTGGTTCCTCTCGATGAAGGAGCTCGCCGAGCCCGCCGCCAAGGCGGTGGCCGAGGACGTGATAAAGTTCATCCCCGCCAAATACAAGAACACCTACCGTCATTGGATGGACAACATCAAGGACTGGTGCATATCGCGCCAGCTGTGGTGGGGCCAGCGCATACCCGCCTACTATCTGCCCAAGGGCGGATACGTGGTGGCCGAGACGGCCGACGAGGCTCTGGAGCTGGCGCGCGCCAAGGCAGGCGATCCGTCGCTCGCGCTCGCCGACCTGCGTCAGGACGAGGATGTGCTCGACACATGGTTCAGCTCGTGGCTGTGGCCCATATCGGTGTTCGACGGCATACGCCATCCCGACAACGACGAGATACGCTACTACTACCCCACCGCCGATCTGGTGACGGCTCCCGACATAATATTCTTCTGGGTGGCGCGCATGATCATGACGGGTTACGAGTACCGCGGCGAGAAACCATTCGGGAACGTATATTTCACGGGCATCGTGCGCGACAAGTTAGGTCGTAAGATGTCGAAGCAGTTGGGCAACTCGCCCGACCCGCTCGATCTGATAGACAAGTACGGCGCCGACGGAATGCGCGTGGCGATGATGCTCTCGTCGTCGGCGGGCAACGACGTGATGTTCGACGAGGCTCTGTGCGAGCAGGGCCGCAACTTCGGCAACAAGATATGGAACGCCTACCGTCTGGTGAACGGCTGGAGCGTCGACGCGAAGCTCGCGCAGAGCGACAATGACCGTCTCGCCGCCGAGTGGTTCGGCCACACGATGGCCGAGGCCGTGGCGGAGATCGACGAGTGCTTCGCCTCGTACCGCATTTCGGAGGCGTTCATGCGCATATACAAGCTCTTCTGGGACGACTTCAGCGGCTGGTACCTCGAAATGGTGAAGCCCGCCTACGGATCGCCCACCGACGCGGCGACGATGGAGGCCACGCGCCGCTATTTCGATCTGCTGATGCGTCTGGTGCACCCCTTCATGCCCTTCGTGACGGAGGAGATATGGCAGGATCTGGCGCCCCGCGCCGCGGGCGAATCGGTAATGTACGCCGCATGGCCCGCGCTCGGCGAGGCAGACAAGGCGCTGCTCGCCCGCTTCGAGCTGGTGAAGGAGGTGGTGACGGCCATACGCGCCGCCCGCAAGCAGAAGAACATACCGCAGAAACAGGCACTCGTGCTCAACGTGGTGGCAGACGACAACTACCCCGCCGCCTACGCGCCCGTGATAGCCAAGATGGGCAATCTGTCGGAGATAACGCCCGCCACGGAGAAGGATCCCACGGCAGCGGCATTCATCGTGAAGACCACGCAGTACTTCATCCCGATGGGCGACAGCATCGACCGCGAGGCCGAGGCCAAGAAGCTCGCGGACGAGCTCGCCTACCTCGAAGGCTTCCTCGCCAGCGTGATGAAGAAGCTCTCGAACGAGCGGTTCGTGAACTCGGCGCCCGAAAAGGTGGTGGCCAACGAACGCGCCAAGAAGGCCGACGCCGAGGCGAAGATAGCCGCCATAAAGGAGCAGTTGCAGGCGTTGAAATAGTAATCGGCAGGGGCGGCGCGTCGATGCGGGCCGCCCTTGTCATGTTGCCGACGGCGCGCCGCTGCGGCAATGAACGGAAACTCGAATGGCACAAGTGACTATATACACCGACGGCTCGGCCCTCGGAAACCCGGGCCCGGGAGGATACGGCATAGTGCTGCTGTCGGGGCCCCACCGCAAGGAGTTGTCGGCGGGATACCGCCTGACGACAAACAACCGCATGGAGCTGACGGCGGTGTGCGTGGCGCTGGAGGCGCTGAAGTTCGACGGCTGCGACGTCACCTTATACTCCGACTCGAAATACGTGGTCGACGCGGTGAACCAGCGATGGGTATTCGGCTGGGAGAAGAAGGGGTTCGCGGGCAAGAAGAACCCCGATCTGTGGATGCGGTTCCTGAGGATATACCGCCGCCACAGGGTGCGTTTCGTGTGGGTGAAGGGCCACGCCTCGACGGAGGAGAACAACCGCTGCGACCAATTGGCCGTGGCTGCGGCCAACGGACCGCAATTGGCGGAGGATGCGGGGTACAGCCCCGAATAATATATGAAACTGACATTTTTAGGCACGGGGACATCGCAGGGAGTGCCCGTCATAGGATGCAAGTGCGAGGTGTGCACGTCGCAGGATCGGCGCGACCGCCGACTGCGCACATCGGCGATGGTGGAGACGCACGGGCGGAGGCTGCTCATCGACGCGGGGCCCGATTTCCGCTACCAGATGCTGCGGGCCGAAGTGAGCCGCGTGGACGCCATACTGCTCACCCACGAGCACAAGGACCACATAGGCGGGCTGGACGACGTGCGGGCGCTGAACTTCGTCGACTACCCCGTCATACGTCCCGTAGACATATACGCCACGCCGCGCACGGCGGCATGCGTCCGCAAGGATTTCGACTATGCGTTCGCGGAGGACAAGTACCGCGGCGTACCCGAGATGCGGCTGCACGAGATCGATCCGTCGCGGCCGTTCACGGCAGCAGGGGTGGAGATAGTGCCCATACGAGGCAAGCACTCCGAGCGGTTCGACGTTACGGGGTACCGCATAGGCCCGCTGGCATACATGACCGATTTCAAGACGCTGCTGCATGGCGAGGCGGAGAAGCTGGCGGGGGTGGACACGCTGGTGGTGAACGCGCTGCGCTTCACGCCCCACTACTCGCACTTCGATGTGGACGAGGCCGTGGCCCTGATCGGCGAGGTGAAGCCGCGGCGGGCATATCTGACCCACATATCGCACGACATGGGGCTGCACGCCGAGGCGTCGCTCAGACTGCCCGAGGGCGTGAGCCTCGGATACGACACTCTGGACATAGAGATAAACGATTAACTGCATAACATATGAAAAACTGTCTGAAAGACAAAACGGTGGTCATAACGGGAGCGTCGTCGGGCATAGGTGAGGCGATGGCCCGCGAATATGCCGCCGCGGGAGCGCGCGTGGTGCTCGGAGCCCGCAACGCAGAGAAGCTCGCGGCGCTTTGCGAGAAGATAGAGGCCGCGGGAGGCAAGGCCGCATGGCGCGCGACCGACGTCACGAAGGCCGAGGAGTGCAAGCTGTTGATAGACACGGCAGTCGAGCGATTCGGCGGCGTGGACGTGATGATCTGCAACGCGGGCATCTCGATGCGCGCGCTGTTCGACGACCTCGATCTGAGCGTGCTGCACCGACTGATGGACGTGAACTTCTGGGGCACCGTGTACTGCACAAAATACGCCCTGCCGTGGTTGCAGAAATCGCACGGGTCGCTGGTGGGCATATCGTCGGTGGCGGGTATACACGGCCTGCCCGGGCGCACGGGTTACTCGGCATCGAAGTTCGCCATGACGGGTTTTCTGGAGACCATCCGCATCGAGAACCTCAAGAAAGGGGTTCACGTGATGGTGGCATGCCCGGGATTCACCGCGTCGAACGTGCGCTTCTCGGCCCTCACGGCCGACGGGTCGCAGCAGGGCGCGACGCCCCGCAAGGAGGAGAAGATGATGACGCCCGAGGAGGTGGCGCACATCGTCGAACGCGGCATAGCGCGCCGCAAACGCCTTTGCCTTATGGAAATCGAGGGCCGCGCCACGCATTTCGTGAAGAAGTTCGCCCCCGCGCTCGTTGATCGGCTCTTCTACTACGTCATGTCGAAAGAGCCCGACTCGCCTTTCAAATAACGGAGCTCTCCACACAATGCCGCCTCCGACCGCACGGCGGCCGATTTATGCGAATTTTTCGGGGTATTATCCCCGTTCGGCTTGTAATGGCGAGTCGTAGCCTAACAGCGAGCCTCCGCGCGGCGAGGCTGCGGCTCGCGCGGCTCCGAGGAGCCGCAAAATATCCGAATAAAATACGGCAAGCCTAAAGCAGACTGTTCCGATTTTTCGTATCTTTGCAATACAATTATATACTTTAATGTACCTTATTCGGAGCGCAGCGACCGAAGTCCCCTCCGAGGAGGGGATATAGGGGAGGGTCAGATCTGCAAACGCGGCCGCAGGCCGCGGGCGGACGACCGTCGGATCTTATGTCGCGACAATAGAACTCGGCTGCATCGAAATATATAATTGCAACCTACAACGATGAAACCCAAGAACAACAAACCCATAGTGGGCGAAAACCTGCTCTACTTCATGGTGTGGGCGATGGCGATCCTCGTGCCGATCCTCAATTCGAAGATGATGTCGGAGGAGCACGTCTATCTGGTCAATATCCTCACGGCGTGGAGCAAGCTGCTGCCCTACTTCATCATATTCCTCATAAACAACGCCCTGCTCGCCCCCAAACTGCTGCTCAGAAAGCACTATGCCGCATATCTGACCGTCTCGGCGCTGCTGCTGGCGGGAATATTCTACTCGCTGGAGTATTATCAGGAGAGCATGCACCTGTCGCCCGTATCGGGCACGGGACCTTACATCGTCCACGGACGAGCATCGTTCACCGACCTCACGTGGTACTGGAACACGCTGCTGGGAATATTCCTGCTCGGCGCCAACAGCGGCATTAAGTACATGTTCAAGTCGATGAAGGACGAACAGAAGATGGTCGCATTGGAGCGTCAGAGCCTTCAGGCGGAGATGGATTATCTGAAATACCAGATCAATCCCCACTTCTTCATGAACACGCTCAACAACATACACGCCCTGATCGACATAGACACCGAGGCGGCCAAGGAGACGGTGATCGAACTGTCGAAGATGATGCGCTACGTGCTCTACGACTCGGAGAGCACCGAAACCAGCATCGCCAAGGACATACGCTTCGTGAAGAACTACATCAACCTGATGCGCATACGCTACACGAGCGACGTCGACATCCGACTCGACGTGCAGGAACCCATACCGCACGATGCCGAGATACCGCCGCTGCTGCTCATCGTCTTCGTCGAGAACGCATTCAAGCACGGCGTGAGCTACAACGAGCCCTCGTTCGTACACATCGCACTGAGATGCGAGGGGGGACGGGCCGTATGCGAAGTGCGCAACTCGCGGCATGCGGCCAAGGAGCGCAAGGCCGAAGGCAGCGGCATGGGGCTCGAAAACGTGCGCAAACGACTCGATCTGCTCTTCGGCGACGACTACGAGCTGCGGATCGACGACAGCCGCGAAAACGAATACGGAGTGAAACTTACAATCCCGATAAAGCAATGATGAAATACATAGCCATAGACGACGAGCCGCTGGCTCTGCGGCAGATCAGAAGCTATGCCGACCGCATCCCCGAACTGGAACCGACGGCATTGTGCAGCAATGCGGCCGAGGCACAAAAAATCCTCGACGAACGGCAGGTCGATCTGTTGTTCGTCGACATAAACATGCCCGACATCAACGGGGTGGATTTCGTGCGCGGATTGCAGAACCCGCCGATGGTGATCTTCACCACCGCCTATTCGGAATATGCGGTGGAGAGTTTCCGTCTCGATGCGGTGGATTATCTGCTCAAACCTTTCGGATTCGACGACTTCAACCGCGCGGTGGGCAAGGCGCACTCGCTGTCGGAGCTGATGAAGCTGCGCGACGCCAAGGATGCCGCGACGACCGAAAGCGATACGGCAAGCAGCGAATACATATCGGTCAAAGCGGGATACAAGGTGTCGCTGGTGAAGTACGCCGACATAATATACATGGAGAGCGTGGGCGAATACGTGCGCATGCACCTCGCGGGAGGATCGACCGTGACGACGCTGTTCCGTCTAAAGAACATGGAGAACGCCCTGCCCGCGGGCCGCTTCATGCGCGTGCACCGCTCCTACATAGTCAATCTGGCCCACGTGGCGGGCTACGCGCGCGGGCGCGTATATCTCGACAACGAGGAGTACGTGCCGCTGAGCGTCAACTATCGCGACGCATTCCGCGAATACATCGAGAGCATGCACCCGGGACAGTCGTACGGAGGATAGGATTTCATTCGCCTGCCGCGGCGTCGAGACGGGGAAAGGCACCCAAGGAGCGGTAGCCGTCGGCCGTGCGCTCGAAACAGAAGTGGCGCAGGCCGTTGGTCAGAATGACGTAACGCGCCCCCACCACGGCGTTGTAGCGCGTAGCCTGCTCGAACGTATCACGCGTAATGGCCACATCGGGAGCCTTGCACTCGGCCAGAGCCAGAGGCCGCGCCGAGGAGTCCAGCACCACCACGTCGGCACGCTGCGCGGTGGAGTTGATCTCCACGGGATACTCCTCGACCACAGAACGCAGCGAAGCGCCGCAATCGGAGACAAGAAATTCCACCAGATGCCGCCGCACCCACTCCTCGGGCGTGAGCACCACGAACATGGAACGCACGCGATCGAACACCAGCGTCCGGCCGTCGCGCTCCACGGCCCGCAGATTTATGGGCGGGAATTTGAGTTTAGGGGTGGAAATCATCGTATGAATAAAATTTTTTATACCTTTACAGCTGCAAATATAGCAAAAATATGAAACGGTTTCTGTCGATCATATCTCTCTTTCTCCTTTCGGCCGCACCCGTTGCGGCTCAGGAGTACGACTCTCCCGAATACGTATCGCTCGGCCGCGAACTGCCACGCACAAAAACAGTTGCCTACCCCACCGCCGAAGAGGCCCAAGCGCTGGGAGCGGGAGCCGTGGCATCGAAATATCTGCGCCCCGTGACGAACTGGACGCGCACCGAGGAGGCCGATGCCGTGGTTTTCACCTCGAAATACGTCATTCCGTTCATGTGGCTCAGCCGTCAGGCCATACTATATGTCGACGAGGCATCGGGCGCATACGAAGTGCTCGTGAACGGCAAGAAGATCGGCTACTCGTCGAATGCGTTCGCGCCCGCGGAGTTCAACGTCACAAAGGCCTCGAAAGAGGATGTGAACACGATATCGATACGCATACTGAAAGAGCACCCGAGCCGCCGCGTGGAGGATTTCGTCGAGAACCGCGAACCGCGCGTGGGCGAGGTATACGTGATGTCGCAGCCCATGATCCGCGTGCGCGACGTGGTGCACAACACCAATGTCGACCTCAACAGCGAGTTCGCCACGGTGGAGGTGGGGCTGGTGGTCAAGACCGAATCGCTCAACCCCAAGACGGCACGCATACATTACGAATTGATAGCCCCCGACACCACGGTCGTCACGCACGGATACAAGGATGTGACGCTCGGCATGCAGGGCGAAGACACAGTGAAATTCATGGCCCGCATACCCTACGTGCTCACGTGGTGCGCCGACATGCCCGTGCGCTATCGGCTCAATGTGAAGACGCAGATCGAGGGCCGCTTCGCCGAATACCAGTCGCACATGATAGGGTTCCGCACGGCGGAGACCGACGACAACGGCGATTTCCTGATAAACGGCATAAAAACCGAACTCTTCTATCGCGATTTCGATCCGCATACGATCACCGAAAAGGATATAATAGCCGCGCGAGTGCTCAAATACAACGCCGTGCGATTCCGAATGGGATCCGTGCCGCAGAATGTCTACCGCATGTGCGACTCGCTGGGCATGTACGTCGTGGCGCAGGTGCCGATAAATACAAGTAAAAGCGGATCGTCGCGCCGTCGCGGAGGAAACCCGAGCAACGACCCCGCATGGAAGGCGGCATACCTCGACCGCGCCGAGACCACATACCGCACCACACGCGGTCAGGCGTGCGTGATAGGTTACATCATGGCCGAGGACTCGTCCAACGGAATCAATCTCTACGAAGCCTATTTGCGGCTCAAAGCATTGGAACGCAAGCGTCCCGTGCTCTACATCGAGGCCGCAGGAGAGTGGAACAGCGATTGATCGAATAAAAAAGTCGAAAAAATTGCGAAAAAATTTGCACGAATAAAAAAAGTGCCTTAAATTTGCACTCGCAATCACAAAGATTGATGCCTCTTTAGCTCAGTTGGTAGAGCACGACACTCTTAATGTTGGGGTCCAGGGTTCGAGCCC
>CAYMIH010000072.1:0-8594 GCA_964390585.1 uncultured Alistipes sp.
TCAAACGAAAGATTCTCGGTAGGGATTCCAATCATTTTTTGTTTAACGAACAAAAGATTCTCGGTAGGGATTCCAATCATTTTTTGTTTAACGAACAAAAGATGTGGAATGACGAGAGTGTATTAGGGCGGCAGCCTGCGGAGGGCGCGAGTGAGCTTTCGCGAACGATAGCGGGCCTCCGCGGGGCGAGGCTGCGGCCCGCGCAGTTCTGACGAACTGCAATATTCACATGCGTCAGTCTCACCCGCGGCAGAAGCGATTTCGGGAAAAGGGCGGCCGCGGCGACGGAGCGTTAAGAATCGGAAATCTTTTGATTGCTTCAAAAGTGCCGTCAGGCATCCGATTCAGCGCAGGCGCAAGGACGACCCTGAAATCGTTTCACCGCGGCGGTTTTTGGCGCCACCTTTTGACGTCAAAAGGTAGCATAATCGGTTGAGATGCCAATCCTCACTTACGTTCGGTGGCATGACGACCTATATTTTCATAAAACAGGCGTTACGCCTGCGACTCGTAGAGTCGTGCGGGCCGCAGCCTCCCGACAGCGGAGGCCCGCCGTCGTTCGCGAACGCTCGCGCCGCGGTCCCCGCAGGCTGCTGCCCGAATGTGTATTCGTCATGCCGTCCAAAGAGAGATAATTAAGCCGCCTTTTGATATCAAAAGACGGCTTAATTACGTTTTTACTTTCTCTCGTTGCCGAAATAGATGTCGAGAAGTTCCTTGGCGGCGATGAACGAACTCAGTTTGGCGTCGAGTACCCGTTGTTCGATGTCGGCTATGCGCTCGGCGACCTCGGGATTGCGGTAGAAGCTGCTCTTCAGAGCCTCGTTTATGCTCTCGTACATCCAATATTTGTTCTGACGGTTGCGGTTCGAGGTGTAGTAACCGTTCTTTTCGATGTGGTCGAGGAACTCCTCCACGCCTTTCCATACCTCCTCCAGTCCCGTTTCGGTCACTGCCGAGCAGGTGTAGACCTTGGGCCGCCATCCCGATTCGGGCATGGGAAACAGATGCAGCGCCCCTTGGAACTGTGTCTTGGCCAGCTCGGCCTTACGAATGTTTTCGCCGTCGGCCTTGGTGATGACCATCATGTCGGCCATCTCCATGATGCCGCGCTTGATGCCTTGCAATTCGTCGCCCGCACCCGATATCTGCAACAGCATGAACATGTCGACCATCGAATGTACGGCCGTCTCCGACTGTCCCACACCCACCGTCTCGATGAAGATGACGTCGAACCCCGCGGCCTCGCACAGCACGATAGTCTCGCGCGTCTTGCGCGCCACGCCGCCCAGCGAACCCGCCGAGGGCGAGGGGCGTATGAATATGTCGGGATTGTTGGCTATGCTCTCCATGCGGGTCTTGTCGCCGAGGATCGACCCGCCGCTGCGCTCGGAGCTGGGGTCGATGGCCAGCACCGCCAGACGGTGGCGCAGCGAGGCCACCATGTTGCCTATGGCCTCGATGAAGGTCGATTTGCCCGCGCCCGGGACGCCCGTGATGCCTATTCGTATCGATCGGCCCGCGTGGGGCAGGCAGCGTTCGATGATCTCCTGCGCCTGCGCGTAGTGCTCGGGTTTGTTGCTCTCGATGAGGGTGATGGCCTGCGAGAGTATGGTGATGTCGCCGCGCAGGATGCCCTCCACATACTGTTCGGTGGTGAGCGTGCGGCGGCGCTTGCGCACGAAGTAGGGGTTGACTATCGGCTGGTCGTCCACGCCTTCGGTGACGTTGAGCGCGCTGTGGTGATGAGTGTCGGCGTACTCTTTTTCGTAGTGGTCTATTTTCGTGAATGGCATGATCTTGTTCTATTGGCCTGTTATTATTCGGTCCATGATGTTTTCGGTGAGCGTTATGCCGTTGCCGCACCAAACGGCGCGCCGTTTGCGGTCGCAGATGACGCAGAACGGGATGAACTTGACCCCGAAGTAGCGGAACGTGCGCCCGCCGTCGTCGAACGCCACGGCCACGCGGTCGCCGAGGTGCTCGGTGAGGGTCACGCCCGCGGTGTCGTAATCCTCCTTGGTGACGATTATCACGTTGAGTTTGGTGCCGTATTTGCTGACCAGAGTCTTTACGCGATCGAGGCAGCGGCGGCATAGCGAGCTCTCCGAATGGTAGAAGACCATGCAGGTGTAGTCGGCCGCGTCGGGTTGCAGGTCCATGAGCCATTTGCGGAAGCGCGGCTCGGGCAGTTTCTCGCCGATCACGACATTCTGGGCCGAGGCTACGGCGAGCGCGGAGAGCATTACGACGAACGTAAGGAGGAGTCTCTTCATTTCGGGGGAGGTAAGTTCGTTTGTCGGGAGCGAAATTAGCAACTTTCGCGCAAAGAAGCAAAAGTTTAATGAATATATACATCGAAATATGAGGATTGGCTACGATCTTTCGGAACGGGCCGTCGCGGGCCGCGGATATGCGCACGACGTGCGGCGGATACTGGGTGCGATAGGCGATTGCGAGGGGATAGACGGGGTGGTCGTCCTGTCGGCGTTCCGCACGTCGGAGGCGGATGCGGCGGAGGGGCGGGATACGTGGCGTCGGGTGACGGCGCACCCGTTGCTGGCGCTGTTGCCGCGCGTGTGGCGCAATCTGCGCATGCCCGCGCACCTGAACCGCAACGGGATAGACGTATATCATGCTCTTACGGGCGAGATTCCGTGGCGGATGGCCTACTCGCCGCAGCGGCTGGTGGTAAGCGTGGACGACGTGAGTTTTTTGCTGCATCCCTCGGCGTTCGGTGCGTGGGACCGCTTCGCGCGGCGGTGCAGGTGCTATTTCAGTTGCAGGGTGGCACACAGGGTGATAGCGCCCGACGACCGTTCGCGGCGCGCGTTAGTGGCGTTCGGCGTGGAGGACGGCAAGATTGCCGTGATGATGCCTTACTCTTTTCGGGACGCGGAGGGTGCTTCCGACGAGTCCGATGCGGAGCGTGTGCGGGAGCGGTACGAGCTGCCCGAACGGTTCTTTTTTATGTCGGGAGCCGTCGTGGCGTCGGGGAGTTACGGCGAGGCGGTGGAGGCTCTGGCGACGATGGTGAGAGAGGGGCGTTGCGGCGCGGACGTGGGGCTGGTGATATGCGGCCGCCGCACCGAGTATTCCGACCGATTGCTGGAGTATGCCGACAAGTCGGCGGCCGCGGGGCGCGTGAATATTATATATGAATGCGACGAGCGCGACATGGTTGTTTTGCGGGCGCTGGCGGCGGGGGAGTTGTTCCTCCCGCAGGCGGAGCGCTCGGCGCGGACGGTGGCGGATGCCGTGAGGGCGGGGATCCCCATGATCGTGAGCGACAGGGAGAATTTCCGCGAGGCGGCGGGCGATGCCGCGCTGTATGTCGATCCTTTCTCGCCCGACGAGATAGCCGCGGCCATGACCATGCTGCTCGATGACGGGGCGTGCGCGGCACGGCTGGGCGAGGCCATGCGCAGGCGTGCCGCCGAGTGGTCGCCCGAGAGTGCGGCGCGGAGGCTGGTGGAGATATACGAGGCGTTGTAGCGTGTAATATTTCGGCGGTATCCGCAGGCTGCCGTCCGAAAGCTCTGTAATATTTGCGGCTCTTCAGAGCCGCGCAGTTCGCCGCCGCCCCACTGCGGCAGACTGCTTCGCATTTACGCCGCCGTCGGCGAACAGCATCCGACATGCCCGAGTCTCATCCCGTCATTCCACACTAAAAGAGATTGGAATCTCCTAACGATAATCTTTTGTCAGCGATGCCAATTATCGCCTGCGACTCTTTAGAGTCGCGCGGGCCGCAGCCTCCCGTCGGCGGAGGCCCGCTGTTGTTCGCGAATGCTCACATCGCGTCCTCCGCAGGCTGCCGCCCGAATACCGACATGTCATTCCGATCATCCCCCGTCAGCGATGCCGTTCCTCACTGCGGCTCGGTTGCATGCCGCAGTAGGAGAACTGCAAGTCGGCGGACCTGTATTTTTTGTTCTATAATTTGTTAAAATAATCCTGAAAATATTTATAAACTTGTTTCGAATATTTCGTTATTTGGGATTTTACACGTATCTTTGTAGTGTTTTGGGCTAAAGTAGAAAAATCGAAAAATTGCATACGAAAACTAATAACTTAAACTCGAAAATTATGAAAGTTTCACACATTGAACATCTCGGTATCGCTGTCAAGAGCCTCGACGAAGCGATTCCTTATTGGGAGAATGTATTGGGTCTGAAGTGTTACGCCGTGGAGGAGGTGGCAGATCAGAAGGTGAAGACCGCTTTCTTCAAGCTGGGCCAGACCAAGATCGAACTGCTGGAGCCGACGTCGGAGGATTCGACCATCGCGAAGTTCATCGAGAATCGCGGCGTGGGCATTCACCACATGGCGCTGGCCTGCGAGAACATCGAGGAGCAGCTGGCCGATGCCGAGGCTAAGGGTATACGTCTGATCGACAAGACTCCGCGCAAGGGCGCCGAGGGCCTGACCATCGCCTTCATGCACCCGAAATCGACGCAGGGCATTCTGACCGAGCTGTGCGAGGACAAAAACAAGTAAACAATTCAAAATAAACAGCAAGCACTTTTATGAGCGAAATTCAGAAACAACAGGTGGCCAAGCTGATCGAGAATCGTGAAACGGCACGTTTGGGCGGCGGCGAAAAGGCTATCGAGAAGCAGCACGCAAAGGGTAAATATACGGCACGCGAGCGCATTCACATGCTTTTGGACGAAGGCAGCTTCGAGGAGTTCGACATGTTCGTGACGCATCGTTGCTACGACTTCGGAATGGAGAAGAAGCACACCTACGGCGACGGTGTGGTGACGGGTTACGGAACCATCGGCGGACGTTTGGTGTATGTCTTCGCGCAGGACTTCACCGTAACGGCAGGTTCGCTGTCGATTTCGATGGCCGAGAAGATCTGCAAGGTGATGGATATGGCGATGCGCAACGGCGCTCCCTGCATCGGTCTCAACGACTCGGGCGGCGCTCGCATTCAGGAGGGCGTGAACGCTCTGGCGGGATATGCCAACATCTTCCAGCGCAACGTGATGGCTTCGGGCGTGATACCCCAGATATCGGCCATCTTCGGTCCCTGCGCGGGCGGTGCGGTGTACTCTCCCGCGCTTACCGATTTCATCATCATGCGTCGCGACGCATCGTACATGTTCCTCACGGGTCCCAAGGTAGTCAAGACCGTGACGGGCGAGGATGTGACGCAGGAGCAGTTGGGCGGCGCCTCGATGCACACCACCAAGAGCGGCGTGGCTCAGTTCGCCGTCGACACCGAGGAGGAGGGCATAGGTCTGATCCGCGACCTGCTGTCGTACATGCCTCAGAACAACGCCGATATGGCTCCGAGAATCCCGTGCACCGACGATATCGCCCGCAAGGAGGATGTCCTGAACGAGATCATTCCCGACAATCCGAACAAGCCCTACGACATGTACGACGTTATCCGCGGCATAGTCGACAACGGCGAATATCTGGAGAGCGCGGCTACCTATGCCAAGAACATAATCACCTGCTTCGCCCGCTTCAACGGCCAGAGCGTGGGTATAATCGCCAACCAGCCCAACTTCATGGCGGGTGTGCTCGATATCAACGCCAGCCGCAAGGCGGCGCGTTTCGTGCGTTTCTGCGATGCGTTCAACATCCCCATCGTGACGCTGGTCGACGTCCCGGGATTCCTCCCCGGTACGGGTCAGGAGTACGGCGGCGTGATCACCCACGGTGCCAAGCTGCTCTACGCCTACTGCGAGGCTACGGTGCCCAAGGTGACCGTTACGCTGCGCAAGGCCTACGGCGGCGCATATATCGTGATGTCGTCGAAGCATATCCGCGGCGATATCAACTACGCATGGCCCACGGCCGAGATCGCCGTTATGGGTGCCAGCGGTGCCGTGGAGGTGCTGCACGCCAAGGAGCTGGCCGCATTCACCGACGCCGAGGAGAAGGCCAAGTTCGTCGATAAGTGCGAGCAGGAGTACAAGGACAAGTTCTCGAACCCCTACAACGCAGCCCGTTACGGATACATCGACGACGTGATCGAGCCTCGCAATACCCGTTTCCGCGTGATACGCGCTCTGGAGTCGTTGCAGACCAAGCGCGTGGGCAATCCCGCCAAGAAACACGGCAATATTCCTTTGTAACGAAAACGATCGCAGCTTATGACAATGTTAGCTATAAACTGGGGCAATGCTTTGATAATTACCGTAGTGGGATTCTCGCTGGTGTTCGCGGTACTCGTACTGCTCATCGGCGTGATCAAGATCTTCGGTCTTGTCTTCGCCGAGAAGCCTCAAAAGCAGAGCGTCGCAGCGGTTGCCGCAGCGGCTCCCGCCGAGTCGGACGAGGAGGAGATGGCGGCAGTGGCTTTCGCGTTGCACATGTTCTACGACATGCACGACGAGGAGAGCGACGTGCTTACCATCGTTCACGAGGATGCGGCATACTCGCCGTGGAATCAGAAAAGTATAACTTTTTAATATCAAGTAGTTAAAATGCAGAAACTTAAATTCAACATAAACGGAAAGCATTACGAGGCTACCGTGGCCGAGACGTCGCACAATGTAGCCGAGGTGGAGCTTAACGGCAAGAAGTATACTGTGGAGGTGGAGCGCGCCGAGAGCGTCGCCGTTCCTCACATCGCGGCTCCCAAGCATGCTGCTGCCGCAGCTCCCGTTGCCGCACCCGCCGCTGCACCCAAGGCCGCGGCAGGCGCCAATTCGGTTACCGCGCCTCTGCCGGGCAGCGTAACGGTGGTGAACGTCAAGGCGGGCGACGCCGTGAAGGCGGGCCAGACCTTGATTATCATCGAGGCCATGAAGATGGAGAACGAGGTACTCGCTCCCGCCGACGGTACGGTTACCGCCGTTCATGTGTCGGGCGGTCAGGCCGTTCAGCAGGGCGATGCACTTTTGGATTTGGCATAAACGTAAATGTTGCAACCGATGAAGAGAGTGATGAAATATATGTTGATGCTGCTTGCAGTCGCTACGGTGGGGTTGTCGGTTCAGGCGTGGGGCAACGGCTCGGCGCAGAGCGAGGCGACCGAAACCGTGCAGAGCGTCGCGCAGGCGGCCGATGCCGATATCGATGTCGGCGAGTCGCTTATGAATTTTGTCGAGGGGATGGGTTTCGTAGGTCTTGTTCAGGACTGGCGCTGCATCGTCATGCTGCTGATAGCCTGCGTGCTGCTCTATCTGGCTATCGTGAAGCAGTATGAGCCGCTGTTGCTGCTGCCCATTGCTTTCGGTATGATTCTGACTAATTTGCCGGGTGCCGGCATGTTCCATTCGGAACTTTTCGAAGGCGGACATGTGCACTGGACGGGATTCGATTCTCTGGCAGGATTGATCGACTACCTCTATTTAGGCGTTAAATTGGGTATCTATCCCTGCTTGATATTCGTGGGCGTGGGCGCCATGACCGACTTCGGTCCCCTGATCGCCAACCCCAAGAGTCTGTTGCTGGGCGCCGCCGCGCAGCTCGGTATCTTCGCTACCTATCTGGGCGCTACGGCGTTGGGATTCCTGCCCAATGAGGCCGCTTCGACCGCCATCATCGGCGGTGCCGACGGCCCCACGGCTATCTACCTCACCTCGAAACTTGCGCCCCACTTGTTGGGTCCCATCGCCGTCGCGGCCTATTCGTACATGGCTTTAGTGCCCGTGATACAGCCTCCCATCATGATGGCTCTCACCACGAAAAAGGAGCGTCAGATATCGATGAAGCAGCTGCGCAACGTGTCGAAGACGGAGAAGATCATCTTCCCGATCGTGCTGACGATGATTATCGCGTTGCTGCTGCCCTCGGCCGCTCCCTTGATCGGATGCCTTATGCTGGGTAACCTCATGAAGGAGTGCGGCGTGGTGGAGCGTCTTAGCAAGACGGTGCAGAACGAGTTGATGAATATCGTGACCGTATTCCTCGGCATCTCGGTAGGTGCCACGGCCACTGCGGAGGCATTCCTCAATTGGCAGACCATAGGCATTCTGGTGCTGGGTATTCTGGCATTCTGCTTGGGTTCCGCGGGCGGCGTGTTGCTGGCCAAGCTCATTAACCTGTTCAGCAAGGAGAAGATCAATCCTCTGATCGGATCGGCAGGCGTGTCAGCCGTGCCTATGGCTGCGCGCGTATCGCAGAAAGTGGGACAGGCCGCCAATCCTTCGAACTTCCTGCTGATGCACGCCATGGGTCCCAATGTGGCGGGTGTGATCGGTTCGGCGGTGGCCGCAGGTATCCTGCTGTCGTTCCTCGGATAGTCACGTATTTAATTAATAAAAGGTATCCGACGCCTGCAAATGGCGTCGGATATTTTTTTGACCGAATGGTTCATCGATTGGCGCTGGCGGCAGCCTGCGGAGACCGCGAACGAGCTAATGTGAGTTGCGGGCCTCCGCACGGCGAGGCTGCGGCCCGCGCAGTTCTGACGAACTGCAACCATTCGTTTCCGATGCCGATCTTCGCCTTTCGGCTCGGTGGCATGACGCGGTTTGCTCTCGGGTTGCAGTCTGCTGTTTGCCGACGGCGGATTGTTCGTTAGAATTTATCTTCGTCGGCTGCGGGGGTCGCGCTTTGCGCGAGCCGCCGAAGATAACGCCGCACAGCGGCGCGGTTTCTTGCATTGCACATATCGTGTCATGCCA
>CAYMIH010000073.1:0-8283 GCA_964390585.1 uncultured Alistipes sp.
TCAAGATCTCGGCACCCGCGAACGGACACCTCATCGTGTCGTTCATCGGCTACGAGGAGCAGAAGGTTGCCATCGCAGGCAAGACGACCGTCAACGTCGTTTTGGCCGATGACTACACCGCAATCGAGCAAGTGGTCGTTCAGACCTTCGGTGAAGTGAAGAAGAAGGATCTTACGGGTTCGATTACGGCCGTTACGGCGAAAGACTTGCAGAAGATGACCGTATCGTCGGTGAGCCGTGCGCTGGAAGGCGCAGCCCCGGGCGTACAGTCGTACAGCTCGTCGGGTCAGCCGGGCGACGACGCATCGATCATCATCCGCGGTGTGGGTTCTATCAACGGTAACCAGTCGGCTCTGATCGTTGTCGACGGTGTGCCCTATTCGTCGGCTCTGTCGACCATCAACCCGCTGGATATCGAGTCGGTGGTGGTATCGAAGGATGCCGCAGCCAACGCACTCTACGGTTCGCGCGCAGCCAACGGCGTGGTGTTCGTCACCACCAAGAAGGGCGCCCGCAACCAGAAGGCCAACATCACTTTCGAGGCCAAGTGGGGATGGAACGAGCAGGGTATCAAGGAGCACGAGACCATGCAGAACCCTGGCGACTACTACGAGTATGTCTACGGAGGTCTGTACAACTATTTCTACGACGGTTATGGCAGCCACGATATGGGAGTGTACGGCGCGCAGCGCTACATACACCAGATGACCGGCAACTATATGGCTTACCGTCTGCCCTCGAACGCTCCCGAAGGAGCGACGGTGATCGACCCCTCGACCGGCAAGGTGTGGGAAGGCGCCGAGTTGCTCTATGCCGACAACTACGACGACTATCTGTTCACCAAGCAATTCCGTCAGGAGTACACGCTCAGCATCAGCGGCGGTAACGACAAACTCGACTATTACGCTTCGGCCAGTTTCCTCGACGATCCCTCTTACGTAATCATGTCGGCGTTCAAGCGTTATTCGGGCCGTGCTGCTGTCAATGCGCAGGTCAACAGTTGGATGAAGATGGGTACCAACGTTTCGTTCTCGCGCCGCGACATCGACAACCCCGGCTTCGGTGATGGTGCCAATACGGGCAACGTTTTCATGTGGACCATGTGGCAGGTTCCCATCGTGCCTTATTATGCGCGCGATCTGGACGGTAACATCCGTTACAATCCCGATGGCACAAAGATGTACGATAACGGCCGCGGAGAGACTCTGTCGCCCTACGGTCAGACCGAAGACATGTTCAATGCGTTCAACAACTACTCGCACCCGATGAACTCAATGACGCGTGATATCAACAATCAGGTCCGCGACAACATCTACGCCAACGCATATGCCGAGATCACGTTCCTCAAGGACTTCAAGTTCACGACCAATTTCACGCTCGACAACGTATACCGCATGGATACCTACTATCAGAACAACGAGTGGGGCTATGCCGCCGATCCCGATATGAATGGTTTTGTCCAGAAGTACGTGAGCCACTACTACTCTTACAACACCCAGCAGTTGCTCAACTACACCAAGAAGGTGAACGACCACAGCATCGACGCAATGATCGGTCACGAGTTCAGCAAGACCGACTCAAGAACAGTCGAAGCTTACAAGCAGAACATATTCTATCCGGGCATTCCCGAACTCGGTAACGCAGTGACGCCTTACAGCAACAGTTCTACTTCAGGCCGCAGCATCACTTCACTGGAGGGTTATTTTGCCCGCGCCAACTACAACTACGACGAGCGCTATTACGCTTCGCTCTCTTACCGTTACGACGGCGCTTCGCGCTTCAAGTACGACAAGTGGGGCCATTTTTGGTCGATCGGAGGTTCGTGGCGCATAAGCAACGAGGATTTCATGAACAACGCCAACTGGGTGGACGATCTGCGTCTGCGTGTCACCTATGGCGTGTCGGGTAACCAGTTGAGCTCGGTTTATCCCTACACCAACCTGTGGTCGATAGGCGAGTCGGACGGACAGCCCGCCATATCGCAGTCGTCGGTAGGTAACCCCAATCTCTCGTGGGAGCGCAACAAGCAGATCGACCTCGGTATCGACTTCCGTTTGTGGGATCGCGTCTACGGTTCACTGGATTACTATAACCGCCGCACTCATGACCTGATCTGGAATCGTCCCACCCCATCGTCAACGGGACTCTCGACGCGTCTGGAGAATGTGGGTATTCTGGAGAATTCAGGTTTCGAATTCGATATCACCGTCGACCTCATAAAGAACAAGAACGTATACTGGAACTTCAGCGTAAACGGTGCGATGTCGCAGAACAAACTCGTGGACTTCCCCTCTGAGTTGGGTAATCCGGCGCTGGGCGGCAACTATGTTTCGAGTGTGTTCTTGCGCGGTAAGGGCAAGTCTTACTACAATCTCTATCTGTTCGATTATGCAGGTGTCGATCCCGAGACCGGAGCCGAACTTTTCTGGAAAAATACTACCGATGACGAGGGCAATATCATCGGCCGCGAGCTTACGACCAAATTCGATGAGGCCGACCAGTATGAGATGGGCGATGCCATGCCCGACATGACCGGCGGTTTCCGCACCTCGTTCCGCTGGAAAGGGTTGGATCTCAATCTTTCGGCTGCATTCCAGTTCGGCGGTCGCCAGTGGGACGGCAACTCTGCCAACCTTTACGATCCGGGCCGCGCCATGTTCGCAGTGTCGGACGATCTGATCGGCAACACTTGGACGCCCGAGAATACCGGAGCCGAGTTCCCCCGACTGATGTTCAACGGCACGTGGAACTTCCCCGCATCAAACGTGAACGCCCTCTACCGAAAGGCTTCGTATTTCAGCCTCAAGAACCTCAACATCGGTTATACTCTGCCGCAGAGCTGGATGTCGAAGATAGGCGTGCAGTCATTGCGCGTGTTCTTCAATGCCGACAACCTCTGCTTCGTATCGGCCCACGACGGATTCGATCCCCGTACAGGCTATACCAGCCAGAGCGGATTCGGATTCCCGCAGGCAAGGACATTCACTTTCGGTATAACGCTTAATTTGTAATAATTAAAGGAGGATGAAAAATATGAGAAAAAACATATTATATATAGTAACCGCCGCGGCATTGATTTTCAGTTCGTGCGCGAGCGAACTCGACACGGAACCGGCAGGCAGCTCCGTATCTGACGAACAGCTTCAGGAGCTGGTTAAGAAGGACCCCGACCTTGTGCTTGCTCCCATGATGCTGGGTGTCACGAATTATATGCACACGGGCAACCGTCGCGGATCGACCAACGACCGCGGATTCATGGTATGGAACCTCGGTATGGACCTTCAGGGCAACGACATGCTGCTGTCGTCGCTGAACAACTGGTTCGCCGACGAATATATGTTCGAGAATCTGCGCGGACAGACCAACTCGCTCACGGCAGACCGCTGGTACTGCTACTACAAGATGGTCTACATGGCCAACCAGATCCTCGGCCTCATTCCCGAGGATGCCGAGGGCACTGCCCTTGTCTACAAGGCCCAGGCCATGACGTTCCGTGCAATGGCTTACTACTATCTGATGTGCATCTACCAGGACGATTATCTTCACGGCGGCAAGGACAAGGCCGGAGTACCTTATTACACCTCGACCAACGATCCCGTCACGGGCCGCACGCCCTCGATCGAAGTTTTCAGCAACATAACCGCCGATCTGAAGGATGCCGTGGCTATCTTCGAGGCTGCGGGTTACGATGCCATGGAATCGACGTCGGATATCGACCAGAGCGTGGCCAATATGGTGCTGGCGCGCGTGGCGCTTACCACAGGCGAATATGCTACCGCCAAGAGCGCCGCTGCTGCTGTCATTGCCGAGAATTACTCGCTCATGAACGAGGAGCAGTACACCAAGTCGGGTTTCCAGTCGTCGGCTTTGCCCGAGACCGTGTGGTCGTATACATGGGCATCGGGTACGTCGCTTGAGAACCGCGCCTTCTCGTCGTGGATCTCGATTACCGCCATCGACAATGCCAACAACAAGGGTGTGTATCCCTGCATCGACGAGCGTCTCTACAACAAGATTCCCGATACTGACTATCGCAAGAAGAACTTCCTTGCCGAGGACGAGGATCCGTATCCCGCCTACGCCAACACCAAGTTCAACACCCCGACCTACCGTGTTGACGAGATCTACATGCGTCTGTCGGAGGCCTATCTGCTCAAGGCCGAGGCCGAGGCCCGCGGCGGCGACGACGCGTCGGCACAGCAGACTCTGTTCGAGCTGGTTTCGAACCGCGACAGCGCATACGCCAAGTCGACCAAGACGGGCGATGCTCTGCTCGACGAGATATTCCTCCAGAGCCGCATCGAGCTGTGGGGCGAGGGTCACGAGTACTTTACCAACAAGCGTTTCAACGTGGGTGTGGACCGTGCGTCGTCGACCAACCACCAGCACAAGGCGGTGATTCCCGCAGGAAAGGACTTCACCTACCAGATTCCCCTTTCGATCGAGATCAACTCGAATCCCTACATTTCGAGCAGCGATCAGAATCCTCTGTAATCGCCGATGTTGCATGCTTCGGACGGGGCGCCGCGATTGCGGCGCCCCGTTTTCGTTATGCCGCTCGCCGAAGCGGTTACCCGACACATTGTTCGGGATGCGGGCAACAGATACCGCCCGCTTTTCGTATGTGCGGTATGTTAAATTTTCGTTAACAATATGTCTGTTTTTTGGCCGCAGAGGACCGTATGGCGTATCTTTGTTTGATAAATCGACTCAAACGCATGGAGCATATTTACACTTTCATGCTCGTGGTGATGATCGTCCTCGCCGTCACGGGCCTTTTTATCGGCGTGATGAACGATGCGGCCAACTTCCTCAATTCGGCCATCGCATCGAAAGCCGCGCCCTTGAAGATCATAATGGCCGTGGCGTCCATCGGAATAATCATAGGAGCGGTCACGTCGAGCGGCATGATGGAGGTGGCGCGCAGCGGCATGTTCGATCCCGCGCGTTTCACGTTCCGACAGGTGATGATCCTCTATCTGTCGGTGATGCTGGCCAATATAATCCTGCTCGACATATACAACACTCTCGGATTGCCCACATCCACCACGGTGGCGCTCGTCTTCTGCCTGCTGGGTGCGGCGCTGGCCCTTTCGGTGGTGATTATAACCTCCGACGACAGCATCTCGCTGGCGAGGATCGGCGAATATATCAACTCGACCCGCGCGCTGGCCATAGTGGCGGGAATATTGCTGTCGGTGGTCATAGCCTTCATATGCGGATCGATAGTGATGTATGTCTCGCGCATGATCTTCTCGTTCCGCTATCATGCCATGTTCCGTCGTCTGGGCGCCTTGTGGTGCGGCATGTCGTTCACCGCCATAGTCTACTTCGCCCTTTTCAAGGGTTTGAAGGGCATGTTGAGCGACTCGGCGTTTATACAATACATCGACGAACATCTGACGTTCTCGCTCTTCGTAATCTGGATCGTGTGCAGCATCGCGCTCTTCTTCTTGCAGATGTTCCGCATAAACATACTGAAGATGACGATTCTCGCGGGTACCTTCGCGCTGGCGCTGGCATTCGCGGGCAACGATCTGGTGAACTTCGTGGGAGTGCCCGTGGCGGGTTTCGACTCGTACATGATGGCATTCGACAGCGGCGACATGTCGATGAACATGGCCGAACTCGCAGGCCCCGTGTCGGCCAACATGTATCTGCTGTTGGCGGCAGGACTCATAATGATAGTGACGCTGTGGACCTCGAAACGCGCGCTGTCGGTCAGCAAGACCGAGCTGTCGCTTTCGAGCCAGAACGAGGGTCGCGAGCAGTACGGCTCCACGCCCGCCTCGCGCGGACTGGTGCGCATGGCGATGAACATCCACAACGCCTACGAACGCATCGTGCCCGATGCCGTGCGCACGTGGGTGGCGGGACGTTTCGAGCAGTTGTCGGAGGATGAGCGCGAAGGCGGCTCCTACGACCTGATCCGCGCCACGGTGAACCTCACCACCTCGGCCATTCTCATATCGGTCGCCACGTCGATGAAACTTCCGCTCTCGACCACATACGTATGTTTCATGGTGTCGATGGGTTCGTCGCTCGCCGACCGCGCTTGGGGGCGCGAGAGTGCCGTATATCGCATCTCGGGCGTCATGACCGTCGTGTCGGGATGGTTCATCACGGGCTTCGGCGCCATGCTCATAGCCTTTTGCGTGGGGTTGGCGCTGTGCTACGGCGGAAATGCGGCCATAATAGTCGTGTCGCTGTTGTGCGGCTGGATGCTCGTGCGCAGCAACATGCGCAAGAACCGTGAGGCGGCCGACGTGCACGAGCAGCACGAGGATCCCGAGACCGTTGCCGACGCGGTGCGTTACACTATCGACGACGTGGCCTCCACCATGCGACGGATTACCAAGATATACGACCGTGTGTTGATCGCCGTATCGCGCGAGAACCGCAAGGCGCTCAAGGAGGTGGTGCAGCAGGGCGAGGAGTTGTACGAAGCCTCGCGCGAGCGCAAGTACAACATCATGCCCATGCTTATGCGCATGAAGGAGAACGAGCTCAACACGGCGCAGTATTACGTGCAGGTGGTCGACTACATGAACGAGATAGCCAAGGCGCTGCTGCACATCACACGCCCGTGTTTCCAACATATCGACAACAACCACGAGGGATTCTCCGAAGAGCAGGTGGAGGATCTTATGAAGATCAACGACGACGTGGAGGAGATATTCTCGCGCATAAACGTCATGTTGCAGCGCAACGACTTCGGCGATCTCGATCTTATACTCGAACTGCGCGACGAGCTGTTCGGCTCCATCGCCGACGCTATGGCGAGCCAGCTGCGCCGCATACGCGACAAAACCACCTCGACCAAGACCAACATGCTCTTTTTGGCTATCCTCAGCGAGACCAAGACCATAGTGCTCCAGTCGCGCAATCTGGTCAAGTCGCAACGTTATTTCCTGCAACACCAAACCCGACAATGATGAATTTGAAATACGGAATAGACGACCGTCCGCGCTTCGGACAACTTCTGCTTTACAGTCTGCAATGGTTCGTGCTGGCGGTAGCGGTGGTCACCACGTCGCTCTTCATCGCCGTGGGCTCGCCCGCCGAGCGGGTGCTCTATGCGCAAAAAGTGTTCGCCTTGATGGGCGTCGCGACGATAGTTCAGGTGCTGTGGGGGCACCGCATGCCCATCGTCGTGGGGCCCGCGTCGGTGCTTCTGGTGGGTATCATAACGGCTCTGGCGTCGCAGGGCGCCGAGGTCGACACCGACAAGATATATACGGCCGTCATGATCAGCGGCGCGGCGGTGGCGGCTCTGTCGCTGGGACGGACGCTCGAACGCCTGCAACGTGTCTTCACTCCGCGCATAGTGGTGGTCATACTGATGTTGATAGCCTACACTCTCGCGCCCACGATCAAGAATCTGATATTCCCCGCGGGCGAGGAGTCGCGCTACGCTTTCGGATTGTGGTTCACCGTGCTGTGCACGCCCGCGATGGCCATAGCCTCTTATCGATTGAGCGGAGTGCGCAAGTCGCTCGTGATTCCCGTCGCTCTTTTGATCGGCAGCGTAGCCTATTATGCCGTTTACGGCGGCTTCGGCGACGTGTTCGCGGCCTATTCCGAGTCGGACGGCGCATTGCTGCTGCCCCGCATGGAGTTCGACGGCAGCATGATCGCGGCGTTTCTGTTCTGTTATGTGGCTCTGGTTATCAACGACGTGGGGTCGGTGCAGTCGCTCGGCGCCATGCTCGGCACGGCCGATACCGACAAGCGTTGCCGCCGCGGCGTGGGGCTTACGGGCCTCATGAACATCGTGGCGGGCGGAATGGGCGTCATAGGTCCCGTGAACTATTCCATGTCGCCCGGGGTGATCGCCTCGTCGCTCTGCGCATCGCGTTTCGCGCTGCTGCCCGCGGGTGCGGGACTCGTGGTGTGCGCCTTCGTGCCGTCGCTTATAGCCGTGCTGTCGGCCATTCCCGATACGGTGATAGGCGTCATTCTGCTTTATCTTATGGGAACGCAGCTGGCGGCGTCGTTTCAGATGATGGCGGCGACGGGCGGTGCGGCAAGATTCGAAGCGTATCTTACAATCGGCCTGCCCGTCATGGTGGCGCTGCTCTTTTCGAGTATTCCCATGTCGGTCATTCCCCCGATGCTCAAGCCTATCATAGGCAACGGTTTCGTCATGGGCGTGCTTACCGTTTTGCTGCTGGAGCACGTCATATTCCGCGATTTGGAGAGCGGGAAACGGTAAAATTCGCCGACGTCGAACACGCATTTGGAGAGATTCCGTTTGAGATGCCAATCCTCGCCTGCGGCTCG
>CAYMIH010000074.1:0-8111 GCA_964390585.1 uncultured Alistipes sp.
TTTTTTTTCTTCTTCCCGCAAAATATTTCTACCTTTGATCATTAAACGAATAATTAAAAACCAATTCATAATATGGAAATGAAACGCATAATCTTAATGATGTTGGCAGCATGTTCGCTTTGTGCCGTGCAGGCCAAATCGAAAATCTACAAGCTCGCCGCCCCCGACGGCAAACTGGTCGTGACCGTGGAGGTCGGCGACGACATACGCTGGAGCGTCGCCGACGAGGGACGCACCGTCATCGCCCCGTCGCAGATCGCCATGCAGGTGGGCGACGGCGAGACGTGGGGCGTCAATCCGCGCCTGCGCAAGGCCGTGACCGCCAAGGTCGACCAGACGATCCCCTCGCCCCTTTATAAAAAGGCCGAGGTCGAGGACAAATACTCGTCGCTCACGCTGCAATTCGCGGGCGACTACGCCGTCGAGTTCCGCGCCTACGACGAGGCGGCGGCCTACCGCTTCGTGTCGACCCGCAAGGGCGACTACACGGTGAAGGACGAAGTGGCCGAGTTCGCGTTCGAGGGCGACAACGACGTCTTCTGTTCTTACGTTCGCGGCAACAAGAACAAGACCTTCGAGCAGCAGTACTACAACTCGTTCGAGAACACCTACGAGATCGAGCCCATGAGCAAGATGGGCGGCAACCGCCTGATGTTCCTGCCCGTGCTGGTCGATATGGGCGACCGCAAGGTGTGCATCACCGAGTCGGATCTGGTGAGCTACCCGGGCATGTATCTCTACAATCCCGACGGCGGCACCGCGCTTAAAGGCAACTACGCCCCCGTGCCCGACGAGGTGAAGCAGGGCGGCCACAACATGCTTCAGGGCGAGGTGCAGACCCGCAAGCCCTACATCGCCGAGGTGAGCGGCGCGCGTTCGTTCCCGTGGCGCATCTGCATCGTGGCGCGCAACGACGCCGAGCTGCTCGACGACGACATGGTGTTCCGTCTGAGCCAGCCCAACGCCATAGGCGACACGTCGTGGATCAAGCCGGGCAAGGTAGCGTGGGAGTGGTGGAACGACTGGGGTCTCTTCGGAGTCGACTTCAAGCCGGGCATCAACAACCGCACCTATGAATACTACATCGACTTCGCGGCCCGCAACGGCATCGAGTACGTGATCCTCGACGAGGGCTGGAGCGTGAACAAGGCCGCTGACCTGATGCAGGTGATCCCCGAGATCGACATCAAGCATCTGGTCGACTACGGCAAGGAGCGCGGCGTGGGCATCGTGCTGTGGGGCGGCTATTGGGCCGTCGACCGCGACATGGACAACGTGTTCAAATACTATTCGGATCTGGGAGTCAAGGGCTTCAAGATCGATTTCATGGACCGCGACGACCAGAAGATGGTCGAGTTCTACGAGCGCGCTGCGGCCACCGCAGCCAAATACAACCTCATGTGCGACTTCCACGGAGCCTACAAGCCCAGCGGCCTGTCGCGCAAGTACCCCAACGTGGTCAACTACGAGGGTGTGCACGGACTGGAGCAGATGAAGTGGTCGGACATATCGACCGATCAGGTGACCTACGACGTGACCATCCCCTTCATCCGCATGGTCGCAGGCCCGATGGACTACACGCAGGGCGCCATGCTCAACGCCCAGAAGCGCAGCTACCGCGCCAGCAACTCCGAGCCCCAGAGTCAGGGCACGCGCTGCCGCCAGCTGGCCATGTACGTGATATTCGAGGCGCCGTTCAACATGCTGTGCGACTCGCCCACCAACTACGAGAAGGAGCCCGAGTGCACGCAGTTCATAGCCGAGATCCCCACCGTGTGGGATGAGACTGTGGCCCTCGACGGCAAGGTGGGACAATACGCCGTGCTGGCCCGCCGCTCGGGCGACGAGTGGTACGTGGGCGGCATGACCGACTGGAACGCCCGCGATGTGGAGGTCGACCTCTCGTTCCTGCCCGACGGCAACTACCGTGCGACCATCATCAAGGACGGCGTTAATGCCGACAAGATCGCGCGCGATTTCGCCATCGAGAGCGACAATGCCGACAACACCAAGAAACTGAAGATCCGCATGGCCCGCGGCGGCGGTTTCGTCATGAAGCTCACCCCGATCAAATAGGCTTCGTGCCGATCGTATACGACGATCCCGCCACTCGACGTGGCGGGATCGTTTTTTCGGCGGCCTTTCGCGGAGCGGGGCGGCACAATTTTGGCGGACATGTGCCCCGACAAATGTCGCCGCGAGGTTTTTCGGCGAATTTTTCATATCTTCGCTTTACCGTTACGACAACAGCGTATGAAGAAGATAAAGGAGATGACAGTGTTTTTCACCGATACCGTATTCCGAAAAAAGGAGTACGACAACTCCGTCGTGCGCTGGGTCGCCAATCAATACAAGCTGCTGTTCTACACCGTACAGGGGCTTTCGGTCCACGGGACGATGGTGCGCACCGCCGCACTGACCTTCTACACCCTCATATCGCTGGTGCCCGTGGCGGCGCTGGCATTCGCCGTGGTGAAGGGATTCGGACTTGCCGATGCTCTGGTGGACAACCTCTACTCCGTAGTGCCGCAAATCCCCGAGGTGATTGATTACGTGGTGGCATTCGCGCAAAAGACGCTGTCGCGCACGCAGGGAGGCTGGGTCGCCCTGTTCAGCCTCATAACGCTGTTTTGGGCCGTGGTCCGCGTTTTCGGATCGGTCGAAGATGCCTTCAACAACATCTGGGAGGTGAAGAGCACGCGCAGCGCGGCCCGCAAATACAGTGACTACATAGCCGTGGTGGTGATAGCGCCGCTGCTGTGGATCGCCGCCACGTCGATAGGCTCCTATGCCCGTCAGATGTTCGGGGTGGAGGGCTCCGTGCTGCTCACGGCGGCTTCGCGGGCGGTGTCGATGGTCGTGGTGTGGCTCATGTTCACGTTCATATACGTGATCATACCCAACACCAAGGTGCGTTTCACGGCGGCCCTGATGGCGGGTATCGTCGCGGGCACGGGGTTTCTGCTGTTCCAATGGGGATATGTCTATCTGCAAAAGTGGATGACCTCCTATAATGCCATATACGGAAGTTTCGCCGCCCTGCCGCTGTTTCTGCTCTGGATGCAGATATCGTGGCAGATACTCCTTTTCGGCGGCGAGCTGTCGTTCGCCTACCAGAATCGGAAACGGTTCGACGAGGAGCGCGAATCGCTGCTGGCCGATTACGACTGCCGCCGCAAATTGATGGTGGCCGTAATGAAACTCGTGGTGCGTGCGTTCCGCGACGGGCGTGGTGCCGTGCCGCTTGCCGAGATCCGCGAGGAGCTGGAGCTGCCGTCGCGAATTTTGAGCAACATACTCTTCACGCTGGTCGACGCGGGCATGCTCAACGAGATACGGCGCGACGGCAAGGAGTTCGAACCCGAGTACGCCCCAGCGCGCGACATATCGACGCTGCGCGTCTACGACATATTCGATGCGGTCGACAGCCGCGGATCGGGAGGAAATGCGGCCGATCTGCGCCGAAAATGCGACGTGCACGGCAGTTCCGACGTCGTGGAGCGCCTGAAGGAGGATGTGCGCCGCAGCCCCAACAACGTGAAAGTAATCGATCTTACGGACAATGATTGAAAATGAAGGAATCATCCGCGTGGTAATCGCGGGAAGCGGCAACGTGGCCGAGGCTCTGGCTCCGGCGGTGGCGCGGACCGAAGGAGTCGAACTCGTGCAGATCGCGGCGCGCAATGCCGCGCGGGCGGCCGAGGTGGCGGCCGCGGCGGGTTGCGCATGGACCGACGATCTCGGCAGTGCGGCCGCGGCCGACATATATATCATAGCGGTGAGCGATCGCGCCGTGGGCGAGGTCGCTGCGGCGTTGCATCGCAGCGAGGGGTCGACGCTCCTGCACACGGCGGGCAGCGTGGCGATCGACGTGCTGCGCGAAGCCGCCGAGGCGGTGCACGGAGGTTACGGGGTGCTATACCCCTTTCAGACTTTCACCGCGGGCCGCGCGATCGATTTCGGCGAGGTGCCGATCTTCATCGAAGGGTCCGACGCCGACACCGAGATTCGCATCGAACGTCTCGCCCGACTTCTGAGCCGCAGCGTGGAGCACGCGTCGTCCGAGCGGCGCCGCACGATACACCTCACGGGCGTGTTAGGCTGCAACTTCGTGAACGCCCTCTACTGCATGGCGGCCGACATCCTCGCCGAGAAGGAGGGGCTGTCGTTCGATGTGCTGCGTCCGCTCATCGCCGAGACCGCGCGCAAGGCCGCCGAGGCCGAACATCCGCGGGCGGTGCAGACGGGACCCGCCGTGCGTGGCGACCGCGCCGTGGCCGAACGGCACTGCGAGATGCTCGCGCAGGATCCGCGGGCACGTGAGATTTACAAACTGTTAACCGACTATATATGGGAAACTTCAAGGAAGATATAGCCCGCACGCGGGCTTTCGTGTTCGACGTGGACGGCGTAATGACCGACGGCGGCATCATGCCGATCGAGGGCGGCCGCGACTTCATCCGCAAGTACAACGCCAAGGACGGCTATGCCATAGCCTACGCCATCCGCCGCGGATACAAGGTGTGCGTCATCACGGGCGGCCACGGTGAGCTGCTGCGCTCGCGACTCGAACGTCTGGGCGTGACGAAAATGTATCTCAACTGCATGGACAAGATCGCCGCGCTCACGGAGTTTTTCGCCGAATACGGCATCGACGCCGCCGACACCATCTACATGGGCGACGACATTCCCGATCTGGAGTGTATGCAGATGGTGGGCATACCTGTATGCCCCGCCGACGCGTGCAGCGAGGTCATCGAGGCGTCGCGCTACGTGTCGGAGTTCGAGGGCGGCCGCGGCGCGGTGCGCGACATCGTGGAACAGACCCTCCGTGCACAGGGCCAGTGGGCCAAGGACCGCACGGGCGTGCTGGGTGTGCAGTCGAAGTAGGCCCGCAAACAGCGGCCGAACTCGGATTTAAGAGTTCGGCCGCCGCTTGCGATTACTTGATCTCCTCTTTGTGAGAGAACAGCAGATGCAGGTTCGATTCCAATATTCGGAATCCGCTGCCGTGATCGTGGGCTTTTCCGTAGTTCTTACCGGATTTATAGCTCCCGATTCGAATGTCGTACATGATCAGCCCTTGATCCACGAGATTCATGAACCGTTCCAATGAAGGATCCGTATATATTACGGCCCTGTTGAAATGGAATCTTTCGACTCCGTCGCGATAATTGCAGTCCGCTCCGACGTAGAACAGGTTTTTGATTTTCTTGTTCAATACGCTCTCTATGGTGTCGTACGTATAGCCGATGCTGTCGTCTAAGAGTCTCTTATCCGCGAGCTCGTATATACCTATCTTCAACAGCCTTGCGCTTCTGTCGTTGGTAAGACGAAACGAATATTTGTTTTTGTAGCTGTTGAAGCGCGTGGCGAACATCGACGTATGCAGGTTGTTGAGCTGCGGATTGTCATCATACGGCGAACCGTAATGCGAATTGAGATAGGAATTAGCTTTTCGCGGGAAATCGGGCCTCTTGGTAAATAGAGTTACGTAAGATTGTGATATCTCTCTATGGGATTTTATCTCGAACCCTGCAAGATCGGGTGCATCGAGGTTGTTTTCCACAACTCCTACATAGTCTTCGAATGTCTTGCCGATGCCGGTGTCGTGTTTCCGTCTGCTCGGTACGAATCCCATCGCTTTTACTTTGTAAAATTTGTCTATGATAAACTCTTTATCGCTTTTCATACATTACTATTTTTGTAATTAACGTGGTTATTATATTTCTGTTTTCCGTGTAATCGGACTCATCCAAAAACAGATGTTCTATCGGATAATTGAATTCGGCGCATATCGAATGAATTTGGGCGAGCGTATATTTGTGAGGGGCTCGACAACTCTCTATGCTGCCCACTTGTCCGCTGCTTATGCCCAATAGCGTTGCGATTTTCCATTGGCTGTAATTGTGTTCTTCGCGCAATTGTCTTATCCGGTTTATTATCTCCAATTGGTATTTACTTTTCATTGTTTTTCGTATTTTTGTAACAAAAGTATTGTTTTCTAATTTGCGTTTCGCTCGCATTTTAAGAGAAAAAATTATTATACGCCCTCAATATGTGAGTGCGGATCGAAGATGAACGATTTAATATACAATAGAATTGTCGACGAAGAGTGGGATTTCAAGGAGGCGGATACCAGAATATGTACTCATTGTTATCACAATTATCCCGCAATCATGATTCCGCAAATAGCGGGAACATTGATGGACAAATACAAGCCCGACGGAAAATTCGAATTGGTGTTCGACCCGTATATGGGCAGCGGCACATCGCTGGTCGAAGCCTCTCTCAGAGGTGTCGATTCGATCGGGACGGATCTCAATCCGTTGGCTCGGCTAATATCGTCCGTAAAGACGACGCACTACGATGTCGACGACATTTCGGCCGCATATTTGGAGTTGTGCGAAGAATTGAAACATTATCGTGAATCGTCCGTTTTTAACACCGATTTCAGCCGAATATCGAATCATTCGTATTGGTATTCCGAGCCGGTGCTTCTCAAATTGTCGTATCTGTCGCAAATCATCGACGGCATCGGTGCCGATGCCGATTTTTTCAAAGTGGTGCTGTCCGAAGTCGTTCGGGAATCCTCTTATACCCGCAATGGCGAATTTAAAAGATTCCGTATGACGGCCGACAAAATCGCATCGTTTTCACCCGACGTATTCGACATGTTCAAAGAAAAGGTCGAAAGAAATTTATGCGGATTAAAACAATACAACACGTTTACGACTCGCCCGAATACTTTCATACGCAAGTTCGACAGTTCGAAAAAGATATCGGATGAAATACTTTCTCGACGAAAAGCCGATATGGTCGTGACGTCTCCCCCTTACGGCGACAGTCGTACGACCGTCGCTTACGGACAATTTTCGCGATGGTCCAATGAATGGTTTGGATTCGAAAACGCTCGTAACATCGACAATATCCTGATGGGAGGTAAAAAATGCACCCGCAAATCATTCGACACGGTCACTATCCGAAACGAGTTGTCGAAAATCAAGAAGATCGATCTGCCGCGATATTATGAAGTGATATCCTTTCTCAACGATTATGCGTCGTCGATAAACAATGTGGCCCGAACCGTAAGAGCCGGAGGCGTGGTGTGCTACGTGGTCGGGAATCGCAACGTCAAAGGCATTCAAATAAATCTCGATTATTTTACTGCCGAAATGTTTGAAAAAAACGGATTCAAACACAATGTTACGATAGTACGAAATATTCCGAACAAGCGAATGCCTTTGCAGACGAGCCCGACGAACAAAAAAGGCGACAAAGTGAATACGATGAACAAGGAATATATAGTAATAATGACCAAATGCTGACCAACGACATGTCTGACGACGAACGAATGGCGCGGCGCGAAAAGGTATTCGCTTTTTTCGCCGCTCACGGCATAGAGTACGAGGTTTACGACCACCCCGAGGCGTATACGGTGGAGGAGGCTCTGAAATATTGGCGTGACGACGGGTCGCGTTATTGCAAGAATCTCTTTTTGCGAAACCACAAGGGCGACCGCCACTATCTGGTGGTGATCGACGGCTCGCATTCGCTGGCCATTCGCGATCTGGAACACCGCCTGCGTCAGGGTAAATTGTCGTTTGCCTCGGAGCAGCGCATGGAGCGCTATTTGGGGCTGCGTGCGGGGTCGGTGTCGCCGTTCGGGTTGATAAACGACACGGAGAACCATGTGCATCTCTTTCTCGACCGCAATCTGCTCGCAGCGCCGAGCCTATGTTTCCATCCCAACGACAATACTGCCACCGTTGTCGTGTCGCAGGCCATGTTCACCCGCTTTCTCGCGGCGGCGGGAAACACTTACGAATATATCGATCTCTACGGGGATTGATGCGGGCGTGACGAAGAGGAGTTTCGGAGTTTGGCCCGCTGTTCGCCGACGGCGGCAGGAGTGCTTTAGCAGTCCGCCGCAGTGGGGCGGCGGCGAACTGCGCGGCTCAAAGAGCCGCAGGCCACGCCTCGTGATCGCAAGTCGAAATGGATTAATACCCAATAAAAATTCTTCTGTTTGTCTTATAAGCAGGTGCCGGACGAACAGTCGGGAACGCGCAATAAAGATGCGCGATTCCCGACTTGTCATATCTGTTACT
>CAYMIH010000075.1:0-8050 GCA_964390585.1 uncultured Alistipes sp.
GGCCGCGACCCGAATATATTTAGGTAACGTCCGCTACTTTCGGTCATACCCGCCGACCTTGTAACGCGAGGGCGAAATACCCACGCGCTGCTTGAAATATTTGCCGAAAAACGACTGCGACACGAAATTGAGTCGGTCGGACACCTCCTGAATACTCATTCCCGTCTGCATCAACAGCGTCTTGGCCTTGCGTATGACGGCCTCGTCGATGATCCACGAAGCATTGCGGCCCGTCTTGTTTTTGCAGATGAGCGACAGATACTTGGGACTTATCCCGAGTTTGGCGGCGTAATACTCCACCGATCGTTCGCGTTCGCAATCGGCACTCAGTATCGCGAAGAACTCCGACAACAGCTCGTCGCTGCGGTTTCGGCGCCCTTCGGCTTTCATGGTGTCGACATTGGTCGCTATGATAGATATGATGGTATAAAAGAAAGATGTGAAGAGCGATGCCACGATCTTGTCGCCGTAAACATCGGCGGCACTCGACCGCGCGGCATCGCACAACATCGTCAACATGCGGTGCAGACGTTCGCTCGAAGCGACGTCGACAGCGAAGCACGACCGCATGCTGAAGACCATATAGGAGGAGAGGAAATCGGCCGTATCGATATTCACCGAGTCGAGGAACTCGCGCGAATAGGTTATCAGATACCCCATGCAGGCCTTGCTGCATCGGAAAGACTCCATCACCGAGTCCTCGCGCAACAAAAAGATCGAATCGGCGCGCATCTCGTAGGAGCGGCCGTTTATCACCGTCTTCGCCGTGCCGTTGCACACCACGCCTATGGTAATGCCGTCGATGGCGCTCGGAGGCCCCTCAAGAGTACGGAAATTCACCAGCGGCGACAGCACCAAATTGTCGGAAACGAATCCGCCGCCGTTATAATATTTTTGAATCTTGGAAATGGAAATCTTGTTAACATCCTCACAAACACTCTTTCTCTCCATATACTTTATTAGTAGTTTATCCCTCTGACTTTTACTCTCTCCGATCCTCGATATCTCGGCCCGACCGCGACGAGTCGCAGTACGCCGCACGGGGCGGCGAACGGCGGACATCGACAAGCAATGTCGGAACGCAGCGCAGCGGTGCCGTATCCGACGGCTCGAACATGAAGCGCCTCCGCGACTGCCGAAACAAACGCACGGACCTATCCCGCCGCGCGGTCGCACGGACATATCACATTCAGATCGCCGTGCAGACATTTAACCCTCATCGGAAACTCACCTCCCCGCTGTCCGTCGACATCCGTATCCTCACTGACGGGCGTCGTCAGCGTAAGGGTTCCCGTACGCAGGAACCTCACGGCTCCCGTATTTATTCCCAACACATAAAGCAGCATATCGCACACCGAGATCAACGGATTGCGCTTGCGCAGGAACAGACAGTCGAACACCCCGTCGCGCAGGCTCGACTTGCGCGCCAAGGGCATGCGTCCCGCCGTCTCGCCGTTGAACACCAGCCCCATAAGGGTCTGATACTCGAAAGTCTCCTCGTCGGTGGTTATGGTGAGCGGTATGCCATGCAGATTCTTCAAATCCTTCAATCCCGCGAACAGATAGGCCAGACGTCCTATGCGATGCTTCAGCCCCTCGGGCGTATGCTGCGAGGTGGTGGTGAAGATTCCGAAACTGAAGATGTTGACGAAATAGATATCTTTTTCGCGGCCGCGGCCGATCTGCTCCACCACGCCGCAATCGATCCGCTCGGCCGTGCCGCGGACTATCTGCCCCGCAGCCTTCATGATGTTGCGCGACATGCCCAGCGCACCTGCGAAATCGTTGGCCGTACCCGAGGGTATGACACCTAACGTGAGCGACAAACCCTTGCGCTTCATGGCGTTGATTACGTAGTTGAGCGTGCCGTCGCCACCCGCGACCACCGCCAGATCGACATCCTCGTTGCCGTCGAGCGGATTTTCGTCGAACTCGATAACCTTGGGCCGCATGTCGTAACCCGCATCGCGGAAAACGGTCACGATCTTGTCGATATTGCGACCGATCTTTCCGCGTCCCGCCTGCGTATTATACAGCAACACTGCTTTTTTCATAATTCTTACGTTTTCGAGCCGCCCGCGCGGCACCGATCAAATGGCGTGAAACCCCTCGATATGTTTCAATGCCGCCCCCAGAGCCTTCGAATAATATACTTCGTATCCCCCGTCGGCCGCGGCCGTTATGAAATAGACCATCACGCCGCGACTCTCCAGACGCCGCGCACACTCTATGGCCCGCTCCTTACCCATTGACATAAACATCGTGCCATAAGCGTCGGCCTCGGCGCATGTGGCCGCCACGACCGTAGCCGACAACAGATCGGTCACGGCACTCCGTCCCGTCGCGGGATCTATCGTATGGGCCACCTTGCGGCCCTCGTCGTCGATGTAATAGCGTCGGTAATTGCCCGACGTGGCCAGCGCGCAGTCGCTGAGCGATATCACCTGCTGCAAGTGGCTGCCCGGGATGTCGTTGCCGTCGAACGGAGTCTCCACGCCCACGCGCCATGCGCCGCCTTTGGAATTTTTGCCTCGGCACCGCACCTCGCCGCCTATGTCGACCACATAATCCTTTATCCCCGCCTCGTCGAGCATGCGAGCCACCTGATCGACCGTGTAGCCTTTGGCTATCGAGTTGAAATCGAGCTGCACGCGCGGATCGGACTTCACCAGACGATCCCCCTCGATGCGCACCTTGTCGAACCCCACGAACTGCATGATCGAATCGACATTCACGCTCCGCGAGCGGTCCTTGCCTGCGAATCCGTAGGACTCGACCAGCGGCTTCACCGTCACGTCGTAGGCGCCGCCGCTCTCGGCATTGATGCGCCCCGCGAGTTCGAAATTGAACGCTATGTGACTGTCCACGCTGTCGGTACGACCACGGTTGATGCGGCTGAGCAGCGAATTTTCATCGAATATCGACATCGAGCTTTTCATCTCGGCGTCGATCGCCTTCACCCTCGAATAGATCTCCGACGACGGGAGCGAGGTATGCGCGTTCACGTGCACGAACGTGCCGAGCATCTCGCCGTCGACATCGACATACGGTTCGTCGCATCCCGCGAGCGTCGAGGCCGCGCACAACGCAAGAAAAAGGATTCGTAAATTCATATCTGCACATAATTACCGCCCGTCGGCCTGCCGCCGGGAGTCTTTTCCGTATGCGTCGCCGCATCGACATCATTGCGCAAATATACGTAATTTTGGCAAATTATCGCAGGAGACGCGAAAAAACGGGCTTCGCCGAGGCGAAAAACATCTTTTTTTGAGCGCAAAATATTTGTATCTGAATTAAATTCGAAGTAATTTTGTCGCACGCTCCGGCGTAATTCACGGTAAGGGGAATGCGTCGTGGAGTGGAACCTCGGACCGCGCAGGATCTGGACGGAATGCCTCGCGGCCCACAAATCAAAATTTTTTATGGCTTATTTAACAGCAGAGAAAAAGCAAGAGCTTTTCGGCAAGTACGGCAAGTCCAACACCGATACGGGTTCTCCAGAGAGCCAGATCGCGCTGTTTTCGTACCGTATCAGCCACCTTACTGAGCACCTCAAGAGCAACAAGCACGACTTCGGAACGCAGCGTTCGCTGTTGCGTCTGGTAGGTAAGCGCCGCAGGTTGCTGGAGTACCTCAAGGAGATCGACATCGAGCGCTACCGCGCCATCATCAAGACCCTCAATCTCCGCAAGTAATTCCACGAGGCGTAAAGAGGCTGTCCCGAGCGGCAGCCTCTTCTCCGAAAAAATGTTGCGACGGGACGGTCGGTCGAGACATGCAGCCCGACTGCGGGATGCGATCGGCATACGACTCGTCGGACATTTTTTGCGTGAAAATTTTTATTTGACGAAAAATATTTATGGAAGAGACAAAGTTGTACAACGCTGTACAAAAGACGATCACGCTGGCGGACGGCCGCGAGATCATGATCGAGACCGGCAAACTGGCCAAGCAGGCCGACGGTGCCGTCGTCGTCAAGATGGGCGACACCATGTTGCTGGGTACCGTCGTGGCCGCCAAGGAGGCCAAGGAGGGCACCGACTTCATGCCCTTGCAGGTGGAATACAAGGAGAAGTACGCCTCGTGCGGACGATTCCCGGGCGGCTTCATGAAGCGCGAGGGCAAGGCCAGCGACGCCGAAGTGCTGGTGGCCCGTCTGATCGACCGCGCCCTGCGCCCCCTGTTCCCCTCGGACTACCACGCCGACGTGTTCGTTACCGTTAACCTCATATCGGCCGACAAGGATATCCAGCCCGACGCTCTGGCGGGTCTGGCCGCTTCGGCCGCGCTGGCCGTGTCGGACATTCCGTTCGGAGGTCCCATCTCGGAGGTGCGCGTGGCCCGCATCGACGGCCAATACATGATCAACCCCAACTTCTCGCAGATGGCGGCCGCAGACCTCGACATCATGGTCGGCGGTACCATCGACAACATCCTCATGGTCGAGGGCGAGATGAAGGAGGTGTCGGAGGATGTGATGCTCAACGCCATCAAGTTCGCCCACGAGGAGATCAAGAAGCAGTGCGCCGTGCAGATCGAGCTGTCGAAGGAGTTAGGCAAGGACGTGAAGCGCACCTACTGCCACGAGACCAATGACGAGGAGATGCGCCAGACCATCATAGCCGAGCTCTACGACAAGGCTTACGCCATAGCCACGAGCGGCACGGCCAAGCACGAGCGCTCGGATGCGTTCGACGCTCTGGAGGCCGAGTTCGCCTCGCGCTTCACTGAGGAGGAGCTGGTTGAGAAGGCTCCCCTGATCCACAAATATTTCCACGACGACGTGCAGAAGAAGGCCATGCGCAACATGATCCTCGACGAGGGCAAGCGTCTGGACGGCCGCCGTACCGACGAGATCCGCCCCATCTGGTGCGAGGTGGGTTACCTGCCCGCCGCACACGGTTCGGCGATCTTCACCCGCGGCGAGACTCAGTCGCTCACGACCGTCACGCTCGGCACCAAGCTCGACGAGAAATTGATCGACGAGGCTCTGGTACAGGGCAGCGAGAAATTCACGCTCCACTATAACTTCCCGCCCTTCTCGACGGGCGAGGCGCGTCCCGCACGCGGCGTGAGCCGCCGCGAGATCGGCCACGGCCACTTGGCTTGGCGTGCGCTGAAGCCCATGATCCCCACGGGCGAGGAGATGCCCTACGCGCTGCGCGTGGTGTCGGACATCCTCGAATCGAACGGTTCGTCGTCGATGGCCACCGTGTGCGCGGGTACGCTGGCGCTGATGGATGCGGGCGTGAAGATCAAGAAGCCCGTGTCGGGTATCGCCATGGGTCTTATATCGGATTCGGCCACGGGCCGCTGGGCCGTGCTGTCGGACATCCTCGGCGATGAGGACCATCTGGGCGACATGGACTTCAAGGTGACGGGTACAAAAGACGGTATCACCGCCACGCAGATGGATATCAAGGTCGACGGACTCTCTTACGAAGTTCTGGCCAAGGCTCTGGAGCAGGCCCGCATAGGCCGCATGCACATCCTCGGCAAGATCACCGAGTGCATAGCCGAGCCGCGCGCCGACTACCGTCCGTTCGTTCCCCGCATCGTGCAGATCACCATCGACAAGGACTTCATCGGAGCCGTCATCGGCCCGGGCGGAAAGGTCATTCAGGACATACAGAAGACCACCAACACCACCATCACCATCACCGAGAACGACGTGGCAGGCGTGGTGGACATCTTCGGCGTGGACAAGGAGGCTCTGGACGGAGCTCTGGCCCGCATCAAGGCCATCGTGGCCGTTCCCGAGGTGGGCGAGGTGTACGAGGGACCGATCAAGAGCATCGTGTCGTTCGGCGCGTTCGTCGAGATCCTGCCCGGCAAGGAGGCTCTGCTCCACATCTCGGAGATCGACTACAAGCGTTTCGAGACCATGGAGGAGACGGGACTCAAGGAGGGCGACCGCATAGAGGTGAAGCTCATAGGCGTCGATCCCAAGACCAACAAATACAAACTCTCGCGCAAGGCGCTGCTTCCCAAACCCGAAGGATGGGTGGAGCGCGAGCGCAAACCCCGCGAGGGCGGACGTCCCCGCGGCGAGAGAAGCGAGCACGGCGACCGCCGCGAACCCCGCAACAAGCGATAGGGCGGCGATCGGAAACAAATGAAGAGACTTTATCAAACGTTTAATTGTAATATCATCATGAAAAACTCACTGAAGTTAATGATTATCGCGGCAGCCGCATCGCTCGCACTGACAGGTTGCAACTGCTTCGGCAAGATGGCCAAGAAACAGGATCAGGTGACCGTCACCTGCACTCCCGATGTTCTGGCCCTCAACAACGGCAAGGTAGAGGCCGACATCACGGTCAACTTCCCCGTCAAGTACTACAACAAGAAAGCCGTACTGAAAGTCACCCCCATAATGGCATTCGAGGGCGGCATCGTCGAGGGTGCTGCCAAGTATTTCCAAGGCAGCAAGGTGAATGACAACTACACGGTGGTCGACGCCGACATGGGCGGTTCATTCACCCAGCACGTGGAGTTCCCCTACGATCCCCGCATGGAGAAAAGCGAACTGCGTCTGCTCGTCGAGGTCAAGTGCCCCTCGGGCAAGTGCAAGACCTTCACGTTGGTGAATGCCAACACGGGCGCACTGGCTACTAAGGCCGATCAGCAGACTCTGGCCGCAGGCGGCCAACAGGCTCAGGAGCTGAAGAAGCTCTTCTCGCTACCCGTCGCCAAGGGCGTCAACACGCTCCAGAGCGATCTGGACTACGCTGCCGTAATGTCGAACACGGCCAACAACTACAAGAACGTGACCACGGTGGTTACCAAGGCCGACATCATGTACGCCATCAACTCGGCTACCGTGTCGAGCAAGGCTGCCGCCAGCGACGATCTTAAAGCGTTCAAGCAGAACGTGGTGGAGACCCAGTCGAACGACCGCGCCACGCAGAAGCTCTACGTGAACGGCTACGCTTCGCCCGACGGACCCGAGAAGTTCAACGACAACCTCTCGAACGCACGTTCGAAGTCGGGTAAGAAGACCGCCGACAATCTCCTCAAAGGTACGGGCATGGATCTCGACGTAGCCTCTTACGGCGAGGATTGGGAGGGCTTCCAAGAGCTGGTAGCCGCTTCCGACATCGAGGACAAGGATATCATTCTTCAGGTTCTGCGCCGTTACGACTCTTCGTCGCAGCGCGAGTCGGAGATCAAGAACATGTCGGCCGTATTCACCGAGCTGAAGAAGGAGATCCTTCCCAAACTGCGCCGCGCACAGTTGGTGAACAGCACCGACATCAAGGGTAAGACCGACGCCGAAATGGCCGCTCTGATCAACTCGGGCCGTCTGGACGAGCTGACCGACGAGGAGCTGCTCTACATGGCCGAGAGCGTATTGACCGACGCCAAGGCCAAGGTTGCCGTTCTGGAGTATGCCGCCAAGAAGTTCAACGACGCCCGCGCATACAACAACCTCGGTGTGGCATACGCTTCGCTGGGTGAAAACGCCAAGGCTCTGGCCGCTTACGAGAAGGCCGCACAGCTGGGTCTGAACAATAACGAGATCAACAGCAACCTCGCTCTGGCCAACCTCGCCAACGGTAACGTTACCAAAGCTCAGCAGTATGCCGCCGCAGCCGATGCCAAGACCAAGTCGATGATCGCCGCCGCTCAGGGCAATTACAGCACCGCAGCGTCGACCCTCACGGGCTACAACGCCGCCATCGCCAACACGATGAACAACGACCTGACCGCAGCCAAGAAGGCTCTGGCATCGGATACCTCGGCCAAGGCCGACTATCTGCGCGCCGTGATCGCATCGAAAGAGGGCGATCTGGAGACGGCCAAGGCACAGCTTCGCAGCTCGATCGCCAAGGATTCGTCGCTGGCAGCCAAGGCAGCCAAGGATGTAAATCTCTCGAACCTCTTCGCCAGCGGCTTCAAGCTCTAAGCCGAACGAACGAGATCGACATACAGATCCCAAACACCGCAATGCCGCACGACAATCGTCATGCGGCATTGTCTTTCAATGTGGCATGATGCGGTATATTGCAGTTCGAAGAACTGCGCGGGCCGCAGGCTGCAACCCGAA
>CAYMIH010000076.1:0-7936 GCA_964390585.1 uncultured Alistipes sp.
GCGCAACAAAAAAGCGCGATTCCTGACTTGTCATATCTGTTACTCTCATATCGAATCACGGATGAATTAAGATACTATCAAGTTCTGGTTTCGCGCACTTTTTTAATACTACAAACAAAATAGTAGAAATTATTTCACATATCTATCGTAATCTGTTTTGGTCTTGTTATTTTGCGGCTATTCGTTCGCTCTCCGCAGGCTCCGACTCGCAATTGCAAACCGAAAGCCCTTCGGTTTATAATCTTTTGGTTTAGTATATTGCGACTCTTCAGAGTCGCGCGGGCCGCAGCCTCCCGCCCGCGGAGGCCCGCTATTCGCTTATCGCTCATTCTCGCGAGCTCCGCAAGCCGCGGCCCGAAATTCGCATAGTTTCAGTAAAATACGGACGGGCTTGCTTTTGCCATAGCTTATTCGTATCTTTGACTCCGTCTTAGATACTCCGCCTCAACAAAATTCAAACAAGTTTGGTTTTGTATTCGGCTTATTCGTATCTTTGGCTGCGCCTTAGATACTCCGCCTCGGCAAAATCGCAAATAAATTTGCTTTTGCACTCGGCTTATTCGTATCTTTGTTGCCAAACCGAATAGAAAATGGATTTCATACCTTTCACATTCATCGATCTCATCGATATCCTGCTCGTGGCACTGTTCATGTTCGGACTCTACCGCATGACCCGCGGCACAAACGCCCCCTACATACTCTCGGGCATCATAGTCATATATATAGTATGGGTCGTCACGCGAGCACTCAACATGGAGCTGCTGTCCTCCATCCTCGGCCAGATAGTCAGCGTGGGCGTGATAGCCATCATAATAGTGTTCCAGCCCGAGTTGCGCAATTTCCTGCAAATGATAGGCATGCAGCGCAAGGGATTCAACTTCATAAACAACATATTCAACCAGCGCCGAAGATCGGAACCCTCGCTCCAGCCCATCATCACGGCCAGCATCGAAATGGCGGCCTCCAAGACGGGTGCGCTCATGGTGCTGGCTCAGGAGAGCGACCTGCGCGACATAATCGACGGAGGCATAACACTCGACGCGCAATTGTCGGTATCGCTGTTGGAAAACATATTTTTCAAGAACGCCCCCCTGCACGACGGTGCGGCGGTCATCATGAACAACCGCATAGCGGCCGCCAAGTGCATTCTGCCCGTAACGCAGTCGCCCGTACCGAAGTCGTACGGTACGCGTCACCGTGCGGCCATAGGCATCACCGAGACGTCGGATGCCATCGTAGTGGTCGTATCCGAGGAGACGGGAGGCATATCGGTGGCATTCGGCGGAAAGATCGAACGCAACATAGCGCCCCAGCACCTCGCGCAAGCCATTTCGCGCCACTTCATCAATGCCGAATCGGAGAAAAAACACAAAAACAAAAAAGAGCGCGAAGCGGACAAATCATCCGTCGCCAAGGATTCCGCAACCTCTGCAGAGTCATGACGCCCCCATCCGCACGCAGGGCACGAACAACCTGTTGTACGGTTCCTTGAGCCGCATTCAATACACACCACCATTCGGTCGGCGGCATTCGGAGCGTAAAATTTTACATTTTTTCGTAAAATATTCGTTTATAATCATTTTTTTCACTACATTTGCAAAGCGAATCGAGAGTAAGGGGACACGGAGTCCCCTTATTTCGTAATCATAACCGACGAAAACCATGATAGACTGTGCAAAAATAATCGAGACGGCCGACCGCGAACTGGAAGGTACCGACATGTTTACGGTGAGCTGCAAATGTTCGCCCGCGAATGAAGTGGAACTCCTCATCGACAGCGACACGTCGGTTACCATCGAGGCGTGCGCCGAACTGAGCCGCGTCATCGAAGCGCAATTCGACCGCGACGAGGAGGATTTTTCGCTCACGGTGGCATCGGCGGGCATCGGCTCGGAGCTTTCGAATATCCGCCAGTACCGCAAGCTGATCGGCTCGCCCGTGGAGGTGCTGTTGCTGAGCGGCGTGAAGATCCTCGCACGTCTGGACGAGGCGACCGAGCAGGGCATCACGGTGTCATACGAGGAGAAGCAGGCCGTGGAGGGCAAGAAACGCAAAGTGACTGTGACGGTAACGCGCACCTACGGTTTCGACGAGATAAAGTACACCAAAGAGTATCTCGATTTCAAGTAGTAAATACAAAAAAATAAGATAAAAAAAGAGCAATACAAAAATGGAAAACTTAAATCTTATCAGCAACTTCGCTGAGTTCAAGGAGCTTAAAAACATCGACAAGTCGACTATGATCGGCGTTCTGGAGGATGTGTTCCGTCACGCGTTGCAGAAACAATTCGAAAGCGACGAGAATTTCGACGTTATCATCAACCCCGAGAAGGGCGACCTCGAAATCTGGCGCAACCGCGAGGTGGTGGAGGACAATGCCGTCGAGAATCCCAACACGCAGATCGGCGTGTCGGAGGTTAAAGCCATCGACCCCACCTACGAGGTGGGCGACGAGTACACCGACCAGATCAAGATGAACCAGTTCGGCCGCCGCGCCGTGCTGTCGCTGCGTCAGAATCTGGCGTCGCGCCTGCTCGATCTGGAGAAAGCCAACCTCTACGAGAAGTACTCGGAGAAGGTGGGCGAGATCATAACGGGCGAGGTGTACCAAGTATGGAAGCGCGAAGTGCTGATTCTCGACGACGAGGAGAACGAGCTTATCCTCCCCAAGAGCGAGCAGATCCCCAGCGACTTCTATCGCAAGGGCGACACGATCAAGGCCATCGTCAAGAGCGTGGAGATGAACAACAACCAGCCGCGCATCATCCTGTCGCGCACGGCCAACCAATTCCTCGAACGTCTGTTCGAGCAGGAGGTGCCCGAGATCTTCGACGGACTGATAACCATCAAGAGCATCGTGCGCATCCCGGGCGAGAGAGCCAAGGTGGCCGTGGAGTCGTACGACGACCGCATCGATCCCGTAGGCGCATGCGTCGGCATGAAGGGTTCGCGAATCTACACCATCGTGAAGGAACTTCGCAACGAGAATATCGACGTGGTGAACTACACATCGAACCCGCAGCTCATGATCCAGCGTTCGCTCAACCCCGCCAAGATTTCGAGCATCACCATCGACGAGGAGCGCAAGACCGCTTCGGTCTACCTCAAGCCCGATCAGGTGTCGCTGGCTATCGGCAAGGGCGGTTTGAACATCCGTCTCTCGAAGATGCTCACGGGCTACGACATCGACGTCTACCGCGAGATCGAGGAGGAGGACGTTGCCCTGACCGAGTTCGCCGACGAGATCGAGCCTTGGATCATCGAGGCCCTGAAGAACGCGGGCTGCGACACCGCCAAGAGCGTACTCGAACTGTCGGTGGACGAGATCGCCACGCGTGCCGACCTCGAAACGGAGCAGGCGCAGAAGGTCGTGGAGATCCTGAAAGCCGAATTCGAGTAGAGAATTTAACGAGATTTAAGATTACGGAGGACAAAATATGACCAACAACAGAAAAATAAGGCTCATTCAGGTGGCAAAGGAGTTCAAGGTGGGACTTAACACCATCATGGACTACCTGCTCAAGAAGGGCGTGAACATCGACGGATCGCCCAATTCGCCGGTAAGTCCCGAGGTGTACGACATCCTTGAAAAGGAGTTCGGCGCGAACCGCACCATCACCGGAAACGAGCGCGACAACATACGCGAACGCATATCGCTCAAACAGGTGAGCATCTCGCTCGACGAGGCGGGCAAGGTCGAGAAGAGCGCCGACGAGCAGGAGGTAATCATCAAGAGCAACGTGATAAACGTCAAGGACGAGATTCCCCGTCCCAAAATACTCGGCAAAATCGACCTGAATCCCAAGAAGAATGTCGAACCGCAGAAGGAGGAGGCTCCGCAGCCGCAGCCCGAGCCCGTCCGCCCCGCAGCTCCGCAAGCCCCTGCCGCAGAGCCGAAAGTCGAGGCGCCCGCTCCCGCAGCTGAGGAGAAGCCGCAGCCCGCGGTTCCCGAGAAGCCTGCGCCCGAGACTCCCGCGGAGAAAGAGCCCGCCGCGGCTCCCGCCGAGGAGGAGAAGCCCAAGAAGGAGGATAACATATTCCGTCCCAACCACATGCAGCTGGCGGGTCCGCAGATCCTCGGCACGATGGACGTGTCGGGCATGGTCCCGGGCGGCAAGCACAAGCGCAAGCGCCTCGACAAGGAGAAGGTGGATGTCAACAAGGCCAACAAGGGCGGCGACCGACAGCAGAACCGCTCGGGACAGGGCGGCGCAGGCAAGGGCGCACCCAACGCATCGGCCCAGCCCAAGGCGGGCGAGGGACGCCGCAGCAAGAACAAGCAGAAGCACCAGCCCAAACCCGTGGTTCGTCCCGAGGTAAGCGACGAGGAGGTAGCAAAGCAGGTAAAGGATACTCTGGCACGTCTGACCTCGAAGGGCGCCAAGAACAAGGGCGCCAAGTACCGCAAGGAGAAGCGCGAGGAGATCCGCGAGAAGATGAGCGAGGAGCTGGAGCGCGAACAGCAGGAGCGTTCGGTGCTGAAAGTCACCGAGTTCGTCACCGTGAGCGAGCTGGCCACCATGATGAACGTGTCGCCGATGGAGGTCATATCGGCCTGCATGAATCTGGGACTCATGGTGTCGATCAACCAGCGACTCGACGCCGAAGCTTTGGTGGTGGTTGCCGAGGAGTTCGGCTTCAAGACCGAGTTCGTATCGGTGGATATTCAGGAGGCCATCGAGACCGAGACCGACAACGAGGAGGATCTGGTGCCGCGTCCGCCCATCGTGACCGTCATGGGTCACGTCGACCACGGTAAGACGTCGCTGCTGGACAACATCCGCAAGACCAACGTCATCGAGGGCGAGGCGGGAGGTATCACCCAGCACATAGGCGCCTACTCGGTGAACCTCAACGGTCAGAAGATCACGTTCCTCGACACCCCGGGCCACGAGGCATTCACCGCCATGCGCGCCCGCGGAGCCAAGATCACCGACGTGGCCATCATCATCGTGGCGGCCGACGACAACGTGATGCCGCAGACCGTGGAGGCCATCAACCACGCGCAGGCCGCAGGCGTGCCGATGGTGTTCGCCATAAACAAGATCGACAAACCCGGGGCCAACCCCGATCACATAAAGGAGCAGCTCGCCCAGATGAACTACCTTGTCGAGGAGTGGGGCGGCAAATACCAGAGTCAGGACATTTCGGCCAAGAAGGGCCTCAACCTCGACAAACTGCTCGAAAAGGTGCTGTTGGAGGCCGAGATGCTCGACCTGAAAGCCAACCCCGACAAGAAGGCGCAGGGCGCCGTCATCGAGTCGACGCTCGACAAGGGCCGCGGCTACGTGGCCACCATCATGGTGCAGAGCGGTACGCTCCGCGTGGGCGACGTGCTGCTGTCGGGAACCTACACGGGCCGCGTGAAGGCCATGTTCGACGAGAACGGCAAGAAGGTGACCGAGGCGGGTCCCTCGACGCCCGTACAGGTGCTGGGTCTGAACGGCGCTCCGCAGGCAGGCGACAACTTCAACGTGATGGACGACGACCGTTCGGCGCGCGAGATCGCCAACAAGCGCGAGCAGTTGCAGCGCATGCAGGGCATCATGACCCAGAAGCACATCACCCTCGACGAGATCGGCCGACGCATAGCCATCGGTTCGTTCAAGGAGCTGAACATCATCGTCAAGGGCGACGTGGACGGCTCGGTGGAGGCCATGTCGGGTTCGCTCATCAAGCTCTCGAAAGAGACCGTGCAGGTGAACGTGATCCACGCCGCCGTGGGTCAGATCTCGGAGTCGGACGTATTGCTGGCCGCCGCATCGAACGCCATCATCGTCGGTTTCCAAGTGCGTCCGTCGGCCGCGGCTCGCAAGACCGCCGAAAAGGAGGAGATCGAGATACGTCTCTACTCGATCATCTACGACGCCATCAACGACATCAAGGACGCTATCGAGGGTATGCTCGAACCCGTCATGAAGGAGGTGATCGTATGCTCGATCGAGGTGCTGGAGATATTCAAGATATCGAAAGTGGGCACCGTGGCGGGCTGCGTGGTGCGCGAAGGCAAGTTGCAGCGCAACACGTCGATACGAGTCATCCGCGACGGTATAGTGATCTACACGGGCAAACTCGGATCGCTCAAGCGTTTCAAGGACGACGTGAAGGAGGTCACCGTAGGTCAGGACTGCGGTCTGAACATCGAGTCGTACAACGATATCCGCGTGGGCGACATCATCGAGGGCTACGAGCAGGTGGAGGTCAAGCGGAAGTAGCGTTTCGCCGCCGACCGAATACAGGCAAGGAACGGATTAAAACATACACACAATAACTACAAACCAAAAACTTGTGATGAATACTCAAATCAAATTCACCACGGCGGAAGAGGCCGTAAAAGTAATCAAGTCGGGCGACACCGTGCATCTGAGCTCGGTGGCTTCGGCTCCGCAGTGCCTTATCAAAGCCATGTGTGCACGCGGCGAGGCGGGCGAGTTGAAGAACGTGCATGTCCACCATCTCCACACTGAGGGTCCCGCGCCTTACGCCGATCCGAAGTTCGAGGGCATATTCCAGCTCGATTCGTTCTTCGTGGGCGCCAATGTCCGCAAGGTCACGCAGAGCGGATATGCCGACTACATCCCCGTGTTCCTCAGCGAGACGCAGAAACTCTATCGCTGCGGCGCGGTACCCTGCAACGTGGCCATGATTCAGGTCTGCCCGCCCGACAAGCACGGCTACGTTTCGCTGGGCACTTCGGTCGACGCCACGCTGGCTGCGGTGGAGTGCGCCGACCACGTAATCGCGGTCGTGAACCCCAACGTGCCCCGCGCGTTCGGTCAGGCCATGATCCCCATGTCGAAGATCGACACCTTCGTCGAGGACAGCACTCCGCTCATCGAGGCCGTGCCGGGTCCCATCTCGGAGATCGACGCAGCCATAGGCCGCAACTGCGCCGCGTTGATCGAGGACGGAGCCACCCTTCAGATGGGTATCGGCGCCATCCCCAACGCTGTGCTGTCGCAGCTCGGCAACCACAAGAATCTGGGTATCCACACCGAGATGTTCGCCGACGGCGTGCTGCCGCTGGTGGAGAAGGGCGTAATCAACGGCGAGGCCAAGGCCACCGACCCGGGCAAGATCGTCTCGACGTTCCTCATGGGTTCGAAGAGCGTATACGACTTCATCGACGACAACCCGGGCGTATTGATGATGGACGTGGGCTACACCAACGACCCCTACATCATGTCGAAGAACGACCGCATGACGGCCATCAACTCGGCCTTGCAGATCGACCTGACGGGTCAGGTGAGCGCCGACTCGCTGGGCACCAAGTTCTGGTCGGGCGCGGGAGGTCAGATCGACTTCGTATACGGCGCGTCGCTGGCCAAGGAGGGCAAGGCCATCATTGCCATGCCGTCGATGACCAACAAGGGCGTATCGAAGATCTGCCCCACGCTGCTGGACGGCGCGGGCGTCGTGACGACCCGTTTCCATGCCCACTGGATCGTCACCGAGTACGGTGCCGTGGATCTCTACGGCAAGAGCATGCAGGAGCGTGCACGTCTGCTCATATCGATCGCGCACCCCTCGGCCCGCGAGGAACTGGACCGCGCCGCTTTCGAGCGTTGGGGTTCGCACCACCACTATATAAAGGGGTATATGGGATAAGCTGATTTTCGCAGTTTGCCGTCGGCGACGGAATGCACGAGTATCCGCGAATTGCAGTCCGCCGCATGGGGCGGCGGCGAACTGCCGATATCGCTGCGCGATATCGAAATATCGACCAAAACGGGACCGCCATCCGAGGCGGTCCCGTTTTCGTTTTATTCCACGAGGATCTGTTCCACTGGCTGTTCCCGCACCTTGTCAAGCGGGTAGGTCTGATACCGCACCTTCCCGAAGTCGATGCCGTTCAGATCGATGCAGCGGATCGAGTTGTTGTAGGCCGTCTTGTAATAGACCCTGCGGTTGGTCAGATCTATGGCCGAGGTCCATT
>CAYMIH010000077.1:0-7454 GCA_964390585.1 uncultured Alistipes sp.
TATCTCCAAAATATTTCAGTCTTTTATTTCCTTTCGATTGCATTTTTATTGAAACGACACAAAAAAAGAGGCCTTTCGAAAGGCCTCTTTCCTTAGGTTGAGCTACCAAGACTCGAACTTGGAATAACAGAACCAAAATCTGCTGTGTTGCCATTACACCATAGCTCAATCATTCGCTCGTAAGCGGCACAAAAGTAATGCAAAAAAATCAATACACAAAATTTTGCATCAACTATTTGGCGCAACGGATCCGCCTCGCGCCACCGCCGTTCCGAACGGCCGAACCGGCGACGGCAACCCGATCAGAACACCAGTCCGATTCTGAGGTTCGCCGCGAAGTTCACCCGATCGCCTATGTAATATCCGTTCACCGCAGCTCCGACAAACAGCCACTCCGCAGGCTTGAAATCGTAACCCGAAGAGAGCGCCGCCGCAAAACCCTTGTGTTTGCGGTCGAAACTGCTCTCCGATCCCGCTGCAAGCACCTCTTTCTCCTCGGTATTCTGCCCGTAGCCGACCGCAGCCGTCAAATATACGGCCGACCGCCCCGTCGAACTGCGGAAGAGGTCGAGTCCCGCACCGACGCCCGCCATCCATTCGTTCAGCTCGTTGCGGAGACGTGTCTCGCGAACCGTTCCGCCCGATTCGTAACTCGCACGTTTTCCGCCCGAATAGAATCCGCCGTGCAGCAGAAAAGCACCGTAAACCCTATTGCCGAAATAGTATCGGCTGTTGAAATCGATGTTGTGGCCCGAGTGGCGGTAGGTCTTCGCGAAGAACTCGTAACCCGTCTCGACGGCCGTGTAGAAGCTGTACCGCGGCGAACCGTCCTCCTGAGCCGCGGCGCCCGCAGCGAACAGCGTAACGAATACGGCCGACATGGTCATCGTTTTACGCAACATGACCTCTATCTGTTTACGGGATTATACTTGTCGGCCACGTCATCGAAATCGGTGGCCTTGACCTCGCCGCTCTCCAACTTTTCGCAAAGTATGGGATCGTCGATCAGGTACTCCAACAGACGCGTGCGCATGTTCTTCTCGCTCGTACGGCTCGAACCTATGTACTCCATCGACTCGGCGCCCGACTTGATCGCCACGTACTGAATCCCGTAATCGCGGTCGTAGGTGATCACCAGCGCGCCGCCCTTCTTATCCACGCCGTACCACTTGCCGCGCCCGCAGATGAGCAGATTCTCGCCCGACGCCTCGATACTCATCCATGCCGCCTTCATGTCGCGGCTGCGAGTGGTGCCGCGCCACTTGTAGACATATTTGTAGGGACGGTAGACCAGCGCGTTCTTGCGGTCGGGATAATCCTTGCGCCACAAGTAGAGCACCGCGATATCCTTGCTCGCGAGCTTGTATCGGGTCTTGTCGGACTTGATAGCGACCTTCTTGGCGCCGCTCGCAAAATTGCCGCCGCGAATACGGCCCTCGATCATGGTTCCGTCGTTGAGCTCGGCGGCCGCTTCGTAAACCGTGGTGGCATCCTTGATCATGTTTACCGTCGCACACGACGACAGCGACACGCACGCGGCAACGACAAAAATAGTTACGTAAAAATGTTTCATTTCGATCTATGTTATGTACTTTTGTGCAAAAATACCCCCCCCCCTAATAAAAAATATCATTAACTTGGGTTAAGTTTTTAATGAAACATCCGAATAAATACTTGGACAAGGAAGATTTCGAACCGTTCAGAGATTTCTGCATGCAACACGGCGAACGGCACGAATACAAAAGACATGAATTTTTCTGCCGCACGGGCGACAGCACAGCACGCATGGGATACATAGAGACAGGAGGAGTGCAATACGTATTCACCGATGCCGACGGCGGCATCCACACCGTGGGATTCGGGTTCGAGGAGGATTTCGTGGCGGATTACTCGTCGTTTCTGCAACGCCGATCGCCGATAGTGGATATTCGCGCGCTGGAGAATTGCGTGATCTACACCATTGCCCGCAGGCAGTTCGACGAGTTCTTCGACAAAAACATGTCGACGCAGCGCCTCGGGCGGCGGATGAGCGAGAAGCTGTTCATCGCCACGTACGAACGGCTGCTGGCATCCTACGCCCTGACGCCCGAACAACGATATCTGAATCTGCTCGCCGAATATCGCGACATAATAAACCGCGTCCCGGGGAAAATCATAGCCTCGTTCATCGGGATAGCGCCCGAGTCGCTCAGCCGAATACGGCAGCGGATAGCGAGAAAAGCGAAAATGCCATAAAATTATCCTCGGCGGCTGGGGGGGGGCGCACCGAAGGTGCGAGCCGCCGAGGATAGTAATATTTTACACCCGCAGGCTGCGACCCTTACAGTTTGCCCATGAAACGTTCGCGGTCGACGATGAAGCGGGTGTGACTCCCCTCGCCTATCGTTCCGCGCTCGTCCCACGCGCGCACGGCGAACACCAGACGGCGGCCGTCGACCTCCACGAGTTCGGCCGAGGCGGTAATCTTCGCCCCGACGGGCGAAGCTTTCACGTGCGACACGCTTACAGCGGTGCCCACCGTAGCGGCACCCTCGGGCAGTGCCTTTTCGACGGCTTTCATGGCCGCATTCTCCATCAACGCCGTCATGGCGGGAGTGGCGAACACGGGCATGTCGCCCGAACCCATCGCGGCGGCGGTATTCGCGTCGCCGACCGTCGCAACGCTCTCGTATTTCAATCCTTTTTCAATCATATCCAAGTTTAATGTGTATTTCCCTCTTTCGGCTTGCAATCGCGAGGCGTAGCTTGCGGAGCGAGCGAACAGCGAGCCTCCGCGTACCGAGGCTGCGGCTCGCGCGGCTCCGAAGAGCCGCAAATACGACAAGCCTAAAGCAAACGAATTTAATTGATCTCGGCTTCGAGAATACCCACAGCGGCATCGGCGCGCGGAACCGCTATTATCCGCAGGGCGTCGGCCGTGATCGACTCCGACGGGTGCACCATGTTGAAACGGTCGCCCGCCACGCCGAAACTGTCGGTCACATAAGGCTCGAACTCGTGCCACACGCCGTCGGCGCGATACTCCGCCCGCCACGACGCGGGCAGCTTCACGCCGCCGTCGTCGTTATACCAGTATACCGACAAGCTCTCGACGGGCATGCTCCTCTTCAGCACGAGTTCCACCGTCTGCTCCTTGCCCCTCTCGGGCCAGCTCGTCCAGCGCGGAACGGAGGTGTCGTGGGAATCGGCGGGAACCTTGCCGTCGGCCACCGCATACTCGTCGTCATCCGAATACGTGAACGAGGCGCGGACGTCGGCTATGTTCCCCACCGTGGCGGCCGACGACTCGCGCGCAGTGGCGGCGCTGCGGGCGAACCACACGTTCATGGCCCCGTCGCCTCGGTTGTTCCACGCATAGTAGGGCACGAGCCTGAGCGGCGCCTCCTCGTCGCCGTCGGCCAGCGCCGCGGCGGCATCGACGGTGACAGCGGGGATGCCGCGCAGAATGCCGTCGTCGAAAGCGCACACCGCGCACTCCGCCCCCATATGCTCCAGATAGTAACGTCCTATGTTGTGTTCGTTGTCGACCGCCTCGGCGCAGTAGACCAGAGGGCCGCGGGTGAGGCACACCCGATCGACATCGGCCTCCACTCGGCTGTCGGCCACGTTGTAACGCACGGGCATCGGCAGCGACAACGTAACCACATCGCCCGCATGCCACTCGCGGCGCACGGGGACGAACCCGCGGTCGGCGCGTGCGCGCACGCGTTTGCCGTTCACCCGCACCTCGGCCTTGGGATGCAGGCCGTCGGCATAGCTGTACAGCTCGCCCGCGACGAACCCCCTGTCGGAGCACCACGTGGGGATACGCAGCCACAAGGTGAACTCCCCGCCGTCGGCCGCGGGGGCCACCTCGATCGACACCTCGCCGTCGAACGGATAGGCCGTGCGCTGAGTGAAACGCACCTCGCCGCCCGCCAGAGGCAGGGTCACCGAACTGCCCGCATAGAGCGAACAATATACGTCGTCGGCGTCGTAGGACCATATCATGCCCGACACCTGCGGGATCAACCGCGCCATGTTCGAGGGGCAGCAGGCCGTGTCGAACCACGGCGAACGCCCCTTGCGGCCGTGGTTGAACGCCTTGCGGCCGTCGGTCTCCAGAGGATTGACGTAAAAGAATCTGTTGCCCTCGATGTTCACTCCCGCCAGCACGTTGTTGTACAACGCCGCCTCGGCCACGTCGACATATTTGGCGTCGCGCGTGAGCAGGAACATGCGATAGTTGAACATCACGCTGCCCACGGCGGCGCACGTCTCGTCGTAGGTATTCTTGTTGGGCAGCACGTATGCGGGGCCGAAGCCCTCGATCCCGGGCACGGCGCCGAGGCCGCCCGTGATGTGCATCTTCCGATCCACGATGTCGTGCCATATCGACTCCAGCGCGGGCATCAGCGTCGAATCGCCCGCGGCGGCGGCCACGTCGGCCATGGCCGAGTACATGTAGGCGGCACGCACGGCATGGCCCACCGCCTCGCGCTGCTCGCGCACGGGCAGGTGCTGCTGCGCATACTCGGGCGCCATGACGCCGCGCCCCTCGGGACGGAACGTCACGCCGCGGATGTCGAGGAATCGTTTGGCCATGTCGAGATAGAGCGAATCGCCCGTCACGCGGAACATCTTCACCAGAGCGAGCTCCAGCTCCTGATGTCCGGGCGCTTGGTTCACGGGCTTGCCGCCGTTATAGGCGGGATCGCCCTCGAAGAAGACGCGCGCTATGTGACGCGCGTTCTTCTCGGCCACGTCGAGCCACTTGCGCTTGCCCGTGGCCCGATAGTAGGCCACGGCGCCCTCGTACATGTGACCCATGTCGTAGAGCTCGTGGCTGTGCAGTACCCACGAGTAGGGTTTGTCGCCCATGCCTCCGCCGCCGAAAGGATCGCAGCCTTGGTTTTTCGCCACGCCCGTGATGTGCGACTCGTACAGATAGCCGTCCTGCTGCTGCGCCGCGGCGATGATGTCTATTATGTCGTCCATGCGGCGCTCCAACTCCGCATCGGGCTCCACGGCCAGCAGATAGGCCGCGCCCTCCATCACCTTATACAGATCGGACGATATGTAGCGGTGTACGAACGGCAGTTCGCACTTCTCGCCCCGCAGGAAAGCGCCCGTGCGGCGCAGATTCTCCACCGCAGGCTCAGTCTTGTCCAACGCGAAAGGCACCAGCGTGCGTTTCTGCGTGCGCAGGCGCGGGAGCCAGAAATCATCCTCCAGCGTCACCCGATCGAACGTCGCCTGAGTCAATGCTCCGTCACCGCCGTCGGCCGCCTTGCCGAAGCAGCCGCCCAGAACCGCCGCGACCGCCACGCAGGCCGCAGCCCGTAAAAAACCGCTTTTTTCCATGTCCGAATTTTTTGTATAATGCAAAGGTATGAAATAATCGCTTACGAACAAAACCGCCGCAGGACCGCGCAATACAGAAATTTTTGACTATCTTTCGGGAACCGAATTTAACCGAACATGGAAATAGAGGAGTTGCAGCGGCGGGTCGACGAATGGATCCGCAGCGTGGGGGTACGCTACTTCAGCGAACTGACCAACATGGCCGTACTCACCGAGGAGGTGGGAGAGCTGGCGCGGGTGATGGCCCGCCGTTACGGCGACCAATCGTTCAAGGCGGGCGAGAAGGACGACCTCGCCGACGAGATGGCCGACGTGCTGTGGGTGCTGGTGTGTCTGGCCAACCAGACGGGCGTCGACCTCACCGCGGCCGTGGAGGCCAACTTCGCGAAAAAGAGCGCACGCGACGGCCGACGCCACAAGAACAACCCCAAACTCGCGGCCGAGACCGACAGCACACGGGACTGACGCACGCTCATACGTCTTTTGGCATGCGATATGCTTCATTGCATTGTCACGTAAAACCGAAAGACCATGAAATATTTCGCAGCATTCGCCCTGACCGCAGCCATCGGCACTATCCTATCCGCATCGTCGCACGCCTGTACGAGAGTGGTATACAAAGGTCCGAACGCAACCGTCATAACGGCCCGATCGATGGACTGGAAAAGCGAAATCGATCCCAACATATGGATATTCCCGCGAGGGATGCGGCGCAACGGCGCAGTGGGACCGAAATCCGTGGAGTGGACATCGAAATACGGCAGCGTAATCACGAGCGCATGGGACATGGCGACGACGGACGGCATGAATGAAAAGGGGCTGGTAGCCAACATACTGTGGCTGGCGGAATCGGAGTATCCGAAATTCGACCCCGCGGGCGATACCCCGGGAATATCCATATCGTTATGGGCGCAATATCTTCTCGACAACTTCGCCACCGTGAGCGAGGCTGTGGATTATATGGCGAGCGAACCGTTCGCCATAGTGAGCGACTATATCCCGGGGACATCGAAATTCACCACGCTCCACCTCTCGATATCGGATGCCGGCGGCGACTGCGCCATATTCGAATACATCGACGGCAAACAGGTCATACACCACGATCCGTCGTATGTCGTCATGACCAACTCGCCCTCGTTCGAACAACAACTGACGCTGGATACATACTGGAAATACATCCCCGGCACAATGGTACTGCCCGGGACCAACCGCGCCACCGACCGATTCGTAAGAGCCTCGTATTACATCGACGCAATTCCGAAAACGGACGACATAAGGACTGCCGTGGCAAGCGTTTTCAGCGTCATACGCAACTGCTCGGTGCCGTTCGGCATATCATCGGAGAGCGAACCCAACATATCGTCCACGCGCTGGCGCTCGCTGTCCGACCAGAAAAGGCGCGTCTACTATTTCGAGACGACCTTGACACCCGACATCTTTTGGGTCGATCTGACGGATTTCGACCTCGGCGAAAACGCTCCCGTGATGAAACTCGATCTGGCAGATTTCGCCACCTACGACGGAAAAGCGAACGCTTCGTTCAAGCCCTCCGAACCATTCAAGTTCATGGGACTGCAATAAGCCGAAACGGGTTGCAAGTCGAAGCTCAAACGTCACTTCGTCTTTTCCCGCTTGGGGAACCAGCCTTTCTCGACCCTCTTGCGCTGCTCGAACAGCTCGCCTATCGACCAGAACGACGACGCGCCCCACACGGCCAACAGAGTGGATACCATAACGTTCTCGATCAACAGCGACGCCGCGACGGTCACCGCGCCCGAGAGCGCGAATACCCACCATATCCGCACGCCGAACCAATATTCGCCCTTGATTACCAACGGATGGAAAATCCCGATTATCAGGAATGTGGCTATGCCTATTACAAGTCCCGTGAAATACATGTCATCTAAGGTTTTTACGACAAATATAGCCGTTTTAATCCTACTTGAAAATTTTAAGGCCCGAGAAGTTCAAATCTCGGGCCGCAATTATCGAAACGCGCGCGGAATCTATTCGTTATACGATATCGACACCCATACGGTATTGCCTGCCCCCAAAGTCATGATTCTGATGCTCTTTACCTTCGCGGCATCGATGCTGCCGAAAAATTTCGA
>CAYMIH010000078.1:0-7304 GCA_964390585.1 uncultured Alistipes sp.
CCTCGGCAACCAATACGGGCAGCGCGACCATCAGCGTCTATTTCAAACAGGGTACCGATCCTGACATGGCGGCTATAAACGTGCAGAACCGCGTGACCAAAGCACAGGGTACGCTGCCCTCGGAAGTGACGAAAATCGGCGTCACGGCGGAGAAACGACAGAACGGCCAGTTGAAGTTGATGTCGCTTTACAGCACTGACGACTCGTATGACGAGACCTTCCTTGCCAATTACCTTAAGATCAACATCGTGCCGCGCATACAACGTATCACGGGCGTGGGCGAGGTGATGGTGATGGGCAACGACTACGCCATGCGCATTTGGCTGAAGCCCGACGTGATGGCGCAGTACGGGCTGGTGCCTGCCGACATCATCGGCGTGTTGGGCGAACAGAACATCGAGGCCTCGACGGGCACATTGGGAGAGGATTCTGACAACACCTTCCAATATACCTTGAAATACAGGGGGCGCTACGAGACGAGCGAGGAGTACGGCGATTTGGTGATACGCACCGCCGACAAAGGCAAGGTGCTCCGCCTGAAAGATGTGGCGGATATCGAGCTCGGCACATCTTCGTATAATTTCACGGGAGGCGTGTCGGGGTATCCCGGGGCCACGTTCATGGTTACGCAAACCGCAGGTTCCAATGCCAACGCGATTATCGAGGCGATAGACGACATGACCGAAGAGATCCGCGCGGAGCTCCCCGAAGGGCTTGTGCTGGAGGACATGATGAGCGTGAAGGATTTTCTGGACGTGTCCATCGCCAACGTCATACGCACGCTGCTTGAAGCGATATTGCTGGTCATCATCGTGGTGTACGTGTTCCTGCAAAGCGTGCGCTCCACGTTCATCCCCTTGGCGGGCATCATCGTCTCTCTGGTCGGGACGTTCGCGTTCCTTTATGCGGCAGGATTCTCGATAAACCTGCTTACGCTGTTCGCGCTGGTGCTGGTCATAGGTACGGTGGTGGATGATTCCATCGTGGTGGTCGAGGCAGTGCAGGCCAAGTTCGACGCGGGGTACAGGTCTCCATACAAGGCGACCGTGGATGCCATGAGAGGCATCACGTCAGCCATTATCACGACTACGCTGGTATTTATGGCGGTATTTATCCCCGTGAGTTTCATGGGCGGCACTACGGGTACATTCTATACGCAGTTCGGCCTGACGATGGCGGTGGCAGTGGGCATCTCCGCTCTTAACGCATTGACACTCAGTCCGGCACTCTGCGCATTGATCATGACTCCGCATGCCGCGGCCGAAGATGGTAAAAAACTTTCGTTTTCATCCCGTTTCCATATTGCGTTCGATACGGCCTTCAACCGTCTGCTCACCAAATACAAGATGGCCGTAAAGTTCTTCTTCCGTCGGAAATGGATTGTAGGCACCGCTCTGGTCTGCGCATCCGTGCTGCTTCTCCTGCTGGTGAAGACCACCAAGACGGGACTTATCCCCGACGAGGATACGGGCACCATCTTCGTCTCCGTGACCGCGGCGCCCGGCAGCACGCTCAACGAGACGAAGCAGGTCATGGCGGAGGTGGAGGAGCGCATCAAGGAGATTCCGCAAATCGACCTTTTCTCTTCCGTATGCGGTTATAATCTCATGGGCGGCGGACAGAGCAGCACGGCGGGAACATTCATCGTCCGTCTGAAGAATTGGGATGAACGCAAGGGCAAAGAGAACGGAAAGGATGCCGTCATCGGGCAGGTGTTCGCACGGACAGCCGACATCAAGAACGCCCGCGTGTTCGCTTTCGCGCCGCCCATGATCATGGGCTACGGCACGAGCAACGGACTGGAGATCTACGTGCAGGACCGCAAGGGCGGCGACATCGAGACCCTGTTCTCGCATACACGGAATTTTGTCGCCGAACTGAACGAGCGCCCCGAGATACAGAACGCACAGACTACATTCGACACCCGTTTTCCGCAATATCTCGTGGAAGTGGATGCCGCGCGGTGCAAGCGGGCGGGCGTATCGCCCTCGGATGTGCTGGATGTCATATCCTGCTACATCGGCGGCAACTACGCATCCAACATCAACCGTTTTTCGAAGATATACCGTGTGATGGTGCAGGCGAGAGCCGACTATCGGCTGGACAAGGAGTCGTTGAACAACATGTTCGTGCGCACTTCGGGCGGAGACATGGCTCCCGTATGGCAGTTCATCACGCTGACCAAGACCTACGGGCCTGAGATATTGAGCCGCTTCAACCTTTTCAACACCATATCCGTGAACGCATCGACCAATGCGGGATACAGTTCGGGAGACGCCATCAAGGCGGTGGCGGAGGTGGCGAAACAGACCCTCCCGTCAGGCTACGGCTACGAGTTCGGCGGTATCACCCGTGAGGAATCGTCGTCGGGCACGTCCGTCGCGATCATCTTCGCCATCTGCATCGTCTTCGTCTATATCATTCTATGTTCGCTCTATGAGAGTCTGTTCGTGCCGCTGGCGGTGATGCTTTCCATTCCGTTCGGACTGTTGGGCAGCTTCCTGTTCGCCAAAATATTCGGCGTGGAAAACAATGTATATATGCAGACGGGTCTTATCATGCTCATCGGTTTGCTGGCCAAGACCGCCATCCTGCTGACGGAGTATGCGTCGGAACGCCGTCGCCGCGGCATGACCATAGCGCAAGCGGCACTCTCGGCAGCGGGAGCGCGTCTGCGCCCCATACTGATGACCGCACTGACGATGATTATCGGTCTGCTGCCCCTCGTGGTTGCCACGGGTGCCGGCGCCAACGGCGAGATTTCGCTCGGCGTGGGAACGGTGGGCGGCATGCTCATCGGTACGATAGCCCTGCTGTTCGCGGTGCCGGTACTGTTCATAGTATTCCAAAGCATCGAGGAGAGGGTGATGCCGAAACGCGAGGAATCGCAGGAGAACGAATAAATGTAAATGACGATGACAATGAAAAATAGACATATATTGGGGCTTTGTTGTTCCATAGCCCTCGCCCTTTCGCTATTGAGCGGTTGCGGCATCTATACAAGCTACCGACGTCCCGACAACCTGCCTGTGGACAACCTTTACGGAGACATTTCCGTCGACGGACGCGACACCTCGTCCCTTGCCGCCCTGTCATGGCGCGAGCTTTTCGCCGACTCTTGTCTCGTGCGGTGGATAGAGATCGGACTCCGACAGAATACCGACATGCAGACGGCGCGCCTCCGCACGGAGGAGGCACGGGCTGCGCTCGCATCGTCGAAACTCGCTTTCCTGCCGTCGGTGTCGCTCACGCCGCAAGGTTCGTTGAGCAGCTATGACGGGGCGAAAGCGACGAAGACCTACTCCCTCGGCGGCACCGCCGAGTGGGAAATCGATGCTTTCGGCAGTCTGCGCAACGCCAAAAAAGGGAGCCGTGCGGCCTACGAGGCGAGCCGCGCTTACGAACAGGCCGTACACACGCAGCTCATAGCCACCATCGCCGACACCTATTATTCGTTGGCGGCGATGGACAAGAAACTCTCCATAACCCGCGAGACTGTGGAAAAATGGCGCGAGAATGTCCGCACCATGCAGGCCTTGAAACGAGCGGGTGAACAGACCGAAGCCGCCGTGGCGCAATCGCAGGCGAGTCTTCTGGAGGCGGAATCGTCGGTGCTTGCTTTGGAGAAGCAGATACACGAGCTGGAAAACTCGTTCTCCGCATTGCTCGGCATGGTGCCGCAGCGGATAGAACGCGGCGATTTGTTCGACCTCGCTTTCCCGACAGAACTATCCGTAGGTGTCCCTGCCGAGCTGCTGAGTCGCAGACCCGACGTGCGGCAGGCGGAATGGCAGCTTGCCGAAGCATTCTACGCCACAAACAAGGCCCGCTCGGCCTTTTACCCTAAAATAACGCTCAGCGGTTCGGCGGGCTGGACTAACAACGGAGGCGCCGCCATCACCAACCCGGGCAGCTGGCTGCTCAATGCCGTCGGCTCGCTGGCCCAACCGTTGTTCAACCGAGGTGCGAATGTCGCCAACCTGAAGATCGCGAAAGCGCAACAGCAGGAGGCCGTGCTCGCTTTCAGCCAAAAGCTGCTCGACGCGGGAGCCGAGGTGAACAATGCCCTGACGCAATGGCAGACCGCACGGAAGACGATGAAACTCGACCGCCAACGCACGGCATCTTTGGAATCGGCCGTGCACAGTACCCGAAAGCTCATGCGCCACAGCACAACCAACTATCTTGAAGTATTGACCGCCCAACAGACTCTCTTGCAGGCACAGTTGGCGGAGGTATCGGACAAGTACGACGAGATACAAGGGGTGATCAATCTGTACCACGCCCTCGGCGGCGGTGCGGAATGACCCGATACGGCTCTCTTGCGGCAAGACGGCGAAGCTGTTTTCTCTGTTCACTCTTCATATTTGATGCCGTGCAGCCGCAAGAAGCTGTATTCCCTTTTTCGATAAGATGGCGTGTCGCAGCCATAGTCGCGGACGAGGTATGTTATACGGCAAAAGCCGAGAGTTGCGGCGGCTCTGTTCGCCCGCAAATCTATAACGACCGAACCGATACTTCGCGGATACTACTCTGCGGCGACTATGCGGTACTCCCCGCCCTTGCGCGTGGGGAACTCGACCGCATACCAATCGCCCTCGCGACGGGTCTCGGCTTTCGCACCCTTTACGGTTATGGGGTTGCGGCTGCGCACGGTGCAGCGTTCGCCCGCCGTCGAGACGATGTTGCCCGACACGACCCGTCCGTCGCGCCACTCCAGCGCCACTTCGAATCCTCCGCGCGCCCGCAGACCGCGATAACTGCCGTTGCTCCAAGCCTGCGGCAGAGCGGGCAGCAGGTCGATGCGGCCGCGCTGCGACTGGATCAACATCTCGGCCACTCCCGACGCGCCGCCGAAGTTGCCGTCGATCTGGAAAGGCGGATGGGCGTCGAGCAGGTTCGGGTAGGTGCCTCCTCCGCGTGCATCCTTGTCGTTCACATAGGTGAGCAGCATGCGGTAGATGCGGTATGCGTGGTCGCCGTCCAAAAGACGCGCCCAGAGATTCACGCGCCAGCCCGTCGACCATCCCGTGGCCTTGTCGCCGCGCAGTTCGAGCGAACGGGCGCTCGCGGCGGCCAGCTCGGGCGTCGCCTCGGGCGATATGTGGTGGCCCGGGTAGAGACCTATAAGGTGCGACTGGTGGCGGTGGCGCGGCTCGGGATCCTCCCAATCGTAATACCACTCCTGAAGATTGCCTTTGTGTCCGATCTGGTAGGGATACATCTTATCCAGCGCGGCGGCTATCTTCTGCTGCAAATCGGTGTCGGCATCGAGCTCGGCCGCGGCGGCCGCGGTGGCCGACAGACACTCGCGGATAATGGCCAGATCGGCCGTGGCGCCGTAGGAGGTGGGACCCGCATAGCCGTCGGGCATCAGGAAGTAGTTCTCGGGCGAGGTCGAGGGCGAGGTCACCAGATAGCCCTGCTTGTCCTCCACCAACCAGTCGAGGCAGAACTCGGCGGCACCCTTCAGAAGCGGATAGGCGCGCTCGGCGAGGAACTTGCGGTCGAGCGTAAAGAGATAGTGCTCCCACAGGTGGGTGCTGAGCCATGCGCCGCCCATCGGCCAGTTGGCCCACGACGGGTCTCCCGTGAACTCGCCCACGGGGTTCGACATGGCCCATATGTCGGAGTTGTGGCACGTGACCCAGCCTCCGCAGCCGTAGTAGTTGCGCGCCGAGTGGCGTCCCGTCTGCGCCAGATTGCCGATGAATCTCATCAGAGGTTCGTGCAGCTCCGACAGGTTGAGCACCTCGGCGGGCCAATAGTTCTCCTCGGTGTTGATGTTCACCGTATAGTTGCTGTTCCACGGCGGCAGCAGCATGTCGTTCCACAATCCCTGAAGGTTCATCGGCACACCCTCGGTACGCGAGGCCGAGATCATCAGATAACGTGCGAACTGGAAGTAGAGCATCTCCAGATTGTTGTCCTCACCGCCCGCCGTGAGAGCTTTCAGACGCTCGTCGGTGGCAGCCTCCGCGACGGGGGTGCGGTTGCCCAACTGCACGTCTACGCGGTCGAAGTACGATGCGAAATCGGCGGTATGACGCTTGCGCAGCGATTTGTAGCTCAGCTTCTCGGCCGCGGCCATCTGCTCGGCGGCCAGAGCGCGGTAGTCGCGGCCCTCTTTTGCGGGGTCCTTGTCGAATCCGTTGAAGCTGGTGGCCACGGTGACGAGCAGCACCGCGTCGGTGCAGCCGTCGAGTACCAATTTGTCGCCCTCGCAGCGCACGCTGCCGTCGGCCGACACCGCCTTCACCAGAGTCATGAAGTGCGTGCCGCGGTTCTCGTCCCACGAGATCGTGCGGTCGCGCGCGATATTATAAGGAGCGTAGCCGTCGACCGTGATGGTGCCGTCGGCGGCCGTAGCCTTGAAACGCAGCTGACTGCCGAACCCGATCTTGCAGTTCAGCGCCCCGCGCTTGTCGGCATGCAGACGCACGGCCATCACCTTGTCGGGGGCCGACACGAAATATTCGCGCGAGAAACCCACTCCGTCGCGCATGTAGCCGACGCGCGACACGGCGCGGCTTATGTCGAGCTCGCGGCTGTACTCCGCAGCCTCGGCGCCCTCGCCGAAATCGAACGTGAGGCTGCCCAGCGGCGAATAGCTCTGCGAGAACTTGCCTTGCAGACGGCGTTGCAGACGGTTGGCCTCGCGGTAGTCCTCGCGTGCCAGCGCCTCGCGCACGGGAGCTAGTCCCTCCGCCGCGGCCGTGGGGTCGATGTCGCGGTTCACGGGTTCGCCCGACCACAGGGTCAGTTCGTTGAGGTCTATGCGGTCGCGCTCCACGCCTCCGTATATGGTGGCGCCCATACGGCCGTTGCCCATCACCAGAGCCTCGATGAAAGCCTCGGCAGGCTCGTCGTACCACATGCGCCATCGGGCGTCGGACTCGGGTTCGCCGCATGCCGCGATGAGCGTAAAGCACAGTACTGTCGCCGACAGACGCATAGCAAATCTTCTCATAATTCAAATGTTTACAGGTTAGAGTATTCGGCGGAGCATGCTCCGCAATGCAAATATAGACAAAAAATCGGGAATCTCCGCGGGCCTGATGCGATTTGCGTCATTCCGCATTTTTTGTTCGTTAGAACGAAAAATGATTGGAATCTCTACCGACAATCACTCGTTTGAGATGCCAATCCTCACTTACGTTCGGTGGCATGACGCAACGTGTTGCAGTCCACAGGACTGCGCGGGCCGCAGCCTCTGCCTCGCGGAGGCCCGCTATTCGCATGCGCTCATTCACGCGGACCACCGCAGGCTGCGCCCCGAAAACTTTCCCATTAACGACGCCTGC
>CAYMIH010000079.1:0-7022 GCA_964390585.1 uncultured Alistipes sp.
GGCCGCTGTCTGCTGTTCGCCGACGGCTTGGTATCATGACGCATTTTGCAGTTCGCCGTCGCCCCTCGCGGCGGACTGCACACCAAAAACCGAAAATGCAGTCCGCAGGACTGCGCGGGCCGCAGCCTCGGCGCGCGGAGGCCCGCTATCGTTCGCGAATGCTCACACCGCGTTCCCCCGCAGGCCGCGGCCCGAATATATTATATTAGGTATTGCGACTCTTCAGAGTCGCGCAGTTCGCCGCCGCCCACCGCGGCGGACTGCTGTCGCACTCACGCCGCCGTCGGCGAACAGCGGGCCGAGCCCCGAACTTCGCACATGCTCGGCAAAATGTGGGCAGGCTTGTTTTTGCCATAGCTTATTCGTATCTTTGACTTCGCCTTAGATACTCCCGCTCGGCAAAATGCGGGCGAACTTGCTTTTGCCCTCGCTTATTCGTATCTTTGCAAATAAAGATCTTGCATAGACCCTGAATTTCGCCGTTACGGATCACGCCTCTGCCCGCAGCTTGCGCAGTCGAACGGCGAACGGTGCGACGAAAAATACGAATCTTCCGATTCACGATAATTTATGAGCGACATATTGAGAAAACGATTTCTGGCACACATCGGTCAAACCTCGCCGTCGCCGATGATGATCGAGGTAGCGCGCGCCGAGGGCGTGTTCTTTTACACTCCCGAGGGCAAGCGTTATTACGATTTGGTGTCGGGCGTGTCGGTCAACAACGTGGGGCACGCCAACCCCGCGGTGGTGGAGGCCGTGCGTCGTCAGGCGGCCGACTACATGCACATAATGGTATACGGCGAGATGGTCGAACGGCCGCAGGTGGAGTTCGCTCGCATGCTCGCCGAGGCGTTGCCCGCGCCGCTGGAGAGCGTCTATTTCGTCAACTCGGGAGCCGAGGCGGTCGAGGGGGCGTTGAAACTCGCCAAACGCTGCACGGGCCGCACCGAGATGATCTCCATGCGCTGCGCCTACCACGGCTCCACCCACGGGGCCATGAGCATGATGGGCGCGCCCGAGGGCGAGGAGTGGAAAGGGGCGTTCCGTCCGCTGCTGCCCGACACGCGGGCCATACGGTTCAACTGCGAGGAGGATCTGGCACTGATCACCGAACGCACGGCCTGCGTGCTGTGCGAGCCCGTGCAGGGCGAGGCTGGCGTGCGTCCTCCGCAGAACGGTTTTTTGACGGCTCTGCGCCGCCGCTGCGACGAGACGGGTGCGATGCTCATTTTCGACGAGATACAGACGGGCATGGGCCGCACTGGCGCGATGTTCGCCATGACCAAGTACGGCGTGACGCCCGACATAGTGTGTCTGGCGAAGGCTTTGGGAGGCGGTATGCCGCTCGGCGCGTTCGTGTCGAGCCGCGAGGTCATGTCGGCGCTCTCGCACGATCCCGCGCTGGGGCACATAACCACCTTCGGAGGACACCCCGTATGCTGCGCCGCGGGACTCGCGGCCATGAAATTTTTGCAGGACAACAACGTCGTGGCCGACGTCGAGCGCAAGGGCGCGCTCTACGAAGAGTTGTTGCGCGATCACCCCGCCGTGCGCGAGATACGCCGCTCGGGGCTGCTGCTCGCCGTAGAGCTGGGCCGTTCCGACAGGCTTTACCGTATCATGGAGCTCTTCGCCCGCGACGGAATCATGAGCGACTGGTTCCTCTATTGCGACACGGCGTTCCGCATATCGCCGCCGCTGACGATCTCCGACGACGAGGTGCGCGACAGCGCGGCGATCATACGCAGGTGTCTGGACGAACTGTCGTAAAATCCCCTCACCTCGCGGCATAGCCCCTGCATCGACGAAAACGATTCCGATCAAAAGACCTCGCGCAGAATGCGGATCGACTGCACGGAGTTGATCACATCGAAGTGATAGTTGTAATAGTTCATGAGTGCGGAGAGAAAATCCACTCTCTGCGTGCGGTTGAGGCCTATTTCGCCCAGATAACGCACGTCGCACTCAAGCATGTCGTGCAGAATTAGGGCATTATCCTGCGACATGGCATGTTCGCGCAAAGGCCGCTCGGGGGTAAAGCAGCCCTCGGCGATGTCGAACCACGCATCGGGCGAATAGTCGTTGCCGGGCGAGAATCCCAAGAATCGGCACAGATTGGAGAGAAACCACAGATGGAAATTGGCCACACCCTCCGACGCCTCGTCCAGCGCCTCGACCGATCCCCACACGAAATCGAACAGCATAGGGTTGGCCTCGCTCTCGCGCACCAGACGGTAGAGCGTCTCGGCCATGAACATGGCTATGGCCGATTTCTTGACGTCGAAAGGCGTCGAACGCAGCACTATTCCGCTGTGCACCTCGCCGAAACGGTGCATCTGCATGCGCGGCGACTCCAGCCCCTCGAACTCCAGAGCGAACATCGGTTGGAACAGCGCCTGCTTCGACCCGTGGCCGCGCCGCGACCCGAGCCCCTGCACCATGTAGCTCCGCCGTCCGTGCGTGGAGGTGAGCAGATGCGCCACCATCCCCTTGTCGCCGTATTTGAGCGTGCTGAGCACCACACCCCGTGCGGTGTAGCGTTTCATTGCGCCGCCGCTCATTCCCCGCTCGGCTCCACCCAGTCGCCGCCCGCCTTGATGAGTTCCACCAACCGTTCGATGGCCCGCTCCTGCGGAATGTTGCGCTCGACCACCTCGCGTCCCTTGTATAGCGTTATGCGTCCCGCCGCAGCGCCCACGTAGCCGTAGTCGGCGTCGGCCATCTCGCCCGGGCCGTTGACGATGCAGCCCATGACACCTATCTTCAGATTCTTGAGGTGCGACGTGCGGGCCTTGATGTCGGCCAGAGTCTTCTCGATGTCGTACAGCGTGCGGCCGCAGCTCGGGCATGCGATGTACTCCGTGTGCGAGAAGCGCACGCGTGCCGCTTGCAGGATCATAAGTTCGATGTCGCGCACCTCGCGCGGCGACAGATGCGGCGCGTCGATCCAGATTCCGTCGGCCAGTCCGTCGAGGAACAGCACTCCCAGATCGGCCGCGGCCTTCACCGCCACCGTCTCGGCGTCGCGGTCGTCATAACGGCGCTTGACAGCCACGGGCACGGCGTCGTCCGTGTCGAGGATCGCGGCACGCAGTTCGGCCGTGGGGTTGCCGCTCGTCGATTCGATCACGCGGTACTCCGACGTGATCTCGTCATGCACGGCGGGGACCGTCACCGCGCTGCGGCGCACATACTCCGTCGGGTGGTAACGCTCGGGGTGGCGGACCTCGAAACGCCCCTCGCGACGGGCGAAATAGTCGGCCAGCATGCGGGCCACGGGCACCTCGTTTTCGGGCGCCTCGGTGAGCGACACACGGATCGTGTCGCCTATGCCGTCGGCCAGCAGCGCGCCTATGCCCACGGCGCTCTTTATACGCCCCTCGATGCCGTTGCCCGCCTCGGTGACGCCCAGATGAATGGGATAGGTCATGCCCTCGGCATCCATGGCCTCGACCAGAAGACGGTAGGCATGCACCATCACGCGCGTGTTGCTCGACTTCATCGACACCGCCACTTGGTCGAACCCCTCGCGGCGGCACACGCGCAGGAACTCCATCGCCGACACCACCATGCCCTGCGGGGTGTCGCCCCACTCGTCGAATATGCGTTTGGCCAGCGAGCCGTGGTTGACGCCTATGCGCAGCGCCACGCCGCGCTCGCGGCATTGGGCGATGAGGGCCTCCAGCTCGCCGTGCGCGGTGCGGTAGTTGCCCGGGTTGATGCGCACTTTGTCGACGTAGCGCGCCGCGATGGAGGCCACCTCGGGCACGAAGTGTATGTCGGCCACCACGGCCGTGTCGTAGCCGTCGGCACGCAGCCGAGCCACGATGTTTTCGAGATTCTCGCCCTCCTTGCGGCCCTGCGCCGTCAGACGCACTATGCCCGCGCCCGCGTCGGCTATGCGCTCGGTCTGCGCCACGCTGGCCTCGGTGTCGGCCGTGGGGGTGTTGGTCATCGACTGCACCGCTACGGGGTGCGCCGAGCCTATCGTAACGCCGCCTATGCGCACATCGTGCGCCTTGCGGCGCGAATATTCGGTGAGATTCATGGTTTTTTTGCGTAAAATTGTTTTAATGCGGTTCTTCAGAGCCGCGCGAGCCCAAATCGGATAATATCCAACTCGTTTTTGCGAATATTTCATCTTCGGCGGCTGCGGGGGTCGCACCAAAGGTGCGAGCCGCCGAAGATGATAATGCCCTGAAAGGCATTATTTACTCGTCGTAACTGCTGTTGTCCCAGCAATGGGTGCACAGATCCTCCTTGGGCAGGCCGATGGCCTCCACCAGATCGTCCAGACGCTGGAACTTCAGCGAGGTGAGTTGCAAGTGGCGGCACATGATCGACACCATCTCGTTGTGCTTGGCGCTGTCGGGATCGGCATACTCGGCGAATACCGATTCGGGTATGTCGTCTGTGCCCTCCATGTCGCGTATCACGCGGCGGGCATAGAGGTCGTAGGTGCTGCGCGATGTCGAGAAGTTGAGGAAGCGGCAGGGGTAGATCAGCGGCGGGCAGGCTATGCGCATGTGTATCTCCTTCACGCCCGCGTCGAGCAGCTTCACCACATTGTCCTTGAGCTGCGTGCCGCGCACTATGCTGTCGTCCATGAACACGATCTTCTGCCCGTTGGTGAACTTGCTGTTGGGCAGCAGCTTCATCTTGGCCACCAGATCGCGCATGGTCTGGTCCTGCGGCATGAAGCTGCGGGGCCACGTGGGGGTATACTTCACGAACGGACGCTTGTAGGGTATGCCCTTCTCGTTCGAATAGCCTATGGCGTGGCCCACGCCCGAATCGGGTATGCCCGCCGCGAAATCGGGATCGATGTCGGCGTCGCGCTTGGCCATGGCCGCGCCGCAGCGGTAGCGGCAGTCCTCGACGTTGATGCCCTCGTACCACGCCGACGGATAGCCGTAATATACCCACAGGAACGAACATATCTGCTTGCGCTTGCCCGCGGGGGCCACCTGACGCACGCCGTCGGCCGTGAGCTGCACTATCTCGCCCGGGCCGAGGTCGCGCACGAACTCGTAGCCCAAATTATCGAAGCTCGAACTCTCGCTCGCGCATACGTATCCCTTGTCGTTCTTGCCGATCGATATCGGGGTACGGCCGAAGCGGTCGCGCGCGGCGTAGATGGCGTGGTCGGTGAGCACCAGCATCGAGCACGAGCCCTTGATCCTCTTCTGCGCGGCCTCGATTCCCGCCCGCAGGGTTTCGCCGCGGCCTATGAGCATGGCCACCAGCTCGGTGGCGTTGATGGTCGAGCCCGACAGCTCGGCGAAATGATGGCCGTCGCGCAGCAGCTCGTCGGCCAGCTCGTCGATATTGTCGATGCGCGACACCGTCACCACGGCATATCGGCCCAGATGCGAGGTGATGGTTATGGGCTGCGCCTCGCTGTCGGAGATCACTCCCACGCCCATGTTCGCCGCCGCGAACTTGGGTAGCTCGCACTCGAATTTGTTGCGAAAATAACCGTCTTCCAGCGAATGTATCGATCTCATGAATTTTTTATCGGCCACGAAGGCCATTCCCGCTCTCTTGGTACCCAGATGCGAGTGGTAGTCGGTGCCGTAGAAGACATCGTTGACGCATTCCTTGCGCGAAACGCAACCGAAAAAACCGGACATATGAATTAAGTTAATAGTTTAATTGTTAATACACAGCGACGTATGTCGTGGCGGCCGCTCCTCGCAAGCCGCGAACATCCGTCGGCGCAGCCAAAGATACGAAGAAAATCGGAGAAATTAATAAGGGCTGGATAAATAATGTAAGTAGTTGAAATGTAGTATCGTAACGGATAGGCTCTCAATTGCTTGCCGAATGGCCGAAAAGCAGGATTTCGAGGAGCCGAGCGAGTTTTTTGTTACTTATCCGTTGCCTTTTTCGGGTCGGCAAAAAGGTCGTTGAAGCCTCACTTTCGCCTTACGAAAACGGTTCTATACTTCGAGGAACACCGTTTTTCTCACGAAACTCCACGACAAAGATAGTCGTTTTATTCGGAGTTTCACCAAAAGACGGTTCCTGATGTGAAAGCATAGTATCTTATTCTATGTTTCGCTTCATTTTTCATAGCTTCAAATAACTCTATACCAACTAATTTTGTAAACGGTTAATAGAGTTATGAATCAAGAAGACGTAAAGGTTGCGTTCTACCTTAAAAAGAACGAAACGGACAGTGCGGGTCGTTGTCCCGTCATGGGTCGTTTGACTGTCGGCCGTTCGGAAAGCGTGTTCAGCGCCAAGATGCTCGCATCGCTTTCGTTGTGGACGTCGGGCCGTGCCAAAGGCAAAAGCGCCGAGGCCGTCGAAATCAACCGTCGGTTGGACGAGCTGCGGGCTTCGGCTATCAGCATATACCGCGAGCAGTCTGCCGTTCGTGAACGGGTAACGGCCGAGGAGGTCAAATGCCTGCTGTTGGGTATGGCTTTCGGGCAAGAGACACTGCTCAGTTACTTCCGCTCGCATATCGAATATTTCGAGAAACGGGTGGGTGTGAATCGAGTTGCCAAATCTGTGCATACCTATCGTTGCGCCTATGAACACGTTGAGCGGTTCTTATTGAAGCGGTTTCGGCTTTCGGATATTCCTTTCTCGGCTCTGGATCGGTCGTTCATCGACAAGTTCGACCTGTACCTACGCACGGAGCGGCAATTAGCTCCGAACACGATAGTATTATATATGTCGCGCCTGCATACGGTAATCAACAAAGTCATCGCCGCAGGCATCATCACCGCCGATCCGTTTGCAGGATATGAACCTTCGCGTCCCGAACGTAAACGGCGCTACCTTACTCGCGAGGAGTTGCGGCGGCTGATGATTACACCGCTTTCTGTGCCGAGGCTCTACCTCGTCCGCGACTTGTTTTTGTTCTCCTGCTATACGGGTATCAGCTACGGCGATATGTGCCGATTGACCGCCGTGAACCTCGAAACGGCTGAAGACGGAACTACGTGGATTAAGGCGACGCGGGAAAAGACGAACGTCGAGTTCGAGATACCGCTGCTCGACCTGCC
>CAYMIH010000080.1:0-6380 GCA_964390585.1 uncultured Alistipes sp.
TAATTCGGGTTTAGGGAGCAAAGATAACAATAAGTGAGTGCAAAAGCAAGTTTCCACGCATTTTGCCGCGCGGGATACTGTTCGCCGACGGCGGAGTGCGTGCGAAATTTATCTTCGGCGGCTGCGGAGCTTTGCGAATGTTTTCGGGCCGCGGCCTGCGGTGGTCCGCTTGATGAGCGAATGCGAATAGCGGGCCTCCGCGGGGCGAGGCTGCGGCCCGCCCGACTCTGAAGAGTCGCAGGCGTCATGACGGGATGGCCTCGGCGTGTCTGCTGCTGTTCGCCGACGGCGGTCGGAATGCGACAGCAGTCCGCCGCGTGGGGGTGGCGGCGAACTGCGCGACTCTGACGAGTCGCAGGCGTAACGCCTGTTTTATGAAAAATAACCCGTCTGCCACCGAGTCGCGAGGATAGGTATTGCCAACGGAAGATATCCGGAATGACGGAGAGTGTTTTGCAGTCCGCAGGACTGCGCGGGCCGCAGCCTCGGCACGCGGAGGCCCGCAACTCACTTTACGTTCGCATGCGGCCACCGCAGGCCGCGGCCCGACAACAAAATCTGCCATGCCACCGAGCCCTCGGATGAGGAGCGGCATCGCAAACGGGTGGTTTTCGGAGTATTCGGCTCGCTGTTCGCCGACGGCGGTCGGAATGCGACAGCAGCCCCGCCGCATATGCCGGCAGCCCCTACTGCTTCTGCTCGTCGTAGCCCGTGGCCTTGGCACGCCACATGAGCATGAATATGCCCATGCCGACTATGGCCATGGCTATCATGAGCAGGAATACATAGTTCCATCCCTGCCCGGGATCGATGCGGTTGATCCAGTCGACCATGGCGCCCACGCCCAGACCCGACACGAACACGCTCGCATAGCCGAATATTCCCGTGAGTCCGTTGGCCGTGGCGGCCGCGCTCTTGGTGGCCTGATTGGCCGCGGCGATGCCGATCAGGGCCTGCGGACCGTAGATGAAGAATCCCGCCATGGCCAGCACGCACACCAGCAGAGGCATGGGAACCGATGCGGGCAGCACATAGAATATCGCCATGAATGCCGCGGCGCCCAGCATGCAGAACACGCACGTGCGGTGCGCGCGTCCGCGGAACCATCGGTCGGTGGCCCATCCCGCCGCGAGCATGCCGATGATGCCGAATATCTCGAATACGGCCACCGTCCATCCCGCGTCGGCCGACGAGAGTCCGCGCGCCTCCTGAAGGAATTTGGGCCCCCAGTCGAGAACGGCGAAACGAACGATGTAGACGAAGAAGTTGGCGACGGCCAATATCCATATCAACGGGTTGCGGAACACCTTTTCGCGCAGGAAAGCCTTGTAGGCCGCGGGGTCGTCGTGATCCTCGACCTCGGTATGCGTACCCTCCAATTCGGGCAGGCCGACCGATCGGGGCGTGTCGCGCAGAAACACGACCAGCCCCACGGCGCCGAGGAACGCGAATATGGCGGGGATCCAGAAGCACCATTGCCATGCCCCCGTGTGCGACGCGGCCGCCTCGATCATAAGATCGAGCTTCACCGAATCGTCGGCCAGCGCGGGGTTGAGCATAAGCAGGTTGTCGCGTATTAAGGCCAGCGTGTGCTGGTCGCTCGACATGTCGCGGCCCATGGTGCCCATTATGTAGCCGCAGAGTATGGCCAGCAGGCTCGCGCCGATCGAGTGCGAGGTGTTCCACACTGACATCTTGGTGGCCAGCTCGGTGGGCGGGATCCAGTGGGTGAGCAGCCGCGCGCACGGCGGGAATCCGCTGCCTTGGAATATGTTGTTCAACACCAGCAGCACTCCGAACAGCACCACCAGCGAGTGGGGCGCCACGCCGAGTTCGACTCCGAGGAGCTGCGGACTGAATCCGAACGCCACGCTCGCCAGTACGCAGAGCAGCAGTCCGATCGACATGTGCCAGCGGCCGTTCATGCGGTCGGCGATCAATCCGTTCACGAAGCGCGACAGGCCGTAGATCAATCCTATGACGGTCATTATGAGTCCGAAGCTGGTGTTCGATATGCCGTATTCGGCCGCGAGGCCCGGGATGGCGAACGAGAAGTTCTTGCGCACGAAGTAGAAGAGCGCGTAACCGATCATCGTGGCGATGATGGTTCTATACTGCCAGTACTTGAATTTTTTGGCTTGTTCGGGTGTCATTTCTTATTGCATTTTGTGTTTTATTTCTCGCTGCGATCGTTTTTGTAACGGTCGTACTTGCCCTCCAGCACGTCGCGCACGGCCTCCAGATATCCGAATCCGTAACGCATGTCGGGCAGCAGGTAAGCCCCCTCGACCCACTCGTTGAAGGCGTATATCGTGATGAGTTTCGGCTGCTCGGGATGCGCGTCGCAATACTCCTTGGCCTTCTGCAATGCGGTGGCGAAAGCTTGCGGCGTGACGTTGTGGTGCACCACGTCGGCCTTGCCCTTGGCGGGGAAGCGCGGCGTGTCGTCCCAGCCGATTGACACCGACGGGAAGTGCGGAACGCCGAACGCGGCGGCCATCGTCTCGGTGGCCTCGATTCCCTCGGCTGCCCATTGCAGGTAATCCTCGCGGCGCGTTGTCGCCCAGCCGTACTGCGTGGTGCAGTCGACGCCTATGGCCTTGGCCCATGCGGCCGTGTCGGCATCGGCACCGAAGGTCATGATTTGCAGACACAGATCGGGGAAACCCGCCTCGCGCGTCTTCTCGCGGAAATACTCCATGCCCTTGCGCGCCCGCTTCAAATCGCCGTCGAACGACGCGATCAACTCGTTGAGCGAGAAGACCGAGAAGACGGGGCGGCCGTCGATCTTGAAGTAGTTGGGCTGCGAGAAGTATTGGCGTATCACGCGGTCGACCACCTTGCGGAAGTTCTCCTCGTCCACCGAACCGTTCCACAACACCGATTCGTCGTCGCCGTAGCGGTGGCAGTTCCAGTAGTTGCGCTTCACGGTGTGGTTGGCCCACATGACGTAGAACTGCATGCGGTCGCGGTTGCGCGCCTTCAGGAATCCGTCGTTGAGGCACCCCTCCAGAAACGGACCTCCGTCGTACCAGTACCAGTCGAACACGAAGACGTTCACCCCGTGGTCGGCCGCGGCGTCGATCCAGCGCTCCATCACCTCGGGATCGTCGTCGTGCTCGTAGCCCCACAAGGGACGGCGCGGCTGGTAGTGGCCGTCGAAGCGGGGCGTGCCGCGCTTGATGATCTCCCACTCGCCGTGACCCTCGCCCCAAAGCACCTCTCGGCCCATGGGATCGTCGTGGCACGACGGCCAGATGTAGGCGGCGACGTAATAGTCGGGATTTTTCGATTCGCTCCGAGGACGGTCGGTGCAGGCAAGGCACAGCGCAAACGCGCATGCAAGGACGAGAGGTCTCATAATAATAAGGTAAATTCGGGCCGCACGGACCGCGGCGGGTCCGCAACGGCGGTTGTTAGTAGATTACAAATATAGGAATTATTTTTCGCAACGCATAGCATTTTAAACCGAAACTTCGCATGCCGCTGTCGGGTTGAGGAGACTTGTCACGAAACGGATTCCGAGCACGGCACAAAAAAGCCGCCCGAAACATCGGGCGGCTTCGGTCGTCGTCTTCGCGGCGGCTACTCCTCGTCGGTATCGGTGTAGGCCTTCAGCAGCTTGTCCTGCACGTCGGCGGGCACCTGCTCGTACGACGCGAACTGCATGGTGTAGGTCGCGGCGCCCGAGGTGAGCGACGACAGCGACGTCGAATAGCGGTAGAGCTCGGCCAGAGGCACGCGGGCGTTGAGGCGGTCGAAGCCCTTGTCGGACTCCATGCCCATGATCATCGCGCGGCGGTTCTGCAAATCGCTCATCACGGCACCCATATACTCGCTCGGCGTGAGCACCTCGACCGAGTAGATAGGCTCCATGATCTTGGGCCCCGCGTTGCGGAACGCCTCCTTGAACGCGTTGCGTGCGGCCAGCTTGAACGATATCTCGTTCGAATCCACGGGGTGCATCTTGCCGTCGTAGATCACCACGCGTATGTCGCGGGCATACGATCCCGTGAGCGGACCCTGATCCATCTTCTCCATCACGCCCTTCAGGATGGCGGGCATGAAGCGCGCGTCGATGGCGCCGCCGACGATTGAGTTGTAGAACTGCAACTTGCCGCCCCATTCGAGGTCGTACTCCTCCTTACCTTTTATATTGACGGTGATATCCTTGCCGTTCACCTTGTAGCGCGACGGCTCGGGCATGCCCTCGGCATAGGGCTCGATCACCATGTGAACCTCGCCGAACTGTCCCGCGCCGCCCGACTGCTTCTTGTGGCGGTAGTCGGCCTGAGCCACCTTGGTGATGGTCTCGCGATAGGGAATCTTGGGTGCGAAGTACTCGATCTCCATCTTGTTCTCCGACGCGAGGCGGCTCTTGAGGATGTTGAGATGATGCTCGCCCTGACCCTGTATGATGGTCTGCTTCAGCTCTTTCGAATATGCCACCTGAATGGTGGGATCCTCGTATTTGGCATCGTTGAGCAGCTTGCCTAACTTCTCCTCGTCGCCCTGCTCCTTGGCCTTTACGGCGGCGCGGTAGCGCGGCTCGGGGAATGCGATCGGCTCCACCGTGACGGGCGCCGACGCGGCCGCGAGGGTGTCGTTGGTACGCGTACCCTTGAGCTTCACGGTGCAGCCTATGTCGCCTGCCGACAGCTCGGTGACCTTTATGCGGTTCTTGCCCGCCACGGCGAAGAGCTGCGACAGCTTCTCCTTGTTGCCCGTGCGGCTGTTGACGAGCTCCATGCCCTCGGTGATCTTGCCGCGGATGACGCGGAAGTACGAGATCTCGCCTATGTGCTGCTCCAGCTGGCTCTTGAATACGAAAGCCACGGCGGGCCGGGTCTCGTCGGCGGGCAGCTCCTCGCCATCGGTGGTGAGGAAGTTGGGAGCTTTGAGCGGGCCCGGGGCCACGTTGATGATGAACTCCATCAAACGCTTGGTGCCGATGTCGCGCTTGCCGCTGCAACAGAAGATGGGCATCACCTCGCGTTTGGCGACTCCCAATTTCAGTCCCGCGCGAATGTCGTCCTGCGTGAGGGTTCCCTTATCGAAGTAGAGCTCCATCAACGCGTCGTCGTAAACCGCGGCGGCCTCGGTAAGCTCCTGATTCAACTCCTTGGCGCGGTCCAGCTCCTCGGCGGGGATCTCCAGCTCCTCGCGCGAGCCGTTGTCGTCGGTGAAGCGGTACATCTTCATCATCAGCACGTCGATGAACGAATCGAATGCCGCGCCCTGCCGTACGGGGTACTGCACGATGACGGGTTTCACGGGCGAGGCGGCGCGGATGCCCTCCAGCATGGCTTCGTAGTTGGCCTTGTCGCCGTCGAGCTGGTTGATGACGCCGATCAACGGTTTGTTCAGTATGCGGGCGTAGCGCGACTGTATCTCGTCGCCGACCTCCCAGCCGCTCTGGGCGTTCATCACCATGACGCCCACGTCGCCGACCTTGAAAGCCGAGAAGAGGTTGCCGCAGAAATCGTCCGAGCCCGGGCAGTCGATGATGTTGAGCTTGCGGCCCATGAACTCGGTGAAGAGGATGGTGGAGTATATCGAACGTTTGTATTCGTGTTCGATGTCCGTATTGTCCGAGAGCGTGTTGTTCGTCTCGATGCTGCCCCTGCGGTCGATGACCTTGCCTTCGAAGGCCATCGCTTCGGCAAGGGTGGTTTTTCCCGTGCCCGGCGCGCCTACGAGAACGATGTTCTTGATCTCTTTAGCTGAATAATTTTTCATATTCCGTGAAGTTTTAGGTTTTACTGTTTGCGTTCGACTTATAAAGTTACGAAAAGTTTTTCAATATGCAAGAGCTTCGCCCCGATTTTGAGATATAACGCGTGCATTAACGAAAAATAAGGAGCGTAACATGAGGTTTTAGATTACTTTTCGAATGGCGACACGCGCAACTCTTTAGAGTCGCAGTCGTAATGCTACTTCGCTGTCGGGCGAGGCTTGGCATCGCAAAAGGGAGACTTTCGGAATGACGTGTCGGCATTCGGGAGGCAGCCTGCGGGGACCGCGTGAATGAGCGATGAGCGAATAGCGGGCCTCCGCTGCGGGAGGCTGCGGCCCGCGCAACTCTAACGAGTTGCAAACGTCATGACGGGTTGGCTCTCGGCGTGTCTGCTGCCGTTCGCCGACGGCAGAGTGCGTGCGAAATTTATCTTCGGCGGCTGCGGGGGCGCGCTTTGCGCGAGCCGCCGAAGATAACGCCGCGGCGCGGCGCGAACAGTCCTGCGGACTGCAACATGCTGCGTCATGCCACCGAGCTGTGAGGCGGGGACTGGCATCGCAAAAGGGTGGTTTTCGGAGTATTCGGCTCGCTGTTCGCCGACGGCGGTCGGAATGCTTTAGCAGTCCGCCGCGTGGGGGCGGCG
>CAYMIH010000081.1:0-6337 GCA_964390585.1 uncultured Alistipes sp.
AGGGTATTATCCTCTTTGGGCTTGTAAAGGCGAGTCGCAGCCTGCGGAGCGAGCGACCGGCGAGCCTGAAGCGGGGCGAGGCTGCGGCTCGCGCGGCTCCGGAGAGCCGCAGAATATCCGAATTAGAATACGGCAAGCCAGAATCGGATAGTTTCGAAATTTAAAACATACACAATGAAAAAGATCATCGCTTCGCCCCTTGCGCCCAAGGCCGTGGGACCCTATTCTCAGGCCGTCGAGAACGGCGGTACGCTCTACGTTTCGGGCCAGCTGCCCATCGATGCCGCCACGGGCAAGATGCCCGAGAGCATCGGCGAGCAGACCCGTCAATCGCTCACCAACATCAGTTACATCGTCGAGGAGGCGGGTTACACCCTCGCCGACGTGGCCAAGGTGACGGTGCTGCTGGCCGACATAGCCGATTTCGCCGCCATGAACGGCGTCTATGCCGAGTTCTTCACCGACCGCATGCCCGCGCGCGTATGCTACGAGGTTGCGGCGCTGCCGATGGGTGCCAAGGTGGAGATCGACGCCGTGGCCGTGCGTTAGCCCGCTCGACCGAAAATGATCGTTGCGCGATATGCGGCGGGGAGTATCCTCGGCGCATATTTTCCGCGTTTGTAGATAAGTTGTGGAAAAATAGTTCTCGCAAACGGAGCTGTTCGCATTGTTTTTTCGGTACTTTGTACTGCAAATTCCGTCGGTGATCCGACGGCGGCGAAACAAAAGAAAAAGAATAATACAAAATAACCTATGACTAAATCGACAAGACCCCGAAAAAAGGTCGATTACAATGACGCGGTGGCGGCCTCGAAAGAGTATTTCGGCGGGGACGATCTGGCCGCGACGGTGTGGGTGAGCAAATATGCGCTGAAGGATTCGTTCGGTCATATTTACGAACTCACGCCCGAGGACATGCACCGCCGTATAGCGGGCGAGATAGAGCGCATCGAGAAGAGATATCCCGATCCCATGTCGAAAGAGGAGATCTTCGGCCTGCTGGATCGGTTCCGTTACATCATCCCTCAGGGCGGCCCCATGACGGGCATCGGCAACGACCTTCAGGTGGCGTCGCTGTCGAACTGCTTCGTGATAGGCAACCGCCGCCATGCCGACTCCTACGGCGGCATATTCCGCATGGACGAGGAGCAGGTGCAGCTCATGAAGCGTCGCGGCGGCGTGGGGCACGACCTCTCGGAGCTGCGGCCTACGGGTACCCCCGTACTCAACTCGGCACTTACCTCGACGGGTATCGTGCCTTTCATGGAGCGCTATTCGAACTCCACGCGCGAGGTGGCGCAGGACGGCCGCCGCGGCGCGTTGATGCTCTCGCTCTCGATCAAACACCCCGACGCCGAGCGTTTCATCGACGCCAAGACGCAGTCGGGCAAGGTGACGGGCGCCAACGTGTCGATCAAGATCGACGACGAATTCATGCGTGCGGCGATGGAGAACCGCACCTACCGCCAGCAGTTCCCCATCGATTCCGATAATCCCAAGATCGAGGTGGATATCGACGCCAAACGCCTGTGGGACAAGATCATCCACAACGCATGGCAGTCGGCCGAACCCGGGGTGCTCTTCTGGGACACCATCATCCGCGAGAGCGTGCCCGACTGTTATGCCGACCAAGGCTTTACCACCGTGTCGACCAACCCGTGCGGCGAGATCCCGCTCTGCCCCTACGACAGCTGCCGCCTGCTGGCACTTAACTTGCTGAGTTATGTCGACGAGCCGTTCACGCCCCGCGCCAGGTTCGATTTCGATCTGTTCCGCGAGCATGTGGGCAAGGCCATGCGTATGATGGACGATATAATCGACCTCGAACTTGAGAAGGTCGAGCTTATAATAAACAAGGTTGCCGACGATCCCGAGGACGCCGACATCCGCCGCGTGGAGCTGGAGTTGTGGAAGAAGATCCGCGAGATGGCTCTCAAGGGCCGCCGCACGGGTCTGGGCATCACGGCCGAGGGCGACATGCTGGCCGCGCTGGGCATGCGCTACGGCTCGGACGAGGCCATCGACTTCGCCGTGAGCGTACACCGCACGCTGGCTCTGGAGGCCTACCGCACGTCGGTCGTCATGGCCGAGGAGCGCGGTGCGTTCGAGATCTACGACGCCGAGCGCGAGCGCAACAACCCCATGATAGCCCGCATCCGCGAGGCCGATCCCGAGCTTTACGAGCGCATGGTCGAGCACGGCCGCCGCAACATAGCTATGCTCACCATCGCCCCGACGGGCACCACGTCGCTCATGTCGCAAACCACGTCGGGCATCGAACCCGTGTTCCGCCCCGTCTACAAGCGCCGCCGCAAGATAAACCCCTCCGACCGCGACAAGAAGGCCGATTTCGTCGACGCCATGGGCGAGAAGTTCGAGGAGTATTACGTCTACCACCATCAGTTCGTCCGCTGGATGGAGAAGAACGGATACGACACGGCCAAGTTGCAGGACATATCGGACGAGGAGCTGGACAAGTGGCTCAAGGCTTCGCCCTACTACGGCGCCACGGCCAACGATATCGATTGGGTGGCCAAGGTGCGCATGCAGGGCGCGATACAGAAGTGGGTCGACCACTCGATCTCGGTTACGGTCAATCTGCCCAACGACGTCACGGAGGAGCTGGTGGCCGACGTGTACCGCACGGCGTGGGAGTGCGGTTGTAAGGGTGTGACGGTCTATCGCGACGGCTGCCGCGACGGCGTTCTGCTCGACGCCAAAAAGAGCGAGCGCAGCAAGAACGACGATGCTCGCGCGCGCCTGAAACGCCCCAAATCGATTCCCGCCGACATCGTGCGCTTCAAGAATGGCAGCGAGGATTGGATCGCGTTCGTGGGCTTGCAGGACGACCGCCCCTACGAGATCTTCACGGGCAAGATCGAGGAGGATGCCATGTACATCCCCCGCAAGATCACCAAAGGCCGTATAATAAAGGTGCGCGAAGCCGACGGCACCAAGCGCTACGATTTCCAATATGTCGACCGCTACGGCTACACCAACACCATAGGCGGCATCTCGCGTCTGTTCGACGAGGAGTTCTGGAACTACGCCAAGCTGATCTCGGGCGTGCTGCGCCACGGCATGCCTATCGACAAGGTGGTGCACCTCATCGACGGCCTGCACCTGAACAGCGAGAGCATCAACACATGGAAAACTGGAGTACAGCGTGCGCTTAAACAGTACATCGCCGACGGCACGCGGTCGAAGGGCAAATGTCCCCAGTGCGGACACGAGGAGATGGCTTACCAAAACGGCTGTCTGACCTGCATGTCGTGCGGATATTCGAAATGCGGATAGAAAGGTATGCGTAAAAAGTGAAAAAAAGGGAGGATTTCTTGCTTTTTTACTTTTTTATCTACATCTTTGCAACGTATATCCGATTGAAATGCGCTTTTTGCTTTGTTTTTGCATATAAAACAACGGCGGGCATGGTCGGATTGTTTAAGTGTAAACAGGTTTATTATTCACAGCACAATAAACTATTAAAAAAATTATGAAAAAGATTTTACTTTCAATCGCTCTGGTAGCGATCTCTGTGAGCAGCGTGTTTGCTCAGGGGAATTCAGCTGAGAAACTCCGCTGGAAAGGTATTATGAACAACGGCTTCTGGTCGAACTGGGAGATATCGGTAGGCGGCGGTGTCAACTATACCGCTTGGAACGGTATCGGCAACGATCAGGATGGCGTGGGCGACCTTGGCTGGATGGTTGAAGGAAGCGTAAGCAAGTGGTTCAACCCCATCGTAGGTGCTCGTGTGCAGTTGATCGGCGGCCAGTTGAACGTTTCTGACGATAACGGTCTGAAGAGCAACTGGATCATGCCTCACGCAGACGCTTTGCTGAACCTCTCTAACTGGATCGGCGGCTATCGCGAGGATCGTGTTTACTATGCCAAGTTGTTCGCAGGTTTCGGTGTCAGCATAGTGAATGTAAATAATGACGCTTCTGCCGGTTTCGCATTCGATGCAGGTTTGATCAACACCTTCCGCGTTTGCAAGGCTCTCGATATCAACCTTGAGTTGAAGGGTATCCTGAACGCAGGTCGCGACATGCCCCGCGGCATCGCTGCCATGGCAGACAAGTATGGTCAGATTTACAGCGCTACCGTAGGTGTGACCTATCGCTTCAACAAGCGTAACTGGGACAAGGCTTACTCGCAGGAGGAGGTTGACGGTTATCTCGCAGCCATCGCCGCTCTGGAGGCAGGTCTGGCCGACGCACACCGCAACGAGGGCAAGCTTGCCGAGCGTCTGGCTGCTCAGAAGGCTGCTACCGATCAGGCTTTGAAGGACAACGAGGCTCTGAAAGCTGAGCTGGCCAAGAGAAAGACTTCGGTCGTTTCGGCTTCGGCTATCTTCTTCAACTTCGACAGCGCCAAGCTGCTCGACCGTGCTAAGGCTTCTATGCAGATTCTTCAGGAGGTTATCAAGGCCGCTCCGAAGGATCAGGTATTTACCATCGTAGGTCACGCAGATGCCAAGACGGGTTCACCCGAGTACAACCAGAAACTGTCTGAGCGTCGCGCCAAGGCTGTTTATGATTATCTCGTAGAGCAGGGTGTTAACGCCGATCAGCTTACTTGGAAGGGTGTAGGTTCTTCACAGAACATCTTCCCCGTTAACGGTACCAACCGTGTTGTTATCGTGAAGTAATTTTAAGATAACGCGATATTCGGAGGCTCGCCCCGTCGGGGCGGGCCTCTTTTTTGTTGTTCATTCGCTGCGAATGGAGACAGGTTGCGCGGGCCGAAGTTCGCGTGGAGGATGGTTTTGTACTCTTATGATTGTCGTATTTGGCGATGCTTGCGCGATGTGCGTCGGTATTTCATAACGGGGAACTATCCGCTGCTTCAGGCTCGCTGTCGCTCTCTCCGCAGACTGCGGCTCACGATTACAAGCCGAAGACGGATAAAAAAAATATAGGCCGCGAGTTCTCGCGGCCTATATTTTTTATCGCTATCGCGTTGCGCCTTTACAGAGCATTCACATGCAGCGCCAACGAACTCTTCAGGTTGGCTGCTTTATTCTTGTGAATGATGCCGTGCTTTACCAGCTTGTCGAGCATCGACGACACCTTCGGCAGCAGAGCCTCGGCAGCACTCTTCTCGGCGGTATTGCGCAGAGCCTTCACGGCATTGCGCGCGGTCTTGTGATACAGACGGTTGTGTGCGCGCTTGGTGACGGTCTGGCGTATTCTCTTCTTCGATGACTTGTGATTTGCCATAATTTTTCCTAACTTTTTATTTTTACTTTTTATTATCCGTTTCAACGGGATCGGAAACAGCCCGAACGCATCGGCTCCGTTCTCCGTCCCGATTTCCGTGAAGCTCTCGCTCCGACAACGCCCCGTGGGACGTCAGAATCACTGTCCACCTGTCAAATGTCCGCGAGGGACATAAGTCGTAGCCCATAGCAGAATCGAACTGCTCTTTCAAGAATGAAAATCTTGCGTCCTAACCGATAGACGAATGGGCCTTACCGCTATCGCGCCTGACTTACAAGGCACTTTAGCGACGCAAAGGTAACCAAAAAAAAGTAATCTGCAATAACTGCGGCGAAAAAAGTAATATAAAATATACCATTCTCTCTTCCGTCCGTATGCAGCCTCAATCGGGTTACTTGCTATATCTTACGGCTAACGGTTGGCGTCGATGACCCCGCAGATGCGGTCGAACACCTCGTCCATGCTGCCCACGCCGTCGATGGCGGCGTACTTGCCCTGCTTGTCGTAGTGGTCGGCCACTACGGCGGTCTGATCGCGATAGACAGAGATACGGTTGCGGATCACATCCTCCGATGCGTCGTCGGCACGGCCCGAATCCTTGCCGCGCAGAAGTATGCGCTTCACGAGCTCCTCCTCGGGAACGTCCATGTATACCATCACGTTCACGCTCTCGCCGTCCTCGGCCAGAATGCGGTCGAACTCCTCGGCCTGCGCCGTGGTGCGCGGGAATCCGTCGAAGATGTTGCCCGCGGCGTCGCGGTGCTCCTTCAGGTAGTTGCGGATCATGCCAATCACGATCGAGTCGGGAGCCAGACGGCCCGATTCGATGTAGCTCTGCATGCTCTTGCCAAGCTCGGTACCGCGGGCTATCTCGTCGCGGATCACCTCGCCCGTCGAGATATGATTGATGTTGTACTTCTCCTTGATACGCGCCGCCTGCGTGCCTTTGCCGCATCCGGGCGCTCCGAACAATATTATATTCAGCATAAATTTAGTTGTTAGGCAATTACACATTTCAATGCCCCAAGTTCCGACGGCGCAAAATCAAATCCGACTCTCGTCCGCCCGCGGCCCGCGGCCGCGTTTGCAGATTTGACCCTCCCCTAAATCCCCTC
>CAYMIH010000082.1:0-5644 GCA_964390585.1 uncultured Alistipes sp.
CGGCTTTTTGAATGGTCATGTTGTGAACGCGCTTGTCCAGCGCGCCGCTCTCCACGATCGGCAGGGCCGCGTCCCACTGCTTTATGAGGGCGAAACTGAAATACCACGCCACGGCCATGTCGATGTAGTACTCTCCGAATTCGAGCGAGCGCAGCCATTCGAAGTGTTCGGGGCGGAAACGTTCGTCCAGATAATATCCGAGCAGCGACACCACGCCGAACCTCACCGTGTAGACATGCCCGCTACGGAGCCACTCCGCGATCTTGCGCTCCACCGCGTCGGGATGACGGGCGAAGAGTTTGGGCAACAGCATGTCGCATGTGGCCCAATTGTCGACATGGGGCAGGAAACGGTCGAGTTCGGCGAGCAGACGGTCGATATCCTTTATCCGCAGACACAGCAACGCGCCGTGGAGATTGTCCTCCTCGTAATAACGGTGAGGCAGTTCTGCCAAAAACCGCTCCGACAGATCGTCGTCGCGCGCCACCTCGCGCGCCAGCCGCCTCAGGTCGGGAGTGCGCACCCCGATGATCCGCGCGGGATCGACCGTGGGCAGCAGCCGCGCATGAAAATCGCGGTAGCCCTCGTCGCGCAACTCTTTCAGCCTGCCGACTATGCAATCCATGTTCGGAATCCTGTTCTCCGACATGTCAGATGATGTCGAACGCTATCTCCATCATGTTGGTGAAGCTGTTCTGACGCTGCTCGGCCGAGCAGGCCGTGCCCTTCACCAGCGAATCCGACACGGTGCAGATGCACAGAGCCTTGTTGCCGCTTCGGGCCGCATTCATGTAGAGCGCGGCGGCCTCCATCTCCACGGCCATCACGCCCATCTTCTGCCAAGCCTTCCAGCTGTCGGGATCGTCGCCGTAGAACACGTCGCTGGCCAGAAGGTTGCCCACCTTGTAGCGGATCCCCATAGCCTCGGCTTTCTCGGCGGCGGCACGCACCAGACCGAAATCGGCTATCGGAGCGAACGTCCCGGGCAGATTGAACTGCGCGCCGTAGTTCGAATCGGTGCACGATCCCATACCCACCAGCACGTCGCCCAGCTCCAGATCGGGATCGAAAGCGCCCGCCGAACCCGTTCGGATGATGCTCTTCACTCCGTAGAAATTGAACAGTTCGTAGGTGTAGATGCCTATCGACGGAATGCCCATGCCGTGGCCCTGCACCGAGATGCGCTTACCCTTGTAGGTACCCGTGAATCCGAGCATGCCGCGCACGTTGTTGTACTGCACGGGGTTTTCCAGAAAACGCTCGGCCATGACCTTGGCGCGCAACGGGTCGCCCGCCATTATAACCTTGTCGGCGATCTCGCCCGCGGCGGCCCCTATGTGGGGCGTTGGAATATTTGCCATAACGTTTCTATATTATAAATTGCACTTCTCTATATCCTTGAAATAACGGTAGGTGTCCACCTTAAGCTCGCCCACGGCGGATTCGTCGCACACCAGAATGCCCTTGGGATGCATCTGCAACGCAGTGATGGTCCATGCGTGCGACACCGCGCCTTCGACGCACTGCTGCACCGCGCGTGCTTTCTTGCGACCCAACGCCAGCACCAACACCTGTTTGGCCGAGCATACAGTGCCCACGCCCACGGTGAGAGCGAGTTTGGGCACCTTGGTGACATCGTTGTCGAAAAAACGCGAGTTGACGATGATGGTATCCTCCGTCAGAGTCTTCACGCGCGTGCGCGACTCCAGCGACGAAAAAGGCTCGTTGAAAGCCAGATGGCCGTCCTCGCCCACGCCGCCGATGAATAGGTCGATGCCGCCCGCGGCCGCTATGCGCTCCTCGTAAGAGGCGCATTCGGCGTCGAGGTCGGCGGCATTGCCGTTCAGGATGTTGACATTCTCGCGCTTGATGTCGATGTGCGAGAAGAAGTTGTTCCACATGAACGAGTGGTAGCTCTCGGGATGCTCCTCGGGAAGACCCACGTATTCGTCCATGTTGAACGTTACGACATTGGCGAACGACACCTTGCCCGCCTTGTTCAGCGCAATGAGTTCGGCGTACATGCCCAGCGGAGTCGATCCCGTGGGCAGTCCCAGTACGAAAGGTCCGCCGCACGCGGCAGCCTTGGCGTTTATCTGCACCGCAACGTAATGCGCCGCCCAGCGGCCCGCCTCGGCCGCATTGTTCTCTATGATGACTCTCATGACGGTTATAACTTCATTTTAACGAAAACTTCGATAGCTTGGTATTCGGCCATGCCCAACAGATCGTACAGACGGGCCGTGTTTTGCGTGCGCTCCTCGGCACGCTGCCAGAACTCGCGGCTGTCGTCGCCCGGGAACGGGACGATATCCTTCTGCGAGAGGTGGCGGTAGATGGCGTGACGCTTCTTGATAAGCTCATCGGGGCTCAGAGGCACCGCCATGTCGACCATGCCGATCTCCCACTCCATCCATGCGCCGCGGTAGAGCCATATGACGCACTCCTTGAGCCACTCCTCGCCCTCCAGACGGCTCAGAGCCTCCAGCACGGCTTCGGTGCAGACGCGGTGGGTGCCGTGAGGATCGGCCAGATCGCCCGCCAAATATATCTGGTGAGGCTTCACCTCCAACAGCAGCTTGGTTATGATCTCGATATCCTTGTCGGTGCGCTGACCCTTCTTGATGCCGCCCGTCTCGTAGAACGGCAGATTGAGGAAATGGGCGTTGGTGTTCTCGTTCAGGCCGAACGAGCGGACCGCGGCACGCGCCTCGGCGCGACGGATGGCACCCTTGATGTTGAGCAGAGCGCGGGGTTCGGGCTCGCCCTTCTTCTTCGAGGCGATGATCTCGCGCACCTCGTCCACGCGGTCGCCGAAACCGAGTTCGCGCGCCGTGTCGAGGTTCTGTATCACCACGTCGTCGTGCACGGCCACGTTGCCCGAGGTCTCGTAGGCCACGTGTACGTCGTGCCCCTGCTCCACCAGACGGATGAACGTACCGCCCATCGAGATCGCGTCGTCGTCGGGATGCGGCGAGAAGATGAGCACACGCTTGGGGAACGGCGTCGACGGCACGGGGCGCGTCGAGTCGTCGGCATTTGGCTTGCCGCCCGGCCATCCCGTGATGGTATGCTGAAGATCGTTGAATACCTTGATGTTAACTGCATCGTACGATATTCCGACGGCATCGAGCAGCTCGCCCAGCGAATGTTCGATGTAGTCGGTATAGGTGAGTTTCAGTATAGGTTTGCGCACCACGCTGCACAACCAAACCACGGCCTTGCGCACCAGACGCGGAGTCCAGTTGCAGGGGCCCACCAGCCACGGAGCTTTCTTTACGGTGAGATAGTCGGCGGCGGGATCGTCCACCACGGCCTCGATGTTGGGATGGTTCTGCAACAGCGACGCGGGGATAAGGCGCGTGGCATCGCCCTCGACGACCTTGCTGATGACGTCGGCCTTGTCCTCGCCCCATGCCATGAGGATTATGCGCTTGGTATTCATCACGGTGCTCAGACCCATCGTAATGGCCATCTTGGGCGTATTCTCGATGCCGTAGAACAGGCCCGCCTGCACCTTGCGCGACTGGTAGGTGAGCTGCACCATGCGGGTCACCGATTTGGCGTACGACCCGGGCTCGTTGAATCCGATCTGACCCTGCGCACCCATACCGATGACCATAAGGTCGATGTTGCGCGCCTTGCGGTCGTAGTCGGCGCAATAGGCCGACACCTTGTCGACGGGAACCGAGCCGTCGATTATGTGCACGTTCTCGGGCAGGATGTCGATGTGGCTCAGGAAATCTTCGTGGATGCGGTAATTGCGGCTCTGCTGCTCGGTGGCCTTTATGGGGTAGAACTCGTTGAGACTGTACACCTCGACATGCTTGAACGACACCTCGCCGCTATTGCAGCGGTTCACCAGCTCACGGTAGACGCCAATGGGAGTCTTGCCCGTGGTGAGTCCGAGCGCGAACAGACGCTGCTCGCCCGATGCCTCGTGCATGCGTATGGCACGCACGACCTGATCGGCCACGTACATTACGCCGTCGCTCTCCACCTCGAAAATCGAGGTCGGAATCTTTTCGTAACGATGAATGATGTCGGTCGGAGTTCCGTCGAGCACCAGACCGCCGTCCTGCGGTAACGAATACTTGTTTTTCATGATATGTCTTATATTTTGTTCAATATTTTCCCGTTTGCTTTAGGAACAGGTCCTATTCACTGCAAATTTATAAAATATTATTCACAATATCGCCCCCGCGACGATAAAATCGTCATATTCGGACCTGTCGTTCATCCTTCCCCCGCGGCGCCGCGGGCGTTCCGCCGCCGACGGCGGATAAGAAAATCCGAATCTTCGGACGATACGGCCGCATAATTGCGGATTACAGCTTCGAAAAACGCATATTTTTCGTGTTATTGTTAATAATGTTATACCTTTGCTTTGGGTTTCGAACCGAAAGCCGCTTCGGATAAAACCAAAGGGTATTATCCTCTTTGGGCTTGTAATGGCGAGTCGTAGCCTGCGGAGCGAGCGAACAGCGAGCCTCCGCGGGGCGAGGCTGCGGCTCGCGCGGCTCTGAAGAGCCGCAAATACGGCAAGCCTAAAGCAGATGGTTCCGAAACTAAAAGCAAGCAGTAACGTAAACCATAAAACATACCATTATGAAAAAACTTATGACTTTGGCAGCATCTCTTTTGGCCGCGACGACTATCTGCGCGCAGACTCAGGTGATAGCGCACAGAGGCTATCACGCGAAGGAAGGTTCGACTCACAACTCGATTTCGAGCCTCAAGAACGCGCAGGATCTGGGAACCTTCGGATCGGAGTGCGACGTGAACGAGACGGCCGACGGGGTATTGGTAGTGATCCACGGCCCCAAGCACGGCAAATACGATGTGCAACAGACCGATTTCGCCACGCTGCGTGCGCAGGCGCTTTCGAACGGCGAGACGCTGCCGACGCTGGACGAGTATCTGGCTCAGGCCAAGAAGAACACCAAGACGAAGCTCATAATCGAGATCAAGAACCATCCCACTCCCGAGCAGGAGGCGCGCGTGGTCGACAAGGTGCTTGCCGCCGTGAAGAAGCACAAGCTGCGCAAAGACGTGGAGTACATAGGCTTTAGCCAGTATGTATGCGACCAATTGGTAAAGAATGCCCCCAAGGGAACGAAGATAGCTTTCCTGAACGGCAATTTCACTCCCAAGCAGTGCAAGGAGCGCGGTTACACGGGAATCGACTACAACATCGGTGTCATGAAGAAGCATCCCGAGTGGATCGAGCAGTGCCACGATCTGGGACTTACCGTCAACGTGTGGACCGTGAACGATACGGAGAATCTGAAGTGGTGCATCGATCACGGCGTGGACTACATCACGACCGACAATCCAGTCGAGGCGAACCGCCTGCTGGGCAAATAGCCTATCCCCCGAGCGAAGAAAAAGGATGCGAAAATAGTTTTCGCATCCTTTTTTCTTTATTCGGAATGACGGGTTTAGGGGTAGCAGATTGCTGTTCGCCGACGGATTTGCAAGTGCAATTTATCTTCGGCGGCTGCGGGGGTCGCGCTTTGCGCGAGCCGCCGAAGATAACGCCGCGGCGCGGCGCAGGCTGACGCATGCGCAATAAACACGTCATGCCACCGAGCCGCAGGCGAGGATTGGCATCTCAAACGGAATCTCTCCAAATGCGTGTTCG
>CAYMIH010000083.1:0-5573 GCA_964390585.1 uncultured Alistipes sp.
TGACTCGTCAGAGTCGCGCGGGCCGCAGCCTCCCGACAGCGGAGGCCCGCTGTTGTTCGCGAATGCTCACATCGCGGTCTCCGCAGGCTGCTGCCCGAAAGTTCTGTAATATCTGCGGCTCTTCAAAGCCGTGCAGTTCGCCGCCGCCCCTTGCGGCGGACTGTTGCTGCATTCACGCCGCCGTCAGCGAACAGCAAGTGATAACCTCTAAAACATCCCGCCGTTCATTCGAAATCCTTATCCTCGCCTGAATTCGGCGACATGGCCTGCCTCCCGACGCGTCTGCGACTCGTCAGAGTCGCGCGGGCCGCAGCCTCGCCGCGCGGAGGCCCGCTATCGTTCGCGAAAGCTCACTCGCGCCCTCCGCAGGCTGCCGCCCTAATACACTCTCGTCATTCCACATTTTTTGTTCGTTAAACAAAAAATGATTGGAATCCCTACCGAGAATCTTTCGTTTGAGATGCCGGTCCTCGCCTGACGGCGAGGTGGCATGACGCGGTATGTTGCAGTACAAGAAACTGCGCCGCGATGCGGCGTTATCTTCGGCGGCTCGCGCAAAGCGCGACCCCCGCAGCCGCCGAAGATAAACTTTATTGTAATCTGCTTTCGACCCGTCCCCGACACGGCGCATGTCAGAACTTCACATCGGCCGTTATCGGACGGTGATCCGACTCGACGACAGCATCTATCACCTTGTGATCCGCGACTTCGCACGACCTCCCCGCCCCTTTGTAACAGCAAATGTAATCGATCTCTATCTCGGGTTCGTCCGCGGGATAAGTGCGATTGCCGCCGCTCTTCCCGAACACCTCGAACCGCTCGCGCAGCACGCGCATCGCCTCCTCGTCGGGCTCGGCATTGAAATCGCCCGCCAGAAACGCAGGCTTGTCCAGATTGGCGAACTCGTCGACGATTATCTTCGCGTCGGTCACCCGATCCTCGGCGTTCAGCGACAGATGCGTCGAACAATAGTAGTAGTCGGGCAGCTCCACGATCAAGAGCGAACGCGGCTCCGATCGGCACGGCAGCGGCACCCTGCGGAACGACAGCGGCTTTTCGCGCGTCAGCATGCCTATGCCGTACTTTCCGCCGCGAAAATCTATCGATGCCGCATAGACGGGATACATGCCCGTCCTCTCGGCCAGATTGCGCAGCACGTCCTGATCGGGAAAACGCGAAGTCATGCTGTCCAACTCCTGAATCGCTACGGCGTCGGGATTGGCCTCGTTTATGACCCGAGCCACTCGGTCGTAAGATACCTTGCCGTCGAGTCCGAGACAGTTGCGGACATTGTAACTCATAAGGCGCACCTCGTGACGAGGGCCGCCGCACGCCGCAAACAACATTGCGACCAAAAGTAGGGGAACGATGACTGTACGTTTCATATTCGATTTCATAAATATTCGTAAAGGTAGCGCTTCACCGTGTAAAAACAAAAAAAATAGACTATTTTCGCATCATGCGACTGCCGAAAACACGCTGCCGCGATGAAAGAGCGCCGCAAACGGCATCATAAAAACGACATTAAACCGACAATAAACCATGAACCTTGAGAAATTCAGAGAGTATTGCCTTTCGTTGGGCGATGTATCGGAAAAAATGCCATTCGGCAAATTCGCCGCGAAATTCGATTCCATTCTCGCCTTTTACGTTCTCGGACACATGTTCTGCTTCATCGATATCGACAATTTCACATTCGTCGACCTCAGATCGACGGAGGATGAGATCGCCCGCATGAGAGACACGTACGATTCGGTCGGCGACCCGTTGAACCAAAGCAAAAAATATTGGATCCGCCTCCGTTTCGACGGCGACATTCCCGATGCCGAGATATACGAATCGATCCGCTCCGCTTTCGAAACGGTCAAGAACAAACACACCCCCAAACGCAAGTAACCGAGCGGCGTTTCGACTGGCGCGAATTTGCTTATTCGGGAAAAAACGGATAAAATATCGCATGTTATTTGCATTTTCGAATTTTTATTTCATATCTTTGTGATATCAAAATAATATCACCAAAACAACAACTCTATGGAAAGCAAAACGGAAAACAGAAATTACGAGTACACGGGATGGAAAGCCAACGGCTTCGTGGCCTTGGCACTCATTCTGATCGGCATCGTCGCGTCGATCTTCGTCATCAAGGCGGGTGTCATTTACGAACTGTCCGTCGTCATTTTCGGCGGAGTATTGCTGCTGCTCTTCTGCCTGCTGTGCACCAAAGGCTTCATGCTGCTGGAACCCAACGAGGCGCGCGTGCTGACTTTCTTCGGCAAATACCGCGGATCGTTCTACAACACGGGCTATTGGTGGGTCAACTTCCTCATGTCGGCCAAGAAGATATCGTTGCGCGCCCGCAACCTCAATGCCGAGCCCATAAAGGTCAACGACAAGACGGGCAACCCCATAATGATCGGTCTGGTACTGGTATGGCGCCTCAAGCGCGACGAGATCTACCGCTCGGTGTTCGACATCGACGTGGCGGCCAACGCCCAAGGGCAGATATCGCAGAGCGCCCGCATGAACATGCTGGAGAACTTCGTGTCGGTGCAGAGCGACGCCGCGCTGCGTCAGGTCGCGGGCTACTATGCCTACGACAACAACGGCACGACGAGTGACGAAGTGACGCTGCGCAGCAGCAGCGAGGAGATCAACGAGGTCCTCGAAAACCGTCTGGCCGAGCGTCTGGCCATAGCGGGCATCGAGGTCGTGGAGGCCCGCATCAACTATCTGGCATATGCCCCCGAGATCGCGGCCGTGATGCTGCGCCGCCAGCAGGCCGACGCCATCATATCGGCCCGCGAGAAGATCGTCGAGGGCGCCGTGTCGATGGTCAAGATGGCACTCGACCGTCTGGCCGACGACGGCGTGGTGGAGCTCGACGAGGAGCGCAAGGCGGCCATGGTGACCAATCTGCTGGTCGTACTCTGCGGCGACGAGGGCGCGCAGCCCGTGGTAAACGCAGGAACGTTGCATCATTAACGGCGCGGGATGGCAAAATCGAACGGAAACAAGAGTTTCGTCCTGCGCGTGGATGCCGCGACGATGGATGCTCTGGAGCGCTGGGCCGAGGATGAGTTCCGCAGCATCAACGGCCAGTTGCAATGGATCATCGCCGACGCCCTGCGCCGCAGCGGGCGCCTGAAGAGAGTCCGCGAAGCGGGAGACGAGAAGACGGAAGAGAATTGAAATGCGACTCTTCGGAGTCGCGCGGGCCGCAGCCTTGCCCCGCGGAGGCCCGCAACGGCATTCGCAACGTTGCGTTCTCCGCAGGCTGCGACCCTCGCAAAGACACTCATATATTATGAACACTACCGAAAAATGGTTCATCCGATCGTGGGCCCTGCTGTCGCTTGCGGGATTGGCCGTACACAAGATCGTCCGCTACTCCGAGACTCCTTACAGCCGCGGGATGGAGATGCTCGACGACATACTCACGGCCGTGATCCTGCCGCTCACCGTAATACTTGCCGTATACAAAAGTATATGCATATGGCGTCAAAGCCCCCGACTCTGGTGGCGGCGATGCCGCAGGTTCACCTTCTGGTTCGGCATTTTCATCGGCACGATCCCGACCATCGTAATAGGATTCGTGAAAGGCGACATGTCGGACATCCCCGTCATCCTGTGCGTCGCCGCCGCATCGCTGCTCATTGCAGCCGTGGCGCACATCCGATTGCGGCGCATGAGTTGCAAACCGTAAACGGAAACGTTTTCAGGCTTGTAATTTGATATTTTGCAGTTCGTCAGAACTGCGCGAGCCGTAGCCTCGCCCCGCGGAGGCTCGCTGTTCGCTCCCTCCGCAGGCTGCGACTCGCGATTACAAGCCGCAAAATGACAGCCCCGAAACAAAAAAAGGAAATTACATGAAAAAGATAGTCGTATTCACGGGCGCGGGCGTCAGCGCCGACAGCGGACTGGCCACATTCCGCGACGCCGACGGCCTTTGGGCCGATTACCGCATCGAGGACGTATGCACGCCCGAGGCGCTGGCGCGCAACCGCGCATTGGTGGTGGAGTTCTACAACAAGCGGCGCCGAGAGATGCTCGCCGCCGAGCCCAACGCGGCACACATGGCCATAGCGGCTCTGGAGCGCAGTTTCGACGTCGAGGTGGTGACCCAGAATGTCGACAACCTGCACGAGCGCGCGGGATCGAGCCGCGTGACTCACCTGCACGGCGAACTCACCAAACTGCGCAGCGAGCGTAACCCCGATCTCATCGTCCCCATCGAGGGCTGGGAGCAGCCGCTCGACGCGCGGGCCGCCGACGGCGAGCTTCTGCGTCCGCACATAGTATTTTTCGGCGAGGCCGTTCCCGAGTTCGACCGCGCGACGCGCATAGCGGCCACGGCCGACATAATGATCGTGGTCGGCACCTCGCTCGCCGTCTACCCTGCCGCGTCGCTGGTAGGTTATGCCCGCGCGGGAGTCCCGATCTACATGGTCGACCCGGGCAACCCCGACACCGCCGCCATACGCAACCCGCTGACGCACATCAAGGCGCGTGCCGCCGCAGGCATGCCCGAACTCGCGGCGCAGCTCGAAGCGGAGGCCTCGCGATGAACGCCGAACGTTTCCGCCGTCGGGCGGCCGAACTGCTGGAGTATTGCCGCGAGCACGGCTTCAACACCCATATAGCGCTGCTGTGGGATCTGTCGCTGCACTCGGGCCGCCGCCGTCTGGTTTTGTGGAATTTCGACGACGACCGCGCGGAGCATATCTTCGTCGCAAGTCACGGCAGCGGCAGCCGACGCGCGCATGTCCCGAGCGCATACGCCCGCACCTCGAACGCCGACGGATCTCATCTCAGCTCCGAGGGTCACGCCCTGATCGGCGAGCGCTACCAAGGACGCTACGGCACAGCCTATCGGATGGACGGGCTGGACGAATCGAACTCGGCGCTGCGCCCGCGGTGCGTGGTGCTTCACGGATGGCGGTACACCCCCGCGTTCCCTATTTGGCCGCTGCCCGTTGTAGGCAGTTGGGGATGCCCCGTCGTCTCGCGACGCTCCATGACCACACTCGATCGGGTGCTCCGCAACGAGAACCGAGTGGTTTTATGGGTCTACTTTCAACCATAAACCCTTTTAGCCGCAAAAAAACAGTTGAAATTCTTGCCGAAAAAGAAAAAACAATATATCTTTGCCCCTCGAAATCGAATGATTTCCCTGACTCATGTCGCGGCATGGTCAGGACGACGGGATGTAGCGCAGTCCGGTTAGCGCACCTGCTTTGGGAGCAGGGGGTCACAGGTTCGAATCCTGTTATCCCGACCGGAATCGGCCCGCGCTTTGCAGGCCGTCGTTAAAACAGAATCATCGGGATGTAGCGCAGTCCGGTTAGCGCACCAGCTTCGGGAGTTGGGGGTCACAGGTTCGAATCCTGTTATCCCGACAGATGATGAAAGGGTCGTCGAGATATCGGCGATCCTTCGTTTTTTGTTCCATCGAAAAGAAAAATAGAGTTTTGCGGCTCTTACGAACTACATTTTTAGCCTCCTGTCGCAGGGATTGGCGGCTGTTCGCCGACGGCGGCGTGAATGCGACAGCAGTCCGCCGCTGTGGGGCGGCG
>CAYMIH010000084.1:0-5545 GCA_964390585.1 uncultured Alistipes sp.
TAGCTCAGTTGGTAGAGCACGACACTCTTAATGTTGGGGTCCAGGGTTCGAGCCCCTGAGGGGGTACCAAAAAAGCCATCGCATAGCGATGGCTTTTTTCATTGTCCGCAACCGCTCCTCATATCCGCTCCTTGCAGATCTCACCGTTTTTAACTATCATGACGAAACGCGTTTCGGGCTGCTCGATCAACTCGATCTGTTCCAGAGGATTGCCGTCGATGAGCAGCAGATCGGCCAACGCCCCCTCCTCGATGACCCCCAACGGGCCGGAATAAGGGTTCCGCGGCCCCGACATAGCCAGCAGCCGCGCATTGTCGGAGGTGACCATCTTCAGAATCTCGAACGGCGTGAACCATTGCCGCAACTTCACGATGCCGTGATTCTGGCGCGGCGCATGGACAGGATCGAAGAGCAGATCGGTACCCCAAGCCAGCTTCACACCGTAGCGCCGCGCCATACGGTAGGTGCGATCCGTACCCTCGGTGATCGCCAAGTGCTTGGCCTGCTGCACGGGCGAGGGATAGGTGTTGTCCTCGATCGAGAACGGCTGCATGCTGAGCCACACGTCGTTGCGGGCCAAGAGCTCCATCGTGGGCTCGTCGATCAGATGGCCGTGCTCGATGCTGCGGACCCCCGCCCCGACCGCCCGTGCGATACCGCGCGGATTGTAGACATGGACCATGACATAGGTTCCCCAATCCTCCGCCGCACGCACCGCCGCACGGATCTCCTCCTCGAAAAACTCCGTGACGTCGAGCGGATCGTACAGCGACGCCGCTCCGCCGCCCGTCATCAACTTGATCTGCGAGGCGCCCTGCCGCAGATTTTCGCGCGTGGCCTCCAGCACGGCATCCGCCCCGTCGACGATACGCGAAGCGCCGAGCTGCTCGATATGGGCCGCCTCGCAGCCGCAACCGCCGTGGCAATGGTCGTAGACGGCACGGAAATCGCCGTGACCCGAGGTCTGCGAGATCATCGCCCCGCTGGGATAGATGCGCGGACCGAGCAGCACGCCCGCATCGATGGCACGCTTGAGACCGAAGACGGGACCTCCGGCATCGCGGATCGTGGTGAATCCCCGCAGGAGAGTCGCTTCGGCTTCGCGGCCCGCCACCAGATGGGTGTACGAGGGATCGGCCAGAAGCAGGTCCTGCATGGTGTTGCAGCAGAGATAGGCATGCCAATGGGCGTCGATGAGTCCCGGCATCAGAAACCGTCCCTGCCCTTCGACGATGCGGACCGACGCGGCGGGATCCGCAAGGATGGGTTCGGACGATATCCGTTCGATCCGCTCGTTGCGGACCAGTACATGCCCATGAAGGGTCTTCTCGTTGCGACCGTCGAAGATCTCGACATCGCGAATCAGCAACAACGTATCCATAGCGGCATTACACGATAAGGTGGAACATTTCGGCGACGCCCGTCACGACGATCCGAATACCGACGCAGATGGTGAAAAAGGCCGAAGAGCGCCATGAAAGAGAAGAGGAACGCAAAGAAAAGACCATCTTTCCACATCGTGAATTCGGGCATCGGGTGCTGCCGTCCTGCCGAGGGCTCAAGAACCGTTCCAAATCGGGACTGTCGGAGAGAAAAAGCGCCCGACGACGGAAGCGCCCGACGCCTCTCGTATCACGCGTGACGGAGCAGACCTTTTAACTTCTGCTTCGCCTGCGTCCTCCATTCCCAAAGCCAAGCGATTATGGCTCCTTCGAGTTGTACGCGACTCACGGTATCGCATTGAATTTCGGCATACCGCTGCAAGATATAGAAATAGTTCGGCATGCTGACCGACAAACGACGCAAATTTTTGAGGCGAAGGCGTCGCGAAAGCCGTCGTCGGAACTGCATGCGGTTGATGTCTATGACGCAAAACCGCCATTCGCCCGAGCGAGGATCTTGCGAATAAAGTATATTTCCTATATTCAAGTCGTTATGAAGCACGCCCTTATCGTGCATCCGAACCAAAAATAAGGCCAAAGCGTTCAGTATCGGCAACGACTCCTCCCGCGGAATCGACAAATCGGTGACGGGACGCAAAGATTTGTAATCGGAACGGAGCGAAACGAAGTAGAGCTGTCGCATCAATCCCCGATTCCGCACCTCCACAACGGCGACCTCCTCGGGCGTGTCGATCCCCAGATTCCGCAACTTCGCGGCATAGAGATAGGCCCTCATGGCCTTGCTTTTACGCAACGAACCGTAAACGAACCTGTTGAACGTCGATATACGTTCGTAGCTCTTGACGACGAGGCTCACGCCGTCGACATCGAAGCGTTTCACGACATTGCGCCCTTCATGCAGCGTTATTCCGTTGCGGGCGAAGAAAGAAGGCAGGGTCAGTTTCTCGATGAACGGTCGGAGATGCTCATATTTGGGATTGACTATAATCTTCATAATACTTTGGGGGGAATGATGATTATAAGAGCAATCGCCCGATAGTTCCCGCAATCGGGTCGTGTCGGCCAAATTATCGGCAAGGCTTGTCGACGACGTATGTCACACGTGAACGATAATTCGTCGAACGCTTCTCTATACGAAACGATCGCCTGCATCCTTTCATTCCGTTTAAATGTTTTATTTTTATGACAAAATTGAACATTTACGGCCATTCGAGAGTTATCCGAACAGGTCAAAAAGTGGACGATATTTCCCCCCCCCTCATAAAAGTGCGCTATGGAACACTATGTGCGCACTATCGACCATTCTCGGAGCGGATGCCGACACCCCTCTTTTCATACGCACTCGTGCGCGCAAATGCGGCCCGAAAGCGCATCGAGTATACGCGAGAGATCATCCTCCAGCGCGTCATTCCCCGCGTCCTTTCGCAAGGTAAAGAATTTTCCTGCGGGAGTACAACACCGCACCGTGTTGGTGAGATCGCAGGATTCGAATCCGCAAACGATCACGGCATTAATTTCGTCCTCCCGCATCGCCAACTCCTCGTATAACGCAAGCAATCGGCGCGAATCTTTCATCGGGGATATCGACAGTATGGTCCCTTCCCCTCCGATCTCTTCGACCGTGCCTATATGTTTCAAACCATACTTTTCAGCGATACGTTCCGTAATCGTATCCGGCACTCCGTACAATACGATATTCATAATTGTAAGTTTTGAAAAAAGGCGCGGCGATTTTCGGCTCCCTCCGACTTGCGACGGCTGTAACGAGTCTTTGTCGCGCCGCGCCTTTTCGCGGTTATCCGAATATAAGTATCAAAAGCTGTGCAGCCAGCACCCGCAGGAACATCGACAACGGGTAGACCGTGGCATATCCCACCGACGGAGCGTCGGATACGGTCTGTTCGGTCGAATAGGCCAGCGCAGGCGGATTGGTCGAGGCGCCCGAGAGCACGCCGATCAACGTATAGTAGTTGAGTTTGTAGCGATAGCGTCCGAAAATGCCCGCCAGCAGCAGCGGAACGACCGTGATCACGGCACCGTAGGCGATCCAGACATATCCGCCCGCGAGGAGCGTCGGCACGAAATCCTCGCCCGCACCCAGCCCCACGGCCGCGAGGAAGAGCGAAATGCCCACTTCGCGCAGCATCAGGTTGGCCGACATAGTCATATAGGTGACAAGCCGATAATGCGGTCCGTAGCAGCCGATCAGGATGGCGACGATCAGCGGACCGCCTGCCAGACCCAATTTCACGGGCTGCGGAACGCCCGGGATCCCAAACGAAATGCTGCCCAGCACCACACCCAGCGCGATGCCGATGAAAATGGGAATCAGATTGGGATGGTTGAGCCGCTTGAGCGAGTTGCCGAAGAGCTGTTCGGCATGGGCCACCGAGAGTTCGGGACCGACGACCGTCACCCGATCGCCAAGTTGCAGCTGCAAATTCCCCGCCGCCACAAGGTCGATACCCGAACGGTTGATTCGCGTGATGGTAACGCCGCTCGTAGAGCGGACGCGCAGTTCGGCGAGCGTCTTGCCGTTCAGTTCGGGTTTGGTGATCAGGATGCGCCGCGAGATCATATTCCGATCATGAATCATCATATCGGCATCCACCTCTCGGCCGAGCAGAGCGACCAGCGCCTCGGCATCCTTGGGCGCCGCCACGAGTAAAATCAGGTCGCCGCGGTGGAGCGGCGTCGCGGCGTCGGCCAGTTCGGGAGCTCCGCCCGAACGGCAGATACGCGACACGACGAAATCGCGCAGGGCCAGATGCCGTATTTCGGAGATACTTTTACCATCGATAGCCGCATTGGTAACTTCAACGGAGATGCGCCGAGAGGTCCGATCTTTCAGGACATCCGCACCCGATCCCGCCGCCTCTTCCTCCTGCCGCACGTCGATACGCAGCAGATAGCGCAGCGCCAGCAGGGTCAGGATGGCACCGACGACCCCGAGCGGATAGGCCAGCGCATAGCCTGTCGCAATATCCGACGCATCGGCTCCGTAGTGCAGGTCGCCGTAAGCCTGTTGCGCGGCACCCAGACCCGGCGTATTGGTCACGGCGCCCGACATCACGCCTACCATAGCGGTTATCGGAAGACCCGTCAAATAATAGAGGGCGACCGTCGTGACGACTCCGAGCGCAATGACGAGTACGGCCAATTTGTTCAGCGTGACGCCGCCCTTGCGGAACGACGAGAAAAAGCCCGGGCCGACCTGCAAGCCGATCGAATAGACGAAGAGAATCAATCCGAACTCTTTGAGAAAGTGCATCAGATGCTCGTCGATGGTCATGCCGAAACAGCTGAAAGCGATACCGACGAACAGAATGCCCGTCACGCCCAAAGACACACCGAAAATCTTGATCTTGCCCAGCATGATGCCGAGAGCTATGACCAGCGACAAGATCATTACCGAGTGGGCGACACCGCCGCCCCAAAGCGACTCGGAACCAAACAACAAACGTTCGAGTAATTCCATACCGAATCCTGTTTTTATGCCGAACCGTTACCGCAAAGCGAAACCATGCACCCGAAAAGCACAGCAATCCCTGCGACCGAGACGGACTCAAAATATATCAGGCAATACGCAACCGAAATCAAACACCCATCCCTCGGGGTCCTTTGACATCGAATCGACTTGGCAGGTCTTCTGACTGACTCCTGTTCCGAAGCCTTCCCGATCCTTACGGATCAGTGGCTGAGATGTTCGGACATTTAGCAGAGCTTCACAGCAGCGGGACTGTACGGGATTCGCACCCGATTCCCTTTTCATTTCCTTCCCCGCACGGGGAACGGAAAACCAAATCTGACCACAAAGATAAAGGTTAATTCCGAAAAACAATATGTATTCATAATTTTTTACGAAACTATCTGATTTAGGCTTGCCGTATTTTATTCGGATATTTCGCGGCTCTTCGGAGCCGCGCGAAGGCCAAAATATATAATTAGGTAATGCGACTCTTCAGAGTCGCGCAGTTCGCCGCCGCCCCTCGCGGCGAACAACAATAGCATAACGCGAGTGTTGCAGTCCGTAGGACTGTGCGGGCCGCAGCCTCGCCCCGCGGAGGCCCGCTATCGTTCGCGAACACTCACACCGCGTTCCCCCGCAGGCTGCGACCCGAATATATTATAATTAGGTAATG
>CAYMIH010000085.1:0-5455 GCA_964390585.1 uncultured Alistipes sp.
GATTGGAATTTAATGGGTTTGTAATTGAATAAGGTTAGGGGGGCTTGCGTTCGGAGTGGCGTGTGTGAAATTTATCTTCGGCGGCTGCGGGGGTCGCGCTTTAGGCGCGAGCCGCCGCAGATAACGCCGCTCCGCGGCGCAGTTATTCAGGCGAGGCTGCGGCCGCCCTTTATCCGAAATCGCTTCTGCCGCGGGATTGGCCGACGCATGTGAATTATTGCGGTTCTCTGAACCGCGCAGTTCGCCGACGCCCCATGCGGCGGACTGCAACTCGCCGATGCTCGTGCATTCGCGCCGCCGTCGGCGAACAGCCCGAACATATTTTCGTCACACCCGCGAGGCGAACGCTCTGGCGTCGTCGGCATAGGCGCGTTCGTTGGCCTGCGATCGGGGTGCGTTCATCGAGGGATCCTCCACGGCCTCCACGGCAGTCCGTCCGTAACGCCTCTGACCCTCGTCGAAAGCCATCGGCACGGCAACCGCGGCGCCCTGCACGGCGATGCCGTTATCGGCCTCGGGCGACTCCTCGGTACGGCCGCTCTTTTCCGACGGCTCCGCGGCATCCTTACGCGCCCGCTTCGCCTCGCGCTTCTTGCGCATGCGCTCCATGAGCTGCTCCCATCGGTAGGCGAAGCGGCGAAGCAGGTAACGAGCTATGGTTCCCGCCACCGAGTCGACCACTCCCGCCGTTTGGGGATTGCTTTCGGCACGGGCCGCGGGCATGTTTTCGGAGTCCGTGCCGCCGCCCTGCGCATCGGGATCGGACGGCTCGGCATCCGCCGCATCGGGATCGGGAATCGCCACGCCCGTCAGCAGGGCGTCGATTATGCGGTCGGCCAATCCCGCCTCGACGGTCTCCTCGGCCGTCAGCCAGCGGCCTGCGCCGTCGTTCTCGGCCATGAGATCGACGAAGACCTGCTCGTTGCGTCCCGAGCGGTCGGCATAGAGGCGGGCCAGACGCGCGTCGGTCTTGCGCAGCAGCTCGGCGCGGCCCTGCAACGCGGCGGCATTGCCCTCGGTGGCGCACGTGGAGTTGTGGATGAGATAGAGCGCATTGGCCGATATCTCGCGGCAACCCTCGTCGGCGGCCTGCGCGATGATGGTGGCGGCCGAGGCCGTGTAGCCGTAGCAGCGGGTGGTGATGCGCGCGCCGAGCGACTGCAACGCCTCGTAGATAAGCAGGGCGTCGTTCACGTCGCCGCCCGTCGAGCGGATGTTCACCACCACCGATGTGGCCGCCACCTCGGCTATGCGTGCCACCTCGCGGCGGAACGTCTCGTAGGTGGCCACGCGCGAATCGGCGTTGTCGAACTGACTCTGCTCGGGCACGCCTATGGTGCCTTCGATGTCGATGTAGCAGGTCTGCGCCTCGTTTCTGATCGTGATTTTGGTTTGCATGAGTTAAGTTTTTTTAAGGTTGATTTGTTCGTAGTGATAAAAAGGGCGGCGGCTTTTCGCCTGCGGCGGGTTGCGGATGAAATTTATCTTCGGCGGCTGTGGGGGGGGGTCGCGCTTTGCGCGAGCCGCCGAAGATAACGCCGCGGTGCGGCGCGGGTTCTTGCACTGTAATATACCGCGTCATGCCACCGAGCCGTCGGGCGAAGATTGGCATCTCAAACGGGCGGCTGTCGGTAGAGATTCCAATCATTTTTCTTTTTTTGAAAAAGAAAAATGTGGAATGACGTGAAATGTCTTCGGGCAGCAGCCTGCGGAGGGCGCATGCGAACGAAAAGTGAGTTGCGAACCTCCGCGGGGCAGAGGCTGCGGCCCGCGCGACTCTTGAAGAGTCGCAAACGACAGCCTATCCGTCCCTTTCGATTCTGAAAAAGACGCACTCGGCCGTGCGCCGCGCGGTGTCGTACCCATCCACCGAGCGGAGACGATACAATGCCGTCTGCCCGTCGATGCGGAGTCGGAACAGCGACCGTATGTTCGGTCCGTCGCTCTCGTAGTCGAGCAGGGCCGTCAGTTCGGCGGGGTCCATAGCCATCGTGACGCTCACCGCCTGACGGAATCCCTCCGTGCGCCACTGCGCGTCGTAGCGGCGGTGCAGCCCCGCGGCGCCGTCGCGGTCCTCGAAACAGAGGGTGAACTCCCCCGCGCGGTGGAACGCCGCCGCGGGATAGCTCGCACCGTAGGAGGGATACCCCCAGCGTTCGCCCTCGGGCAGGTCGCGCAACCCCTCGTAACGGACTATGCGCACGGCGGTGTCGGCTTCGTCGTCAGCATCGCGGTCGCCCGTGCGGATCACCTCGGCCGAGGGCGCCGAGGAGTATACGCCCGAGGTGCAGAGCGTGGCGCAGAACAGCCCGTTCACCGAGCGGCGCTCGCCCTGCAACGCTATGCGCGACGGGGTGGCGAAGCTCCACTCGCCGAGACGTTCGCCGCTCTCGGCCTCGAATCGGGTCACGGCACCGCCTCCGTCGGCCCGATAGGCGAGCGTGCGCAGCTCGTGCACCTCGGCGGCCAGATCGCGGATCGCGATGTCGCACGCGAGGTCCTGCCTGTCGCTCCAGTCGTGCACGTCGTCGCGGAAGAAGTCGTCGTACGGCTCGACGTAGACCCGTTTCCGCACGGGGTCGGTATGGAACCGCAGATTGTACATCTGCTGCAACGCCGCGAGCAGGTCGGCCTGCGAGATGTCGTGGTCGGCGACGTCGTCGGGCCCGATCTCGGAACCTTCGGCGGGTGCGGTCGAGAATACGGGTGCGAGACGACAATCTTTCGAAAGCGTGACGCTCATGCCCGCGAGGGCTCCGTGCAGATACATCCTCGTGAAGCGTTTGGGCGACGACGGCGTGATCTTCTCGGCAGGCGACCGAACCGTGACGTCCACTTCGGTGCGCCCCGTCTCCGTCACGTAGCCGTCGTACATGGCCCAATCGCCCGCGTAGGGCGAATACTCGCCGTCGGCACCGCGAATCTGCAACACGTACTCCGCATCCGCCGCGGGAGCCACTGCCTTGGTCGTGCGCCCCGTCCACGAGACGACAACAGTGTCGCCGCACGTCAGGCGGTAGGCGGAGCCCTCCTCGTGACCGAAGACGATGCAGGTGTATTCGTTGCCCGCAGCGAGCGAGGTGCGGCGGTCGGCGAAGGGATTGGGTATGTGGAAACGGATGTCGCACCCCGCATCGACATATATCGAGTCGAACCCCTCCAACCGATTGCGCGAGAGGATGCAATAGTCGGTGAAATACCTCAGTCTGAATTCGAATCCCGCCGTCACCGTCGCTACGGGGGTGAACCGCACGCCGTCGGCGTCGATCGTCAGCACCCCGTTGCGGTTGTAGAGCTCCTCGCCGTCGGTCGTGTCGACGAAGTTGCCCAGCGAGTTGGTGAGCACCAGCGGCGTGACGTAGACCCGCCCCATCGAGTCGGCCGCGGCCGTCGCCTCGCCCGTGCGGCCCGCGAGGAACCCCATCGACGCTTGCAGCCGCGCGGTCGGCGCCGACTGCCGATAACCGCTCATGCAGAGGCTGCGGAACTCTTCGCCCGCCATGAATTCGCTCCGCAGCTCGTAGCCCGCGTCGGCGAACACGGCCCGCGTCAGGGCCGCGACTGAGAGGAAAGGCATGTAGTCGGCCGCGCTCATCATCCTCTGCGGCGGGTAGATGCTCGTCGAGCTGTATGCCGCCAGATATTCGTCGCGGTGCACGGGGAGGAACTTCACGGGCGAGTCGTCGCTCCAGCTCCTCTCTATCGTCTCGCCCGTGAGGGTGCAGGCGTAGTCCGACAACGCGTCGCCGATCGGCGTTTGCGCCGCCCGCTCAGCCCACTCGCCCGCACCGCCCGTGATACGGATGGTGTAGTACGCCGCGCCGCCCGACCTTCCGGCCTCGATCAGACGGGCCGCGCCGCGCAACAGCTCCGTGCCGTCGGCCTCGATCACGCCCTCGTGGTACGCCGCATTGAACCTCTCCGCACAGCAGGGGTCGAACGCATAGCCCGCGAGAGTGTCGTTGAGCGGCGTGGAGGGAATACGCACGTCGACGCTGCGGCCCGTGCGCGCGCTTTCGGGATCGGCGGCCGCGTCGAGATCGTACATCTTGCCGAGAACGGGCTCGGCATCCCCGCGGCGCAGGTCGCACGCCACGGAGTCGATTCTAACGGTAATCATAGTACGACCTCCTCTCCCGAGGTGCGGATCTCCACCTCGACCGTATTCATTTGGCCGCCGTGCAGCGTCGCGGCGCTGTCGGTCGAAAGCGACACGCGGTGCAGACGGCTGCCGCACGCCGCGCAGACCTCGGGCGAGGCGACGATCTCGGCTATGGCCTCGGCCTGCGCGCGGGGTTCGTAGGCCGATGTTAGCTTCAGGCCGCGATCGCGCGACCGCACCCGATCGCGGGTTTCGGCGATACGGTCGCGCACGGCCTCCGCGACCGTCTGTCGGCGCACGGGGAAGGTGTAGAGCTCGGGGGCGCCGTGGCGGTCGAACCATGCCAGACGGCATGCGCCCGCGAGGTTCTCGACTATTTCGTAGTCGATCACGTCGGCCGTCTCGTCGTCGACCCTGATCGTCACGCGCATCGTCGACGGGGTGGCGGCGAAAGCGCGGGGCGTGACGGAGAAGGCGCGCTGGCCCCCTTCGGGCGGGGTCAGGGTCAAGCGTCCGTAACTCTCGCCGAAAGCCTCGATCACGATCTCCACCACGGCGTCGGGCATGGCGAAGTAACCTATCGTGTCGAACTCGTCGGCAGCCATCGTGCGGCGGGTGTACTGCGTGGAGAGGAGGGTGTAGAGCTTGTCGTCGGCGACCTTGGCTGCGATGAACGTCCGCACGGGCGAGACGACCTCCTCGGCCTCCACGCGCACCTTGATGCGCCCTCCCGTGTCGACCACGGAGCACCCGACCACCTCGTCGGGCATGCGGCACCGCGCGGCGCGGCGCAGGTAGGGGGCGATGTCAATCTCGCCCGTCGTCGCGGCGTAGAGCTTTTTCGACCCTACCGTCGCGCCGCTCTCGGTGTCGACGATGGTGAAGGTGATGTCGCGCGGGGCGCCCTCGGCGTCGAACGCGTATACAAGCGGTTCGCGGAACGACGCGAAGCCCGCGGGAACGGATGTGAATTTCATGGGATATGGGTTTTTAAGTCGTTGTGTGTGCGCCGGCCGCAGGTGAGGCCGGCGTATGTGAATTATTGCGGTTCAGAGAACCGCGCAGTTCGCCGCCGCCCCCACGCGGCGGACTGCAACTCGCCGAAGCTCGTGCACTCCTGCCGCCGTCGGCGAACAGCAAGTCGAGACCCGAAAGCAAATTACGTCATGCCACCGAACCGTAAGGTGAGGATTGGCATCGCAAACGGAAGAATTTTGATAGAGATTCCAATCATATTTTGTTCGATGAACAAAATATGTGGAATGACGGGGCGGCAGTCCGTGCAGCGATTTCAGAAAAACGTAACCACATCGGCCGTGGCGGTGGCCGACACCTCGCCGTGAGTCGTCAGGG
>CAYMIH010000086.1:0-4880 GCA_964390585.1 uncultured Alistipes sp.
CAGTCCTGCGGACTGCATTTTCGGTTTTTGGAGTGCTGTTCGCCGACGGCGGTCGGAGTGCGATAGCAGTCCGCCGCAAGGGGCGGCGGCGAACTGCACGACTCAAAGAACCGCATTAATTAATTATAATATATTCGGGTCGCAGCCTGCCGCGACTCGCAAGAGACAAGCCCTAAACAGACCGTTACGACGATATAATTGCCAAAAATCGGCCCATGCGGCCCGCGGAACAAAATAAATGGCTAACTTTACATCCCCGAAACAAAACGGTAACACTATGAACATAAAACTCCGACTCATCGTCATGAACTTCCTGCAATTCGCAGTATGGGGTTCGTATCTCACCTCCATGGGTTCGTATCTGGCCGATGCGGGCATGGCTTCGCACATCGGCATGTTCTACGCCATGCAGGGAATCGTTTCGATATTCATGCCCGCCGTCATAGGCATCATAGCCGACCGCTGGGTGCAGGCGCAGCGTCTGCTCGGAATATGTCACGCCTTGGCCGCCCTCTTCATGGGCAGTGTATGGCTCTACGCCTCGCGGGCGGGCGACGGAGTGGCTTTCGCGCCGCTCTTCACGCTCTACTCGCTCGGCGTGGCGTTCTACATGCCTACGGTGGCGCTGTCGTACTCGGTGGCCTACTCGGTTCTGGAGCGCAACGGGCTCGATCCCGTAAAGGCTTTCCCGCCCGTGCGCGTGTGGGGCACCGTGGGATTCATCTGCTCGATGCTGCTGTGCGACTTCTCGGGATTCCAGACAAGCAGCATGCAGTTCCTGCAATGCGCCCTGCTGGGGCTGATACTCGCCGCCTACGCCCTGACGCTGCCCGCGTGCGAGGTAAGCGGATCGACGGAGAAGAAAGGAATCGTCGACGCGCTGGGACTCAGGGCTTTCACGCTTTTCAAGGACAAACGCATGGCCATGTTCTTCATCTTCTCGATATTGCTGGGCGTATCGTTGCAGATTACCAACGGCTTCGCCAATCCGTTCATATCGTCGTACCGCGACGTGCCCGAGTTCGCCTCGACGTTCGGAGCCAACCACGCCAATGCGCTGATCTCGCTGTCGCAGATCTCGGAGACACTTTGCATATTGCTTATCCCGTTCTGCCTCAAGCGCTTCGGGATCAAACGCGTGATGCTTATCGCCATGTTTTCATGGGTGCTGCGCTTCGGACTTTTCGGGTTGGGCAACCCGGGCGGAGGCGTGTGGATGTTCATACTGTCGATGATCGTCTACGGCGTGGCGTTCGACTTTTTCAACATATCGGGATCGCTCTTCGTGAACGAACAGACCGACGTGAGCATCCGCTCCTCGGCACAAGGGCTGTTCATGATAATGACCAACGGAATAGGAGCCACCATCGGCACGCTGAGTGCTCAGGCTGTGGTCAACCGATTGGTGTACAACGGCTCGCAGGGACTCGATCAGATTGCGGGCTGGCAAACGTCGTGGCTCATATTCGCGGCGTATGCACTCGCGGTAGCGGTGCTTTTCGCCCTGTTCTTCCGTTACGACCATAATCCCGAAGCCGAGAAATAGCCCGACCGCATCCATGTGCAAAAATGTCGGCGTCGTTTTGCGACGCCGACATTTCATTTCGATCGCGATACGGCTATTTGGCCGAGGCGCGCGCGATCTCCACCGCCTTGGTGGTGGTGTAGTACTTCGACTTCATCTGCGACACCTCCCAATCGGGGATCTTGCCGTCGATCAGATATTTCAAATACACCTCCATCACCGAACCGAAACGCATCTCGTGGGTCTTGACCAGCTCGGCGGGAATGACTATCCGCCACTCTTTGTCGCCCGACGGCGTGATGTCGAGTCCCGGGTAACGGTCGGTCACCGACTTCAATGCGGCGCGCAGCTCCTTTTCGAAAGCGGCCGTGTCGTCGCCCTTGCAGGTGACGTAAAGCATGGGCTTGTAACCCTGCTCGGCGCCCTGACGGATCGAGACGTCGGCCTTGGTACCCTTCACCACCGAGTAGTGGGTATCTCCCGTACCCTCGTTGCCGACCTCGGCCATGAAGTTCCACACCACGCTCACGCGCACGTTCACGCCGTTGAGCTTGTAGTTCATCTCGCCGTTGGAATATACGTTCAGCGTGTCGTCGACTATGTATTTTTTCAGGAAGTCGGGATACTGCTCCTTGCCCGACACCAGACGGTACTTGTCCAGAGTAATCTTGGTCGCCCAGCGCTTGGCCGAGGTGAACTCCACCTGCGACGCGTAGTCGATCGGCTGCTCGGGCATCACGGTGCACTGCACCAGATCGACGAGGTGGGTGGTGACGTCGACTATGCCCTCGCCCTGCTGCTCGATGTCGAAATACCACTCGGGGCGAGTGAGCGGCTGCCCCGACACATACTTGAAGAAGTGGTGGACGCTCTCCTTGGTGATGGCGGGATCGTCGGGCGTACCCTTCTCCATCTCGCCGAAGAGCGACGGAATGCCGACCAGCACGCGCTGCAATTCGTTGTTGATCTCCGAACGCTCGGTCATGATGTCGTAGACCAGCACCCCGTCGGCGGCCGCCTTGTCGAGCGTGCGCTCCAACAGTGCGAATCTCGCGCCGTCGATGGCCATAGGCTTGTCCGACAGCACGTTGATGCCTGCATTTACGGCCGCTTCGACGTAGCCCGTTTTCTTGCCGTTGTTGCCCGCCAGAACGACCACGTTGCCGCTGCGGTCGGCGATCATCTTTTGCAGGAAATCGTCGCCCGTGTATACCTGCTCGTCCCACGTGGTGGGATTATCGTCGCGGCCGTTGTAGATGGCCACGCGGTCGAGGTGCATCTTCACGTCGTCGCCCTCGGGAGCGTATACCCGCACCACGGGATCGACCTGATCGTACATGTTCATCTGCACCAGAGCCGCATGGAAATGACCCGGATCGAGAGTCATGAGTTTCACTTCGCCCCGACTTCCGTCGAAAGCTTTTCGGGCGGGAGTGCCGCTGTCGCACCCCGCCATTGCCGCCACGGCGAGTGCCGCAGCGATAACAATCGGTTTTTTCATGTCGAAAATCAATATTTTAAGTAAATAGGTCTCGTTTTCTCGCTCCGCACGCAAGGCGGAACAGTGCAAAGATAACATCTATTTTTCACTTTGACGTAAAAAAGAGCCCGCGGCGAGGGCGTTTGCGGGAAATTTATGCTATATTTGCGGGTCGTTACGCGCGCGCAATGCGTGCGTGCGGCGCCAAGCAACTAAATTATAAACCATTAACGAGCGATTGCATCGCAAAACATTTCCACAATTATGGAAGAAAACAAGATTGTAGCAAACGAAAACTTCGACTGGAATTCGTTTGAGAACGATTTGGATCTTTACGGCGGCCAAAACAAAGAGGAGGTTGCCGAGGCTTACGACAAGACTCTGTCGAACATCGCCGTAGGCGAAGTGGTAGAGGGTACCGTGACCGAGATCAACAAGCGCGAAGTTACCGTTAACATCGGCTACAAGAGCGAGGGTATGATTCCGGCTACCGAGTTCCGTTACAACCCCGATCTGGCGGTAGGCGACAAGGTAGAGGTTTACGTCGATTCTGTCGAGGACAAGAGCGGCGCTCTGGCACTCTCGCACAAGAAGGCCCGTCAGCTCAAGAGCTGGGACCGCGTGAACGAGGCTCTCAACAACGACGAGATCATCAAGGGTTACGTGAAGTGCCGCACCAAGGGCGGTATGATCGTCGACGTATTCGGCATCGAGGCATTCCTCCCGGGTTCGCAGATCGATGTGAAGCCCATCCGCGACTACGATATCTACGTGGACAAGACCATGGAGTTCAAGGTGGTGAAGATCAATCAGGAGTTCCGCAACGTGGTCGTTTCTCACAAGGCCCTCATCGAGGCCGAGCTGGAGGCACAGAAGCAGGTCATCATGTCGAAGCTGGAGAAGGGACAGATCCTCGAAGGTACCGTCAAGAACATCACCAACTACGGCGTATTCATCGACTTGGGCGGCGTGGACGGTCTTATCCACATCACCGACCTGTCGTGGGGCCGCGTAAACCACCCCGAGGAGATCGTGCAGCTCGATCAGAAGCTCAACGTGGTCATTATCGACTTCGACGAGCAGAAGAAGCGCATCGCGCTGGGTCTGAAGCAGCTCACCCCGCATCCTTGGGAGGCTCTGGACGCCAACCTCAAGGTCGGCGACAAGGTCAAGGGCAAGGTTGTCGTCATGGCCGATTACGGCGCATTCGTCGAGATAGCTTCGGGCGTCGAGGGCTTGATCCACGTATCGGAGATGTCGTGGAGCCAGCACCTGCGCTCGGCTCAGGAGTTCCTGAAGGTTGGCGACGAGGTGGAGGCAGTGATCCTCACTCTCGACCGCGACGAGCGTAAGATGTCGCTCGGCATCAAGCAGCTCACTCCCGATCCTTGGGAGGGTATCGAGACCCGCTACCCCGTAGGTACGAAGTGCAACGCCAAGGTTCGCAACTTCACCAACTTCGGCGTATTCGTCGAGATCGAGGAGGGTATCGACGGCCTGATCCACATCTCGGATCTGAGCTGGACCAAGAAGGTAAAGCATCCCAGCGAGTTCACGCAGATCGGTGCCGAAATCGAGGTCGTGGTGCTGGAGATCGACAAGGAGAACCGCCGTCTGAGCCTCGGTCACAAGCAGCTTGAGGAGAATCCGTGGAACGAGATCGAGAGCAAGTACTCGACCGACACCATCCACTCGGGCACCATAACCGAGATGACCGACAAGGGCGCCGTGGTATCGCTCGGCGACAACATCACGGGCTTCGCTCCCGCCAAGCACCTCGTGAAGGAGGACGGCACGACCCTGAAGCAGGGCGACACCGCCGATTTCAAGGTGATCGAGTTCTCGAAGGCCACCAAGCGCATCACCCTCTCGCAC
>CAYMIH010000087.1:0-4868 GCA_964390585.1 uncultured Alistipes sp.
CGGAGGCCCGCAACTCACTGACGTTCGAAAGCGTCCTCCGCAGGCTGCTGCCCGAGAATGTGTGCATCAAGCCACCGAGCCATAGGCGAACAGCAGACAGCGGCCCGAAAGCAAATCACATAATGCCACCGAGCACAAAGCGAATTTATTCGCGATTTTGCCGAGGCGGCGATTATGAAATAGGCGTGTACGAAAAGAAAACGACCGAAGCCTCTCAAAAATGACTTCGGTCGTTTCGTGTCAAAATAGCGAAAGCGCTATCGCCTATTTCTTCTCCGATTTGGCTGCGTCGTTCTTCTCGGCGGCATACAATTCGTTCACCTTGGCCAACACCGTTTCGCTGATGTCGAGCGCTTCGGCGGCGTCGAGCAGTGCCGTGGCATTGAGCACGAGCTTGTATTTATGGTCGGCGTTGATCTCCTTTATGGCGCGCATGAGCAGATCCTGCGTGCGGTTTGTGAACACGTAATTCTCCTCGTCGAGAGTCTGGGCCTCTTTTTGCGCGTTGGTCTGGTAGTTTGCCACCTTCTTTTCGATGGCCTGCTGCTGCTTCTGCGCATCGGCGGTGGTTACGAGTCCCTTGCTGTATTTCTCCTGCAACTGCGCGGCTTCGTATTGCAGATTCTTCTCTTTCTGAGCCCAAGCGTTCTGCGCCTTTTCGGTCTTTTCCTGAAGCGCGATACCCTCGGTCTTGTATATTTCGCTTTGTGCCAGAACGTAGTCGATTCTCACGAACGCTATGTCTCCTCCCGTGACGGTCTCCACGGCTTGAGGTTCGTTTTCGGCGGTGGCAGTTTTATTATCGCATGCCGCCAACGTGAGCGAGGCTGCGAGCAGGGTCCAAAAAACTTTTTTCATACTCTGTTATTCGTAATTTTGAAGATTCCTTAAAATAAAAAACATGAATCGATTCACAAAGGTAAAAAAAATTCTTTATTTTTGTCGTATAAGCAACTTAAAATTGGACGATCGTGCGATTTTAATGCGTTGCGGGCTGCGGGATTCGACTATCGGGCGGCTCGGCGAGGCGCGCGGTCGCGATAAATGTTTGAAAACATGTACGAATATATTTCGGGAACGGTGGCCGATTTGGCACCCGCTTATGCCGTTATCGATGCGGGCGGCGTGGGATATTACTTAAACATATCGTTGCAGACGTTTTCGGCCATCGAGCACGAACGCACGGCGCGACTTTACGTCCATTTCATCGTGCGCGAGGATGTGCAGGCGTTGTACGGATTCGCCACGGTGTTGGAACGCGAATTGTTCCGCAACCTCATCAGCGTGTCGGGCGTGGGCGGCAACACGGCACGCATGATACTCTCGACCTACACGGCCGACGAGCTGCGCAGCATCATAGCCTCCGAGAATGCCGTTTTGTTGAAGAATGTCAAAGGGTTGGGCCTTAAGACGGCGCAGAAGATAATCGTCGAATTGAGCGGTAGGATGACGGATGTCGCGGGCGGACATGCGGCGGCATCGCCGATCGTAAGCGGCGGGACGTACGACGAGACCCTGTCGGCGCTGGTCATGCTCGGATTCCGGAAAGACGCATCGGAGAAGGTCGTGAGGGCCGTGATGAAAGAGTCGCCGTCGATAAGCGTCGAGGAGGCCGTGCGTCGGTCGTTGCGGCGCTTGTAGTCCCGCCGTCGGCCCCGAAACGGATAAAAACGGCCGCGTGATTGGCCGAATGGATATTTTTTCGTAGATTTGCGCGATTGCAGGTTATGGAGTTTCGATTCTGGATAGCGGTGTTGGTTGCGGCGTGTGTCATGCCGTTGTCTTCGTGTACCGACGATGACGATACGATCGAGTCGCAGCGCAGCAGCATCGTGCGGTATCTTACCTCCACTCATGTGCCCCGATTGATCTCGGCCGAGGAGGTCGAGACGTCGCTCGAAGTCGATCCTCCGTTTTACGACGTGATAAACCTCGGCGTGTACCGCTACATATCCAATTACTATGACGACGGGCGCGACGAAAGGCCGATGGCAGAGCGCGGCGACGAGGCAGAGCTGACTTATAGCGCCTACATATTCACGGGCGGTGTGCCGCGTACCGAATCTGCATACGCATCCAACGATGCGGCGACCATAGCCGCGCTGACAGAGGCGGGGCTCAATCCCGAATATTGGACCACGGAACCGCTTTGGGTGAAATTGGGCGCGACGGATATAATAAAAGGTGTCGCGTTGTCGTTAGAAGGGTGTCGCGAGGGCGACGAGGTGGAGGTCTACATGACGTTCGACATGGCTTACGACGACGATGTGGTCGGCGTGGTGCCCAAGGAGTCGGCCGTGGTGTGGATATATACCGTGAACAAGGTGAACAAGAGCGGGACGTCATGGTGATGTGTCGGAAAGTGTTACGATTCAACGTTATTTTTTGATATGAGATTTGTAAATCGTTTGTTATGCATGGCGGCCGTCGCTTCGGCGTCGATCTTCGTTTCGTGCGTCGATTCTACCGAAATGAGTTTCGAGGAGGCGGAGAAGATCGCTTTGCAGTCATGGATGGAGATCAACCGTCCCGATCTGTTGGAGAACTTCCAGCCGACGGGTGAATATTACGTCGAGCTTCTGGACGAAGGCGCGGCCGACAGTTTGCCGGTAAGACACGAGAATGCTTGGCTGTGGTTCAACGTCACTTGCCGCGACCTCGCGGGCAACGTGGTTTTGACGCGCAATTCGGATTTGGCGCAGTTGCAGAACTCTTATACCGATTACACGCACTATACTCCGTTTTTCCTCTACTGCGGCGAGAACAATACCTCGATGCTCGAAGGAACCTACATGGCCATACGCAACAAACTGAAGATAGGCGATCAGGAGTATTCGGTGCGTTACGGCACCAAGATGCGTCTCTATCTGCCGTCGTCGATCGCTGCGGGATCGAGCGGCATGGGCGGCGACGGCGGTTACGAAGGGCAGTTCAGTCTGGATGCCAACCGCCCCACGATAGTCGATGTCGAGGTGTGGGGACACGTGAACAATCCTCTGGCCTACGAAGATTGCTGGGTGAAGGCTTTTGCGGAGGCTAACGGCGGATTGGCTCCCGAGGATAGTGATGAAGAGGCCGCCATGTTGCGGCGCACTTACAAACGTCCGCTCACGCGCTCCGACGATGAGTCCGAGGAGACTGTTTACGACGACAAGTGGCACTTGGCCGTGGATTCCATAGCCGCGCTCTACATAAACTATCTTTATACTCCCGAGAAGCCGTTGAATTTCGATTGCGTGGGTCGCGACACGATGATGTACGAGGGCCAGACCGAATATAAATACGGCAAGGTGTACGGCACCAAGGGGTTGGCGCAGATCAACAAGGAGATCGACGAAGCTCTGCTGGAGCGTTTCGGCAACGGACTCGATCCTGCCGACGCCTATCCGCTGGATTCGGTGTCGACGGCCAACGTGTGGTACGTGGTGCGTCTGTTGGACGGTTTCGTGGTCGACACCAACATCCCCGAGGTAAAGAAGATCGTATACGAGGATGCGACGGACGACGATGACGCCGAGGCCGCATCGTTCGTGACGGACGCAAACAGCTCCTCAAACAATTATGTCGACGCTTGGCTCTATGCCATCCCGCAGATGAAGCTGGGGGCGTGGAACATCATTCTCTCCGCATCGTCGAACGCTTACGGTGCGATAGGACGTTCGGGCACGACCTCGACGTCGAGCAGCGGATACGACTATTACGACTATCTGAATTACTACAATTATTATAACAGCTATTACGGCAACAGCTATTATAATAATTATTACAGCGACTATTACGGTTACGGCGGGTATGGCGGATACGGTTATTACAATAACTATTTGTACAGCTCATATTATAACTACGGCTATGATTCGAGCACGGACAGTACCGAATCCACCATCACCACAACCACCGAAGTGTTGCCCTACACGCCTCTGCTGTGGCAGGTGTTTATCGAAGAGGAATCGGACGATTGACGGGCTCGGTCGTGCGGTACGCGCACGGCGAATTACGATTCGGAGACGAAAAATAAGGGGGTGCCTTGCACGGCGTCCCTTTTTTTTGTTTTTTTTCGGTTAAATTTTGTCAAACCGAAAAATAGTATTAACTTTATGTTGCAAAGAAGATGACATTTGTACAAACCTAAAAAATAGATTCATTATGATTATCACATTTAACGAACTGCGTCGCATTAAAGACAAATTGCCCAGCGGAAGTTCTCAGCGCATAGCCGATGAACTCGGTATCGATGTGGAATCCGTGCGCAACTATTTCGGCGGTAAGCATCTGGATGCCAAGTCGGGTGTCGGCATACATATTGAGCAAGGTCCCGACGGAGGCGTCGTCACTCTGGACGATACCGCCATTCTCGATGCGGCCATGCGCATTCTGAACGAGAATAAATAACGTCGGCGATTTTGAGACGATGCGGCGGGCGATGATTCGGGCGCTGAGGCGTACGAGTTGTCGGAACCCGATGCAACGTAATTTTACAGCCGTTTTCGCATTGGTTATTTTGGGGAATTTTCGGCCGCGAAGGGTATTGGCGCGGACGGAATCGTGCGAGCGACGTCGGCAGGCATTATGCCGAGCCGACATGATTTGACAGTCGTGCGAAACGGATATTTGGAAACGGGTTGCCCGATCATTGCGGGCAGCCCGTTTCGCATATACTCTTACGAACGGCTGCGAACCGCGCGGTTCAAAGAACCGCAAATTATTTCGTCATTCCACTGCGACTCTAAAGAGTCGCGCGGGCCGCAGCCTCTGCCCCGCGGAGGGCTCGCCGTTCGCTCTCTGCAGGCTACGCCTCGTGATCGCAAGTCGAAAGGGATTAATACCCAATAAAAATTCTTCTGTTTGTCTTAGATAATTAAGCAGGCACC
>CAYMIH010000088.1:0-4807 GCA_964390585.1 uncultured Alistipes sp.
CGCGCAGTTCGCCGCCGCCCCACGCGGCGGACTGCACACCAAAAACCGAAAAATGCAGTCCGCTGGACTGCGCGGGCCGCAGCCTCCCCGCGCGGAGGCCCGCTATCGTTCGCGAATGCTCACTCCGCGTTCCCCCGCAGGCTGCGACCCGAATGCGGACAATACAAAACCACGGCTGCGCCGACGAACGGGCAGCCGTGTTTACGGTTCGGATGCGTGGGTACGATTACGCTTCGTCCATGGGTTCGAAGTCCTTGAATGCCTCGCGGATCTTGTCGGTCACATGCGATTTTATGCTCCGCTCCAACGAGAGAATCATGTTCTTGATGGCCTCGGGAGTCGATTTGCCGTGGCCGATCATGACAGGCGCATTGACACCCAACACGGGAGTTCCGCCGACATTCTCGTAGTTCATGGCGTTCCAGAAAGGATTCATGGTACCCATCTTGGCATTGATTACGTATAATCCTTCGGCCATTTTCAGCACTATGTTACCCACGAAACCGTCGCATACCACCACATCGGCGATCCTGCCCGTGAAAATGTGCGACGACTCCACGTTGCCGACGAAGTTGTAGAGACCGTTCTCGCAGTCGGCTTTCATGAGCATGTATGCCGCCTGCGTCTGGGTGTTGCCCTTGGACTCCTCCTCGCCTATGTTGAGCAGAGCCACGCGAGGATTCTTTACGCCGAGCACCGATTCGGCATAGATCGATCCTATGAGTCCGTATTGCGCCAGCACCTCGGGTTTGCAGTCGACGTTCAGCCCCACGTCCATCATGACGGCAGGCGCGCCGCTCAGCGTGGGAATCAAGGTCGATATGGTGGGTCGGATGACACCTTTCACCGGCTTGGCCATATACATCGATCCCACCATCATGGCTCCCGTCGAACCCGCGCTGGCGAATCCGTCGATGGCGCCATTGGCCAGATATCCGAAACCGACGGCTATGCTCGAATCGGGTTTGGCCTTGAAAGCTTTGGCGGGATGATCGCCCATCTCTATCACCTCGGTAGTGTTGATTATCGTGAAACGCTCGGGATCGCAACCTTCGGCTGTCGACAGTGCCGCGATCCTCGCCTCGTCGCCGAAGAGGACTATACGGCTCTCGTCGCCTATGGCATCGAGGGCCATCACCGCTCCTTTTACGACGGCTTCGGGTGCGAAATCGCCGCCCATAGCGTCAATACCAATCTTTAACATGGGATTTTTGTTTTTTACATGTATCGGTTAAAAAAGGATCGCTATATGCCCATCGGCGATTTTCCGATTTCGGTCGGCACTCGGAAACGGGCCCCGATGACATATAACGACAGGAGAGAGCGCACGGAACGGGCTCTCTCCGATCCGAAATCGCACTCTACTCGGCCTTCTTTTCGACGGCCAATTTGCCGCGATAGAAACCGCACTCGGGGCAAACACGGTGATAAAGCACCGAAGCGCCGCAATTCGAGCAGGTTGCGACCGTGGGAACCACGGCCTTGTAGTGGGTTCTTCTCTTATCGCGTCGAGTCGACGAGACTTTGTGTTTAGGATGTGCCATTTTACAATATTAATTTTTAAGTTATTTGTTGTCAATATATTCTACCGCTCATCTCCGTCCGCCTCGTCCCGCATGCGAGCCTTCAATGCTGCCAATTTATTGAAGTCGCTCTCGTTTATGCCGTGCGATTCGCCCTCCTCTTCGGCAGGCGTCTCGGCCTCCCCGTCTGTGGCGACGGTGAAACGCGACAGCATGTCGGGATTGCATTCACCTTCGGGATGCACTCTCCGATAAGGCAGCGAAAGGACTATGCTTTCATAAATATATTGTGTGAGGTCGATCTCCTCTTCCGAGGGCGACACCCACATCACCTCGCCATCGTACTCGCCCGCCTCGTCCGATACGCGCACCGTCAATCGGCCTGCGTAGTCGATCGGCACCCGGCAATCCTCCAGACAACGGTCGCACTCGCATACGACATAACCTTCGATCGCCACGTCGAACGACAATTGCGTGTCGCTCTCCTTGCGCATGACCACGCCGACCGTGCATCGTCCGTCCTTGATCTCCTTGCTCTCGTATGCGGCGAACAGATCTCCGTCGACCTCGAAACGGAAGTCGTAAGAGCTGTTTTTCAAGCCTTTATAGGCTACGGAATATCTTTTGCCAAGTTCCATTTCGGTACAAATAGCGGGCAAATTTACAAATATTTCCGAATATGTGCAAATAATTGCTATTTTTGTGGAGATCAACGCGGCGCACGGCGCCATCGAAATATAGAGAGAGGATATGGCACGAAAATTCATGATCGACATTCACTGCGGATTCGCCGAGTTGTGGCGTTACAACATATTCGTCATATGCGGCGGATTCGATTCGTCGGGCGAACGATGCGACTTCGTCTCGGCCGGCAGCGAGGTGGCTCCCGCGGGGGCAAATCTCGAAGAGCCCCCCGCCGAGGCCGCGAAGCCGCGCGATCTGCGTATCGTCACGGCCGAATGCGACTCCGTCACGGCATACGTATATGTCATTCCGCACACGCTGCCTACCTCGCGCGACGTGGACAGCTGCCGCCCGTTTACGCTCGACGTCAAAGTCACCGCGAGCGACGGCGCCACTCTGTACGAGGTGAAGCATGGAATCAACCAATGGTCGGGAGCCTCGATCGAGATCAAACTGCCGCAGGCGAAGGTCGTGCGCGAAGCCTGACGCACGACGACGGACGAAAGCGCCGAACCGCGGCAGGCAGCGCCCGAGCGGCGGAATTTTGCGGCATAAAACGAATCGACGCGATTTTTTTTCGCAAAATGCCTCCCGTTTGAGAAATTATTACTACCTTTATGCTGCAAAAAAACACAAAAAAATCCAACACTGTTAAAGATTAAACCTAAAGTTATGAGCAGTAAAATTTCACGCGGCGATTTCCTGAAAAAGTCGGGAATGGCAGCCGCAGGAGTGATGATGGGCGGCATGGCCGCCAACGCAGCCAACCTATTCACGCCTCAGGAGCAGGACAAGAAAGAGCGTTTCGCCAAACTCGGCAAGGTCAACATCGCATGGGTCGGCATGGCCAACCGCGGCGCCGAGGTCATGCACGAGTTCGACAAGACAGGCCTCGCCAACATCGTGGCCATGTGCGACGTCGACCCCAAGTCGGAAGGCTGCCGCAAATCGGCCGCAGCGCATCCTAACGCCAAAGTGTACACCGATTTCCGCAAGATGTTCGACGAGATGGGCAACCAATTCGAAGCCGTGGTGGTGGAGACTCCCGATTTCTCGCACTTCCCTTGCGTAATGCTCGCGCTCAATCAGGGCAAGCACGTATACGTAGAGAAGCCCATGGGCCGCACGTTCCAAGAGTGCCAGCTCATGATCGACGCCGCCAAGCGCAACCCCAACCTCGTGACGCAGGGCGGTAACCAAGGTCACTCGGAGGCCAACTACTTCCAATTCAAGGCTTGGCTCGACGCAGGCATCATAAAAGACGTGACGGCTGTCGACGCACACATGAACATGTCGCGCCGCTGGCACGGATACGACGTCAACATCGACCGTTACCCCGAGGCTCAGCCCATACCCGACGGCATGGATTGGGATCTCTGGCACACCACGCAGCAGTTCCACGAGTTCAACGAAAAGTACCACCCGGGCAACTGGCGCAGCTGGTACGACTTCGGAATGGGCGCACTCGGTGACTGGGGCGCACATATCCTCGACACCATCCACGAGTTCCTCAATCTGGGACTGCCTTACGAGGTGGAGCCCATCAAGCTGGTGGGATGGAACAACTACTTCTTCCCCATGGCGTCGACCATTCGTTTCAAGTTCCCCCGTCGCGGCGAGATGCCGCCCGTGGCGATCACTTGGTACGACGGAATCAACAACTACCCGCAGCTGCCCGACGGTTACGGAGGTTCGAAGCTCAGCGGCGACGTTCCGACCATCAACGGACAAAAGGCGCAGGCCATAAAGCTCAACCCGGGTAAGATAATCTACGCCAAGGATATGATCTTCAAGGGCGGCTCGCACGGCTCGACCCTGTCGATCATCCCCGAGGCGAAGGCGAAGGCCATGGCCGACAAGTTGCCCGAGGTTCCCAAAAGCCCGTCGAATCACTTCGAGAACTTCCTGCTGGCCTGCATGGGCGAGGAGAAATCTCGTTCGCCGTTCGAGGTGTTCGGACCTTTGTGTCAGGTGTTCTGCCTCGGCGTGATGGCTCAGCGACTCAACAGCAAGATCGTGTTCGACCGCGACACCAAGCGCGTCGTAAACAACCGCTTCGCCGATGCTTTGCTCACCGGCCTGCCGCCGCGCAAAGGTTGGGAGGAGTTCTACAAGATGTAGTTCCCGCAACGGAAATAATACGAAAGGGCTGTCTGAATTTGTCAGACGGTCCCTTTTTTATTTGTTAAATCCGCCCGAAGATCGAATAATATATATAAGGAATATTTACAAAACAGTACTGAATTTTCCTTCTTTTGGCAACTAAAAATACGCAGTCCAAACCTGTCTGTATCAGCGAAGACCGCTAAATATTCGTATTAACCATTCGATGGGCAGTCGAGGTGAGTGCACATAGTGCGCGGTTATTACATTAGTCGATTGTATTCGGGTCGCAGCCTACGGAGGAACGCGATGTGAGTGTTCGCGAACGATAGCGGGCCTCCGCGCGGCAGAGGCTGCGGCCCGCACAGTCCTGTCGAACTGCAAAACTCGTCATGCCACCGAACGCAGTGAGGATTGGCATCTCAAATGATTTTTTTTCGGAAGAGATTCCAATCATTTTCCTTTCTGCGAAAGAAAAATGTGGAATGACGGGATGG
>CAYMIH010000089.1:0-4572 GCA_964390585.1 uncultured Alistipes sp.
CAGGACTGCGCGGGCCGAAGCCTCTGCCCCGCGGAGGCGCGCTATCGTTCGCGAATGCTCACACTGCGGTCTCCGCAGGCTGCGACCCGAAAACATTATCGTCACTTCATTGGCGCGAAAATGTTTTTTATTTCAAAGAAAAAGTCATATCTTTGTTTCTGCGAATACTACATAAATTTTACACCCTTTTAAGTGTGCACCCAAGGCAGACTTAAAAAGTGTGCGCAGAGCTGTTGGGAAGAAATTCCGCGAACAGCACCTTGCGGTAGCCTGAAAGGGTGAATGTGTAGTGTTCGCAGCTGCGCTTATTCATATATTAAAATAAAAAAATATAGCCTCGGATTATTCCGAGGTTAATTTTTTTTGCGCATTATCGGATTTTTTCTACCTTTGGTCCTGCAAACATCATAATACAAACACTATATTTCTATACGCTTTCGGGTTGTATAGACTAAACCTATGCGCAGAGTCGTTGGGGTTTAACAATCCGCGAACGGCACTTCCCTGAGCTTGAAATATAGTGATGTGTGATGTTTGCAGCTGCGCATTTTTTTATTTATGCAAACATCACACATCGTCCGCGTTACGACGCAGACAAGCCGAAAGGCCGACAGCAGGCGGTTTCCGCCGCACAACATCCCGATTCGTTTCCATTCCCATCCGCCCGATTAGCAATCGACTGTTAATCAAAACTTTCACACTCTTTGTCGAGCCTTGCGCCCGATAAGGACAGAACCTCTATTGTCAAACAATCAACAACGAATAAAATGGAAACGAATCAAAATACAGTGCAAACACAGCACTCGGAACCCCTCTACGATCCCACGGAAGCTGCCCGAATCGTACGACATCTTACCGACGGATACTTCGATCCCGAATACATCCTGCTGTTCGGCAAACTGGCGGGCGGCACGCCGCACAGCGATGCCGCGGCTTACGACCTTTTGATGGTCGTGCGCGACACGCCGCAATTCGACTGGTTTCAGGCCAAACGCATCCTGCGTTACAAGATGCCCTATCGGCATCGCAAGATCACCTACATCAACCTTTATATCCTGCCGTTGAATTACGTCGAATCGAACCGCACGCCGTTCCTCTACTTCGCCCATGCCGAGGGTGTGGTGCTCTATTGCAATGACCACTACTGTTTCCGACGGCCGAAACGGCCCATCGACTTCGCACGGGCATACGCCGATGCCAAGTTTCATTACGATACGTTCCGCACGCTCGGCGTCGACCTGTTAGAGCAGGCGCAGGATGCTTTTACGGAGGGGCACAACGTGAGGCTGGCGGCGCAGTTCACGGCGCAGGCGGCGGTGTACTTCTATCACATGCTATACTACGTCTATCACGGCATGCCGTTCGATCTGCATGACCCCGTGGTGATGCACAACCGCATGCGGACCCTATCGACGAAATTGATGCTCGTCTTCGACGACAATCATATCGAGAACATCTTTACCATTCCGCGATTGAAAGAGGTGTTGATGAAAACGACATACCATGCCGAGTTTTACATGGCACCGCAGGAGGTAGAGTTGCACATGGAGCGCGTGCAGCAGGCGGCGCATATCATCGAGAGTTGCGCGGGGCTGCGACTCGAACTGTATAAGGAGTTGAGCGAACGCGAGTAGTCTCGGCGGCGAATGCGACGGGGATCGGAAGACATCGTGTCTTTCGATCCCCGTTTTGCGTATTGAGACGGCGGACTGTACGGCTCTGTGAGTCGTCCCCTGTCCTAAATCGCTTCTGCCGCGGGATGGGCTGGCGCGTGTGGATATTGCGACTCGCTGAGTCGCGCACCCCGAGCACCTTCGCCGCGAAGCGGCGTTATCTTCGGCGGCTCGCACCTTTGGTGCGACCCCCGCAGCCGCCGAAGATAAATACCACACATGCCTCCGCCGTCGGCGAACAGCAAATCGTGCCCGAGCCGTTCGTTTCGTTAATCTATCGCAGGAACCGCTTCGTAAGCCATCTGCGGACGGGCTCGTCGTAGAATTTCAGACACAACCAAGCCAGAGCGACCGATCCGACCACTAAGGCCGCAGCCCCGGGGAACGACTCGCCGAAAGTGAGATTCTCGTTCTTCACCCACGCGTAATAGAGGTATATGAACGGATAGTGCACCATGTAGAGAGGATAGGATATATCCCCCAGAAATTTGCATACACGAGTGGTAAGCGCATCGGTCGTGCGTCCCGAGGCGCCGATATACACCAGCAGCGGAAACACCGCCACGGCACAGAAAGCGTCGTACACGCCGTTCATCCACAGATGCTCGCTGCCGCCTATGCGCGGTATGGCCGCCACGGCCACTATGGCGACGGCGCCGATCCAAAACGCCCCCTTCACCTTTACGGGCTTGAATACGCGCGACAGCAGCAGACCCGCCGAGAACGAGAAGAGCAGGCGCAGCGAACCGCCCGTCATATCCGCTCCCGTCATGGCGAATCCCGCGCCTATGTCGCCGAGAGGTCCCCACACCGAGAACGCCGTCAATCCGCAACCCGCCACAAAGACCATCGCCGCGAGGAGTCGGGTGGAAAAACGGCGGATGAAGAGCGCATAGAGCAGATTGCCGATATATTCGAACATAAGCGACCAGCTCGGGCCGTTGAGCGGGTACATCTCGCCCACGCCGCGGATCTCGAATCCCGTGGTCACGGGGATCATCAGGGCGTTCAACAGCGTCGACAGTAGCAGCATGCCGACCGATATCTTCGTCACGTCCCACACCGAGCATCCCTGAGTGTAGAACATGACGGCGCCTATTAGCGCGCCCATGACCACCATAGGATGCAGGCGGATAAGGCGGCGGCGGATGAAATCCTTGACGCTCATCGTATTCCACCTGTCGTCGTAGGCGTAGCCCATGACGAATCCCGAAAGGATAAAGAAAAAATCGACCGCCAGATAACCGTGGTTGATCCTCTGGTCGATATGGCTCGTGGCGAAAGCCTCGAACAGATGGTAGCAGACCACAGTCAGAGCCGCCACGCCGCGCAGGCCGTCGAGGATATTGTAATGGGGTTTGGTATCCGCGAACGCCGCGGCCGAGATTTCCGTTTTTTCGGACATGGTCGATAAGTTTTAAGGTTTCTTTCGGCAAAGATAACCCATACGGGCGCTTCGGAGAGCGAAAAAACGCATTTTTTTCAAGTCACACGGAAATATGTTCCGACGTGCAGCGAACTCGGGCGGGATTCGAACCGATACCTCAACGAAAAAAGGATCGTCCGAAATCGATTCGGACGATCCTCATATATTATCGGTCGGCAACCGACTACTCCTCGGCGACAACCGAAATCTTTACGGTAGCCTTCACCTCGCGGTGCAGCTTCACCGAAGCCTCGTACTCGCCTACGGTCTTGATGCTGTCGACGCTGATGACCTTGCGGTCTACGACGATCTCCTTCTCGGCCAGAGCGGCTGCGATGTCGGCTGAAGTGACCGAACCGAATATCTTGCCCTCCTCGGCCTTGACCTTAACGACCAAAGGCAGATTGGCGATCTTCTCGGCCAGAGCCTGAGCGTCGGCCAGAATCTTGGCGTCCTTGTGGGCGCGCTGCTTCAGGTTCTCGGCCAGCACCTTCTTCGCCGAAGCGGTAGCGGCCTTGGCGAAACCCTGAGGAATCAAGTAATTGTTCGCGTAACCGGGCTTTACGTTAACGATGTCGTTAGCGTAACCCAAGTTGTCCATATCTTTGATAAGTATAACTTCCATGTTGCTCTCCTCCTCTTAATTATTTCATACAATCGGTTACGAAAGGCAGAATCGCGAGGTGACGCGCACGCTTCACGGCCTGAGCCACCTTCTTCTGGTACTTCTGCGAGGTACCCGTCAGACGGCGGGGCAGAATCTTGCCCTGCTCGTTGAGGAACTTCTTGAGGAACTCGCCGTCCTTATAGTCTACATACTTGATGCCGAGCTTCTTGAAACGGCAGTACTTCTTTTTCTTTACATCCACCGATACGGGGTTGAGATAACGGATCTCGCCGCTCTTTACATTCTCCTGTGCCATGATTTACTCCTCCTGTGATTTGTTAGCAAGCTTTGCGCGACGCTTGGCCGAATACTCCACGGCGAACTTGTCCTGCTTGAAAGTTAAGAAACGAATGATGCGCTCGTCGCGGCGGTAGCCGGTCTCCAGCGTGTTGATGATAGAACCCTCACCTGTGAACTCCACGAGGAAATAAAATCCGGTGGTCTTCTTCTGGATGGGATAGGCGAGCTTCTTCAGGCCCCAGCTCTCCGCATTCACAATCTGACCGCCGTTCTCGGTGATGATGCCTTGGAATTTGTCAGCAACCTCCTTTACCTGAGCATCCGAAAGGACGGGAGTGACAATGAAAACGGTTTCGTAATTGTTCATAATACAATGAATTAAATAATTGGTATGCTGTTTAGCGGTGCAAATGTACGAATATTTTGCGGAAAAAGAAATTTTCTTCGGAAAATTCGCGGCGCAGCCTGCGGGGGCCGCGATGTGAGCATTCGCGAACGGCGGCGGGCCTCCGCGGTCTGCTGTTCGCCGACGGCGGCAGGAGTGCGTCAGCAGTCCGCCGCAGTGG
>CAYMIH010000090.1:0-4513 GCA_964390585.1 uncultured Alistipes sp.
TACATATTACTATTTATATATATTAAAGCTCTTGCGTTATTTGCACTTCAGTTTCAAATCCTGAGGTCATATACCCGCGGCCTATGGCCGCGCTTATAATTCTGACCCTCCCCTAAATCCCCTCCTCGGAGGGGACTTCGGTCGCTGCGCTCCGAAAAATGCTCTTGTGTTTATTGCGCATCGGTTTCGGTTCCGACGGCCATATACCAACGGCCGCATTTGCAAATCCGCCCCTTTACCCTCCATGCGACGCCGTAATCTGAAACAAAGATATTAACTTTAAACCTTACGTCAAACAAAAATTACGAATTTTTCGACAATTTGATTACGATTCGTTATTTTTTAAGCGTTTCATCTGACGTTCGATAGTCTGAAAGGCTCTTTATGTCGCGTTACGAAAGTTATATTCGGTAAGCATGCGCCGGTGGTGCGATTAGTTTTCGACAAGAGTTTTATTTTTTTGTTTTTTATTCTTTATTAAAATAAATGAATAATAATATAAATAATAGCTGTTGAAAGTGTCGATATCTCGCAGTCGAATTATTTATCGACATCGGAATAGTGTCGTTGTCCGTTTGGTGTCGATAATCGTTTGCGGTGCGAACATGCTGTTTTACATATGTTTCGATGCCGACAGTCGGTGCGGTGTTCGCTATTATGAAAAATGTGTCGAAAATGTTTTTAACATATCGACACATTTTATTTGTTAAGTTCGACGCCCCGTTTTCGGTTGATAAACCGTGTGACAAGTTTCGATAAAAAAACGCATGAAAATTCATGTTTTCACAGCCTTGTTTGATTATCACGACTTTAGATTTTCGGCGGTTTTCGACTACCGAAACTTGTAATATGTTATCATATGTTTTTCGTCACCTTTTTCAACACTTTTCCGCCATGTTGTCAACAATGCGCGAGGCTATTGCGCGATAGTATTCCTCCACCTCGCTGTCGACCGTCGCCGAGGGACGTCCCTGCTCCGAGCCCTCCATTATCGACTGCACGATGGGTATGTCGCCCAGAAACGGCACTCCTGCCTGCTCGGCATATGCGCGCGCGCCTCCGCGGCCGAATATGTAGTAACGGTTGTCGGGCAGTTCCCGCGGGGTGAACCACGCCATGTTCTCTATCACTCCTATCACGGGGACGTTCACCTTTTCGTGGCGGAACATTTCCACGCCGCGTACCACGTCGGCCACGGCCACCTGCTGCGGCGTGGAGACTATGACGGCGCCGTCGAGGCGTATCTCCGAGATGATGGTGAGGTGTATGTCGCCCGTTCCCGGGGGCATGTCGATGAGCAGGAAATCGAGCCCGCCCCACATGGTCTGGTGCAGAAGCTGTTTCAGGGCGTTGGTGGCCATCGCGCCGCGCCACATCAGGGCGTCGTCGGGACGTATGAAGAATCCTATCGACATCAGCTCTATGTCGGCGCTCTGCGCAGGCACGATGTAATCCATGCCGTCCTGCTGCACGGCGTCGGGCACGTAGCCCTCCAGAGCGAACATCTTGGGTTGCGACGGTCCGTATATGTCGGCGTCGAGAATACCCACGCGGTAACCCATGTCGCGCAGCGTGACGGCAAGATTGGCAGTCACCGTGGATTTGCCCACGCCGCCCTTGCCTGAGGCCACGGCTATGATCTTGCCGATGCTCTTGGTCGTGCTTTCGCGCTGCGGCACGGGGCGTCTCGGCGCAGCCTCCTTTATCGCTACCGTTATCTGCGATTCTGGGAAATGCTCTTTGAGAGTCTGTTCGACTTGTGTTTTGATTCGCGCGGCGAAAGGATCGCGCGCCTTGGCGAAGCGCAGTACGACCGTGATTTTACCGTCGGTTGCGTTTACGGAATCCACCATTCCGCTCTCCACGAGGTCGTGTCCCGTTTCGGGGTGCGATATCCGAGCCAGAACGGTTCTTATTTTATTTTCCATAATCATTTTTTGTTCTTATACGTAAGACATTCGTGTATCGTTCGCTGTTCGCCGACGGCGGAGGAGTGCTTTAGCAGTCCGCCGCGTAGGGGCGGCGGCGAACTGCCGACATAGCGTTCGCTATGTCGAAATACTCTATATATTTTTGCGTACAAGCATTTTTTTATCCGTCGTGATGCAAATTTACGTTTTAATTTTCAATCCGAACGAGGCTTACCGCATCTCGCGGATGATTGCGAGAAGTTGCTCGGGGGTGTCGGCTATGCGGTCGGCACCGTTCTCCTCCAGCTCCGCGCGATCGCGGAATCCCCAGCTTACGCCTATCGATCCTATCCCCGCGTTGCGGGCCGTCTGCATGTCTACGGCCGAGTCGCCCACCATCACGCATCTGTCGCGCGCGACTCCCGCCGCGGCTATTATGGGGTCGATCATGGCCGTGTCGGGCTTCAGAGGCACCCCGTCGCGGTTGCCGCGCACCTCCACGAAATCTATGTCGGGAAAGTATTCGCGTATCAATTTTTCGGTCCCCGCCTGAAACTTGTTCGACGCCACGGCGAGCTTCACTCCGTCGCGGTGAAGAGTCTCCACCACATGCGGGATGCCGTCGTAGGGACGCGTGTGAATGTCGATGTGGTCGATGTAGTGCTCCAGAAAATCCTTGCGCGCCTCCTTTACGTATTCGGGCGTGCGCAGCTTTTCGGGCAGGGCGCGCTCCACCAGCCGCATGATTCCGTTGCCCACGAATCGGCAATAGTCGTCGTAGCCGTGCTGCGGCAGACCGCGCAGGGCGAGCATGTGGTTGCAACTGACGGCCAGATCGCCTATGGTGTCGAGCAGCGTACCGTCGAGATCGAATATTACGAGTTCGGGTTTCATTGCTTTTTACTATAAATTTTATATCCTATGGCGGCTGCCGCCACCGACATAAACGGACTTACGATGTTGAATATGCAGTAGGGCATGTATGTTAGCGTCGCCACTCCGAGTACCGTCGACTGTGTCATGCCGCACGAGTTCCACGGAATGAGCACCGAGGTCACCGTGGCCGAATCCTCGACGCTGCGGCTCAGCAGGCGGCGTTCCAGTCCTCGGTCGTCGTAGAGGTGGCGGAACAGGTTTCCCGTAAGTATGATCGATATGTACTGGTCGCCCGTGACGAGGTTGAAGAATATGCCCGACCCCACCGTGGCGCCCACCACGCTCACGGTTCGGCGTGCCATGCGCAGGAATATCTTCGATATGGCCGAGAGCATTCCGCTGCCGTACATCACCCCGCCGAAGCACATGGCGCAAATTATGAGCCACACCGTGTTCATCATGCCTCCCATGCCGCCCGTGGCCACCAGATCGTTGAGCAGCGGATTGCCCGTCTCGACGGCGGTGTCGGTGGTCGACGCCAGCACCACGGCCTTGAACGAAGCCATGAACGACGGCGTGTCCGACTCTGCGATGCGGCATATGATCTCGGGCTGGAACAGTATCATTGCCGCTGCGGCCAGCAGCACCGAGGCGAACAGGGTGATGATGGCGGGCAGCTTGCGCGATATGAGTATGCCCGTGGCGGCGGGAACGGCCAGCAGCCAAGGAGTTATGCGGAACGACTCCTGCAAGGCGGCTTCTATCTGCAATGTCTCGGCCGCGTCGGCGGATGCTGTGGCGAATCCCGCTGCGCAGAACACCCCTATTGCGATGAGTATCGACGGCACGGTGGTGAACAACATGTAGCGTATGTGCGAGAACAGCGGCACTTCGGCCGTGGTGGAGGCGAGCACTGTGGTGTCGCTCATTATCGATATCTTGTCGCCGAAATAGGCTCCCGATATGATTGCGCCCGCTATCCATCCGTCGTCGAATCCGAGGGCGCGTCCTATGCCCATCAAAGCCACTCCCACGGTGGCTACGGTGGTCCACGACGATCCCGTGAGCAGCGACACCACGGCGCAGATCAGGCACGAGGCTGGCAGGAGGACCGAGGGTCGCAGTATGCGCAGTCCGTAGCAGATGAGCGTAGGTATTACGCCGCTCGCCATCCATGTGCCGGCTATGGCTCCTATGAGCAGCAGGATGATTATGGCGGGGGTGGCGCTGTGCATGTTCACCATCACGGCGTCTTCGAGCTTTTGCCAAGGGCATCGGTAGCGCCACATGGCTATGGCGGCGCACACGGCGCTTGCGGCCAAGAGCGAAAATTGGCTTCCGCCCGTTATGGCGTCGCCGCCGAAGATGCTTATCACCGATGCGAGAAACACCACGAGCGTGGCGAGCGGCGCGAGCGATGCGGCCAATGACGGAACGGGGTCGGAATTTGTTTTGCTCATCGTCGGAGGGTTAATAATGTTGCAAAGGTACGAATAAGCCGAGTGCAAAAGCAAATTTATTTGCGATTTTGCCGAGGCTCGGTGGAATTCGGGCTGCGGCACGCTGTTCGGTGGATTGCTCGTTAAAATTTATCTTCTTATCTTCGGCGGCTGCGGGGGTCGCACCTTTTGGTGCGAGCCGCCGAAGATAACGCCGCGTTGCGGCGCGGTTGTTCGGGTTGCAGCCTGCGGCCCGCGCAGTTCTTCGAACTGCAATATACCGCATCA
>CAYMIH010000091.1:0-4285 GCA_964390585.1 uncultured Alistipes sp.
GGCGGACGATCTCGGGTAAAATTTATCTTCGGCGGCTGCGGGGGCGCACCTAAAGCCCCCGCATCGGCAGGATCGGCTGACCGAGTTTGAAACTTCCGTTTATTTGCGTATATTTGCACGTTTAAGCTGCTTTTAAGAGGTTGCGGCGGAATATTTACGACGCCGAATGCCGCAAGGGGCGGCAGGCGAGTGCCCGTCCGCTCGAAACAACGATTGGTAACGAAAATTAACATAACCCCGACTATGAAGTTCAACGAGTACAAAGGTCTCGATCTGCCGAAAGTGGCGGAGGAGGTTTTGAAGAAGTGGGACGCCGACGATACGTTCCACAAAAGTATCTCTACGCGCGAGGGCCATCCCGCATTCGTGTTTTACGAGGGTCCCCCCTCGGCCAACGGAATGCCCGGCATTCACCATGTCATGGCCCGCACCATCAAGGATGTGATCTGCCGCTATAAGACTCAGCAGGGGTATCTGGTACACCGCAAGGCGGGATGGGACACCCACGGACTCCCCGTCGAACTGGGTGTGGAGAAGAAGCTCGGCATAACCAAGGAGGACATAGGTCGCAAGATCTCGATCGAGGAGTACAACAGCACCTGCCGCAAGGCGGTGATGGAGTTCACCGACGTGTGGGAGAACCTCACCCACAAGATGGGTTATTGGGTCAACATGGACGATCCCTACATCACCTACGACAACAAATACATCGAGACGCTGTGGTTTCTGCTCAAGAAGCTGTATGAGAAAGGATTGCTCTACAAGGGATACACCATACAGCCCTATTCGCCCGCGGCGGGCACGGGTCTCTCGACGCACGAGTTGAACCAGCCCGGGTGCTACCGCGACGTGAAGGACACCACCTGCACCGCCCAGTTCGAGATCGTGCGCGACGAGCGCAGCGAGAAGCTCTTCGACGGGGTGCAGGGCAAGCTCTACTTCCTCGCATGGACCACCACGCCGTGGACTCTGCCGTCGAATACCGCGCTGGCCGTAGGTCCCGCGATAGAGTACGTGCGCGTGAAGTGCCGCAACCCCTACACCGACGAACCGCAGACCGTGATTCTGGCCAAGGCTCTCGTCGGCAGCTACTTCACCAAGAAGATGGAGGGCACGTTCGAAGTCGAGGACAAGACGTGGCTCGGGCCCGAACTGGAGGGTGTGCGCTACAAGCAGCTCATTCCGTGGGTAACGCCGCAGGGCGACGCGTTCCGCGTGATAATCGGCGATTATGTAACCACCTCGGACGGTACGGGTATCGTACACATCGCGCCGACGTTCGGTGCCGACGACGACCGCGTGGCCAAGATAGCGGGCATAGCGCCTCTGTTCATGGTCGACAAGGCGGGCAAGAACCAGCCCATGGTCGACCGCAAGGGCCGTTTCTTCCTTTTGGAGGATCTCGATCCCGAGTTCGTGAAGAACAACGTGGATGCCGCTTTGTACGGCGAGTATGCGGGCCGCTATGTGAAGAACGCCTACGACGATACGTTAGGACCCGATGACGCCACGCTGGACATCGACATAGCCGTGATGCTCAAGTCGCAGGGGCTGGCTTTCAAGATCGAGAAACACACCCACTCGTATCCCCACTGCTGGCGCACGGACAAGCCCGTGCTATATTATCCGCTCGATTCGTGGTTCATCCGCACCACGGCATTGCGCGAGCGCATGATCGAACTCAACAAGACGATCAAGTGGAAACCCGAATCGACGGGTTCGGGCCGTTTCGGCAAGTGGCTGGAGGGTCTGGTGGACTGGAACCTGTCGCGTTCGCGCTTCTGGGGCACCCCGCTGCCCGTATGGGCCACCGAGGATTACTCGGAGATTAAGTGCATAGGCTCGGTGGAGGAGCTGGTGGCCGAGATCGAGAAGAGTATCGCCGCAGGCAACATGACCGAGAATCCGTACAAGAATTTCCGTGTGGGCGACATGTCGAAGGAGAATTACTCGACCGCCAACATCGACCTGCACCGCCCCTATGTGGACGGCATAGTGCTCACCTCGTCGAAGGGCGAGCCGATGAAGCGCGAGAGCGACCTGATCGACGTGTGGTTCGACTCGGGCGCCATGCCCTACGCCCAGATACACTATCCGTTCGAGAACGCCGACAAGTTCGGCGAGGTGTTCCCCGCCGACTTCATCGCCGAGGGTGTCGACCAGACGCGCGGATGGTTCTTCACGCTGCACGCCATAGCCTCGATGCTCTTCGATTCGGTGGCATTCAAGAACATCATATCGAACGGTCTGGTGCTCGACAAGAACGGCAACAAGATGTCGAAGCGTTTGGGCAACGCCGTCGATCCGTTCGAGGTGCTCGACGCCTACGGTGCCGACGCCACCCGCTGGTACATGATATCGAACTCGCAGCCTTGGGACAACCTGAAGTTCGACAAGGAGGGTGTGGACGAGGTGCGCCGCAAGTTCTTCGGCACGCTCTACAACACCTACTCGTTCTTCGCCCTCTACGCCAACGTTGACGGCTTCACGGGCCGAGAGACCGAGATCCCCGTCGCGCAGCGCCCCGAGATCGACCGCTGGATCATCTCGCTGCTCAACACTTTGGTTAAGGATGTGACCGAGTATCTCGACGACTACGATCCCACCCCTGCGGCCCGCGCCATTCAGGATTTCGTGGGCGAGAACCTCTCGAACTGGTACGTCCGTCTGAACCGCAAACGTTTCTGGGGCGGCGGCATGAGCGACGACAAGCTGGCGGCCTACCAGACGCTCTACACCTGCTTGGAGACTGTGGCGGCCCTCGCCGCGCCGTTCGCGCCTTTCATGGCCGACCGCATCTTCTCAGACCTGAATGCCGTGAGCGGCCGCCACACCGACGGTTCGGTTCACCTCGCGGCGTTCCCGACGGCGGACGAGTCGGCGATCGACCGCGAGCTGGAGGAGATGATGGATATCGCGCAGCGCGTGTCGTCGATGGTGCTCGCCCTGCGCCGCAAGGTGAACATCAAGGTGCGCCAGCCGCTCACCAAGATACTCGTGCCCGTGCTCGACCGCGACATGGCACGCCACATCGAGGCGGTGAAGGGACTCGTCATGAGCGAGGTGAACGTGAAGCAGATCGAACTTCTGACCGACACCACGGGAATCATAACCAAGCGCATAAAGCCCAACTTCAAGACGCTCGGTCCCAAGTACGGCAAGTACATGAAGCAGATAGCGGCTCTCACGGTCACCTTCTCGCAGGAGCGCATAGCCGAGATAGAGGCTTCGGCCGAAACCCTGCTCGACCTCGGGGGCGAGAAGATCGCGGTGACCGCGGCCGATTTCGAGATCACGTCGGAGGATATGCCCGGGTGGCTGGTCGCTTCGGAGGGCAAGCTCACCGTGGCGCTCGACATCACCGTCACCGACGAATTGCGCCGCGAGGGCGTGGCACGCGAGTTGATAAACCGCATACAGAATATCCGCAAGGATTCGGGATTCGAAGTGACGGACAAGATCCGCGTGGAGATCGAGTCGAAACCTGTCGTCGCAGGTGCCGTCGAACATTTCGCCGACTACATAGCATCGCAGACCCTCGCCGTCGAGGTGCTCGCCGCGGCCGAGCCGCAAGGCGCCGTCGTAGTCGATTCGGATGTCGACGACGAGCCGTTGCGCATAGCCGTGACGCGTGTGTAGGCGGGGTTGCCGACATTTTTAATATAAAGATTTGGCCGTTCGTAGAAAATGTCTTATCTTTATTACAACAATATTAAATATTTTACGACTATGGAAGAGGAGAGAGTACGATACGGCGACACCGATTTGGCGGAGTTCAAACAGATAATTCTTAATAAACTCGAACAGGCCAAGGCCGATTACGAGTTGCTTCGCTCTAACATTACCCATTCGAGCGATAACGACACCGAGGATACTTCGCCCACGTTCAAGGTGCTGGAGGAGGGCGCCACCACTCTCTCGAAGGAGGAGACGGGCCGTCTCGCCGCCCACCAGATGAAGTTCATTCGCAATCTGGAATTGGCGCTGGTGCGCGTGGAGAACAAGACGTACGGCATCTGCAAAACCACGGGAAAACTAATCCCCAAGGAGCGTCTGTTGCGCGTTCCCCACGCCACGGAGTGCATCGAGGCCAAGGAGAAACGCAAGTAAAGATTCCGACGCTTCATCCGTCGGTGAAGTTTAACATCGAAAAAGTCTGTCGTACATAAATGTAGGACAGGCTTTTTTTGTCACTGCAAGTCGCTGGCTTCGCAGTATGACAACGCGAAAACATAATCTTTGAGCTCTTTGCGGTTCGCGCAGTCGTGCGGACTGCAAAACTCGC
>CAYMIH010000092.1:0-4195 GCA_964390585.1 uncultured Alistipes sp.
TTATTTCCCGCCCCGCGCCGCCAAGCGATCCACCATGACGGCCAGCGCGCCGTCGCCCGTGACGTTGCAGGCGGTGCCGAAGCTGTCCATGGCTATGTAGAGCGAGATCATCAAGGCTTGGTCGGCGGGCGAGAATCCCAGCATCGAGGCCAGCACGCCGAGGGCGGCCATGATGGCTCCGCCCGGGACCCCGGGAGCCGCCACCATAGTGATGCCCAGCATGAAGACGAACCCCGCGAAGAGCGGGAAATCGTACTCCATGCCCTGCATTATCATCAACGCGAGGGCGCAAGCCACTATCTTGAGCATGCTGCCCGAGAGGTGGATCGTGGCGCACAGCGGAATGACGAATCCCGCCGTCTGCTCGCTCACGCCTATCGACCGCGCGCGGTCGAGCGTGACGGGGATGGTCGCGGCCGACGACTGCGTGCCCAGCGCGGTGAAGTAGGCGGGCATCATGCTCGCGAGCATCCGCAGCGGATTGCGCCGCGCCACAGCCCCCGCCACGGTGTAGAGCAGAAGGAGCCATGCTATGTGGAGCACGAATATCACCCCTATGATCTTGGCGAAGACACCCAGCACGCGGAACACCTCGCCCGAAGCGGTCATGTTCATGAATATGCCGAAGATGTAGAGAGGCAGCAGGGGCAGGATCACGGTCTCGATGGCCATGGTCACTATGTCGCGAAACTCGGCCGCGCCGCGCCGCAGCACGTCGCCGCGCAGGTGGGCGATCCCGAGTCCGAGCATGAACGCGAGCACGAGGGCCGTCATCACACCCATCAAAGGCGGTATCTCCACCGAGAAGTAGGGGGCCGTGTCGACGGCTTCGGCGGCTGCATCGACCTCCACGTGCGAGGTTATGAGCGACGGAAACGCAGCGGCGCCTACCAGATACGACGCGAAGCCTGCGGCGACCGTGGCGGTGTAGGCCAGAGCGGCCGTAAGGGCCAGCATGCGGCCCGCGCCGCGGCCTATGTCGGCTATGGCGGGAGTCACCAGACCCACTATGATGAGCGGTATGGCGAAGCCGAGCAGCTGCCCGAACACCTCGTTGAAAGTGACGAATATGCGCACGCACCACTCGGGCAGCAGATTGCCGCAGAGCACTCCGAGCACTATGGCCGTCACGACGCGCGGCAGAAGTCCGAAACGTATTTTCTTCATGTCGGGTATCTTAGTGATTTAGCGGAACGAGTATCCCACTCCCATGCACGCGATGCCGCGCAGCCCCGCGCCGACCTCGGCGAACCCGTGCAGCCGTCGGCCGATGCTTATGCCCGCCATGGTGAGGGTTGCGACGGGATACGACTGACGAAAGCGCTCCACCTCGTCGGAATCGATGCGGGTGAAGTCGCAGGCATAGCCTATCTGAAGCTCGGAGTAGCACTTCACCATCGGTCGGTCGATCCAGTTCAGGCGCAACGCGGGCACTATGCCCAGCGTCGATGTGCGGCAGGTGAAGATCCGCTCGCCGTTCTTCGAGGCGCTGTCCTTCATCGTCGACACGCTCACCGAGAGTCCCACCGACCAGCGGCGCGAGAGGCGGTACATGTAGCCCGCGGCCAGTCCGTACGTGCGTTTGTCGTCGCCGTAACGATAGGTGTCGCCGTCGAAGCCGAACTCGATTCCGTCGTCCTCGAAGGCGTAGGGCAAGAATCCGTACGACACCATGACCTCGTGGCGGCATGTCAAGGCGCGCCATACGGCGTTGAATGCCTTGCGCGCGGCGCGGTTCACCTCGCGCGGACCCGATCGGGCGGCTTTGCGGAGGGCCAGCGCGGCCATCACTGCCTCCGAACACTCCTTGTCGGTCATGTTGCGGCGCACGTCGGCGCGTATGGCGGTCGGGGAAACCTCGGCGGCCGCGACGGGCAGGTTACAAAGTTCGGGATCGTCGGGACCGTCGACCGATATGCGTTCTTGTGCGGCGGCAGTGACCGCGAGCACGGCGGCGACGAGCAGGGTGAAAAATTTCTTCATTCTCTATTTCAGGTTGTTTCGTTGCATGGGGTGCGGGGCAGGCGGTCGCGGGGTCTGCCGTCGGGGCGCTACTGTTTTATGGCCTCCAGCTGTTCGAGGCGCGCGTCGGCGGCAGCCTTGTCGATGATGGCCTTCACCAAGGTGTCTATCTCCGATCCCGCGGAGTAGTCGGCGGGGCAGACGTAGTTCACGCGGTTGTCGCGTATGAGCGCATTCATCTCGCGCCGCTTGCTCCGATCGTCGGGGTTGTAGACGGCGATGGAGTGGCCGCCGTAGTTCTTCACCAGCTTCATGCAGGGGATGTCGGTGGTGCCGTCGCCCACGTAGATCATGCGCTTGAACGGCACGGGACGGTGGTTCTCCTCCATGTATTGATTGACCATGCGGGTGTCGTAGACCGACTCCACGCCCTTGTTGATCTTGAATATGAACTGCGTCTTGTTGGTGTAGTTGACCGCCACGGCGGGCCAGTAGGCTATGCCGTCGACGTTGTAGAGGAACGAGCAGGCGTATATGTGCTTGAACTCGCGGGCTATGGGGGTACCCTCTATTATCTCCTTGAGCCCCGACGAGTTGATGTAGTGCAGCAGCCGCAGGCCGCGTTCGGCGGCGTAGGCGTTCATGCGGGGAAACCAGCCCTCCACGCCGCGGTAGCAGGCGATGTTGCGGCCCGACTCCTGAAACGCCTCGCGGCGCAGCGACAGTCCCTTGCTCTGAGCCTCCTGAATCATGCGCGCCATGTAGGTCAGCACGGGGTCGGCATCCTGCGCCTCGGCCAGAGTGTTGGCCTCGGACCAGAACTCCTTGTTGCTTTTGCCCACGGCGGGGATGAAGTCGTATTCCTGCATGTTGCCCGGCGCCAGCGTGCCGTCGAAATCGTAGATAAGCGCTACGGTGAGTTCCTGCTCCATAATCGTCTCGGTTTTGCCCGCGGCGGCCGCGGGACGGGTTGATTTTTGCAAATGTAATAATTTATAACGGAATAATAATTACTCGGGCGGCGGAATGTTAGGGGCTTTCGCTTCGGGGCGCACGTATCGCCGTGTCTTCGGCGGCGCGTTTTCGGCGGCGCGCGCATGTGCGTGCGATTCAGAGCATTGACCGTTCGTGGCTGGCGGCGGTTCGTATGGCGCGATTAAATAATTGAATTTTTATTGTTAAAACTATTGACAAACGGGTTTTTGCGTATTATATTTGCACTGTCAAACGGCTTGCTGCAGGGGATGGCGCCGTATTCGACCGAAAATTCACATATCAATTTTTTAACCTTATGAATCCTGCCGAAAGAGCGGGCGGCACACCGTGCGCCCATACGCCGAGACCTTCGATATCGCCGTGGCCCGAACGTGCGTTCGCCGACGGCGGCAGGACGCAAACGAGCATAAAGCGAGTTGCAGTCCGCCGCATGGGGGCGGCGGCGAACTGCGCGGCTCAAAGAGCCGCAATATTCACGTGAGTTAGCCCGATTCCGCGGCAGAAGCATTCCTGCCACAGTCGGCGAACAGCATAAAACATCGTAATAATACGACTCGTTAGAGTCGTTCGGGTCGCAGCCTCCCGCAGTGGAGGCCCGCTATTCGCATCCGCTCATTCACGCGGTCTCCGCAGGCTGCCTCCCGAACGCCTGCACCGCTGTGCGGCATTATCTTCGGCGGCTCGCACCTTTGATGCGCACCCCGCATCGCCGAGTTATCGACAATACCCGCCCGATGTCTCAACACGCAGACAAACACCACGTTCCGCTGCAAAGCCCGCACGGTTATCGACACGCAATAAACGATTGTTCACAACATATCAACACAAAACTCAACATTATGAACAGAACCTACCTGCTCGATGCCGTCGAGAGCATCGCCGCCGAGAACGGATACGAGTTCCATTCGGCCGACGACCGTTACATGTCGCAGCACATCGCCGCCTACCCCGCCATGTGGCTCTCGCCGCCGCAATTCTCGTCGATGGAGGGGCGCAGCCACGGCAAGATAACCTATTCGGTGACGCTGCACGCACTCGAAGCGGGAGCCAAGCTCTCGCCCGCGGAGCGCAACGGGGCGTGGGCGCGGCTCGAACACGATCTGGTGGAGCTGTTCACCTCGCTGTCGCGCAAGAGCCTCGTGCTGGCGGTGGAGAATCTCGCCGTCCGTGCCGCCGACAGCACCCTGACGACTCACGGCGAGGTGTCGGCCACCGCCACGGCCGATGTGGTTACGTT
>CAYMIH010000093.1:0-3683 GCA_964390585.1 uncultured Alistipes sp.
ATGCGCATAGCATCCTATTACGGCTTCATATTCGACGGCGAGAGTTCGTTGCCGCACCGCATGCTTCTGGGATACGATGGCCGCAGATGGGAGCAGAGAGACCCAATAGAGGGTTTCGATTACGAGGAGGGGTTCGAGTACGAGATAAAGGTCCGTGTCAAGTCTGTGAAGAATCCGCCGATGGGTGGTTCAAGCCACACGATGTCGTTGATTAAGGTAATCAACAAAGTGGAAAAACAGACCGACGACTGCCCGTTGCAGAGCTGGGACGAGTTCATCGCCGAGCATCCCGAACATCCCGAGTGGGCCGAACGGGCCACAGGATGCTGCCCGAATATATTATAATGAGATATTGCGGCTCTTTAGAGTCGCGCAGTTCACTGTGCCATGCACCGAGAACTTCGCCGCGACGCGGCGTTATCTTCGGCGGCTCGCGCTTTCGCGCGACCCCCGCAGCCGCCGAAGATAAATTTTACCCGAGATCGTCCGCCTGCGACTCTTTGAGTCGCGCAGTTCGCCGCCGCCCCACGCGGCGGACTGCTATCGCATTCCGACCGCCGTCGGCGAACAGCAGGCTGCCGCCCGAATACCATCTCCGTCATTCCGCATTTCACCATTTTGTAAAAAGGGGAAATGATTGGAATCCCTACCGAGAAAACGACTGTCGAAAACTAACGTTTTCGGGGGCATATTTGCCGTATTGCGAAGTTTTGCGTATCTTTGTCCGATAACGCGGACGCGGTCCCGTGCGGCAGCATGAACGGATCCGCGCCGACATTACATCGCATGCACATGGAATTGTCAGCTCAGAATATCGAGGCTCTGCGCGCTCTTTTGGAGGTTCCGCATCGGCGGATAGCGATTCTGTCGCACACCAATCCCGACGGCGATGCCGTGGGTTCGTCCATCGCGTGGGCCGAGGCCCTGCGTCGTTTGGGGCATGAAGCGGTCTGCATCGTCCCCAACAAATATCCCTACTACCTCGACTGGATGTCGGGCATACGCGACGTGGTGATCTTCAAAAACGACTCCGAGGGTCGCGCCGCGCGTGCCGTCGGGGAGGCCGACCTGATCTTCTGCCTCGATTTCCATTCGCTTTCGCGTCTGGATGCGCTCAGCGAGCTTATTGCTGCCAACACGACTGCCAAACGCATCCTGATCGATCATCACCTCAATCCCGCGGAGCCTTTCGATTTGATGTTCTCGCACCCCGAATCGTCGAGCACGTCCTATCTGGTCTACCGTCTCATCGAGCGGCTGTGGGGTGCCGACACCGTCACGCGCCGTCAGGCCGAGGTGCTCTACGTGGGCATGATGACCGACACGGGCAACTTCTCGTTCTCGCACATCACCCCCGACCTGTTCCGCGCCGTGGCCGCGCTGGCCGAGACGGGGATCGACATACCGCAGATATACAACAACGTCTACAACTCGTTCACCGAGGGCCGCGCGCGGCTCTTCGGCTACGTCATAAACCGCAAGATGCACATCCTGCGCAAGGGAACCGTGGCCCACATGTCGCTCACCGAGGAGGAGATGCGCCGCTTCTGGTTCCGACAGGGCGACAGCGAGGGTTTCGTCAACTACCCGCTCACGATAAAGAAGATGAAGATGTCGGCCATATTCGTCGAGCATCACGATTTCATCCGCGTGTCGCTGCGCTCGCGCGGCGACGTGGATGTCAACCTCTTTGCGGGCCGCTACTTCGAGGGCGGCGGTCACCGCAACGCCGCGGGCGGCAAGTCGTTCGTGTCGATGGCCGAGACCATCGAGCGCTTCGAACGCGCCGTGGAGGAGTTCGCCGCCGAGGGGTATTTGTAGCCTTGCACCGCCGTCGCGACAGGGAGCGCCGAACCGTCGCCGCAACCGCGCCGCGACACCCAACTCAACCGAATATGAAACACACAATGTTCAAGACATATATGCGCCTGCTCGGCTTCGCCAAGCCGCTGAGCCGCTACACGGTACCCTACTTCTTCTACTCGGTGCTGCACGCGCTGTTCAACACTTTCACCTACACGATGATAATGCCCATCGTGGGTACGCTCTTCTCCGAGGGGTACGAATTTCGCCCCACATACGATTTTCCGCACATATCGCTCTCGGGCGACTGCCTGAACGAGATTCTCAACTACGCCTACACCCGCATCTTCGGCGAGGAGTTCCGCATAACCTACCTGCTCGGGCTGCTGTCGGCCATACTCATCTGCTCGAACATGTTGAGCAACCTTTTCCGCTATTTAGGGTCGATGACGGTGGAGACCATGCGCGCGCGGACCCTGCAACGCATGCGCAACGAGATGTTCGAACACACGATGGGCATGAACGTGGGCTACTTCAGCGACCAGCGCAAGGGCGACATAATGTCGAAGATAACATCCGACGTGATGATGGTGCAGTTCTGCATCACCAACACCCTGCAAGTGGCTTTCCGCGAGCCGTTCCTAATCGTGGGCTATCTGGTGATGATGGTGAAGATCTCGTGGGAGCTCACCATATTCTCGCTGGTTTATCTGCCATTGGTGGGGCTTTTGATAGGCTCGATAGTGAAACGCCTGCGCCACCCCGCGCGCCGCGGACAGGAGCGCATGGGCGACATGGTGAGCGTCATGGAGGAGTCGCTCTCGGGCGTCAAGGCAGTGAAGAGCTACAACGCCTTCACTTACGTGCGCGATAAGTTCCGTGCCATAAACGCCGAGATATCGAACCTCACGCTGTCGATGGCCCGCAAGCAGCAGTTAGCCTCGCCCATGAGCGAGTTTCTGGGCATAACGGCCATATCGGTGGTGTTGATCTTCGGCGGCGCGCTGGTTACGCGCGGCACCATGTCGGCGTCGTGGTTCGTAGCCTACATAGCCGCTTTCTCGCAGATCACGCGCCCCCTGCGTTCGTTCATCGACCAGTTCGCCAACATCAACCAAGGTATCGCCGCGGGCGAACGCATATTCTCCATCCTCGACGCCCGCAGCGAGGTGGCCGACAAGCCCGATGCCCGCACTCTCGACGAGTTCCGCGACAAGATAGAGTTCCGCGGGGTGTCGTTCGGCTACGACGAGTCGCGCGAGGTGCTGCACGACATATCGTTCACCGTCCGCAAGGGCGAGACGGTGGCTCTGGTGGGTCCCTCGGGCGGCGGCAAGTCGACCTTGAGCGAGCTGGTACCGCGTTTCTACGACCCGCAGGGCGGCCAAATCCTCATCGACGGAGTGCCGCTGGGCGACTACTCGCAGCAGAGCGTGCGCAGCCACATGGGCATAGTATCGCAGGACACGGTGCTGTTCAACGACACCATACGCAACAACATAGCCATGGGACGCGCCGAGGCGTCGGACGAGCAGATCGAGGCCGCCGCACGCGTGGCCAACGCCCACGACTTCATCATGCAGACCGAGGCGGGTTACGACACCAACATCGGCGACCGCGGCATGAAGCTCTCGGGCGGCCAGCGGCAGCGCCTGAGCATCGCGCGTGCCGTGCTGAAGAATCCCGAGATACTGATTCTCGACGAGGCCACGTCGGCGCTCGACACCGAGAGCGAGAAGCTGGTGCAGGATGCCTTGACGTCGCTTCTGGAGGGACGCACGTCGATCGTTATCGCCCACCGCCTGAGCACCATACACAATGCCGACCGCATCATCGTGATCGACAACGGTCGCATAGCCGAGCAGGGCACGCATGCCGAA
>CAYMIH010000094.1:0-3555 GCA_964390585.1 uncultured Alistipes sp.
CCGAAAAACCGCCGCGGTGAAACGATTTCGGGGTCGGTCACAGTGACTGCGCTGAATCGGATGCCTGCGGCACTTTTGAAGCAATCAAAAGGACTCCGATTCTTTACGCTCCGTCGCCGCGGCCGCCCTTTGTCCGAAATCGCTTCTGCCGCGGGTTGGGCTGACGCGTGCGCATGAAACGGATTAGGGCAGCAGCCTGCGGAGGGCGCAGACGAACGCAAAATGAGTTGCGGGCCTCCGCAGGCGGGAGGCTGCGGCCCGCGCAGTCCTGCGGACCGCATTTTTTTCGCGCTGCGGTCGGCGAACGGCAAGCTGCCGACCGAAGAGAAGAGCAGCGGGAAAAGGGGTATCGTTTTTGCATGAGTACGGTCGACAAAACAATTGGATAACCTTTTAAGAGTTTTTCTTATGTTCTTTTTATGGTATTTGTTGATCGGCCTCTTCGCGGGCTGGATCGCCAACCTGATCGTCCAAGGCGGCGGGTCGGGTCTCATTATCAACCTTATCGTCGGTTTGGTGGGCGGATTGCTCGGCGGATGGATCTTTTCGTGGTTCGGCTGGGTCCCCGCGAGCACGTTCGGCAGCATAATATGTTCGATCATCGGAGCCATCGTGTTGCTCTGGATCGCATCGCTCATACGTCCCGCCAAGAAGACTACCGTATAGGTGCGCCCCGACGCCTCCCGCGGCACGGTGCTTTTCGACGAGGCGCATCGCTCGACGCTGCTTATGAAAATCATATTTTCATAAGAAAATCTGTTTGAAAAACCATGAAATAAAGCATACCTTTGCCGCGACATAATCGCTGCGGCGTCTCGTATCGAAGACCCGCACGACAACGAGTTTTGTAATCCTCATCGGAGGCTCGACTCAGGCCGGATAAGATGACAGGGTAAAACCTATCGGATTGTCCGGCCTTTTTCGTGTCCGTATGCGTTCTCTTTCGGAGCGCTGCGGCCGCGAAGTGGCGCCGAACCTCCGAACCTGAACATTAGAAGAGACTTATGGAGAGAGACGTTATCGACTTCGGCACCGTGAAGGTCGCCTCGCTTTTCCGACGACTGTTCATCCCCACGCTGCTGGGGATGCTGAGCATTTCGGCCGTGACGGCTATCGACGGCATCTTCGTGGGCCACGGCGTGGGCAGCGACGGCATCGCCGCCGTCAACATCTGTATACCCCTGCTTATGATCTTCACAGGATTCGGCCTTATGGTCGGCACGGGGTGCTCGGTGGTGGCCGCGATCCATTTGGGGCGCGGGTGCATTCGTGCCGCACGTATCAACGTGACGCAGGCTCTGGCATTCGTCAGCATAGTCACCGTGATCGTAACGGCGGCGATAATGGTGTTCGCACGCCCCGTGGCACTCGCGCTGGGATCGTCGGAGACTCTGCTGCCGCAGGTGCTCGACTACATGCGGTGGTTCATGCCCTCGATGATATTCAACATGTGGATATCGGTCGCGCAGTTCGTCATCCGCATGGACGGCGCGCCGAAGGTCGCCATGTGGTGCAGCATGCTGTCGGCCGCGCTCAACGTCGCACTCGACTACGTGTTCATCTTCCCGCTCGGATGGGGAGTGCGCGGCGCGGCCTTCGCCACTTCGCTCAGCTGCGCCGCGGGCGGAGTGATGGCGATGGGGTATCTGCTGCTGTTCGCCCGCACGATGCGGCCCGAGAGGGTGAAGTGGAGCGTGAAGAGCATGCGGCTGTCGCTCCGCAATCTGGGATATCAGTGCCGCATAGGTTCGTCGGCCATGCTCGGCGAGCTGACCATGGCCATGTTGATGTTCATGGGCAACCGTGCTTTCATGCACTATTTGGGCGACGACGGCGTGGGGGCGTTCGGCATAGCGTGCTACTATGCTCCGTTCGCGTTCATGGCAGGCAATGCCATAGCCCAGTCGGCGCAGCCCATCATAAGCTATAATTTCGGAATCGGCGACCGTGCGCGTGTCACCGCCGCGTGTCGTGTATCGCTGCTCGCTGCCGTGTTGTGCGGCACGGTGAGCATGACCGTATTCATACTGTTCCCGCGACAGCTCGCGGGGCTTTTCCTGCAACCCGATCTCGCCGCGGCCCGCATAGCCGTCGAAGGGCTGCCGCTGTTCGCCTCGGGGTTCGTGTTTTTCATATCGAATCTCGCCGTGATAGGCTGCAACCAGAGTCTGGAGCGCGTCGTTCCCGCCACGATATTCGCCCTGCTGCGCGGATTCGTGTTTCTCGTGCCTGCGTTTCTGCTGCTGCCCGAGGTGCTCGGTACGGCGGGAATATGGCTCGCCATGCCTGCGGCGGAGATGCTCACCGCGGCGGTCATGGCATTGTTCTATCTGTGTCGCCGCGCCGACTGATCCGTGCGTCGGCGGAACAGAAGCATGTCGCCCTCGCCGACGTTGAGCTCCGTGGAATATGCGGATACGGGAATGGCCGAGCCGTCGGGCATGACACGCTCGGCATCCTCGGCGACCGCTACCGTGACGCGCTGCGGATGATAGAGGTCGCGGTTTACGATCATCAGATATTCGTATCCGCCGTTGCGCAGATGCGACACCAGCAATCCCTCGCCGTCGGAATCGACTCGGCTCACCCATTGCGGCAATCGGCCGAGGCGGTGCGTGCCGTCGGGGATGGCGGCGCCCGTATGGCCCGTCGAGATCACCTCGGCCCCGAGAAAGACGTGTTTGAGAGCATGCACCTCGCGGTTGAGTTCGCGCACCAGATCGTAGACCTCGGTGCGGCGGCCGCTCTCGTCGATCGGGGCGTTGTGGAAGTTCCACGTCTCGGTCCCGGGCGTGGTGTAGGTGAAATATTGTATTCCCTGCGCGCCGTAGGCCAGATTGCCGAATATCTGCAACCGCAGCGATGCGCGCGTGGCTACGGGATAGGGATCGTGGGCCGTGGAGAGCGCGAAAGCCCAGAAAGGAATCCCCGCGCGTCGCGATTCGGCCGCCACATCTTCGAGGTTGGCCCAGAACTCGGGTCGCACGCAATCGAACAGGATGGGATAGTGGTCGAACGAGACCATGCCCAGACCCACCTCGTCGATGAAGCGCCGCACGTAATCGGCATAGGTCTCCGAGTGCAGGTCGCGCGGCGAGACGTAGTTGGGCAGCAGATTGAGGTAGAGCATGCGCTTATCGTCGGCCGAGCGGATGCGCGCGGCCCAAGCCGCCAGCTCGGGGAAGGCATCGCATATGGGTTCGTCCCGCAGGAAATAGCCCGCGTTCGTTTTGTCGCGGCGGAAGCGGCGCACCGTGGCCTCGGGATCGTCGGCCAGCTCGGCGCACGTTATGAGGATCTTCACTCCCGTGCCGCGCGCCGCCTTGAGTGCCGCGGCCACCTCGTCGGCTCGCGTGAAGTGTGAGAACGAGAGGTTGAATCCCGCCTCGGCCATCTCGCGATAGCGCTCCGCGGTGACCTGATCGCCTAACAGGGAGTACCACGCCATAACGGGGAATTCCCCATCCGCGGGGTTGGTGTAGACATGGGGGTTGCGGGGCTGCGCCCCGACCCGTGCGGGAGCGGCCGCCAGCAGGACGACGGCTGCCGCGGCGG
>CAYMIH010000095.1:0-3252 GCA_964390585.1 uncultured Alistipes sp.
CAATCATTTTCCTTTCTGCGAAAGAAAAATGTGGAATGACGGGATGGTCTTGGGTTTTTGGTGTGCTGTTCGCCGACGGCGGTCGGAATGCGACAGCAGTCCGCCGCGGTGGGGCGGCGGCGAACTGCGCGACTCGGAGAGTCGCAATATCTACATTATAATATATTCGGGTCGCCGCCTGCGGAGGAACACGGTGTGAGCGTTCGCGAACGATAGCGGGCTTCCGCGCGCCGAGGCTGCGGCCCGCGCAGTCCTGCGGACTGCATTTTTCGGTTTTTGGAGTGCTGTTCGCCGACGGCGGCGTGAGTGCGACAGCAGTCCGCCGCGAGGGGCGGCGGCGAACTGCGCGACTCAAAGAGCCGCAGGCGGACGATCTCGGGTAAAATTTATCTTCGGCGGCTGCGGGGGTCGCGCTTTAGCGCGAGCCGCCGAAGATAACGCCGCGTCGCGGCAAAATTTCTCGACGTCAGGTAAAAATCGGCATCGTTGACAGTGTGTTTTCGGGCAGCAGCCTGCGACCGACAAGCATGAAATCAAGTGTAGCCCGCCGCGTTTTACGGCGCCTTGTTGAACCCCTCGTATTTTACGGCCCACGAACCGTCGCGGGGGAACCCGGGGGCTTCGGTCGTAGGCCCGCTGTCCCATCCTCCGACCATCATCGCGACGGCCGCGAGCAACCCGCCGTTGCCCGGGAAATAGGGGAACGGCGCACGGCCTCCTCCCACGAGACCATGCTCGTCGAATGCGAAGGCGGGATAGTTCAGCAGGTAGTCGACAGCCTTGTCGGGATGGGCCAGACGGGCCGCGCACATGGCCAGCATCGGAAAGTCCCAGCCCCACGTGTCGTGCAGCTTCCATGTGTCGTGGACCTTGGCCAGCGTCCTGTCCATGGTGGGGATGTCAACCCCGTCCCCGGGCAGCATGCCGTAGGCCCCGATCAACGCGGGGTGCTCGAAGGCGTAGTCGGTCCACATGTTGCGGATGCCCTCGTGGGTTATGTATACGCCATCCTCGACGGGCAGCGGCGCGAGCTTCTCCTCGACCCGTTTCCACTCCCCGTTCGTCGGAAGCCCGAGGCGGCGGCGCCACTCGTTGGCCACCCGCAGGCCGAACCTCCAATAGCTCAGCTCGAAAGTCGGATTCACGGTCTTTATCGGATCGGTATTTTCGGAGACGATGTAGACGGGAGGTCCCAGCACATAGCGGTCCTCGTCCTCCACGTAAAAGGCGTAGTCGGCCATGAAATCCGCGGTGTTGAATACGATCGCCGCCCATTTTTTCAGGGTCTTGCGGGTGGGGTGCAGTCTGTAATCCAGCTCTGCGAAATAGATCGGGTGAGGCTGCTGCCAGATGAGCGTCGCATGAATCGGGTGCGGCCAATCACGGTCGAAATCGGCCGTGCATTTCGGCCATCGGGCGCCCCGATAGCCCTGCCTGCGGCTTCTCTCGATCGACGAGGGCAGGAAATCGCCGTAGACCGACAGCGCCTTGTCCGCCGACTCCCAACGGTCCCACAGCGCGTAGTGGGCGCAGTGCCACCAGATCATCTCGAAATGGAAACGGCCGTACCAGCCGTTGTTGACAAGTCCGCTCTCCTGCGGAGGCAGCGATCCCGCCTCGTTGATCCGCATCACATACTGCGACAGCACGATCCGCCGCTCCAGCTCCCTCCAGCGGGCGTCCTTGCTGCCCGAGAGGTCGATCGCGGCCCCCGACTCCCAGAACGATTTCCAGCCTGCGGTGCTCTTTTCGAATACGATATCCGCCGCGGGGGCCTCCTCGGCCTTGTCGCGGGTGTAGAGGCACGAAAACTCCATGCGGTCGGTGTCGTCGGGACAGAGCACGAAGCGGTGGGGCGTCGCGGCCGACTCCTGACCGAAGCGAGCCGAAGATGTCCACCTCAGGACGGTGTAGTAATGCACGTCGTCCATGCTGCGGGCTATCTGCGCCCTGCCGCCCCTCTGCTTTCGGACGACGGAGCGGTGGGCGTCGGGCCGATCGAACGTGCCGACATAGTTCTGGAATTGCCCCTCGGCAGGATAGGGGAAGTCGAGGAACACCGCGAGCCGCCCCTCGCGAATCAAGGGACTCTCCACCGAAACGGCTATCGCATCCTGCTCGGGATGACATGCCGTCCTCACCGAGACGGGGATGCCCTCCAGCTCGAAGCTGCTGCTGACGATGCCCGTCCACAGGTCAACCTCCTGCCGCGTATGCGACAGATCGGCCTCCATCGCCTCCGTCCCGTCGGATTTGGTCAGGCGAAAGCCTATGCGCCCCAGATTGAAGCGGTGAGGATTCCCCGCCAGCCATGCCGTAAGCTCGGGCTGCTCGGGATTGGGCAGATCGTAGGGAACCTGCCTGCCGTGAGTGTCCAGCGTAAGCCTCTCGAACTCCTCCGCCTTGAGGTTCTCGGGCAGCGGAAAGCTGTGCCAGCTCCATTGCGACATGGTGTTGAACGGGACGAAAGTTTGCAGGCCCGTGATGTCGGCCGAAAAGGCGAACTCACCGTTGCCGACCTGAGCGGGACTTCGGGGATCGGTCTGCGTCGTTGCTATGCGGTGTCGGTCGACGACGGCCTTGCGGTCGATCTTCGTTTGGCCGCTTACGTCGTAGGCTGCGAGCAAAACGGCGATAAGGATAGCGATCGGGGTTTTCATTGCGGGGGCGGGGGATTTATCGGTTACGCAGGTAATCGACCAGCTTGCGGACGGCGCGGCCGCGGTGCGAGATGGCGTTCTTCTCGTCGTCGCTCATCTCGGCGAACGATCGGTCGCATCCCTCGGGTATGAAGATCGGATCGTAGCCGAAACCGCCCTTGCCGCGCTCCTCGCGCGATATGGTGCCGCGCACCACGCCCTCGAAAAGGATCTCCTCGCTGCCCGCGATGAGGGCTATCGCCGTGCGGAACCGCGCCGCGCGGTCGTCGACCTCCGCCATGCGCTCCAGCAGCAGACGTTTGTTGGCCTCGTCGTCGTGGCCGTCGGTGGCGTAGCGCGCCGAGCGTACCCCGGGCTCGCCGTCGAGGGCGTCGACTTCGAGCCCCGTGTCGTCGGCGAAGCAGTCGAGACCCGTGCGCGAGCGGATGTAACGCGCCTTGGCCAGAGCGTTGCCCTCCAGAGTGGGTTCGTTTTCGGGGATATCCTCCCCGATGCCGCAGTCGCGCGGGGTGAGCAGCGTGAACGAGTCGCCCAACTCGCGCGCCACTTCGCGCAGCTTGTGGGCATTGTTGGTTGCGAATACTATTTTCAT
>CAYMIH010000096.1:0-3211 GCA_964390585.1 uncultured Alistipes sp.
TATAAACCGATAGGGCTTTTTCGGCTTGCAATTGCGAGTCGGAGCCTGCGGAGAGCGAACGAATAGCGAGCCTCCGCGGGGCAGAGGCTACGGCTCGCGCGGCTCTGAAGAGCCGCAAAATAACAAGCCCCAAGCAGATTACGATAGATATGTGAAATAATTTCTACTATTTTGTTTGTAGTATTAAAAAAGTGCGCGAAACCAGAACTTGATAGTATCTTAATTCATCCGTGATTCGATATGAGAGTAACAGATATGACAAGTCAGGAATCGCGCTTTTTTGTTGCGCGTTCCCGACTGTTCGTCCGGTGCCTGTTTAATTATCTAAGACAAACAGAAGAATTTTTATTGGGTATTAATCCATTTCTCTCAACGTTTTTTTATGACATACCCGCATAGTCGCGTTTGAAATTTTGGGTCGTTGTCCGAAATATGGCTATCTTTACACGACCAAAAACTACCGACCATGAAATTAGTATCTCTGTTGTGCGCATCGCTTCTGATATGCTCGGCGTCGTTCGCTCAGAACCGCCCCGCGGGGCTCATGACCGATCTGGTGACCGATGCGGGCGCTCTCTACCGCGACGGCTACCGCCTCGAAAAAAGCGTGGCCGAGGCCGACGCGGCTGAACTTCGCGATTGCCGCTTTGCCGCCATACGCTCCTCGCGCCCCACGTTCGGATGGATCGTGCCCGACTGCGGCCGCGGCACCCGCCAGCGTTCGTACCGCATAATAGTGGCCGACAATGCAGCCGATGCCGCGGCGCACCGCGGAAACGTGTGGGACAGCGGCGAGGTGCGCTCCGCACAGTCGACGGCCGTCGGGTACGGCGGCGGTGATCTGTCGCCCGACAAGCTCTATTTCTGGAGCGTGCGCGTGGTTACCGACACGGGCGGCCGCAGCGAGTGGTCAGCCGCGGAGCCTTTCCGCACGGCGCCGCAGCTTTCGGAATACGCCCCGTCCTACCGACCGCAGATCTGTGAGCGTGACTCGGCCACGGCGGTTAAGCGCCTCGACTCCTCGACGGTGTTTTTCGATTTCGGCCGCGCGTCGTTCGGATCGGTCGAGGTCACGTTGCAGTCGCCGCGCGACGGCGACACGGTGTATGTGGCCATAGGCGAGGCGGTCAAGAACGGTCGAATCGATACCCGTCCGTCGGGTACGGTCCGTTACTACCGTTATCCCGTGGTGTTGAAGGCGGGCAGACATGCCTATCGCGTGATCCCCGACCACGACAGACGCAACACGGGCCCGCAGGCGGTGCTTATGCCCGACCATATAGGCGAGGTGGCGCCGTTCCGTTACTGTCAGGTGGAGAATTGCCGTAGCGGCGTGGAGGTCGCGGAGGCGGTACGTCATACGGCTGTGTATCCTTTCGACGAGGCGGCGGCCCGTTTCTCGTCGAGCGATCCGACGCTCAATGCAGTCTGGGATCTGTGCAAATACTCCATAAAGGCCACCTCGGCCCTCGGCATATATATCGACGGCGACCGCGAGCGGATACCCTACGAGGCCGATGCCGTCATAAACCAGCTCGGCCACTACGCCGTTGACCGCGAGTACGCCATGGCGCGCCGCAGCTCGGAATATCTTCTGGCGCACCCCACGTGGCCCACCGAGTGGATATTGCAGGCGTTGATAATCGCGTGGAACGATTACATGTACACGGGCGACGCGCGGTCGATAGAGGCGAATTTCGATCTGCTTCGGGCGCGGACCCTCGGTGTGTTGCGACGCGACAACGGATTGATATCCACCACGGTCGACAAAACGGTCGAGACCGACGAGTTCCGCCGTTCGATAAATTTCGACGGCACCATCCGCGACATAGTCGACTGGCCGCGCGGCAGCGAGGACGACGGATTCGTATTCTCCGATTACAACTGCGTGGTGAACGCCTTCCACTATCGCGCCATGCGGATACTGGCGCGTATGGCCGACCTCCTCGGGCGGCGCGACGAGGCTCGGGAGATCGACGCGGAGTGCGACCGCTTCCGCGACATCTTCAACGAGGCGTTTTATGATCCCGATGCGGGCGCCTATCGCGACGGCATCGGCGTCGACCACCGTTCGCTGCACGCGTCGCTCTTCGCCGCGGCTTCGGGGCTCGTGCCCGACGATTGCCTCGGCGCGGTGTTCGACTACATATCTACGCGCGACATGGCTTGCAGCGTCTATGCCGCCCAGTTCCTGTTAGATGCCCTGTACGATGCGGGCGACGACGGCTATGCGTTGCACCTGCTCACCAAACGCGACAAACGCAGCTGGTACAACATGCTCGCATGCGGTGCTACCATCACTTTCGAGGCGTGGGACGACTCGTTCAAGCCCAATCAGGATTGGAATCACGCTTGGGGTGCGGCACCCGCCAACATCATTCCCCGACATTTGGTCGGTGTGAAGCCGCTGACACCCGCTTGCGAGGTGATTTCGGTGCGTCCGCAGGTCTCGCGGCTGCGCCATGTCGCGGCCGTCGTGCCGACGATACGCGGCGGAGTGGAGGTCGAGATCGACAACATGCCCGATCGCTATCGCATGCGTGTCGTCGTGCCGCCCAACACCTCCGCACGGATATCGCTGCCCGCGGTGTTCGAACGCTTCACCCTGACGTGCAACGGCGCCAGTCGGCGTGCCCGCCGCGGCCGCGGCAGTGCGTTCGTCGATGCAGGCGAGATTCCGTCGGGCGAGTATGTTTTCGAAATGAGGCCCTCGGGCCGCACGAGCGCGCACTCCGCTGTTGCGGCCGACGGCCCGACGCGGTGAAAATGCCGTAATGCTTCACCCGATTTAGATATTTTTTCATTTTTTCTTTGCAGAAAAGAAATTATATTCTACTTTTGCAGTGTCGAAACGGCAGCGGTCGTCGCGACGCAGGATATTGGGCTATGGTGTAATGGTAACACTACAGATTCTGGTCCTGTCATTCCAAGTTCGAATCTTGGTAGCCCAACTCGAAAAGGTTGTCCGAATTGCTCGGACGGCCTTTTTTCTTTAGCGGACTTCCGTTTTGGTATTGTGATATGATTGCGGTTGTTCGCGGGCGGCGTCCCGCGCAACTCTAAAGCGTTACGCCTGTTCTATGAAAGATAACCCGTCATGCCACCGAACGATAAGTGAGGATTGGCATCTCGAACGGGTGGTTGTCGAAGTATTCGGCGTGCTGTTCGCCGACGGCGGAGGACGCGCACGAGCCGAACGCGAGTAGCAGTC
>CAYMIH010000097.1:0-2773 GCA_964390585.1 uncultured Alistipes sp.
GAGCCGCGCGAGCCGTAGCCTCGCCCCGCGGAGGCTCGCTGTTAGCTCACCACCGCAGGCTGCGACTCGCGATTGCAAACCGAACGAGTATAATACCCATTGCCTTTCGGAAAATAGAACTATCTTTGCCGTATGAAAGAAGAGTCGGCATACCGCATAATGGGGATAGACCCGGGTACCAACTACATGGGTTACGGAATCCTCGAGGTGGAGGGACGCACGCTGCGGTCGGTCGTTCTGGGCGACATCGACCTGCACACCATGAGCGACCCCTACCGCAAATTGCGCTACATATTCGACCGCGTGAGCAAACTCGTCGACGACTACTCGCCACGCGAGGTGGCGTTGGAGTCGCCGTTCTTCGGCACCAACGTGCAAAGCATGCTCAAGCTCGGACGTGCGCAGGGCGTGGCGATCGCGGCGGTCCTAAACCGCGACCGCGAGGTGTACGAATATGCCCCCTCGCGAATAAAACAGGCCATCACGGGATCGGGAGCAGCCTCGAAAGAGCAGGTGGCGGCCATAGTGAAAAAGATGCTTAAAATAGATTACATGCCCCGACGTCTCGACGCCACTGACGGCATGGCCGTAGCCGTGTGCCACTACTTCACCGCCCGCACCCCCATCGACACGCTTATGGGCACCGATCGGGTGAAGGGTCTGGGAGGCGGCAAAAAAGCCGCGAAAGGATCGTCGTCATGGGAAGCCTTTCTGAAAAAAAATCCCGAACGGGAGATAAAATAAACCGATATTTTCGACATGCGGAGATCCTACGCTCCGCACGACAGACACGCCTGTAATCGCTCGCATGGCCAAACGACATGATGCCGCGATTAAAAAAACGGAGTCGGAAAATCCGACTCCGCAAAACAATACAGCCCATAGGCGGAAATCGTCAATTGAGACAATCGACGTAAATCTCGCGCTGGAACGATTCGTTGAGCGAGATGTAGGTTTGGGTACTCGACACACCCTGCACGTGCAGAATATGGTCGAAAATGGTGCGCATCAGGTGTTCGTTGTCGATGCAATAGAGCTTTACCATCAAGTTGTAGGAACCCGTTATGTAGTGGCACTCCACGATCTCGGGAATCTTCTTGAGCTGCTGCACCGTATCCTCCTGCCGCGTTATGTCCGACACACGAATGCTGATGAAAGCGCACACGTCGAATCCCAGCGATTTGGGAATCACCACCAGACGGCTGCCCTGAATGACACCCATATCCTCCAGCTTCTTTATGCGCTGGTGGATGGCCGCACCCGAAATGCCGCATTCGCGGGCTATCTCGAGAAACGGCGTGCGTGCGTTCTTTATCAGAAAGCGAAGTATCTTCTTGTCGATAGAATCCAATGTCGTTTTTGCCATAGCGTCGATTTTATGTTAAACTTATCTGCAATATTCGATATCGCAATGCGATATCGGCAGTTCGCCGCCGCCCCCACGCGGCGGACTGCTAAAGCAATCCGACCGCCGTCGGCGAACAGCAAACACTCCGCGACCGAACACGGCAGGGTATCTCGCGGACAATACCTTTTTATTTCAATACTCCAAGCTCCTTGCCGATTTTAACGAAAGCCTCCACGCAACGGTCGAGCTGCTCGGTGGTGTGGCCCGCCGAAACCTGCACGCGGATGCGCGCCTGACCCTTCGGAACGACGGGGTAGTAGAATCCCGTTACGAATATGCCTTCGTCCTGCAAGCGTGCGGCGAAGTCCTGCGACAGCTTGGCGTCGTAGAGCATCACGGCGCAGATGGCCGACTGCGTGGGCTTGATGTCGAATCCTGCGGCGATCATCTTGGCACGGAAGTGCTCCACGTTGGCGGCCAGACGGTCGTGCAGCTCGTCGCTCTCGGCCAGCATCTTGAACATCTCGATGCCTGCACCCACGACTGCGGGGGGCAGCGAGTTCGAGAAGAGATAGGGACGCGAGCGCTGACGCAGCATGTCGATGATCTCCTTGCGACCTGTGGTGAATCCGCCAACCGCGCCGCCGAAAGCCTTGCCGAGGGTACCCGTGAGGATATCCACCTCGCCGCGCAGATTGTAGAGCTCGGTGATGCCGCGGCCCGTCTTGCCCAGCACGCCCGCCGAGTGGCACTCGTCGACCATGACCATGGCGTCATACTGCTTGGCCAGCGCGCAGATCTTGTCCAGCGGGGCGGCGTTGCCGTCCATCGAGAACACGCCGTCGGTGACGATCACGCGGAAGCGCTGCGCTTGGGCACGCTTGAGACAATCCTCCAGCTCGTCCATATCGGCATTGGCATAGCGGTAGCGCACAGCCTTGCACAGACGCACGCCGTCGATGATCGAGGCATGGTTCAGGGCGTCGGAGATGATGGCGTCCTGCTCGGTGAGCAGCGGCTCGAACACTCCGCCGTTGGCGTCGAAACAGGCGGCGTAGAGGATGGTATCCTCGGTGCCGAAGTAGTCGGCTATGGCCTTCTCAAGCTCTTTGTGGATGTCCTGACAACCGCAGATGAAGCGCACCGACGACATGCCGAAACCGCGCTCGTCCATCGCCTTCTTGGCCGCCTCGATGAGACGCTTGTTGTCCGAAAGGCCCAGATAGTTGTTGGCGCAGAAGTTGAGCGCCTTTTTGCCTGCCACCTCGATCTCGGCGCGCTGCGGCGACTCGATCACGCGTTCGGTTTTGTAAAGGCCGGCAGCCTTGATGTCGGCCAACTCCTTTTGGAGATGTTCTTTGATTTTCCCGTACATATTACTATTTATATATATTAAAGCTCTTGCGTTATTTGCACTTCAGTTTC
>CAYMIH010000098.1:0-2530 GCA_964390585.1 uncultured Alistipes sp.
CCGACAGAAAGGTATGTGAAAATATATTCCCGACATCTTTTCAAGGCAATCGCATTTTACAAATATAATGTTTTCGACCGACAAAAACAACTCTCGGCCACATATCGGCACACATTATGAATATCTTAACCATATCGACGGTCCGCACCTTCGGGGAGCCTCCGCAGCCGATGACAGAAACCGAGTCTGCGGCGGCTGCACATCGAGGCATACGATCGGGGGACAAGACAATTGTATATTTCAATGCACCAACGGTTCACTACCGCCAAATCGAATCCGATAGTCGTCCGCCCGCGGCCCGAGGCCGCGTTTGCAGATTTGACCCACCCCTAAATCCCCTCCTTAGGAGGGGACTTCGGTCGCTACGCTCCAAACAAGGTATATTATGATATAATCAAGGGATACAATTGTCCAATTTTTTTAATAAAATTAAGTGTTACTCTTTTCACAATTCGAATTGTTTGACTAATTTTGTAGCGTCGATAATAAGGGCCCGATCCTCTTCGGGTCGTCGGCATGAAGATGTGAAAGAGAAGTTTAACTCAAAATAAAAGTAAAACTATGGCAAAGATTGATTTATCGAAGTACGGTATTACCGGCACTCCCGAGGTGGTTTACAACCCCTCTTACGACGAGCTTTTCCGCGAGGAGACCAAAGCGGGCCTCACGGGTTTCGACAAGGGTGTGGTTACCGAAATGGGCGCCGTGAACGTCATGACCGGAGTTTACACCGGCCGTTCGCCCAAAGATAAGTTCTTCGTGATGGACGACACCACCCGCGACACCATCTGGTGGACCTCGGAGGAGTACAAGAACGATAACAAGCCCGTTTCGCAGCAGACTTGGAACGCCCTGAAGGAGCTGGCAGGCAAGGAGCTCTCGAACAAGAAGCTCTACGTGGTCGACACTTTCTGCGGCGCCAACGAGAACTCGCGCCTGAAGATCCGCTTCATCATGGAGGTGGCTTGGCAGGCACACTTCGTGAAGAACATGTTCATCCGTCCCACCGACGCCGAGCTGGAGACCTACGGCGAGCCCGATTTCGTGGTTCTGAACGCTTCGAAGGCCAAGGTAGAGAACTACAAGGAGCTGGGTCTGAACTCTGAGACCGCCGTTGTGTTCAACCTCACCGAGAAGATGCAGGTCATCATCAACACTTGGTACGGCGGCGAGATGAAGAAGGGTATGTTCTCGTACATGAACTACCTGCTTCCCCTGAAGGGCATGGCTTCGATGCACTGCTCGGCCAACACCAACGAGAAGGGCGAGACCGCCATATTCTTCGGTCTGTCGGGTACGGGCAAGACCACCCTTTCGACCGATCCCAAGCGTCAGCTCATCGGCGACGACGAGCACGGCTGGGACGACGACGGCGTGTTCAACTTCGAGGGCGGCTGCTACGCCAAGGTGATCAACCTCTCGAAAGAGAACGAGCCCGACATCTGGAACGCCATCCGCCGCAACGCTCTGCTTGAGAACGTTACCGTGGACGAGGCTACGGGCAAGATCGACTTCGCCGACAAGTCGGTGACCGAGAACACCCGCGTGTCGTACCCCATCTACCACATCGAGAACATCGTCAAGCCCGTATCGAAGGCTCCCGCCGCCAAGAAGGTGATCTTCCTGTCGGCCGACGCATTCGGCGTGCTGCCTCCCGTATCGATCCTCACCCCCGAGCAGACCAAGTACTACTTCCTGTCGGGCTTCACTGCCAAGCTGGCAGGTACCGAGCGCGGCATCACCGAGCCCACTCCGACCTTCTCGGCTTGCTTCGGCGCCGCATTCCTCTCGCTGCACCCCACCAAGTACGGCGAGGAGCTGGTGAAGAAGATGAAGGCTTCGGGCGCTACCGCCTACCTCGTCAACACGGGTTGGAACGGCACCGGCAAGCGCATCTCGATCAAGGATACGCGCGGTATCATCGACGCCATCCTCGACGGCTCGATCGACAAGGCCGCTACCAAGCAGATTCCCATCTTCGACTTCAAGGTGCCCACGGCTCTGCCCGGCGTGGATCCCGCAATTCTGGATCCCCGCGACACCTATGCCGACGCTTCGCAGTGGGACGAGAAAGCCAAGGATCTGGCAGGTCGTTTCATCAAGAACTTCTCGAAGTTCACGGGTAACGACGAGGGCAAGTCGCTCGTTGCGGCAGGTCCCCACTTGGAGTAACGTCGCACAGACATACAATTGCAAAAGCAGCCTTTCGGGGCTGCTTTTGTCGTTTTACGCATCTTAGGCTTCGGTGCTGCGATCCGACTTAGGTACGGCCGTCCGCTTCGGCGCACGGGTGAGGTTGGCGCGTGTGTAAGTTGCAGTCCGCAAGACTGCGCGGGCCGCGACCTCGGCGCGCGGAGGCCCGAATATATAATTAGGTATTGCGACTCTCCGAGTCGCGCAGTTCGCCGCCGCCCCACTGCGGCGGACTGCTAAAGCACTCCTGCCGCCGTCGGCGAACAACAATAGCATAAACGCGAGTGTTGCAGTCCGTAGGACTGTGCGGGCCGCAGCCTCCCGCCGCGGAGGCCCG
>CAYMIH010000099.1:0-2200 GCA_964390585.1 uncultured Alistipes sp.
ACGAACAGCATCGGCACGGCAATCGCCGAATGGGTCAGAACTATTTTTTTCATAATACGTTATTTCTTTTCAACATCAACGCTCCGCCTCGGGCGGAGCTATCTTCGGCGGCTCGCACCTTTGGTGCGCCCCCCGCAGCCGCCGAAGATAAATTCCCGACGGCAAAAATCGCGGCAGCCGATCAGTTGACCGCCTTGCTGCTCACGCCCTTCCCCGCGGATATGTCGAGCAAGTCGAGCAGTCGATCCTTAGGCAGTTTCACTTCGCCCTTCACCAACTCGGGGATGTTGTATGACTTCAGGCGCCACATGTTGTGGGCGGGATCGCGCTGCGGCAGCAGGAACGGTTTGCCGCACTCGCCCTCGGGCGACACGTGGGCTATGAACATGCGGGCGTAGCGGTTGTCGAGCCGACGGCTCGCGAAGACCACCCAGCGGCCCGACGACGACCACGAATGGTAGCTCTCGCTGCAATCGCTGTTCAGCGCCGACACGTCGACGGCCGAGCCGTCGCGCAGATCGATCATAGCCAGATCGGCCTCCTTGTGCCACACTGGGAACGTGCCGCAGTCGGCACGGGTGTACATCAAAAAACGTCCGTCGGGCGATACGCGCGGATAGGACGCGCTGCCGCCGTCGAGGCGCGAGTTGTAGAGCGTGTCGACCCGCTCGCCCAACTGCCCCGTCGCGCGGTCGAACGGCACGCGCAGCAGATCGTAATGCAGGTCGCGGCGCTCGGCGGGCATCGCCACCCCGTCGGCCGAGGCGAACAGCAGGAAGTCGCCTCCGGGCGTCCACTCGGGATAGCTCTCCCAGCGCTCGGGCGTCATGAAACGGTCGTCGGTCAGCACCTTGCCCGACTCGGTGTCGTAGATGATGATGTCGGAGGCGGTGTCGAACGTCTCGTTCACCTGACGGTCCTTGGCGTAGAACGTCTGGTAGGTCTCGTTGGAAGAGTAGGCCACGTAACGCCCGCGCGGATTCCACTTGGGATAGGTGCCCTGCTTCTTGGGGCCTATGCCCGCGAGATTCACTTTCTTCATCTCGCCGTCCTGCCAGAACACCGTGCCGCCGCCCTCGCTGCGCGAGTGGAACATCATTCTGTCGGGCGAATAGTCGCAGAACGAATGGCAGTTGACGCAGCCCATGCCGTTCACCGAGTTGTCGACCAGCACCTTTTCGGTGAATGTGGAGAGGTCGCGCTGGTAGATGCCCATCTGCAACCACCCCTCGTACCCGGGCTCCATCAATCGGTAGGCGGCCCATCCGTCGATGGGATCGGCCGAGACGTTGACGGCAAAAGGAGCATACGTCACACCGTCGGGGCATTGCTCGCCCCAAGTCGACACCCGCACGACCAGCGTGCGGCCACGGTTGGCGTCGAGCAGCGCCCACCACTCGTCGATCGGGATGTCGACCAAACCTTTACGGCCCTCGACCGTGAGCTGCGGCGATCGGGTAAACGCTGCGGGGGGGGGTACGGCCGCACCGTCCGACACGTCGCACGCGAAAAACTCGGCGCGGATGAAATCGGCGCCGTCGACTGAGAAATTGAGCGGCGCGATGTTGCACGGCACCGTCACTTCGGTATAGTCGGGAAAGATCGGCGGCGGAAAGTCGATGCTTCTCGCGGCCCGCTCGGGACACCCCGCGCACGATGCCAGAAGCGCGACCGCCGCGGCCGCCGTAATCGATTTGAGATTCATGGGTCGAGTAATTTTTAACAAACATAACTAAAAAAAGCGACATTCGCAAAGATCACGGACGATATTGCAGCACGCGCCCCGCAACCCGAGGCAAATTCGGAGGCGGCAGGGGCGTTTTTGCAGATAAGCATATTATTTCATATATTTGCGGTTCAGGTTCATCGCGCACCGCGACGGGACCGCGACCCGAACGGCAAGAAACACAAAACAACACAACAGCTATGGTAGCAGACAAGTACGCACCCCGGGACATAGAGTCCAAGTGGTACGAGTATTGGATCGAAAACAGACTTTTCCACTCGGAGCCCGACGCTCGCGAGCCTTACACGATAGTGATCCCGCCCCCCAACGTGACGGGCATGCTCCACATGGGCCACATGCTCAACAACACGTTGCAGGACGTGTTGATGCGCCGCGCCCGCCAGTTAGGCAAGAACGCCTGCTGGGTGCCGGGCACCGACCACGCCTCGATAGCCACCGAGGCCAAGGTGGTGG
>CAYMIH010000100.1:0-2131 GCA_964390585.1 uncultured Alistipes sp.
CTTTCGAACGTCAGTGAGTTGCGGGCCTCCGCTGGCGGGAGGCTGCGGCCCGCGCAGTTCTGTCGAACTGCAAAATGCGGAATGACAGTTCGTCGTAACTGCGCGAACGACAAACGAGGCGAAATAAAATCGGAAGCGCCGCCCGAATCCGCGGGCGACGCTTCCTCTCTATTCACAGCGTCGAGATATGTCGATGCGGCATCGAGCCGCTCTCGAAAGTCAAGCCTTGCCGGACTTCAGGCCGATGCCGAGCACGGGCTCTTCGCCCGCATGCGGCTGCGGAATCTCTATTTTGCCTATTGTGCTTTCGTAACGGGTGATATTCTCCTGCAACGAGAACAGCAATCGTTTGGCGTGCTCGGGAGTGAGAATCACGCGACTCTTCACCTTGGCCTTTTTCAATCCGGGGAGTATGGCGGCAAAGTCGATGATGAACTCCGACGTCGAATGGGCTATGACAGCCAGATTCGAATAGTTGCCTTGAGCGACCTCTTCCGAAAGATCGATATCGAATCCTTGAGTTTGAAGCTCTGCCATATACGAGTATTTTTAAGTATGTCGCAAATATACTCTTTTTCGGCCGCGCCGAATGTCGTTGCAGCCTTAAAGTTTTCCATAAATTATTAACAATCGGGCGAAATGGACGGTCGTGTTTTAATATTCCATATTAATTTCTAACTTTGCGGCTAAAACCGGATAGCCGAAAATGTTGGTAGATGTAATCGATATATTGCTCAGAGGCATGTGCGTGGGGTTGGCCTCGTCGATCACCGTGGGACCCGTCGCCGTGCTGTGCATACAGCGCACACTGAGCAAAAGCCGCCGTTCGGGACTCGCCTCGGGCATGGGCGTGGCTTGCGCCGACATGCTCATGGCCATCATCGCCTTCTTCTTCTACTCGATGCTTCAGTCGAGCATCGAGGAGTACAGCGTGGTGCTTCAGGTGGTGGGCGGAATCTTCGTGGTGATAGTGGGAGTCTACATCTTCTTCCAAAACCCCGTGTTGCAGATACGCAAGAACCGTGCAGGAAAAACCAACCTGTGGCAGGACTACTCGTCGATGTTCGTCTTCACGCTGGCCAATTTCGTGGTGGTGATCCCCTATCTGCTGGCTTTCTTCGCCATGTTCAACGTGGGCATGCAGTCCGACGACGACATAGCCTCGCTGCTGCGCAGCAGCTTGACCATACTCGGATTCCTCGCGGGAGCCGTTTTGTGGTGGTTCACGCTGACACTGACTATCGACCTGTTCCGCAAGCGGTTCCGTCCGCGCCACATGCTCACCATCAACCACGTGGCGGGCGTCATAATAGGCGTTTTGGGCATATATACCATTATTTCGACTTTTTTCAATATTCTGCCTCATCATGGAGCGTTGTAACGACAGCACCCGCAAGGGTAAAAAGATAATCATCGCCGTCGACGGCTTTTCGTCGTGCGGCAAGAGTACTTTCGCCAAGGCCATAGCCGCGCGGTTGGGCTACATATTCATCGACACGGGCGCCATGTACCGCGCCGTTACCCTCTATGCGCTCGACCGCGGAGCCATCCGCTCGGGCATCGTGGACGAAGAGGCCGTGATCGGCCTGTTGAAGGAGATCGAGATCACCTTCCGTTTCAATCCCTCGCGCGGCGCGAGCGACATATACGTCAACGGCGATCTGGTCGAGGGGCGCATCCGCACCATCGAGGTGAGCAACTGCGTGAGCCGCGTGAGCTCGATCCGCGAGGTGCGCGAGAAGCTGGTGGCCATGCAGCAGCGCATGGGCCGCGACCGCGGCGTGGTGATGGACGGCCGCGACATAGGCACGGTGGTATTCCCCGATGCCGAGATGAAGATCTTCATGACGGCCGACCCTAAAGTGCGTGCCGAGCGCCGCTACGCCGAGCTGCGCGCCAAGGGCGATCGGGTGAGTATGGAGGAGGTGCTGGAGAATGTGGTCTCGCGCGATCGGGCCGACATGAACCGCGCGATCTCGCCCTTGCGTCAGGCCCCCGACGCCGTAGTGCTCGACAACAGCTGCATGAGCGTCGACGAACAGATGGCGTGGTTTATGGAGCGTTACGAAAAGATGGCTTAATCGCCTGCGATTGGAGCGGAGCGACCGAAGTCCCCTCCGAGGAGGGGATT
>CAYMIH010000101.1:0-1952 GCA_964390585.1 uncultured Alistipes sp.
GCTTCGGCGACGACAACTACCGTTTCCACGACCACGAGAAGCTGGCCCACTACGCAAACGCCGCTACCGACATCGAGTACAACTTCCCCTTCGGATTCAAGGAGGTGGAGGGTATCCACTCGCGCACCGACTTCGATCTGGGACGCCATCAGGAGTTCTCGGGCAAGAAGATACAGTATTTCGACGCGGAGCGCGGCGAGAGCTACGTGCCCTACGTGGTGGAGACCTCGATCGGCGTCGACCGCATGTTCCTGCAAATCATGTCGGCGGCCTACACCGAGGAGAAGCTCGACAACGGCGAGGAACGCGTGGTGCTGCGCATTCCCGCGCAGCTGGCGCCTACGAAGGTGGCCGTCATGCCGTTAGTGAAGAAGGACGGACTCCCCGAGGTGGCGCAGAAGATTATCGACACCCTGAAATACGACTACAACGTGGTTTACGACGAGAAGGACTCGATCGGCAAGCGTTACCGCCGTCAGGATGCCGTGGGTACGCCGTTCTGCGTGACGGTGGATCATCAGACGCTGGAGGACGGAACCGTTACGGTACGTCACCGCGACACCATGGCGCAGGAGCGCGTCGCCATCGATGCGCTGCCCGCGATGGTCGACGAGGAGGTATCGTTCCGCAGTCTGTTCAAAAAGCTGAATCTTTAGGCGGCGTCCGCCGAGGGCTTGTTATGGGACGCATTCTGGCGATAGACTACGGTACGCGCCGCACGGGGCTCGCGGTGAGCGACCCGCTGCGGATAATAGCGGGCGCGCTGGCTACGGTGGAGACCAAACGGCTCGAACGCTATCTGGCAGACTATTTCGCCGAAAACGACGTTGATATAATAGTGCTCGGCAAGCCTGTGCAGATGAACGGCGCGCCGTCGCAGACCATGCGTTACATCGAACCGCTGGCAGGGCGTTTGCGACATGCCTATCCCGACAAAGAGGTGGTGCTGTACGACGAGCGTTTCACCTCGGTGCTGGCCCACCGCACGATGCTGGAGAGCGGCATAGGCCGCGAGGCGCGACGCGACAAGGCGCTGGTCGACCGCATATCGGCCACTATCATCCTCCAATCGTACATGGAGTCGGCGGCCATGCGGCAGTGAGTTTTTGTAAAATAGAGAAAAGACGAAAATATGATATATCCGATAGTAATTTACGGTTCGCCCGTATTGCGTAACAAGTCGGTAGATATCGCCCCCGACTATCCAGAGCTGAAAAAGCTCGTCGACGACATGTTCCTGACTCTGGCCGAGGCCGAGGGCGTGGGGCTCGCCGCGCCGCAGATCGGCAAGAACATACGTCTGTTCGTGGTCGACTGCACTCCGTGGGCCGAAGACGATCCGTCGCTGGCCGACTACAAACGGGCATTCATCAATGCCGAGATATATGAACGTTCGGAGCAGACCTCCCTTTTCAACGAGGGGTGTCTGTCGCTGCCCGGGCTTCACGAGGACGTGTGCCGTCCCGTGTCGATCCGCATGCGTTATGTGGACGAGAATTTCGTCGAGCACGACGAGGAGTTCGACGGCATGCCCGCCCGTGTGATCCAGCACGAGTACGACCACATAGAGGGGCAGGTGTTCACCGACCATCTGTCGCCGCTGCGCCGCAATCTGCTCAAGAGCAAGATGGTGAAGCTGGCCAACGGCAAGTATCGCTGCGCGTACAAGACCAAGTAAGTCTGTCTCTCGGTTGAAAATTACGCCCCGTCGAGTTTCTCGCGGGGCGTTTTCGTAACGGGTATATCCTCTTTGGGCTTGTAATGGCGAGTCGTAGCCTGCGGAGCGAGCGAACAGCGAGCCTTCGCGTGGCGAGGCTGCGGCTCGCGCGGCTCTGAAGAGCCGCAAAAAAATACGGCAAGCCTACCGTTCGTATTTGTATGTCTGCTTGCTGCTGATCTTTGCTACTCCCGATCGTATGCGTCGATCATCGAGCCGCGCGTGCGGTTGACTA
>CAYMIH010000102.1:0-1903 GCA_964390585.1 uncultured Alistipes sp.
CAGCAGCCTGCGGGGACCGCATGCGAACGTAAAGTGAGTTGCGGGCCTCCGCGCGCCGAGGCTGCGGCCCGCGCAGTCCTGCGGACTGCAAAACACTACCCGTCATTCCATAACTCGTCAGAATTGCGCAGTTCGCCGCCATGCGGCGTTATCTTCGGCGGCTCGCGCAAAGCGCGACCCCCGCAGCCGCCGAAGATAAATTTCACACACATTCCCCGTCGGCTGACAACTGCCGATCCAGCCTGCGTTCGGCAGCATGTAAAGTAAGTCAAAAGTAATGAATAAACGCCGAATATAGAAATTTATTCTTCGGCGCGGCCCTTTTCGATCGCGATTCCGCCCGAGCTGCAAATCGGGGATTCGCAATTTTCGAAGACGGATAGGCCGCGTTTGCGGAAAAATGGTTATTTTTGTAAAAATTTCACGGTTATGGAATCGAAACTGGTATTATATAATACGCTTACCCGCCGCAAGGAGGCTTTCGAGCCGATAAATCCCGAACATGTGGGGATGTACGTGTGCGGTCCCACGGTCTACGGAGATCCGCATCTGGGGCATGCGCGTCCCGCCGTCACATTCGACATGCTGTTCCGCTATCTGAAAGCCTCGGGATACAAGGTGCGCTACGTGCGCAACATCACCGACGTGGGCCATCTGGAGCACGACGCCGACGAGGGCGAGGACAAGATCGCCAAGAAAGCTCGGCTGGAGCAGCTGGAGCCTATGGAGGTGGCGCATTACTACACCGAGCGTTACCATCGGGCCATGGACGAGCTGAACGTGCTCACCCCCTCGATCGAGCCGCACGCCTCGGGCCACATAATCGAGCAGATCGAGTTCGTGAAACGCATTCTCGATGCAGGCTACGCCTACACATCGAACGGATCGGTCTACTTCGACGTGGAGAAATACAACAAGGACTACCACTACGGCCGACTGTCGGGCCGCAATCTGGACGACATAATAGAGAACACGCGCGCGCTGGACGGTCAGGAGGACAAACGCCGCTCGGTCGACTTCGCGCTGTGGAAAAAGGCATCGCCCGAACACATCATGCGCTGGCCCTCGCCGTGGAGCGACGGTTTCCCCGGGTGGCACATGGAGTGCTCGGCCATGAGCACCAAGTATCTGGGCGAGACGTTCGACATACACGGAGGCGGCATGGACCTGCTGTTCCCCCACCACGAGTGCGAGATCGCGCAGGCCACGGCCGCGCTGGGGCACGATTCGGCACGTTATTGGGTACACAACAACATGATAACCATCAACGGCCAGAAGATGGGCAAGTCGCTGGGCAACTTCATCACGCTGGAGGAGATGTTCACTGGCAGCCACAAGATGCTCACGCAGGGATATTCGCCCATGACCATACGTTTCTTCGTGTTGCAGGCGCACTACCGCTCGACGCTCGACTTCTCGAACGAGGCGTTGCAGGCTGCCGAGAAGGGTCTCGACCGCTTGATGAAGGGCGTGGAGACGCTGGGCAAGCTCAAGCCCGCGGCGCAGTCGAGCGTCGACGTGCGGGAGCTGGCCGACCGTTGCCGCGCGGCGATGGACGACGATCTGAACTCGCCGATGGTGATCTCAGCGCTGTTCGATTGGGTGCGCATAATAAATCAGGTGGCCGAGGGACAGCAGAGCCTTACGGCCGAGGATCTGGAGTCGCTGCGCCGCACGGTGCATCTCTACGTGTTCGACATCCTCGGACTGCGCGACGAGAAGGCCGCGGGCGCTGCGGGCAACGACATGGTGACGCCTTTGGTGGAGATGCTGCTAGCCATGCGCCAAAAGGCCAAGGCCGACAAGGACTGGGCCGCGTCGGACAAGATCCGCGACGGACTGACCGCCATAGGCATCCGCGTGAAAGACCGCAAGGACGGCGTGGACTGGGAGATAGAGTAAA
>CAYMIH010000103.1:0-1627 GCA_964390585.1 uncultured Alistipes sp.
GAGTCGCAGGCGTAACGCCTGTTTTATGAAAGATAGTCCGTCATGCCACCGAACGTAAATGAGGATTGGCATCTCAATCGATTATGCCGCCTTTTGACGTCAAGAAGTTGCTTAATTGTTAGTTCTCTCCGAACGCCGAGCGAGTGTCGCGGCATTCGAGGATGAGTTTCACCCGCGGCGAATCGGCGGGCCGCTCGCCCGAGAGGAATCGCAGCGATTGCAGCCGCAGCGCCTGTTCGAATCCGAAGCGGGGACACCACCCCGCCACGATCCTCTCGCCCGAGGCCATTTTCACCACGGCCGCCACCCCCTCGGCGGCGCAGAGCCGCAGAAAACGGCTGTCGAACCACTCGGCGGCCAGCTTGCGGTCGGAACAGAGGGCGAGCGTGTGGCGCACGCTCACCTGCCCGTCGGGAGCCGACAGTTCCTCGTCGTACGACGATCCGTCGTCCATAAGGGGCACGGCCACTCCGTGCCCCTCGGTCATCTCCTCGGGCGAGGCGAGGCCGCGGACCGCAAACAGCTCGGCCGCGACCACTCCGCCCGCAGGTTTGTAGAAATCGGGGAGTGCCATACGCCGCTATGCGTTTATGTAGGCGTAGACCAGATCGTCGTCGAGGATCTCGCACCCCACGGCGAACACGGCGCGCTGGCGGTTCTCCATCTCGTCGGGGTTGTACCACATGCGCACCTCCGAACCCGGGCTGTCGGCGGTGTTGACGGCCATCACGAGGTTGCGGCGGTCGGTGAAGATGCAGAAGTCGGACGAGAGCGAGGTGTTGCCGATCGTCGGTTCGAGGTTGATCTCCACCACGGGGAATCCGTGATAGGAGAGTTCGCGGCGGCCCGACTGCGTGTCGGCGTAGGTCGCGGCGCCGAAGTTGTCGTCGAGGAACGACTCGTAGAGCGAATAGAGGTTGGGCGAGACGAAGAATGCCGTCTGCCCCTCCTGATAGAGTCCGCGTAGACGCGGGCTGGCGTTGCGGATGGTCATGTCGAAGAGCTGGCGGATGGAGTAGTCGCCCAGCTGGGCTTCGAGATTGTCCTTGCAGTAGTTCAGATCGCCCGACTTCACGCGCTCGGTGATGATCTTCAGCAAGCCGTCGAAGGCGTTGTAGCCCGTCTGGTAGGTGTTGCCCTTGTCGCCCAGCCAGAGGTTCATGCGGATGCTCTCGGCTATGGCGCGGCGGAACAGTTCGGTCTCGGCGGCCTCCAACTCGGTGCCCGTCAGATCCTCCATGTTCACGTCGCTGCGGTTGGTGATGAGCTCGAAGATGGTCGAGAAGTAGTCGCTCGCCGAAAAGGCGTTCTCGGCCTTGACGCGGGCCATGGGGATGGTCTTCTGGTAGTGGATGCTCTTCTTGCCGCCGCTCCACGCCGAATTGCGGTCGAACGGAGCGAGGACGTTGGTCGAGTGGTCCCACATCTGCACCACGGTGGGCATGGGCATGTTGTAGAGGATGCGGATGCCGAGCGCCTCGGCCGTGGGGCCCGTGAGCAGGGGACGGAAGAAGATGTTCTCCAGCTCACGGCCGGTGTAGTTCTTGGGATTTACGATGATGTTTGACATGTGATTGGAATTTAATGGGTTTGTAATTGAATAAGGTTAGGGGGGCTTGCGTTCGGA
>CAYMIH010000104.1:0-1576 GCA_964390585.1 uncultured Alistipes sp.
CGCCCGAAGAGGCCGACGCGCTGGCGAAGAAGATCATAGGCGAAGTGAAGGAGATTTGCAATTTGTAACTCGGGCGGCGGCGAACTGCCGATGCGATGTTAATTAATGTTTATTGTATATGAAAAAAGCACATGATTATATAGGTGTCAACAAAGACCGTTTTATCGATGAGTTGTTCGAGTTGTTGCGCATACCCTCGATCAGCGCGCAGTCGGAGCACAAGCCCGACATGCAGCGTTGTGCCGAGTGGCTTGCGGCCACGCTCGTGAAAGCGGGTGCCGACCATGCCGAGGTGATGCCCACCGACGGCAATCCAGTGGTATTCGCCGAAAAGAGGGTCGATCCCGCGGCCAAAACGGTGCTGGTTTACGGCCATTACGACGTGATGCCCGTCGACCCGCGCGAGGAGTGGCGCACCGAACCGTTCGAGCCGACGATAAAGGAGGGCCGCATCTGGGGCCGCGGCGCGGATGACGACAAGGGGCAGCTGTTCATGCACGCCAAGGCGTTCGAGGCCATGTGTGCGACCGATTCGCTGCCGTGCAACGTGAAATTCATGCTCGAAGGCGAGGAGGAGATCGGATCGCCGAGCCTCTACAAGTTCTGCGCCGACAACAAAGAGATGCTCGCGGCCGACATAATATTGGTGTCGGACACCTCGATGATCTCGATGGATACCCCCTCGATCACGTGCGGTCTGCGCGGTCTGACGTACATGGAGGTGGAGGTGACGGGTCCGAACAAGGATCTGCACTCGGGACTCTTCGGCGGAGCCGTGGCCAATCCCGCCAATGTGCTCACGCGTCTGGTCGCGTCGCTGGTCGACGACAAGGGACGCGTGACGATCGACGGATTCTACGACGACGTGCGCGAACTGACGCCCGCCGAGCGCAAGGCGTTCAACGAGGCGCCTTTCGATTTGGATGAATACAAGAGGTCTCTCGACGTGGACGACGTGGAGGGCGAAGAGGGCTACACCACCATAGAACGCACGGGCGTGCGTCCCTCGCTGGACGTGAACGGCATCTGGGGCGGATACATCGAGGAAGGAACCAAAACGGTGATCCCGTCGAAAGCGTCGGTCAAGATATCGATGCGACTGGTGCCGAATCAGGACTTCGAGAAGATAGCGGAGCTGTTCGAGCGTCACTTCAGGGCCATAGCGCCCGCGAGCGTGAAGGTCGACGTGCGGTTCCTGCACGGCGGCGCGCCCTATGTGGCACCCACCGACATGCCCGCCTACAAGGCGGCCGAGCAGGCGATAACCGACACCTTCGGCAAAAAGCCCCTGCCTTTCTATTCGGGCGGCTCGATCCCGATCATCAGCGGATTCGAGCGCATATTGGGTATCAAGTCGCTGCTTATAGGGTTCGGACTCGCGGAGGACGCCATTCATTCGCCCAACGAGAGTTACGGGCTCGACCAATTCTTCAAAGGGCTGGAGACGATACCTTTATTTTATAAATATTTCGCCGAGACGAAGTAAAATTTTACGCGATGAGCACGCGAGCGGGTGTCCGACGGACGGCCGCTCGGTTTTTATTTTGTTGCAGAAGTTGCGGTTCGCCGTCGGCGG